>NZ_AUIT01000013.1 GCF_000423845.1 Thermodesulfobacterium hveragerdense DSM 12571 | reverse complement strand
ATTATGTAAGAGTTATGAGAAGAAGTATCCAGCTTATATAAAGGGACTTTTGAAAAAGAAGGAGCATTATTTTGTTTATAAGAAATATCCTGAGGGGGTGAGGAGGTATATATACACGACGAATGTGGTTGAGAATATAAATAGCAGGATAGAGCTGATAAGGGTAAATACAGGGGGATATTTTCAATCAATCAAGACAGCAGAGGTTGCGATATACATAACAGTAAGTCGGATTCAGAAAACGAGATGGCAAAAACCACTTCCTTTAATTAAGTCTGCTTTATACGAATTGAGGCAAATGTTTGTAAAGAGATTTTATAAGGAGACACAATTCTCTTGACAAGTGTCGGGGAAATTTTTTGGCTATTTCCAAAGCCTTTTTAGCAACTGCCTGAGAGTGTTTAACGATAAGATTTAAAAACTCAGGGTTATCTCTGCCGTACTTTTCAAGCAAACTTAAAGGATCCATAGGATCGACCTAATATTTAAATTATAATCCCATCTATCACGTTGTAAACGTGAGGTTATCATAAACCTAAAAACCTATTATTAGTTTAACTATAAAAAACAAGGCTATCAAAAAGGTAGGGATAGGAACTTCTCTTCTTCTACCAGATAAAAGTTTCAAAAAGACATAGCTCAACACCCCGATGATGATGCCGTTTACTATGCTAAAAGTTAAAGGCATGAACATTATGGTTAAAAAGGCAGGCAACCCTTCGGTGTAATCTTCAAAATCTATCTCTTTGATGACGGTTAACATAAAAAGCCCTACCAACACCAAAGCAGGAGTAATGGCAGAAAAAGGGATTGATAAAAAAAGAGAAGAAAAAAACAAAGCTAAAAAGAAAAAGAAAGCGGTAAAAACAGAGGTAAGTCCTGTCCTTCCACCTTCTGTAACTCCTGAAGCACTTTCTATATAAGCAGTAACCGTTGAAACTCCCAAGATACCACCTACAGTTGTACTTATAGCATCT
Source organism: Thermodesulfobacterium hveragerdense DSM 12571 (assembly GCF_000423845.1). Classification (GTDB taxonomy): domain Bacteria; phylum Desulfobacterota; class Thermodesulfobacteria; order Thermodesulfobacteriales; family Thermodesulfobacteriaceae; genus Thermodesulfobacterium; species Thermodesulfobacterium hveragerdense. The sequence goes on along the minus strand of NZ_AUIT01000013.1, from coordinate 45,905 downwards.
ACCAAAAGCCCTCGTTTAAAGTTTATACTTTCTTCAAATCTTTCTTCAAGTCTTGCTTTAGTAGAAACACCTATAAGCGTTCCGATGGTATCAAAAAGATCTATAGAAAGAAAAGTAAGAATGATGATAAAAAAATCCCCTGACCAAATGTTATTAAAATCAAACTTAAAAAAAACCGGAGACAAAGAAAAGGGTAAAGACAAAAATTGTAAATTCTCTAAGCGAGTTACTCCCAAAGGGATCCCAAAGACTGCGGTAATAAGAATACCCAAAAGCAAAGCTCCTTTTATCTTAAAGAAAAGTAAAGCCCCTGTAATGATTATTCCTAAAAGCCCTAAAAAGGCTTCAGGGTTGGTTAAGTCTCCAAGTTGAACAAGAACATTAGGGTTTTTAACCACAATATGAGCATTTTGAAGCCCTATAAAGGCTATAAAAAGGCCTATACCTACAGAAATTGCTCTTTTCAAATTTTCAGGGATAGCTTTAGCAATAGCAGTCCTAAGGTTGGTAACTGTAAGGAAGATAAAAATTATCCCTTCTAAAAACACAGCAGTAAGAGCTGTTTGCCAAGAGTATCCCATTCCTAAAACCACGGTATAAGTAAAAAAGGCGCATAACCCTATCCCAGGGGCTAAGGCAAAAGGTAAGTTAGCATAAACCCCCATCAAAAAAGTAGAAAACATACACATCAAAACTACAGAGGTAAAAAGAGGTTCTTTTGGCATTCCCGTCTTAGAAAGGATAGAAGGTACTACCGCAAGCACATAAGCCATCGTCATGAACGTGGTAAAACCCGCTATAAACTCTGTTTTTACGTCGGTATTTCTTTGTTTTAACTTAAAGATCCGTTGGGCAAAACTTTCTAAATTTTTTAGCATATCTCCTAAACCTTTATTTTTTTGAAAATATAATGCAAATATATTAAAAAAAACTCCTTTTCGTCAACTTGAAGTTTTATTTTTTAATACCTTAAACGAAGCTTTCTAATCAATCTAACCATGGTTGGTGTGTTCAGGTTTACTACCCTTTTGTTTTTTCGTTTTAGTGGATAAACTAGTTTAGTATGTTATAATACATGTATAACACTAAAAATTAACTGCGAGGTTTTTTTATGAAAAATTTTCTTTTTTGCCTCGGGTTATGTTTGGTTTTAATGTGTGGAGGCTGTGCAACTTCACCTCCTCAAACCAAATCTACGACTACCTCTTTTAAAACCGTTTTAGTTCTTCCCTTTGAGTCTTTCAACCCAGAACAAAGAGAAATTTTCATAGTACCTTTCAAAGGAATAATTTCAGGCCCCATCCAAATGTCAGCTTCAGAAACCCTTAACCAAGTATTAAGAAAACGATTGCAAACTGTCAACCTTCCTTATCAGTTTAGGCCTCTTACTCCTCAAGAGGCGGAAACTTTAATTTCAGAAACAGTTGCCGAAAGCCAAAGTTTTCCTGAATTTATTAGAATGTTAGCTTCAAAAACTGGAGTAGATACCATCCTTTACGGAAGGATTTATCGCTATCAGGAAAGACAAGGGAGTGGTTTTTCTGTAAACGAGCCAGCAAGTGTGGCCTTTATCTTGGTACTTTACGATGGTTCTTCAGGAAAGATTGTCTGGGCAGAAATGTTTGACGAGACCCAAAAGCCTTTGAGTGAAAACCTATTAAACCTTAAAATCTACAAAAAAATCAAATGGCTTACCGCTAAGGAACTGGCTGAAAATGGAATTGAACTTCTTTTACAAAAATTTCCTGGTGCCAAGAGGTAAAAAATGTTGGTAATACCGGCTATTGACCTAAGAAATCATAAGGTAGTAAGGCTTTTTCAGGGAAATTATGAAAAAACTAAAGTATACGGAGAAAACCCTGAGGAATATGCCCGATTTTTCAGGCAACAAGGGGCTAAGAGGCTTCATATAGTAGACCTTGATGGAGCCAAAGAAGGGAAACCAGTCCATCAAGACCTGGTGATAAAAATTGCCCAAAGTCTTGACATCCCTGTTCAGGTAGGAGGAGGGATAAGAACAAAAGAAGATGTAGAGACCTATCTAAAAAATGGGGTCTCTCAGGTCATTTTAGGAACTAAAGCTGTCTCTTCGGTTGATTGGTTAAAAACCTTATCCAGTCAATATCCTCAAAAAATAATCGTAAGTGTAGACGTAAAAGGTGAAAAGGTAGCCATAGCAGGATGGTTGGAAACATCGGAGGTAAACTATTTGGATTTTATAAGAAATCTAAAAGGTCTTAAGCTTTTTGGGATTATTTTAACCCTTATCGAACGAGATGGTACCCAAAAAGGAGTAGAAGTAGATAGATTAGAAAAGGCACTACAGGTTTCAGAACATCCTATCATCTTAGCAGGAGGGGTTTCCACTTTAGAAGATATCCAAAAATTAAAACCTTATGAAAATTCAGGATTGATGGGGGTTATAACCGGGAGAGCCCTTTATGAAGGCACGTTAAACCTCAAAGAGGCCTTGCTACTTGCGGAGTGATGGACCTTATTTTTTTAAAAAATAAGATAGTAGATATCTTCTATCGAGAAAAAACAACTACCGCTTACGTTAAAGATGTAAAAGGCAAACGCCTTCATGTGGTCTTACCTTCTGGCAAAGAAGAGACCATCAACTACCACGCTTTAATATCCTTTGAAGAAAAATCTATCTCATTAAAAGACCTAACCCAGGTAGGAACTGTCCTCAAAGAAAAACATGAAAAAAGAGAAAAACTAAAGGATACTTTTAACTTAAAAGAACTTTGGGAAGTGGTGGTTGATGAAGGGGGAGACTTTTTAGCTAAAGACCTGGTGGAACTTTTTCTTGGAAAAGTACCAGAAGAAGACGAAATCGCAGGTTTTTTACGAAAGGTCTGCGAGGCTAAACTCTATTTCAGGTTAAAGGCACCTAACCAAGTAGAAATAATGCCTCGAGACGAAGTAGAAAGGGAAATCCATAGGAGAGAAAAAGAACTCGAAAGATTAAAAAAAATAAACCAAGGTATAGAGTTTATAAAATCTCTAAAATCAGGATCTATAGAAAAGTTTGACCAAGAAACCATAGAGTTTTGGGGAACTGCTTTAAAAGACTATTTTTTATGGGAAGAGCAGAGTCCCTCAGGAAAGATGATTAAAGACGTTTTAGAGAAGACAGAAATTAAGGAACAAAATCAGATTTTCGACCTGTTAGTTAGACTAAACCTGTTTGACGAAGACGAAAACGTAGAGTTTTTAAAAACAAAGTTTCCTTTAGACTTTAGTTTGGAAGAAATAAAACAGGCAGAAGAGATTTCTCGTTCCTCATTAGATGATGAACCCAGAGAAGACTTAACCCATTTAGGCACTTTCACCATAGACGCTGAAGACACAGAGGACTTTGATGATGCCCTAAGTTTTGAGGAGACAGAAGAGGGATATTTAGTTTATGTCCATATCGCAGATGTGGCTGGATTTATCAAACCTGGAACCCCTCTTTGGAATAGTGCTTTAGAAAGAACGTTAACCCTTTATCTTCCTGAAAAAATCATCCCTATGCTACCGTTTTCTCTTTCTCATGAAAAATTTAGTCTAAAACAAGGAGAAATAAGACCTGCCTTAACCTTTAAGATTTACCTGCAAAAAGACGGAGAGCTTAAAGAATTTAAAGCCACCTCCTCTCTTATTAAGGTAAAAAAGAGACTTACTTATAAAGAGGTAGACTCATATCTCAGTTCTGGAGAACTTTTCTGGCAAAAACTTTATCATCTTTTTATGCAGTTTAAACGAAAAAGAGATGAAAATGGAGCTCTTGCCATCTTTTTGCCTGAAGTTGAGGTTAAGGTAGCTGAGGATGGGACCATCTCGGTTTTCAAGATAGAAATGACCCCTGCCAGGATGTTGGTGGCTGAAGCCATGGTTCTCACGAACTACTTAGGAGCCAAACTACTTCAACAAAATCAAATTCCTGGAATTTTTCGTTCTCAACCTAAACCTGCAGAAATAATAGAAAACTTTGAGGAAAGCCTTTATCTTAAACTTCTTCAACTAAGATATCTTGCAAAATCTGAGCTCTCTCTTTTCCCAGAATATCATTCTGGGTTAGGGCTTGAAGCTTATGCGACCTTGTCTTCTCCGATAAGAAGGTTTGCAGACTTGGTAAACCAATACCAATTGAAAGCCCTTATTGCTGGTACCCCTCCCCTTTCAGAAAAGGAACTGAACCAAATTCTACCAGAATTGCAAACTAACCTTCAAAGAGCAACCTTTCTTCAAAACAAAAGAGAAAAATATTTTCTACTTAAATACTTGCAAACCCAGGTTAAAGACCAACCTTTAAAAGGTCTGGTTTTGCAGGTACAAAACAAAAGGGCTAAGGTATACTTGGTTGATTTTAACCTTACAGGAGACCTGATAGGGTTCAAAGAAAACCTTAATCCTGGGCAAGAAATAATCGTTAAAATAGAAAAGGTCAACCCCAGATTAGAGGTGTTGAGGCTGAAACTTGATTAAACTGAATTTTTATTAGCTTTCTTTTCAGAATACATCAAAGCATCTGCCGTTGCAAGTATATTTTCTATAGACCTTTTTAAATCTTCCTTATCTTCTAACTGAGCAATACCAATAGAAATCCTAACATTAGGAATGTTATACCTCTCCCAGTTTTTCTTAATCCTTTCAGCTACCTGGGCGGCTTGCTCTTTGGTAGTATAGGGTAAAAGGATAACAAACTCATCTCCTCCATATCTAAAAACCAGGTCTACCCCTGCTCTTACACTATTTAAAAGCGTTTCTCCTACCAACTTTAGCAAAGCATCTCCCTCTTTATGCCCAAGATTATCGTTATACCATTTAAAGTTGTCAAGGTCTATCATCATTAAACTAAGGGAATGTCTCTGTCTAAGGGCTTTATAGGCTTCTTCTCTCAGTTTTTCTTCAAAGAACCTCCTGTTATAAACCCCTGTCAAAGGGTCTTCTATCAAAAAACGCTTTATCTTTTTATCCAGGTAATATTCTTTAAACAGTTTAGCCAACCTGGCTTTAAGTTCGTTTATACTAAAAGGTTTAAAAATAACCTCATCTGCCCCTAAGTCAAAATAACGGGCTATATCTTCCTCTTTTAAAAAGTTTAAAACCACACACACCTTAGATTCTTTATAGAATTCTGTAACTTTGTTTAGAAGAAACGAAAGATCTTCCCCTCCTCTCCCCACCAACACCACCAATTGAAAAGTTTCTTCTTTAAAAAACTCTAACCTTTCAACACTTGTTATTTCCACCTTATAGGTCTCTAAAACTTCTTCCAAAAAAAAGGTTACTTCTTTTCCCTGATCATAAACTAAAATTTTTGGATTCTCTTTAAGCTCTGTCTTTATTAAATCTAACCACTTAGCTAACTTCACTAAAATTCCTCTTTTTCTCTTTTTAAAAAATCTCTAAGTATCTGTGCATGGTCAAAAACCAAAGAATCCCAGGGAATTTTTTCTAACTTAAACACTTGTGCCTCTTTAGCATCATCCATTCCTTTAAGCATTCCTTTCCCTTTAGCCACAAATACTGTAGAAATAGTATGAAACCTTGGGTCTCTGTTAGGACTTGAATAACAACCAAGAAGATATTCGAGCTCTATGTCTAAATTAGTCTCTTCCTTAGCCTCTCTTATCGCTGCCTGTTCAAGGGATTCTCCATAGTCTACAAAACCTCCAGGTAATGCCCATCCCTGAGGGGAATTTTTTCTATAGATTAACACAATCCCGTCTGCAAACTTAATGATAATATCTACCGTAGGAAAGGGGTTTTTATAAGGTTTAAAGGTATCTGGATGGTATTTTGAGGTTATCTCTATCATGGCTTGATGAATATGACTGTTTGAAGCCACTATGGTGTTTAGGAAAGGATGGTAAGGGTTACCTAAATAGTCTGTAACCTTACCTCCTGCCTCTTCCACAAGAAGGATTCCAGCTGCAGTATCCCAGGGTTTAAGATAAGGTTCCCAAAACCCTTCATACCTCCCACAGGCAACGTATGCCAAATCAAGAGCAGCAGAACCAAAGCGTCTAACCCCCTGACATTTCGTCATAAACTCTTTAAACAAAAGGATAAACAAATCAGGACTATCCATGATTTTAGATACAGGAAAACCAGTACATAAAAGTGAGGATAGCAGATTATCTGCCGAAGAAACTCTAATAGCATTGCCGTTTAGGTAGGCCCCTTGACCTCGTACTGCATAAAAAAGCTCTTCTGTCATCGGATTATAAACCATCCCTAAAACAGGGGTTTCCCCTTGCATTAAAGCCACAGAAATGGCAAACCAAGGAAGGCGATGAGCAAAGTTGGTGGTACCGTCTAACGGGTCAACCAACCAAAAAACCTCGGGCAAATCTTGTTGAGGATGATAACTTTCTTCGGCTAAAATAGAGGCAAAAGGAAAAATTCGTTTTAAGCCATCTTTAAGCTTTTCCTCAGACTTAAGGTCAACAGAGGTTACCAGATCTATTTTTTCCTTATGAAAAACCTCAACCGAAGAAAAATAAGCTTGTTTTTGAAAACTGCCAACTTCTAAAACCAGATTTTTTAGAGGGTCTATCAGCTTTATCCAATCCATTATAAATAAAAAATATTATAATCTTCCAAAATTACAAGACGCCTTCCTTATTTTTATTACTAATCGATAGGTTGACAAAAAGAGGTTTTAATTTCAAAATGTTATAAAAGCTTACCATCAGAGGATAAGGAGGGAAGGATGGATAAAAAAGGCTTGTCAATGATAATTTTGGTGGTAATAGCTTGGGGGACCTTTCTCTTAAACCAGGGATTAGTTTACGCAGAAACTAAAAGTAGTCATACTAAGATCACGACTGTTTCAACCTCACTTAAAGAAAAAAAGGAAATCATACCGAACGTGTTGAAGCTTGCTGTTGAAGCATCTACCCAACCTTTACCTAAGGAGATAGAAGTCATAAACCTTTTAGGTACGATAGACAAAAAAGTGAAGGACTTAGGGGTAAAATACCAGGGAGGAAGGTACAATATATACAAAAACTGTCAATGGATAAAGGATAAACAAGTATGCTATGGTTATAAGGGCTTCCTTTCTTATGTTTTTGAGCTAAAAGATCCCAACGAACAAACCAAGGTTTACTCTATGTTTGAAGAGGCTAAAAAGATGTATGGTGATAAACTTGATTTTTCTGTAACCAACACTTACTGGACGATAACAGAAAAAGACCTGGAAACCATTACAGAAGAGTTAAAATTAACCTTAATAACCAAAGCTATAAAATTTGCCGAAAAGGTTTCTACAACCCTTAATAAATCTTGTCACATCACTACCCTAAACCTTGACCAGCGCAGTGAAGGCATCGTCATCCCAAAAGCCTCTTTTATTAGAAGTTTTTCTGAAGAAAAAACGACGATAGAGCCTCCAAGCCCCAAACAAGAACAAACAGTAGAACTTTCTGCCTATGTGGTTTTATCCTGTTATTAAACCTCAAATGATTGAAAAATTTTAACATTAGACCTCTTGAGGGCCTTGACAAAATATGATTTTATTTTATTTTTATGAATATCTCATAAAATATTCCCCGGTAGCTCAATCGGCAGAGCGGTGGGCTGTTAACCCATAGGCTGCAGGTTCGAGTCCTGCCCGGGGAGCTTATTTTAATTTTTAAAACTTGTGAGAATCTATCTTTGAATTAATCTAAAATTCCACCATTAGGTTTCTTTAGATGTCTAAAAAATTTTTGTCTAAAATTTAAATCAAAGGAGTTTGCCGATGGAAGAGATCCAAAAAGGAAAAAGTATCGTTCCTTCAGAAGACAGTGTAGAGAAAGTTCTTGAAGAATTAGGTAGCCCAATCTATCTTTCAGAACTTAGGAGAAAAAACCTTACGGAACTTTATTCTATAGGAGAACAATTAAACATAGAAAACATCTATAACTACTATAAAAAATCTGATGTAATCTACAACATCATAAGTACCTTGCTTAATAAAGGTGTAGAAATCATCGTAGAAGGCGTCTTAGAAGTTTTATCAGAAGGTTTTGGTTTTTTACGGTTTAACGACTATAATTATCTTCCAAGTTCTGAAGACATCTACGTTTCTCCTCCACAAATAAGAAAGTTTGGTCTAAAAACTGGTGATACGATCTTTGGTTACATCAGACAACCTAAAGAAGGGGAAAAATATTTTGCTTTAGCCAAGGTAGAAAGAGTTAACTATCTTTCACCAGAAATAGTTAGAACCAGAACCCCTTTTGACCATCTTACCCCTATCCATCCTAACCAATGGCTTAGGTTAGAAACCACCCCAGATAATCTTTCAACCAGGATTATAGACTTATTCGTTCCTATAGGAAAAGGACAAAGAGGTCTTATCGTTGCACCTCCGAGAACAGGAAAAACGGTTTTGTTGCAGAATATCGCCAATGGAATAGTAACTAATTATCCCGATGTACATTTAATAATCCTTTTGATAGACGAAAGACCTGAAGAAGTAACAGAAATGCAGAGAATAGTTCCTAAGGCTGAGATCGTAAGCTCTACCTTTGATGAACCACCTCAAAAGCACACTCAAGTAGCAGAAATTGTTATAGAAAAGGCTAAAAGATTGGTTGAGTGTAAATATGACGTGGTAATCTTACTTGACAGTCTTACCCGTTTAACCAGGGCTTATAACGTGGTAGTTCCTTCAAGCGGAAAACTTCTTTCAGGAGGAATTGATGCCAACGCCTTACACAAGCCCAAAAGGTTCTTTGGAGCTGCAAGAAACATAGAAGAAGGAGGTAGCCTCACTATCATCGCCACCTGTCTTATAGATACAGGAAGCCGTATGGATGAAGTAATCTTCGAAGAGTTTAAAGGTACAGGTAACATGGAAATAGTCTTAGATAGGCGCTTGGCTGATAGAAGGATCTGGCCTGCCATAGACATCCATCTTAGTGGTACAAGAAAAGAAGAACTTTTATTACCTCCTGATATTCTTCACAAGGTCTGGTTATTAAGGAAGGTTCTCTCGCCTCTCTCTTCAGTAGAATGTATGGAGTTCCTTATCGAAAAGATGAAAGACACCTCAAGCAACCAAGACTTTCTAAGCAAAATGAATCAGTAAATCGACAGGAAACCTTGGTCAGGACCACCTACCAAGGTTTCCTATTTTAAACCTTTCCTCGACGTTAGAAAAAATGTAAGATAGGCATCAGATTTAATCCGTAGTGTTTTTTTAATTGAATATAAATAAAAGAAAGAGTTGCCCTTTTAAACCTAACAATCCTCTCAGAAAAAAGAAAAGCATCTCTGCATCTTGTAGAGCTATATTTTTGCTCTAACATGTACTATAAAGATTAGACAATCTTTATATGCTTAATATAATAATTCAAGGATAATTAAAGTTATTATGTAATAGAAAAGAAATATGAAAACAAAGCTTATTAACGAGTGGTGTCTGTTATGTGAACCTTCTTGCTTTAAGTTTCGATATCATGCTACTGATTTAAATCTTTTTGTGATACGAGAAAAAATCTATCAACATAAACTTGATAGTGAAGCAAAGGTGAAAAAAAGCAGATTTAAACCTTATTACAACTTTGCTTAGAAAGGGAAAAGGGTTGATAGAGTATTTTGATGAGCCGATGCAGTATCCTCAAGACCACTGGTGGTGGCATTTAGATAAAATTGTTGAAAAATCCTATCCCCAAGAACTCCTTCCTGAATATCTTAGAGTAGTTTACGAAAAAGCTTTAAAAGGTGAGATCAGGTTAATCTACGATTCTTATCAAAGTGAATTAATAAAAAGTTGGGTTTTATTCTGTGAATTTCCTGACGATCTTCGTTATTATGCTTCTGCACCTGCCCTTTTAGAAACAAGAGAGGAAATTCATCAACAAGGTCTTGATGATGAAGAGGATGTACAAATCGCTGATCTTATGTTAATAGAAGTTGTATTACAAAAAGGGGCAGATCCTTCTGACTTATTTGATGATCCTCAAAAGTATCCTTTTGACCACTGGTGGTGGCATTTAGAGAAAATTGGAGAGAAAACTTATCCTGTCCAACTTCTACCGGAATATTTGAGAAATATTTATTTAAAAAATAAATAAAAACATTAAGGGAGATAAGTTTTTCTTTAAGAAGCCTTCTTAAATATCTCCTTTTTTTCTTTTTTATAAGATAAGGAATCAAATAGGCTTCTACTAAAGTTTTTAAAAACACAACAACTAAAAAAACAACTACAAATGCAATAAAAAATAAAACCATCAAAGGACCGATGAGAAGACCTATGATAGACTTTAAAGACAAACTCAATATAGCAGGCATACGAGTGTATTCCAAAGTTAAAAGAATACATTAACTAAAATATACTACTAATTTCTAAAGAAACAAAATATTTCTAACATTGCCAATTGATTTGGGAGTTCCCTTTATATCCCACATGGTTCAGATGAACCGCACTCTCTTACTCTTGCCCCTGCCACTGCCCCGATCTTTATATCCCACATGGTTCAGATGAACCAATGAAAAGAATGAGTTTATAACAAACATGTTCAAGCTTTATATCCCACATGGTTCAGATGAACCTTGTGGGAGAGCGAGAGGGATTTTTTAGAAAATCTCCTTTATATCCCACATGGTTCAGATGAACCATAACCGATAAATTAGAATAATTCTAAACTAAAGTCCTTTATATCCCACATGGTTCAGATGAACCTTGATATGTCAATACTTCATATACATTAGCATCTTCCTTTATATCCCACATGGTTCAGATGAACCTGTGTCTTGAAAGTATTGTAGAGCAGGCAATTGTGGCTTTATATCCCACATGGTTCAGATGAACCATCCTAAATCAATTCTTACATATTTTGAGATACATACTTTATATCCCACATGGTTCAGATGAACCTTTAAAACTATGTTATAATAAAAGAAAAAAGATAGGCTTTATATCCCACATGGTTCAGATGAACCCGAGCTGCAGAAATGATTATACCTGCAATGTTTACAACTTTATATCCCACATGGTTCAGATGAACCGAAATCTTTGCCTCTTCAGGATAACATTGGTTATAAAACTTTATATCCCACATGGTTCAGATGAACCCGAGCTGCAGAAATGATTATACCTGCAATGTTTACAACTTTATATCCCACATGGTTCAGATGAACCGAAATCTTTGCCTCTTCAGGATAACATTGGTTATAAAACTTTATATCCCACATGGTTCAGATGAACCCTAATTCTGGTTCAAAACCAAAGATTTCTTTAAACTCTTTATATCCCACATGGTTCAGATGAACCGATTGTAAGTTTGCTCACAAAAGAAGAAGTTTTGATCTTTATATCCCACATGGTTCAGATGAACCCATACCGCATCCGTCAACTCCCTCACTGACTCACAGCTTTATATCCCACATGGTTCAGATGAACCCTATCCCTTAAGAAGCAGCAAGATGAAATCTCTTATTCTTTATATCCCACATGGTTCAGATGAACCCGTCCAGATGAAAAATACTTGTCATCGTCTATCAAACCTTTATATCCCACATGGTTCAGATGAACCACTGAAACCATGGAACATTAAGCTTAGAATATCAACCTTTATATCCCACATGGTTCAGATGAACCCCAATTGTCAAAGAACATCAAATTACATGCAAAAGCTTTATATATAAAAATTTTAAAACAATCTATAATTTTATCTACAACCTGGATTTTTATTTTATCTGCATCAAACCTTTAATCGATTTTAAAAAAGATAATAAAATCTATCTTTATTTATTATATAGCATTCATTAAGTTTATTCAAATTTTGGCAGAAAACCAGGTTCGATGCAAAATCATAAAATATTCCCTGTCATATCCTTTTCAATTCCGAGGACTGTTTTTCTGTAGTTCAACCTGTTCTCAAGACTGTAAAAATATATAGAATCATTTTCTTTATCGATTACCTTTTCCAGCTCTAACTTGCACTTTAATAACTTTCCCTCACTAATCTCTCCCTCAAAAACCGAATTCTGAACCCACATAAAGTATTTTTTAAGAATTTTTCTCACTTTATTTAGCCTTTCTTCTGCTATGTCATATGTAACAATCAAATACGGCATATTTCACCACCACGCCTTAAAAGGCACATATGTTTCATCTTCAATGAAATGTTTAATGAGCTTGTAGCACTCAATTCTGATGATAGTTCTGTAAGAGACATTTCTTTTCATTTTTCTGTGCTTTATCGTTGTGGTAAGCTTCTGGTCAAATTCTTTAATAAACTTTTTTCTACCGCTGTCATTCAGATAGCAATAATTTACATCTTCCTCAAAGTCATCAAGCCTGAGCATTTTGTTGTTTATCAATTTAAATATAATTGGGTCTGCTATGAGAGGTTTAAATATCTCTGCAATATCAAGACTTAGAGAGTATCGCCTGTGCCCTGGCTCATGAAGATAGCTTATTGTAGGGTTAAGCTGGGTATGATATATCTCATTCAACACTGTTGTGTAAATCATGCTGTTTGCAAAGGAAATTAAAGCATTAACGGGATTTGTAGGAGGTCTTTTTTCTCTTTTTTCTATTGAAAAATCGGATTTTAAAATAGTATTGAAGGCTTCATAATAAACATCTCTTGCCCTACCCTCACATCCCATAAGCTCACTAATAGTTTTTGACTCAATTGCATTAGTTAACTCTTTTTTGATTTTTTCCTGAAATCCTTCAGTGTTTTTGTATTCTCTGAGATTTCTTAACATGTGAAAGATTGCACCCTCTACAAAGGAAAAAGCAAGATAAAATCTACGTTCTGAGTCAAGATAATGTTCAACCTGTTTTACTAAAAGATGCCCTGACACGTTTCTCTCTCTTGGCATGAGACTTCCAGAGTAGAATCCATAGTAGTTGTAAAAATGTACAGTCTTTCCGTGCTGGCAGAGAAAATTAAGAACTTTGCTGTTTAAGTCAACTTCTCCAAAAACATGGATTGTATCTACATCTTCAATGGGGATAGCTTTTTTCTCTCCCTTCTCGTTTTCTATATAAATGGTATTATCCTTTCGCTTCAGTCTTCCATTTGAGAAAATATAGTAGTTTCTCATGCTTTATCCCCAGCAGAATTCATAATAAGCACATTTAGTGCAGTAAGGTTTTCTTTGAAGAGGTGGAGGTTTATCCATTTTTGTTATTTCATAAACTTTGAGCAAAGCTTCTTCAACTTCTTTTTCTGATTCAGGCGTTAGGATAACTTCTTTTCGTTTTCGCATCTTAGGATAGTTTATAATGCCTCGCTTTTCTACACCCAACTGCTTTAGATAGTAAAGATAATAAAGAAGCTGGATTCTATCTGCATGGGCAAGGCGGTTACTGTATTTAACTTCTCTTATGTTACTGTTTCCAACGATGTCTATGTTTATCAGGTTGTCAATAAGTATTTCCTTTTTTTCATCTCTTGGGTATGAATACTCTCCAAGAAGTTTCCCCATAAGAACTCTGTCAGATTTTGACTCCATCTGGATTCCCCTGTCAAAAAGCCAGAGCTTGCGCTCGCAGACATAGAGATAGTTTACTTTGATACCATTGGTTTTAAGTGTTTGAAAGTCAAAGCTATCTTCTTTTAATTCATTCATCAGCTTTATCTATTTTTTTCTAATAGCTTTTCCTGCCTTTGGTGTACTTTGTAATAACACCCTCTTTATTTAAATCATTAAGCAGTTTTCTTATGGTTGAAACAGATGCATGTGGAAATTTTTCTTTTATTTCTGAAAGTGTAAACTCTTCTTGAAATCCTTCAATGATGCTCTTTCTTAATTCGAAATATAACCCTCCCCTGGTTTCCTGAGAGGCTCCGTATTCTTCAATCACTTCAGAGACTTTTGCATGTGGGGTATCATTTTCATGAGCATTTATAGCACAAAAAAATCTATAAGCCCATTCATTGGCAAGTTTGCGATTGCCTGCAAATACTATGGCGAGATTTGGATGCATCGCATAAAGCTCAGCAATAGCCTTGGCGGCAAAAGCTGGAGTATAAAATTTAATCTTTTTAGGATTAAGGAAATCAGAGTAATTTGCCTCTATTACTACTGCTGAATACCTGTATGCTTCAAGCTCTCCAAGTTGCTGATGAAACGCAGACATTCTGCCAAATTCAGCAAGAAGATTGTCAAAAGTCTTTCTCTCTACCACTGCAACTATGCCTGTTTCGTTAATCAATGCATAATCACCCACAGGTAATTTCTCTTTCTTTATTTCAAATTCAGGAAATTTCCAGGGATATCTTTCATTTGCATCCACTATCAAATTTAGTTTGCCTTTGTGGTAAGTACTGAGCTTAACCCTTGGGCTCCTTTCAGTAAGAGCCCTTTGAGTCCTCCAGAATATCTGTTCGTATTCACCTTCTTTGGTTTTGTATTTCTTTTTTAAAAAAAGAAAATCACATCGTTTATTTATAGGTCTATCAAGAACAATAGCTAATCTTTTTCCATAACGCCTTAATGAAACAACAGGGACTCTTTCAATTTCCTCAACAGGTGGGTCAAGCTCTTTGTTGTCCTCTCTTATACAAAAGATATTCCCCTTTTGCCTGAGCCATCTATCCTGAACCCTTATAGCAAGAAGCACCTTTTCCCCCTGCCTGATAGTCAGGCGATAGGGGAATTTTGGATTGTTAACTGATTCAAGGATGAAGAAAGTTTGGTCCATCATTACCAAATTTCTCCTGAAAGTCCATGATTTGCTCTCTCAAAGTAAACTCCCAAACATGAATCATATTCTCCATCAAAGATGTAAATATCACTGAGCCATCTTTTAATTTTCTTTATTTTTTCATTATCAATTTCAATCTCATACGCAATGGATGAAGCATTTTTTAAATTCAAAGCATTGTTATAGAAATATTTTCTGATATCTATATTTACAACGAATTTTGAAAGCACATCAGTCTTGAATTTTGTATAATTAATTGTATCGTTATTTAAAAATTCTTCTATAGCCTTTTCAAACTCCTCTATTCTTTGTTGCGGCACAGCTGGAACAGTATAAATTTCTCTAAAAATCCTCAATGCCTCTTGCTTTTTATCTGACATATAGCCTGCATCAAGAATCTCAAGGGTGTTATAAAACTCGTGTAAGTAACCAGAATTTACTGGCAAAAGATCATATAATTTTTCGACCAATAACTTTTTATCTTCTTCGGTTAAAAAAGAAATATTTTCTTGATTATTTTTCCCAAGAAACTTAAATAAATCATTTAAAAAGCTTGTGATTGTCTCTTTAGTTTTTGGTTTATTCTTTTTTAATTCTTTCCAATGTTTCTCTTTTAGTTCATTTATTTTATTCTCAGGGACTCCCAAAAACAACGCAAGAGAAAAAGCTAAAAGGTCATTTTGATAAACAGTTCCTGCTCCAGAGGTTAACTTATTTTTATCATCTGGCTTCTGGTAAAAAACTATAACATTAGGTTCAGAAAGTTCTTTTGAACCTAAATACTTTTTATAAGTATCTTTACATCTGATTCGCCTCAATACCCGTCCCATTCGTTGGATAAGGGCATCTATCGGTGCAAGTTCTGTATAAAGTATGTCTGCATCTATATCCAAAGAAGCTTCAACTACCTGTGTAGCCACAAGTATTTTACCTTCTCTTTCATCATCAGGTTTGGGATTGCCAAAAGTCCCTGGAATCCATCTCTGACTTTCATCATAGTGTCCAACAATCTCTTCTTCAAGTCTTTTCCTATCCTCAAGCGTAAATTTTGAATGAATAAGTTTAATATAAATATCATTATTCTTTTCTTTAAGTTTTATATAAACATTTTGTGCTTTCTCAACAGTATTAAGAATAACAAGCACTCTTTTTCCTTTTTCCGCCTTACTCAATATTACATCAATTTTATCTTCAATATCACCCTGACAAAGTTTTACTTTATGCTTACCAATTTTTTTACATTCGCCAGTTTCATACCGGTCAATAATCTCAAAATTTTCTTTTCCTATTCTTTCTTCAATAGCTTTTTTTACAAAATTAGGCAGTGTCGCCGTCATTAATAAAAACTTACCGGCAATTTTTACGATATCTTCTATAAGTTTTACTATTATAGCAACTGCTTTTGGATCATAGGCCTGAACTTCATCTATAACCAATTTCGAATAACCGAGTGTAGCATAAATTTTCTCGTAATACGGATATTTCAAAGCTGAGGGGAAAATCTGGTCACCTGTAGAAATCAACACGGGAAAGGATAAATGCTTGGCCATATTTAAGACTCTTAGTAATTCGCCTTCTATTTTTATATCTTCCGTAAACAAATAAATATCTGCATCTGAATGTAAAAGCCCACAATTGTTCTCTCCAAAATATTTCAATGAACGATTATAAATAGAGTTTACAGCAGTTCTTAAAGGCAGAGTAAATATTAATTTAGTCCCAGCTCCCCATAAAAATGCAAACTCTGTTTTTCCTGAACCTGTAGGGGCAATAAGAATTATGTTTTTATCCTTATAATTGTTAAATGTTTCTAATTGCCAGATTGACTTTTTACTATCGTTAATTTTTCCCCTTATCTCTGTTTTAATATTATTCTTCACAAACGAAGTATCGGGTATTTCTTTTTCTATACTTTCTTCAATCCCTTCTTCTTGAATATAAGACACAAAATGATCAATTCTGATTAAATTACCTGCAAGGTTAATCCATTTTTTCTTCTGAGACAAATTCATTTCTAATCTATACGGCAAAAAGTATGAATAATAAGGTGGAATTAAAAAATCAAAAAGACCTGTGCCCCGCACAACAGTTTCTGCAAAATCACTGTTAAAACCTAAAATTTCTGCAAATTCTTTTAATTCATTATCTTTAAAGTGATTTTTCAGATTGTTTAGTAACTCATTTCTTAAACTTTCGTTTTCCAATAACAGGCCTACAGCTTCTTTAAATTTTTTATCCGTACCAAATAATATATCCTGAAAATTATCTCTCCAGTGATGAAAAACAATCGCAGAAAAGAGCAATTTCCTATCAAATTCATCGTTTATTTTTTCTTTAATCTTACTCTCATCAAGCCATAGCAAAGAAAATAAACTATGAGGCAAATCAGGAAAAACCGGACGAGGCGTATAGTTCCAATTTTTTAACGAGACTTGAAAAGAAGGGGCTACTTTTCCCAAATCATGAGCAAAGGCAGCAAGTTTAAGTAATATTTCATATTCTCTAAGTTTTGGAATTTTCTCTATTAAAACTTTTAGCTGATTAAGTAACCCACCTGTATGTTCTTTTAATGAAATAGCCTTCTTACTTTTTGCTAAAATCTCACCCATATTAATCTGCCCTCAATTTTGCAAAAAATAAAGGTATTTTCAATTCACTGTCCATATAAAAACTTTGTTTTCTAAATCCACCCTTTTCAAAAAGTTTGGCTTCAATATATCTGTTGAATATTCTTTGATTAGAGTTCGTAATTTCATAAAATATTGGCAGTCTAAATAAATTTCCGTTTACCTGTGTGTAAAATTTTTCATAATTTTCTTTGTCTGGAATTAATTCATCATCAATGTCAGCTGGTGAGGGGATCCAGGCAAAGAAAGAAAGCTGACTTACATTATCCTTAATAATATCAATCAGTTTAATTTCTTTAATAACAATCCAATCTTCAGCTCTACCAAGATGAAGTATTGAAAGTCGAGCTGATGGATTTTCAAAAGCTTGCCTAATCTCTTCCATTAATTCAGGATGATAAACATAAACAATCAAGTCAACATTATGAAGAACATCAACAGTTACAGGCATTTGTCCGCCAGGATGATTAGGTATATTATCAACTGTTCGGTTTTTTACAGATTTGAATTTGCTAATATGACTATCTTTTTCTAAATTTCTGAACCATAAATATTCTTTCACCAGACTTTCATAAGTTCCATAAATAGCAAGAGACAAACCTTGTTTTAGATTTATAAACTTTTCATCTTCACTAGATTTAATTCCCATCACATTACATATCAAACCTTTTACAGTAGAATGAGGCGGAATAGGATAGGTAAACCTTCTTTGATAACTAAAAGGAATTCTATAATGGGCATCTGACTGATAGATTTTAATTCTGAGAACCTGCTGTGCCATTATTTTTCTCCACATCCAAGACCTAAACTCATTAGAAATTCATACCAATCACCACAGGCATCAGAGACATCTAAATTTCTAAATTTTTCAGATTTATATGCAAAAATAAGCTTTTTATTTTGATTTGCATCACTTTTTTCATGTTTAAGTATGTATGCATTCTCTAAAATAGAACGATCAAAACTGTTAAGTTCAACAAAAGAGTGAAATATTGGGATGGGTAATTTAAGCCCAGCAGCAATAATAAACTGTGGAACTATCCCATAATTTTCTCCGCTACTGTGGTAGATAAGTCCATTTCGCAAAACTTCAAGAATCTGATAAAGTCTTTTTTGTTTTTCTCGGTCCTCCAATTGAAAAATGGCTTTTTTATTTTGCCCTTCATTTTTAATTTCTATCTGGCCAATCTTTAAATTATCTTTAATTATCTTATATTTTTCACCTTGCTCTTTTTCAGCATCTATAGTATGTGCTAATAATACCATTGATAGCATCAGAGTGTTTTTCTGTTCATCATAAAAATATTTTCCTATAGTAAATTGATAAAGATTTTGTTCATCATCAAATGAATAGTCCCCTTCATATATTTCAAAAGTTTTTGACTTGCCTTTATTTTTGGAGCCTTTTGAATTGTCCTTATTTCCAGAAGACTCTTCTGTTATATGTTCTTCTTTCTTTTTTTCCAATAAATTACTTTTAAATGTGATATATTTTTTCTCATCTTTAGTTTTCTTATCCTTTTTTGTCTTCTCTTCCATTAGTTCTTTATCTACATAACATGTTAGTCCATCAATTCTTATTTCTTTATTATCAATAAAGTATTGAAATTCTTCCTCTCCTTTCTTAACATTCTTTAAAATTACATCCGTTCCTCTTTCAGATAAAAACAATGTTAGTTTTTTACTTGTGTCATCATAATTATAATCTTTAATCCACCATTCATCATATCCAAGTTTTTCAACATCTATGGTAAAAGACACTTTAAAAAAAGACTTATGTTCTTCTTTGTTAACAGGATTAGGATTAGCTCTACACCTATTGGCAAGGTCGTGGTTTGCATTAAATTGCATATCACCTTCCCATGTCTCTAATGCCACTGCTTTTGTGATACCAACAGGTGCTTTCCTTGTAATACTCGTCTGACCACTTATTGTGAACATATAACCAAATGCATCAAGTTCAGCATGTGTCAAAATATTCTGAGTCTGCAAGTCAAATTGAACAACCTTTTTCTCTCCTGTGCCAGATTCAATACAATTTGCTGGTTTCCATTCATTAGGATAATTCTTGCTAAGGGTCTCAAACAGATAATGTCTCATCGCAACTCGCGATAAATAACTGTAAGTTTTATTACCAAATCTTGTAAGTTTCTTTATGGATGGGATGTTTCCTCCGATTTTTTCATCTCTATTTAGTGCATCAGCCTCAAATATAATGGTAAAAGTTATACCCTTCAAATCATCTCTAATTTTGAGATTTTCTTTACTCATTTTCTACCTCCTCTTTAGTTTCACTTTTTTCAGTTGTAAAAGCACTTAAAAAAGCATACATAAATGCTCTAAAAAGGTTTAAATCATATTTCGGCTTAAGTGCCTCTAAAAGTTCTGTGGGAAATTCAATATTTCTCGTTGTAAATATACGCATTAATATACCAATTACTTCATCTCTTTTTCCAAGCCTGATTTGTTCAAGAAGCCTAAGAGCACTCTTGTTGATTGCTTCTTTCAAATCACCTTTACTTGCGTATTTCCAGCTCACTTTTTTTATCCTCTCAATCAAGAAATCAGGCTCTGATTTTTCAAGATTATTTATGATCCCTTTAAGTTTTCTAAGTTGTTCTGTTTTGTTTTTATCTTCTTTCAACTCATCTGCTACACATTCAAGCATTTTTCTAAACTGAGATATTTTATCTCCTTCAAGAAAAAGGTTTACCGTTCTTCTTACATCATTTAACCATTCATCAACATTATCAGGTTTTATCTTTTCGTTTAACTCATCTAATTTCCGAGAAATTTCTTCGTAAATACTCATAGTTCACCTCTCTTTAAGATGTTATCTATTTTTACGTAAAGTTCAGGCAATATGGTTGAAAGTTTTTTCAGACTGTAGGCATCCTTATTTCTAAGTTTTGAAAGATATTTATCATCATATGCACCGGAGTTTGTTATGGCATAACGCAAAATTTTTTGATTAAGGGTTAACAACTCATCAAATTTACCATCTAATATAATCTCAAGAATAAATTCTTCATTTGTCTGACTGATTAAACTAGCTACTTCTTTATTTAAAATAACCTTGGAAACTTCATAAGGCAAAGAATAGTAATCTATAGAATCTTTATTTTTTATTACCATCTCAATATTTATCATGCTCCATGCACCGAGCGTTGTAAAAACCTTCTGTGCTAACTCAATGAAACTGATCCCTAATATCTCTTTGAGCTGATAAGTCTTTCTTTTATTTAGAATCTCTGAGGCATATTTATTGAGATACCACATTAATTTGAAGGATGGAGCATTGATAAATATTTGACCATTTTGTGTTCTTGCACTCTCAAAAGTAACATGGTGATGAATTATAAGATAAGCACAAAGCGGACATATTAAAATAGAGTGATTGAAATTCCAGAAGGCATTGGGAAACTTGCCTATTGAAGGTCCTAGTAATCTCATATGTGGTTCTTGGAAAACGAATAACCTATTCTCTAATTTACTATCAACCTTTGGATTTAAGACTTTATTGTTGCTACATAAACCACATGTTATGTTAGATTTTATTTTCGGATATTTAATCAAATTACTTACTAACCTAGCAAATTCAAGTGAACTCCACTCGCTTAACTGAACAAGATTTTGATATGGCATATTCGAGGCAAATAACATATTACCTGCCCGAATAAATTTATAGCCAAAATCTCCTAATTGATTAGCAATGTCTTTGTATTTTTCATTATTTGTTATTCCCTTTTTATCTTTTTTATAAAGCCATTCTTTAACATCTTCATCATTAACAAGATACTCAACTAAGTATTTCATACATTTTGGGATTGGAATTTCTTTATCTCCAACCATTGCATTTCTAAAAATCTCAACATCAATTGTAACAGTCCCATTTTCTTGTATCCAATTTTCGACAACTGATTCACCACGTGCCTCTGCTATAACTCTCAAAAACCCAATCACCCCTGCATTATAAAGCCAGTTTGAAGGATATAGTGTTATGCTTCCATCTGGCATATCTTACACCTCTACGAACTTTTTTATAAAATACTTCTTTATTTTATCCCAGGATATCTTTTTTATCATCTTCAAATCTCCTTCTTTATCGGCGTCTTCAAAATCAGTATATTCCATAATCTCAAATTTTTCAAAAATGGGCTTCCAATTTCTGAAGTCAATTTTTCTCTTCGTAAAGAAATCAAGATCAAGAGATTCTCTATGATTCAGATAATAATAAACTGCCGTTCCACCAGCAAGATAAAAATCACCCTTCTTCAGGAAATCCTCGATCTTCTGGACAGATTTCCTATGCTCTTCTTTTAGCTTTTTTCTCATAGTAAATTCTCCAGAAATTCAATGACTTTCTGGAAAGTAGTCTTTTACCACTTTCCTGTAAAAATTTTATAATCTTGTCATCACCTACTACTGAAACTAAAATTTTAAACTGCTCGGGATTTCCCATTTCAAGAACTCTTGCAATTACAAATGGAGAGTTTAAGTTTTTCTTTACAGAATCCCATTCATAGTCCCAGAAAAGAGGCTTTATTTTATTAAGATTTTTTTCTTTTCTATCCATCTATACCACCTCTACCATGCCAAAGCCCTGACCTGTCCTTAAGCCTACTCCTGCTTGATATAGCAACTGCAAATCCTCTGGATTTCCTTTTAATTTGAAACAACCATCAAAACACGTAAGCATCATGTAAGGTTTCCCTGTCTGTTCTCTAAATCCTTTTAACGTGTGTTTGACAACTGATTTTTTTATTAATATTGGTTCCAGAAAAAACTCCTCCATAGGTTCTTTGCCTCTTGTATCTTTAAAAATTCTTTTATGGATTTCATTAAAATGCAGATTAAAATCATCCAGTTGCCCATCAACTGGAAGTAAAGGAGTACCATCTTTACTTTCAATCAAAATTGGTGATAAGGTTTTAAATATTACTTCATTAGAGTTAATTTTCTTTTCTTTAATGAGATGTGTTTTTTGATGATGAAGAATAATACCTCCTCCAAAATCAAAACTACCAAGCTCAAGCAGACCATTATAAAGATTAATCATAAACTCTAAATCAAAAGAACTCACAAAAAAAGATATATAGGAGTCTGGTGAAAAGTAAAAGACCAGATCTTTAATAGAGGTTGATTCATCAATCTGTATTTTTTCTTTTTTTATTTCTTTATTTTTTGGAAGAACCACTGCAAAAGTAAAGGGTTTTACTACTTTAGAAAAACCAGCTTTTTTATCTGGATAAAGCATCTTCTTATAACGAAGATCTTGATTGGATATAGCTTCTTTTATCAAAGCCATAAATCTGTGTCGATAAAGTATAGGAAGTTTGTTAACTTTAAATCTAAATTGAAGCCTCATAGTAGTCCCTTTTTTCTCTAAACTAAAGTTTATTAACAAAAAATTATTTGTATGTTTTATAAAAATAATTTTTATATGTTTTTTTCCTTAGTCAAGGTATAGAAACGAAAATTTTCAGAGGTAGAATGAATTTAAATGCTGATTTTCGATGGATTTTCTAATTATAAAAATTAAAATCCCAAATCTAAGAATGATAATTTCTGGAGATAAAAGGGGGGTTCTACCGAGGAATTAACCCCGGTAGAAACCCTAATAAATAAGTAGACCTATGCTTATACTTAATGTTCTAAAGCTATGGTTTTTTCTGCAAGTTTTTGCTGTAGGTCTACCAATTCCCATACATCTAAGGTTGGAGCTTCTTTGAATAGTTTCGAAATATCTTGAAGGTCTAACGCAAGCTTTAAGACCTCATCGACATTGTCCACCAAGATAACCTCTAAATCTTTCAGTATCTTGTGGTTTATCTCCTTTAAATCCTTTTCGTTTTCTTTAGGAATAAGTACTGTCTTAATCCCACCTCTTATGGCTGCAAGCAATTTTTCCTTGAGTCCTCCTATAGGAAGGACCCTACCCCTTAAAGTAATCTCACCGGTCATCGCTACGGTATTTTTCACCGGTATTTTTAAAAGGGCTGAAACTATTGCGGTTGCGATGGTAATACCTGCACTTGGCCCATCTTTGGGGATAGCTCCTTCAGGTACATGCACATGAATATCTATCTTTCTATAAAAATCTAAAGGTAGTCCAAGCTGAAGAGCTCTTGACCTTACATAACTCATGGCTGCTTGTACTGACTCTTGCATGACCTCACCAAGTTTTCCGGTTATCTGAAGGTTACCCTTACCTGGCATGATAACCGCTTCTATTTGAAGCAAAGCCCCTCCGGTTTCAGTCCAGGCAAGACCTGTAGCGATCCCTACTTGAGGTTTCTCTTCAGCGATCCCATACCTGTACTTAGGTACACCTAAAAACTTTTCTAATTTAGAAACCCCTATCTTTATAGGTTTAAACTCCTCAGAATTTTTAGCCACATCTCTGGCTATTTTTCTACAGATGTTAGCAATTTCTCTTTCTAAATTTCTTACCCCAGCCTCTCTAGTATACCTTCTAATTATCTCGAGTAAAGCTTTTTCAGTAATAGGTACCATCTCAGGTTTTAATCCATGAGCAGAAAGTTGTCTTGGGAGAAGATAGTTTTTGGCTATCTCTAATTTTTCTTCTTCAGTATAACCAGGAAGTTCGATAATTTCCATCCTGTCAAGAAGAGGTGCAGGAATGGTATAAAGAGAGTTAGCTGTAGTAATAAAAAGTACCTTAGAAAGGTCATAGGGTACTTCTAAATAATGGTCCTGGAAGGCAAAATTTTGTTCTGGGTCTAAAACCTCTAACAAAGCAGCCGCTGGATCACCTCTAAAGTCCATACCTATCTTGTCTACCTCATCTAAACAAAAGAGTGGATTGATGGTACCTGCCTTTCTCATACCCTGAATGATCTTACCAGGTAAAGCTCCTACATAAGTTCTTCTATGCCCTCTAATCTCTGCTTCATCCCTTACGCCACCCAAGGATAACCTTACAAACCTTCTTCCTATCGCCTCAGCTATAGACTTAGCTAAAGAGGTCTTTCCCACTCCAGGAGGTCCGACAAAACAAAGAATAGGTCCTTTGATAGATTTGGTAAGCTTTTGCACCGCAAGGTGCTCTATAATCCTCTGTTTAGGTTTTTCTAATCCATAATGGTTTTTATTAAGTAAAAATTCTACCTTTTCTAAGTCTATGTTGTCCTTGGTTTTTTCGTACCAAGGAAGGCTTAACAACCAATCTATATAGTTTCTGACTACCGTAGCCTCTGCAGACATCGGAGACATCATAGAAAGTTTGCTAAACTCTTTCCTTACTATCGCGGCTACTTCCTTAGGTAATTTTTTCTTTTTGATACGCTTCTCTAAATCTGCCAGGTCTTTTCTTCCGTCTTCCCGTTCACCAAGTTCTTTCTGGATGGCTTTCATCTGTTCCTGGAGATAATAGTCTCTCTGAGTCTTTTCCATCTGTTTCTTAACTCTTTCTCTGATACGAGCCTCAGTTTTTATGACCTCTATCTCACCTCTTAGATGGTTAAGCAAAATTTCTAAACGTTTTTTTACGCTGATCGTCTCAAGAAGCTTTTGTTTTTGTTCTAATTTAAGGTTTAAAATAGCGGCTAAACGGTCGCTAAACTCTGCTATATCTTCGATTTCCAAAAGATTAGAAACTGCATCTAAATTAAGCTTCTTGTTATAGTTGGAATATTCTTCTAAGGACTCTTTACAAAGCTTCAAAAGAGCTAAACTTTCTACGTCATTCTCTAACACTTCAGTCTTAGGTTCAACCTCAACCATAAAAAAGTCTAAATTCTCAAGAAACCTTACAATCCTTCCTCTACTAAGACCTTCTACCAAGATCTTTAAAGTACCATCAGGTAGTTTAAGAAGCTGTAAAATACGGCAGATGGTTCCTACCTTATAGATTTCCTCTTCTGTAGGATTGTCTATTTTAGCGTCTTTCTGAGCAGAAAGAAAGATAACTTTATCACCTGAATAAGCTTTTTCTATGGCAAGTATACTTTTAGCCCTCCCAATAAAAAGAGGCACTACTGTATTAGGAAAAACTACTATCTCCCTTAATGGGAGTAAAGGCAAAGTTTTTAATTGAGTTTCCATAAGGTTACCTACCCCTCCTTTATCTTTTTTCTATTAAAAATTAAGATGGGTCTTTCCTTTTTCAAGACCACCTCTTCGGTAACCACACATTCTTTTACATCTCCTAAGGAGGGGAGTTCATACATTACGTCTATCATCACCTCTTCTATGATAGCCCTAAGCCCTCTGGCCCCAGTTTTCCTTTTATATGCCTCCTCTGCTACCAACCTCAAGGCACCCTCAGTAAACTTAAGTTCAACTCCTTCTATCTCAAAAAGTTTTTGATATTGTTTAACAATTGAATTTTTAGGCTCTACTAAGATTTTAACCAAATCATCCACAGAAAGCTCATCCAAAGTAGCAATTACCGGGATCCTACCTACAAACTCAGGTATAAAACCAAACTTGATAAGGTCTTCTGGCTGAACTTGAGAAAGTATCTCTCCTAAAGTTAAATCTTTAACACTTTTTACCTCTGCCCCAAAACCTATAGAACCTTTACCTATCCTTTTTTTGATGATGTCTTCTAAACCTACAAAAGCCCCACCACAGATAAAAAGAATGTTCGTGGTGTCCATTCTGATGTATTCTTGTTGAGGATGCTTTCTACCGCCCTTAGGTGGGATGTTAGCCAAGGTACCCTCTAAAATCTTAAGCAAAGCTTGTTGAACTCCTTCTCCAGAAACATCTCTGGTAATAGAAGGTCCCTCGCTTTTTTTAGCAATCTTGTCTATCTCGTCTATGTAAACAATTCCTCTTTGAGCCAACTCAAGGTCATAGTTAGCTGCTTGTAAAAGATAAAGTAGAATATTCTCCACATCCTCTCCTACATAACCCGCTTCAGTCAAAGGAGTAGCATCGGCTATCGTAAAAGGTACTCTCAAGAACTTAGCCAATGTTTGAGCCATAAGGGTTTTACCAGAACCAGTAGGCCCTATCAAAAAAATGTTGGTTTTCTGGATTTCTACATCTTTGAATTTATGTTTAAAGTTTTTCTCATATTCTATTCTTTTATAATGGTTATAGACAGCTACCGAAAGGATTTTTTTTGCCCTCTCTTGTCCTACTACATACTGGTCTAAATAAGCCTTAATTTCAGAAGGTTTGGGAAGTGTGCTGTCTTCTTTAAGGTTGATCCGCTCGTATTCCTCTTCTAAAATTTCATTACAAAGTTCTACACATTCATTACAAATATAAGCTGAAGACCCTGCAATCAACTTACGCACTTCAGACTGTGGTTTACCACAAAAAGAACACCTTAGTTCCTGGTCTTTTGACCCCATAACTATACCTACCCCGTCCTTTTATTTAAAATATTGTCTATTACTCCATATTCAAGAGCTTCTTGCGGAGACATATAAAAATCTCTTTCTGTATCTTGCTTGATTTTGTCTTTAGGTTGGCTGGTATGCTGGGCTAAAATTTCGTTAAGCATTTCCCTTAATCTAAGGATCTCTTTGGCCTGTATTTCTACATCAGTTGCCTGTCCTTGAAAAGCCCCGATAGGTTGATGAAGCATAATCCTTGAATGTGGAAGGGCATAACGTTTACCTTTAGCTCCTGCTGCCAAAAGCACAGCTGCCATGCTTGCAGCTTGACCTACACAAATAGTGCACACATCTGGTTTGATATACTGCATCGTATCATATATCGCAAGCCCTGCGGTAACCAACCCCCCAGGAGAATTGATGTAAAGCATGATGTCCTTATCAGGATCCTCTGCCTCTAAAAAAAGAAGTTGAGCTATAACTAAGTTAGCTACCTGTTCGTCTATAGCTGTCCCTAAAAAAATAATCCTCTCTTTAAGTAAACGAGAATAAATATCATATGCTCTTTCTCCTCTCCCTGTCTGCTCCACCACTATAGGGATATAATAACTCATATTTAACTCTCCTTCTCAATCACTTTGGCATTCTCTATCAAAAAGGTTAAGGTTTTTTCTGCTAATTTTTTTGGCAAAATGTTAAAAAACACTATGTTTCTTGCCTCTTCTACAGAAATTTTCAACCCTTGGGAAATAGCTTCTACTGTCTTATCTATTTCTTCCTGAGGTATTTCAATGTTTTCTATCTCTGAAATTTTTTCAAGGATTAGCTCTTCTTTGGCCTGTTTCTCTGCTATAGGTTGTAGTTTTTCTTTCAATTTTTCTATAGAAATATTTAAAGTCTCGAAACTAAAACCATCTCTTTCTAAGTTTTCTTTAATCTGTTCTATCAATTGATAAAGTTTTAGTTCTACATACCTTGCAGGAACTTTTATGTCTACTTTTTCAAGAATTTTTTCTAACACCCTCTCTTTGACTGCATTTTCGTTTTTTCTCTTTTTTTCCTCTAACAATCTTTTTCTGACTGACTCCTTTAAGGCCTCAACAGTTTCAAAACCTATGCTAAGATTTTTTATAAACTCATCGGTCAGTTCCTGCAGCTCTCTTTTATAAATCTCTTTTACCTCTATCTCATATTTTACTTTTTTTCCTGCAAGAAGTGGGTTCAACCCTTCTTTAGGATACTCTACCTCTATACTAAACTTATCTCCTAACTTTTTTCCTACCAAAGCTTCTTCTACTTCTCTGTTAAACTCTCCAGTTCCTACGTCTACAAACAGTGCTTCTGCCTGATGTCCCGGAATAAGCCCATTCTCATCATAGGCTTCAAAACTTATAACAGCTACATACCTTTCAGCAATAGGTTCTTCATCTTCTATCTTTTTAAGTTGTCCAAAGGAATACCTCAACTCATCTACCAACCTTTCTACCTCTTCATCCTTTACTTCATCTTTTTCTTTTTCTACCTCTAACCCAAGATAATCTTCTTTTTTCAACTCAAACTCAGGCCTTATTTCCACCAACACAGAATAATTAAACTTTTCTCCTTCCTTAAGTTCTCCTAACTCTTCTACTCTTGGCCTTAAGAGAGGTTCTAATTTAGCTTCTTTTATCGCTTCATAAAGAGTTTCTTCAATCAACTTATCTATTGCTCTACCCTCTATCTCTTCTTTAAATAGCTTTTTTACTAGATACTCAGGGACCTTACCCTCTCTAAATCCCTTAACCTTAGCCTTTTTCTTTAGTTCATTGGTAACCTCTTTTATGGCTGACTGAACAACCTCTTCTGGCAACTCTACCTTTAAAATTTTTTCCACTTCGCTTAAATTCTCTACTTCTATCCTCATCTCTTTACCCCTTTCTAAGGATTTTTTATTTTTACCTTAACTTAATTTTTCATTTTTACAAGTTTAGATACCTTGACTTGATTAAGTCTAAGGCTTCCTCCTTGTTATGTATCTTTTTTTCTAAAAAAAGCAACTCTATCTCTTGCAAGATCTCTTTAAACATAGGTCCTGGTTTTAATCCTAAACTTATCAAATCTTGGCCGGTAATAAAACTTCTCTTTTGAGACATGCTTTCCATCTCAGCTTTAAGTTCTTTAAGCTCAAAAAAGAAAGCCTTGAGCCTCTCTTCATAATCTGGTTCTTTATCTGGTCCTTGACTAGCATAAGAATCAGCCATAGCCACCACAAAAAGTTCAAGCCAATATGGCACATCGGTTAAAAGATGTCTTTTGGCCCTTATAGTTAGAGTCCCTTTTTCCTTTTCGTTTAACAGATGAAAAGGCCTCATATGATTTTTTATCAACACATAGGTCTTATGGAGTAAATCTTTTTTTAACCGATAATTTTCAAAACTCTCTTTAAAAAGCTCTGCTGAAACCTTTTCGTGACCATAAAAAGTTATCCTTTCTTCATTTCTTCCAAACGTAAAAGCCTTACCCAAATCATGAAAAAGGCTTGCCAATTTCACTGGTATTACCACTTCCTCTTTATGAAAATCCTCTGTTTTTTCTAAACCTAAGTAATCCTCAGGATTTTTTAATATCTTTTCAGCCCATTTAAGGCTTTCTAAAAGATGGCCCCAAACGTCTAAATGATGAAAACTTGGTTGTGCCACCCCTTTTGTTTTCTCAAAAAACGGAAAAAGCTCTCCCAGGACCCCATCTTCATCCATCAGCTTAAAAGTCTCATAACATTTTTCTGAAAGAAAAATATAACTAAGCTCTTGTAAAATTCTCTCTTTTGCGCAAGATAAAAGCTCCTTTCTGTGAAGTTTAAAAATCCTCCTTGTATCTTCTTCTATTTCCCCTATTCCTTGAGCAAAAAATCGATAACCCCTAAGAATTCTGAGAGGATCTTCGATTACGTTCACTTTTCCTATAATCTTTATCTTACCTGCGATAAGATGTGAACATCCATCAAAAGGGTCTACTACCTTTAAACTTTCAGAAAAAAGAGAGCTTACAGGAATGGCCATCGCATTAAAAGTAAAGTCTCTGGCCCTAAGGTCCTCCTCTAAAGTTTTTCCTCTAAAAAGGGTTAAATCTAAGCTGTTTTCTCCTTTAGCAATTCTGTAAATACCTAACTCTGGAGCCAAGGGGACTAAATTATAGCCAAGATACTCTTTAGCAAAAAGAGCTAAAGCCTCTACCCCTTCTTTTACACATAAATCAAGGTCTAAAATCCTTTTACCTAAAAAGAAATCCCTGACTGCGCCACCTACTATAAAAAAATCGTCTCTGTTAGAGAACTTTCTTAAAAAAGAAAGAAGACGTTCCTTTTCTTTTTCAGGAAAGGCAAGAAGGGTTAAAAATTCGACAATCTTTTCTTGACCTAAAGTTAAAACATTCATAAAAAGACCCCCCGAAGGGGGGAAAAGAAAGATCTATGGTTAAGCTTGAATTTCTTGAGCCCCCTCAACCGAGCTATCTTCTTGAGTTGTCTTTTCGACAGTTGATTTTTCTTCTTGAGGTTTTACCCCATACTGTTTTTTCTTTTTTTCTATAAATTCCAACACCTTTTTAAGCCTTTCTCCTTTCTTTTTACCAGATTTAGCAGAAACCTTTTCTTCTACCAACTCCACCAACACCATCATAGAAGCATCGCCCTGTCTTGGGCCAATCTTAATAATTCGGGTATATCCACCTGACCTGTCTAAAAACTTCTCCCTTAAGTCTTTAAAAAGTTTTCTTACTACTTCTTTGTCATTGATAAAACTTAACGCCCTTCTTCTGGCAGCAAGGTCACCTTTCTTTGCCAAGGTTATCATCTTCTCTGCAACCCTTCTTAACTCCTTAGCTTTAGCTATTGTAGTAACAACCTTACCATGTTTTAAAAGGTCTCTCACCTGATTTCTCATAATCGCCCAATGATGTTCTGTATCTCTACCCAATCTTCTACTAACTTTTCTATGCCTCATCTTCTCCTCTCCTTACTTTCTAATCTTTTGGAGGTTTCCATTTAAGATCTGTCATGCCAAGCTTTAAGTTAAACCTGTTAAGTTTTTCTACTATTTCGTCTAAAGATTTCTTACCAAAACTTCTAAGCTTTAAAAGCTCAGATTCAGTCTTTTGGACCAACTGGCCTACATAGTTTATGTTAGCAGCCTTCAAACAATTGTATGCCCTGCCAGAAAGGTCAAGCTCTTCTATAGGAAGGTTTAAAACATTCTGGGGAGTACTAACATCTGAAGAGGTTGTCTCTAACCCTATTTTCTCTTCACCTAAAAATACCATAAACTGTTCTACTAAAATCTTAGCAGCCTTAACCAAAGCTTCTTTAGGGTCTATCGTCCCGTCTGTATATATCTCTAACACCAAACTATCGTAATCACTACTTTTCCCTACACGAGCCTGAGTAACCGTGAAATTTACCTTGGTAATAGGGGAAAACAAACCATCAACCAGAATAATCCCTATCTCATTATTTTTGTTATATTCTGCTGGAGCGTAACCTCTACCTTTTTCTACCTTAATCTCCATCAACAACTTACCATCTTTGGTTAAAGTAGCTATGTGAACCTCAGGATTTACTATAATCCCCTTATCTTCAACCTGAATATCTCCTGCCTTTACCTCGCCTTCTCCTATTTTTTCAAGCTTAAAATAAAAAGGACCTTCTCCCTCCAGTTTAAACCTTACTCCCTTTAAATTTAAGATGATCTCCGTTACATCCTCAACCACTCCAGGCAAACTGGTAAACTCGTGAGAAACACCTTCTATCCTTACCTCAGTGATAGAATAACCAGGTATAGATGAAAGTAGAACCCTTCTTAAAGCGTTCCCCAAGGTAATTCCATATCCTCTTTCTAAAGGCTCTATAACAAACTTCCCATAATAAGGAAACTGACTATCCTTATGAACTCGAATCTCTTCAGGCTTAATAAGCTCTATTTCCTTCTTCATCGGTACTTTTACCTCTTTTATTTTTATAGTCTTACCACCTTATAAACCTGAAGTTTACCTAGCGTAAAACTCAATTATGTAGCTTTCCTGAATAGGCATGGTAATTTCATCTCGAGTAGGTAACCCTTTAACGACACCTTTAAAACCTTCGGCATCCAACTCAAGCCAAGAAGGGACTCCTCTTCTGATAACCGTCTCTAAACTTTCTAAAACCTGAGGATTGTTTCTATATTTTTCTTTAAGCTCGATCACGTCTCCCGGCTTTACCAAATAAGAAGGAATATCTACATTTCTTCCGTTCACCTTAAAAAATCCATGATTTACATATTGTCTTGCCTGATTTCTTGAAGATGCAAAACCTAAGCGATAGATTACATTATCCAACCTTCTTTCTAACAACTGAAGAAGATTATGACCTGCCTGACCAGGCATTTTAGTTGCCCTTTCATAATACATCCTCATCTGCTTCTCAGAAATACCATAAATTCTCTTTACTTTTTGTTTTTCCCTTAAACGGATTCCATAGTCTGAAAGTTTTACCCTCACCTGCTGAGGTCCATGTTGCCCAGGAGGATAACTCCTTCTTTCAAAAGCACATTTATCTGTATAACATCTATCTCCTTTTAAAAAAAGCTTCATACCTTCTCTTCTACAAAGCCTGCATCTTGCTTCAGTATATCTAGCCACCTTACCTAACCTCCTTAACTTTCTTTTTTATATCCTTAGACCCTTCTTCTCTTAGGTGGACGACATCCATCATGAGGTATGGGAGTAACATCTTTTATAAGAGTTACCCTAAGCCCAGATCCTTGCAAAGCCCTTAAAGCAGCCTCTCTCCCTGGACCAGGACCCTTTACATACACCCAAACCTCTTTTAAACCATAAGGTTGAGCCTTCTTTAAGGCTGACTGCATAGCCAGTTGAGCAGCAAAAGGTGTTCCCTTTCTCGTTCCCTTAAAACCTTCTGTTCCACCACTGGCCCAAGAAAGAACATTTCCCTGTTTGTCTGTTATTGTGATGATGGTATTGTTGAAAGTAGAATGAATATGTATTATACCCTCTGCCACAGACTTTTTAATCTTTTTCTTTTTAGGTTTAGCCACCTTCTATCCCTCCTTATTTCTTCTTCTTTCTTAAGGAACCTGGTCTGGGACCCTTTCTCGTCCTGGCATTGGACCTTGTCTTTTGTCCCCTTACAGGAAGCCCCATCTTATGCCTCAATCCTCTATAACAACCTATGGCCATAAGCCTCTGAATGTTCTGTCTTACCTCTTTTCTCAGATCTCCTTCTACCACATACTCCTTTTCAACAATCTGTCTTAAACGGTTAATCTCTTCTTCAGAAAGATCTCTTACCTTTCTAAACCAGTCTATCCCAGCCTTAGTACAGGCTTTTTGAGCCAAAGTTCTTCCTACACCATAAATATACGTAAGCGCAACCTCTATAGGCTTGTTTTCTGGAATGTCAACTCCAGCGATCTTGGGCATAATCTTTCCTCCTAACCTTGCCTTTGTTTATGCTTAGGTATCTCACAAATTACCCTTACCACACCCTTTCTCTTTATGATCTTACATTTTCTACACCTTTTTTTAACCGAAGGACTAACCTTCATAAACACTAACCCCCTTTATAATCTTTTAAACTACCTCTATAAACTATCCTACCCCTTGTCAAATCATAAGGAGACAATTCTACTACTACTGTATCTCCAGGCAAAATTCTAATGTAATGCATCCTCATCTTCCCAGAAATATGAGCCAAAATTCTATTACCTGTCTCTAACTCAACCCTAAACATTGCATTAGGAAGAGGTTCTATCACCTTTCCTTCGAAAAGAATTACATCATCTTTTGCCATAACTACACCTTTGATAAAATTTCTGGTCCCTTAGGGGTTACAGCTATAGAATGTTCAAAATGGGCTGCCAAACTTCTGTCTTTAGTTACCGCAGTCCAACCATCCACCAAAATCTCTACCCTCGGATCTCCTGCAGAAACCATAGGCTCTATCGCTAAAACCATTCCTACCTCAATTTTTGGCCCCCTTCCTGGCCTTCCCCAATTAGGCACCTCTGGAGGCTCATGCAAACTTCTTCCTACTCCATGGCCAACAAATTCTTTTATAACATTAAACCCATGCCTTTCTACATAGGATTGAATAGCAAAAGAGATGTCTCCTATTTTATTACCAAAATGAGCTTTTTCAATACCCTTATAAAGGGCCTCTTGTGTAACCTTCATCAACCTTTCTGCTTTTTCCGAAACCCTTCCCACACCAACAGTCAAAGCAGCATCCCCTACATAACCTTCATAAATTACACCAAAATCAAAACTCACCAAATCTCCTTCCTTTAAAACCTTTTCTTTCTTAGGCATACCATGCACTATTTCTTCGTTTATAGATACACAAAGGGCATAGGGATATCCCCTATACCCTTTAAAAGCTGGTTTTACTCCTTTCTTTTCACAAAGCCTTAGAGCTAACTCTTCAAACTCCCAGGCACTAACCCCAGGCTTTACCTCCTCTTTTAGCCTGAGAAGAACCTCCATTACTATAGCATTAGCCTTACGTAAAAGTTCTATCTCTGCCTGGGTCTTAAGTATCGCTCTTTTTTTAAGATAAGAATTATACAATTTTATTTCTTTTCTAAAATATTTATAATTTGTTGGGTTATCTCTTCTATACTCTTGCTTCCGTCGATCTCAGCTAAGATACCTTTACCTTTATAATACTCAATAAGGGGTGCTGTGGACTCATGGTAAACCTTTAACCTATTTCTTACAGTCTCTTCGTTATCGTCTGCTCTTTGATAAAGCTCTCCTCCACAAGCATCACATTTACCTTCTACTTTGGGAGGTTTAAATTTTATATGATACATCATTCCACAATTTTTACAAGTTCTTCTGCCGGTAAGCCTAAGGACAAGCTCTTCATCAGGTACTATCAAAGCTAAAGCTACTTCAAGCTTTCTCCCCATTTCTTCTAACATTTTATCTAAGGCTTCAGCTTGAGCAACTGTTCTTGGAAATCCATCTAAAATAAATCCTTTTTGAGCGTCAGGTTGACTAAGACGTTCTTTAACCATCCCAAGGATAACCTCATCAGGAACAAGCTGTCCTTTTTCCATATATTCCTTAGCTTTTAACCCTAACTCTGTGCCTTTAGCTACATGTTCTCTCAACATGTCTCCTGTAGAGATCTGAGGAATATTATACTTTTCTACCAAAATCTTAGCCTGAGTTCCCTTACCAGCTCCTGGTGGTCCTAAAAAAACTATGTTCATACCCCACCCCCTTATTTAATTTTTAGTTTGCTTTGTTTGATAAAACTTTCATACTGCCTGGAAATAAGATGAGCCTCTATCTGTCCCATAATATCTAAAGCTACTCCTACCACAATCAGCAAAGAGGTACCTCCAAAATAAAAAGGAAGGTTTAGCTTAGTAATAAAAAAACTGGGAATAACACAAATAAAAGCTACATAAAGCGCACCTATAAACGTAATCCTGTTAAGCACCTTGTCTAAAAATTCCTCAGTAGCCTTACCTGGCCTTATCCCTGGAATAAAACCACCCCATTTCTTAAGATTGTCAGCCACCTCTTTAGGATTAAAAACCACTGCAGTATAAAAATAGCAAAAAAAGATAATCAATGCAGCAAAAATAGCCTCATAAAGAATAGCCCCAGGACTTAAAAAGTCACTTGCCTGTTTAAACGCAGCAATAGGAACAAAACTGGCTAATGTAGCAGGAAACATTAAAATTGCTGAAGCAAAAATAGGAGGAATAACCCCTGCGGTGTTTATTTTTAAAGGTAAATAGCTTGTTTGACCACCTACTACCTGTCTTCCTACCTGTCTTCGTGCATAATGGATAGGGATCCTTCTTTGAGAAATCTCCATAAAACACGTAAAAGCCAAAATTCCTATTAACAACACTAAAATTAAAAGAAGATAAAACACTGAAAACTCACCTGTTTGGACAAACTTTATCGTCCTTGAGATAGCTGGGAAGATACCGGCTACAATACCTGAAAATATTATCATAGAAATTCCATTTCCGATCCCATGCTCTGTCATCTGTTCACCTAACCATACCAAAAACATCGTTCCAGCCGTTAAACTAACCGTTGTAATTATCCTAAAACTCCACCCTGGGTCAGAAACGATAGGAACACCGTTAGGAGCGGTCATTCGTTCCAAACCTATAGCTATACCAAATCCCTGTATTAAACATATAAGAACTGTTAAATATCTGGTATAATAAGCTATCTTTCTTTTTCCT
Source organism: Thermodesulfobacterium hveragerdense DSM 12571 (assembly GCF_000423845.1). Lineage (GTDB taxonomy): Bacteria > Desulfobacterota > Thermodesulfobacteria > Thermodesulfobacteriales > Thermodesulfobacteriaceae > Thermodesulfobacterium > Thermodesulfobacterium hveragerdense. The sequence continues at coordinate 10,060 of NZ_AUIT01000013.1, read as the reverse complement.
TCTGGGCCTTCTTTATAAAGTTCTTTTATCGTAGGATAGACCACAGTCATGAGTTGCAAGATGATCGAAGCACTGATATAAGGCATCACACCAAGAGCACAAATAGAAAACCTTCTTAAAGCACCTCCAGAAAAAATATCCATAAAACCAAAGATAGTCCCACCTGCCTGCTGAAAAAGACTTAAAAATGCCTCACCGTTGATACCTGGAGTAGGTATATGAATAGAAAATCTATAAATAGCTAAACCTAAAAAAAGATAAAAAAGTCTCTTTTTTAACTCAGGAATATTAGCTAAACTTAAAAGATTTTCTCTTCCGTTCACTACCGCTTATCTCCAAAAACTATGCCTTAACTATCTCTACCTTGCCGCCTGCCTTTTCAATCTTTTCTTTAGCAGTTTTAGAAACCGCATGCACTTTAATTGTCAAAGCCTTGTCTATCTCTCCGTCGCCCAAAAGTTTAACCAACTTGTTTTTTCCTTTTAACAATCCCTTTAATCGTAAACTCTCTAAATCTACCACTGCGTTAGCCTCAAACCTTTCTGCTAAATCTTTTACGTTTACCACTTCATACTCTTTTTTGAATACGTTATTAAAACCTCTCTTAGGAACCCTTCTGATTAAAGAAGTCTGACCACCCTCAAACCAAGGATGAATCTCTAAACCTCTACGAGCCTTCTGCCCTTTATGTCCCTTACAAGAGGTCTTACCATGGCCAGAACCATGTCCTCTTCCTACCCTTTTTTCTCTATGTTTTGAACCAGCAAGGGGTTTTAACTCTTCTAAGTCTATAACCTTATTCATCGACTTCCTCCACCTTAACTAAATGGCTTACTTTTTTTATCATACCCCTTATCATGGGAGTATCTTCTCTCAAAACAGTCTGACCTATCTTTTTTAAACCTAATCCTTTCAAATTTTCTCTTTGATTAGGTGTCCTTCCATACTTGCTTCTAACTAAGGTAATCTTAAGCTTTTTCATACCCTCATCTCCCTCTTTAGGTCTTCAAAGGTTTTTCCTCTTTTCTTAGCCACATAATCTAAACCTTGAAGCTGTGAAAGCGCCCTAAAAGTAGCCTTAACCAAATTATGAGGATTACTACTTCCTATACATTTGGTAACCACATCTGTAATGCCTACCGCATCCATGATAGCACGCACTGTACCACCTGCGATAACTCCTGTACCTGGTTTAGCAGGTTTTAAAAGAATAGTACTTGCCCCAAACTTGGTTGCGATAGAATGAGGGATAGTTCCTCCTATGATAGGTACTTGAATCAAACTTTTCTTGGCTTTTTCTATAGCTTTCCTTATAGCATCAGGCACCTCAGGGGCCTTTCCTAACCCATAGCCTACCCTACCTTTTCCGTCTCCGACTATCACCAAAGCGGAAAACCTAAGTTTTTTACCACCCTTGGTTACCTTAGTAACTCGACTTATCTGTATTATTTTTTCTACAAATTCTTCAGTGCCTCTAACCAAAGCCTTCCCTCCTTTTAGAATTGTAAGCCTGCAGCTCTGGCTGCATCAGCAAGGGCTTTAATTCTTCCGTGGTATTTAAAACCACCTCTGTCAAAAACCACCTTAGTAATCCCTTTTTCTAAAGCCTTTTTGGCTATAAGCTCTCCTACCGCTTTAGCTACTTCTATCTTTCCACCCTCAGATCTAAGCTCAGCTATTTTTTCCCTTATCTCTGGGGAAAGAGAAGAAGCTGCTACTAAAGTATGTCCTGTAACATCATCTATGATTTGAACATAAATATTTTTTAAACTTTTATATACACTAAGCCTTGGTCTTTCAGGAGTACCAAAGACTTTTTTTCTTACCCTTTTTTTTCTTTTTAACCTTGCTTCAACCTTTTTTTCTCTTTTTCTCAACTCTGCCATGGATTACCTCTCCCTAAAGGTTTTACTTTTTACCACCTTTACCAGATTTACCAGCCTTTCTGTAAATAACCTCATCAGCATACCTAATACCTTTTCCTTTATATGGCTCAGGTGGTCTTAGCTTTCTAATGTTTGCAGCCACTTGACCTAACAACTCTTTATCTATACCCTCTAAAGTTAACCTAACCTGTACTTCTCCTGTACCTCTTTCTGCCTTAGCTGTAATACCTTTGGGAAGTTTAAAATTTATCGGATGAGAATATCCCAAACTAAAAACTATCTCCTCTCCCTTGACCTCAGCTTTATATCCCAAACCTACGATATCTAAAGCTCTTTGGAAACCTTGAGTAACCCCTATTACCATGTTGTTAATCAAAGCCCTGGTTAAACCTTGAAAGGCTTTGGCCTTGTTTTTTAATTTTTTTCTTACCTCATCCTGCTGCACTATTATCGTGTCTCCTTCTACCACTACCTTAACCAATGGAGGAAGCTTTTTTTCAAGCCTTCCTTTAGGTCCTTCAGCTACCATAAAACCGTCTTCTTTTAAATAAAACTTTACTCCATTGGGAATCTTTATTGGTTTTCTTCCTACACGAGAAACTTCTCCCATAACCAGTCACCCCTTTACCAAATTTCACAAATAACTTCGCCGCCTACCTTAAGGCGTCTTGCCTGATGATCTGTCATAATGCCTTGAGAGGTTGAAACTATAGCAATCCCAAGTCCGTCCAAAACTCTGGGTAAATCTTTGTATCCTCTATATATTCTTCTCCCTGGTTTGCTTACCCTCTTTATACCAGAAATAACCGGTCTTTTCAACTCGTCATACTTTAAGACGATCTCTATCTTGCCCTGAGGTTTTTCATCATGATAGATAAAATCCTCTATATATCCCTCTTCTTTCAATATTTTCAAGATTGCAAGCTTGATTTTAGAAGACGGGACAACCACCGTTTTTTGCCTGCTCTGAAGAGCATTTTTTATCCTGGTTAGCATATCTGCTATAGGGTCTGTCATCATACCTCTTTTCCTCCTTACCAGCTAGCTTTCCTAACCCCAGGGATTTTAGCCTCTGAAGCCAACTTTCTGAAACACATCCTACAAAGCCCAAACCTTCTTATATAGGCCCTGGCACGTCCACAAACAGAACATCTATTTCTGTGACGAACCTGAAACTTGGGCTTTCTTTTCGCTTTTTCTCTTTGAGCTTTTCTTGGCATATAAAATTACCCCCTAAATGGCATTCCCAACTCTTTTAGTAAAGCATAAGCCTCTTCATCGGTTTTGGCTGTGGTAACGATGGTTATACTTAAACCTTTAATCTTGTCTACTTTACTGCTGTCAATCTCAGGGAAAATCGTATGGTCGTTTATACCAAAAGTATAATTACCTCTTCCATCAAAACCAGACTTAGAAAGACCTTTAAAATCCTTGGTCCTGGGCAAAGCAATGTTTATAACTCTGGTGAGAAAATCGTACATTCTGTCGCCTCTCAGGGTTACCATAACCCCTATAGGCATACCTTTTCTTAACTTAAACCCTGCTATCGATTTCCTCGCCTTACACACCTTGGGCTTTTGACCAGTAAGTTGAGCTAACTCTACCATAGCCTGGTCTATAATCTTAGGGTTAGCCACCGCCTCGTTTAACCCCATGTTAACACTTATTTTTTCTAATTTGGGCACCTGATGGATGTTTTTATATCCAAACCTTTCTCTTAATCTTGAGATCACTTCATTTTTGTAATAATCTTTTAACCAGCTCATGTCTTACTCCTTCACCTCGATGATTTCTCCACATTTTTTACAAAATCTAACCTTGGTTCCATCTTCTAAAAACTTTCGACCTATCTTTACACCCTTTTTACATTTAGGACAATAAACCATCAAGTTAGAAATATGTACAGGTGCTGGTTTTTCAACTATACCCCCACTGCTGTAAGGAGTAGGCTTCATATGTCTCTTAACTAAATTAACTCCTTCAACCACAGCCCTTCCTTTCCTCGGGAATACCTTTAAAACTTTCCCTATCTTTCCTTTATCCTTACCTGCTATAACAACTACCATATCGTTTTTTCTTACGTGTAATTTAACTTCATGAGGTTTAGGTGCTTTTTTATTTATCCCGCGCTTTATCATGGTTAAACTCCTTTTATATAACTTCAGGGGCTAAAGAAATGATTTTCATAAAACCTTTAGCCCTAAGTTCTCTGGCTACAGGTCCAAAAATACGAGTCCCTATCGGCTCTTTATACTGATTGATTAAAACAGCTGCGTTTTCGTCAAACCTTATGTGAGTTCCGTCTGGTCTTGCAACTTCTTTTTTTGTTCTAACAATCACAGCTTTAACTACATCTCCCTCTTTTACTTTTGAATTAGGAATAGCTTCTTTTACTGAAGCAACTATGATATCACCCACACTTCCATACTTCCTGTGAGAACCACCTAAAACCCTTATACACATTATCTTTTTAGCCCCAGAATTATCAGCTACGTTTAAATAAGTCTGCTGCTGAATCATTCTTATTCACCCCCTTCTAAATCCTCTTTAACCTCTAACACTTTGGCCTTCTCTATGATCTCTCTTACCCTCCATCTTTTTCTACGAGAAAGGGGCCTTGTCTCTTCGATCAAAACCTTATCACCTATCTTACATTCGTTATTTTCATCGTGGGCCATATATTTCTTTCTTCTTTTGATGTATTTCCCGTAAAGGGGATGCTTTACCAAGGTCTCTACCATGACTACTACGGTCTTATCCATCTTATCACTGACCACCGTCCCTATAAAACTTTTTTTTCCACTCATATCCATCCTCACCCTATCGTATGTTAAGTTCTTTTTCTCTTATAACTGTCAAAACTTTGGCAATATCTCTTTTAACCTGTCTAATTCTCATAGGGTTTTCAAGTTTGTAAATGGTTTTCTGAAACCTGAGATTAAAAAGCTCTTCTCTTAAGCTTGCCAACTTTTCTTTTAACTCAGGGATGGACAACTCCCTCAAATCACGGGCCTTCATTAAAACTCCTCCCTACTAACTATTTTACATTTAAAAGGCATCTTACTGGCAGCCATTCTTAAAGCTTCTTTAGCCACCTCTTCGGGAACACCTGCTATCTCATATATAATCTTACCTGGCTTAACTACAGCTACCCACTCTTCCACAGCTCCTTTACCCTTTCCCATACGGGTTTCTGCAGGTTTTTTGGTAATCGGTTTGTCTGGAAAAACCCTGATCCAAACCTTAGCTCCCTTTTTTGCTACCCTGACTATAGCTACACGGCCTGCCTCTATCTGTCTTGCAGTCAACCAACCACCTTCAAGCACCTTTAACCCATATTCTCCAAACTCAACCGTATGCCCACTGGTGGCCTTTCCTCTAACCCTTCCTTTTTGTTGCTTCCTGTATTTAGTTTTTTTAGGTTGGAGCAACATGTCTTCTCACCCCTATATTTTTTAGATAACTAACCTTTCCTGCCCTTCTTTTTCAGGTAAAACTTCTCCTTTAAAAACCCAAACCTTTACCCCTATACTTCCATATTTGGTTACTGCGGTAGCAAAACCGTAGTCTATGTCAGCCCTTAAAGTAGAAAGAGGAACTCTTCCAACCCTATACCATTCACTCCTCGCTATTTCAGCACCTCCAAGTCTTCCAGAACACTGAACTTTAACCCCCTGAGCCCCAAAACGCATCACCAAAGAAACAGCTCTTTTCATCGCCCTTCTAAAAGAAACCCTTCTTTCTATTTGGGTAGCTATGTTTTCTGCTACCAACTGGGCTTCAAGCTCTGGTCTCCTAACCTCGTTCACCAAAACTTCAAACTCTCTTTCCTTGATTAACTTCCCTAACTCATTTTTTATCTTTTCTATCTCAGCGCCTTTCTTACCTATCACTATTCCTGGACGAGCCGAATAGATAATCACCCTAACCTTGTTAGCTGCCCTCTCTATATCAATCTTAGATATCCCAGCATGAAAGTATTTCTCTTTCAAAAATTTTCTTATCAAATAATCCTCATATACGTATTTAGGAAATTCTGAAGGTTTAGCAACCCAACGAGAATCCCAAGTTCTGGTAATACCGATTCTCAACCCAATAGGATTAACTTTCTGCCCCAAGGCTTACCTCCTCTTTTTACTTTTTTCTTCTTTTTCTTCTACCACCACCGTAATATGGCTCATCCTTCTTAAGATCCTACTTGCCCTCCCCCATGCCCTTGGCCAAATCCTTTTAAGACGAGGACCTTCATTTACGTAGGCCTCTGCCACATAAAGTTTATCCACATCCATACCGTAGTTGTTTTCTGCATTAGCTATAGCACTCTCCAAAACTTTCTTAACAATTCTTGCTGCTTTTTTGGGGGTAAAGGCTAAAATGTTTAGAGCCTCATCTATCTTTTTTCCTCTTATTAAATCTACTACCAACCTTGCCTTATAAGGAGAAATCAAAACATATTTCGCAGTAGCTCGAGCCTTCATATCCTATCTCCTTTTTATTTCTTCTTTACTCCTTTTACTTTTCCCTTATCTGCAGGATGTCCTTTATAGGTTCTGGTAGGAGCAAACTCACCCAACTTATGTCCAACCATGTTTTCCGTTACATAAACCGGTATAAACTTATGTCCATTATGAACCGCAAAGGTCAACCCTACCATTTCAGGAACGATAGTAGACCTTCTACTCCAAGTCTTTATAGGTTTTTTATCTCCTGTTTCTCTTGCTGCCAAAACCTTTTTTAATAAATGGTCGTCCACAAAAGGACCTTTTTTCTTAGACCTTGGCATTTTTAAAGCACCTCCTAACTAATTAACCCTTTCTTCTAAGTATAAACTTATCAGATGCCTTTTTCTTACGGGTCTTACGACCTTTACATAACCATCCCCAAGGAGAACAAGGATGTCTTCCACCATGAGACCTTCCTTCTCCACCACCAAGAGGATGATCTACAGGATTCATGGCTATACCACGTACATGAGGCTTTCTACCAAGCCATCTCAACCTTCCTGCCTTACCAAGCATCACGTTTTCCCATTCAAGATTCCCTACTTGACCGATGGTAGCCTTGCAATTCCCATGGACTTTTCTTATCTCACCAGAGGGCAACCTTAAAATCACATAATCACCTTCTTTTCCAAGAACTTGAGCAAAAGATCCAGCACTTCTAGCTAATTGCCCGCCTTTTTTAGGCCTAAGTTCTACATTATGCACCATAGTACCTACAGGAATGTTTTTAAGAAATAAAGCATTCCCTACCTTAATCTCTACACTATCTCCAGACATCACCACATCACCTACTTTAAGACCCACAGGTGCTATGATATATCTCTTTTCTCCGTCTGCATACTGCAACAAAGCTATATTAGCAGACCTATTAGGATCATACTCTAAAGCAACCACCTTAGCTGGTACATTATCCTTATCCCTTTTAAAATCTATGATACGATAAAGCCTTTTATGCCCTCCTCCTCTAAACCTTATGGTAACCCTTCCATAATTGTTTCTCCCACCTGACTTCTTTAAAGGCTCAACTAAAGATTTTTCTGGCTCTTTTTTGGTAAGTTCTGGGTTAACCAAATAGGTCTGGAACCTTCTACCAGGAGAGGTAGGCTTACACTTCTTTATAGGCATCTCTTATCACCTCTTATATGGTTTCAAAAAATTCTATCGTCTGCCCAGGCTGAAGCCTGACTATGGCCTTTTTTCTTAACGATGTTTTTCCAGGATTTCTATATCCACCCTTAGGTTTTCCTTTTACCCTTATCGTTTGCACGTCTACTACCTTTACATCAAACAGTTTTTCTACTGCCTGTTTTATTTCTATCTTGTTAGCCGCTGGATCTACCCAAAAAGAAACCTGATTATTTCTTTCTTTTAAAAACATAGACTTTTCATTAATGATAGGAACTAAGATAATCTTTCTTGGGTCCCTCATTTTCTATCTCCTTAAACGTTCCTCTATTTTATCTAAGGCTTCCTTAGAAACTATCAAGTTTTCGTGATTTAAGATATCATAAACGTTTAATCCTTCAACGGCCAATACCTTAACTTTAGGAAGATTAGAAGCACTTTTTTCTAAGGTCAAATTTCTTTCAGGAACTATGATAAGTGCCTCATTGATCCCTAACGTCTCTAAATAAGACTTAAGAAGCTTGGTTTTAGGTTGTTCAGCCACAGGAAAACCTTCTGCTACAAAGATTCTATTTGTCAAAGCCCTTGAAGAAAGAGCCATTTTTAATCCTAATCTTCTAACCTTTTTGTTTAACTTAAATTCATAACTTCTTGGCTTAGGACCATGTACTATACCACCACCAACCCATTGAGGAGCTCTGATAGAACCCTGACGTGCCCTTCCAGTATGTTTTTGAGGCCAAGGTTTCCTACCGCCTCCTCTTACCTCTCCCCTTGTCTTGGTACAAGCTGTACCAGCCCTCCATCTCGCCATTTGCCATCTCACTATCTCATGCAAAATCCCTTCCTTAGGATAGACACCATAAATATCAAGAGGCAGATCCATCTCTCCTACTATCTTAGCACTGGCGTCGATTACTTTAGCTTTTATAGCCTCCATCTCTTAACTCCCCTTTATTTAAAATAAACCATTACATATCCATTGTTCCATCCAGGAACACCACCCTTTACTAAAAGGAGGTTTTTTTCAGGGTCTATATCAACTACGGTAAGGTTTTTTATCGTAACTCTTTCAACTCCATAATGACCTGCCATCTTTTTCCCTTTAATTACCCTTCCTGGGAAAGTGTTAGCACCACTTGAACCTCTTTTACGATGAACCTTTTTGGCACCATGACTCATAGGTTGACGTTGAAAATTCCATCTCTTTATCGTTCCGGTAAAACCTCTTCCCTTAGTAATTCCAACCAAATCTACCTTTATACCCTTCTCCAAACCCAAATCAGACAAGGTTAAAACCTGCCCAGGCACAAACTCTTGGGGATTTTCAACTTTAAACTCCTTCAAAAGATAAAAACCTGTATCTAAACCAGCTTTCAAAAAATGCCCTATCATAGGCAAGGTAAATTTAGTTAGTTTTTTAGGGTCAAACCCTAACTGGACTGCGTTATAACCATCCTTTTCTTCTGTTTTAACTTGAACTACTGCGCAAGGCCCCACCTGAATTACCGTTACAGGCACCACATTACCGTCGGCATCAAAAACTCTTGTCATCCCTAATTTTTTGCCTATCAAGCCTTCAACCTTCATGGCCAACACTCCCCTTACACCTTTATTTCAACTTCCACACCAGCAGGTAACTCCAACTGCATCAACGCATCGATGGTTTGCTGTGTGGGTTCTAAAATCTCGATAAGCCTTTTATGTATTCTCATCTCAAACTGTTCTCGAGAATTTTTATCGATATGTGGAGACCTCAACACAGTCCATCTACTTATTTTAGTAGGTAGCGGTATAGGACCTACCACTTTAGCCCCTGTCTCCTTAGCTGTAGACACTATGTTAGCCACAGACTTATCCAAAACTCTGTAATCAAAACTTTTTAATTTTATTCTTATCTTCTGTGTGGGTATCATCTTCTAAACCTCACACTCCCTTATTCTATTATTTTAGTTACTACGCCAGCACCAACTGTCCTTCCACCCTCTCTAATCGCAAACCTCAAACCCTCTTCCAAAGCAACAGGCTTGATCAACTCAACCTCTAACTCCACATTGTCACCTGGCATCACCATCTCAACCCCGTCTGGTAACTTCACCACACCTGTCACGTCTGTTGTCCTAAAATAAAACTGAGGCCTGTACCCGTTAAAAAACGGTGTATGCCTCCCTCCCTCCTCCTTCTTCAACACATATACCTCTGCCTTAAACTTCGTATGCGGCTTAATACTACCAGGCTTTGCCAACACCTGACCCCTCTCTACCTCATCCTTTCCTATACCCCTCAACAACACCCCTATGTTATCACCAGGTAACGCCTCATCCAATATCTTCCTAAACATCTCCAAACTCGTAGCCACCGTCTTCACCGTAGGCCTAAGCCCTACTATCTCAACCTCCTCCCCAGGCTTAAGCACTCCCCTCTCTACCTTACCCGTTACCACCGTCCCCCTTCCAGATATGCTAAATACGTCCTCAACAGGCATCAAAAACGGCTTGTCTACATCCCTCACAGGCTCAGGTATATAATCATCCATCGCTCTCACCA
>NZ_AUIT01000012.1 GCF_000423845.1 Thermodesulfobacterium hveragerdense DSM 12571 | reverse complement strand
CCAGCTTATATAAAGGGACTTTTGAAAAAGAAGGAGCATTATTTTGTTTATAAGAAATATCCTGAGGGGGTGAGGAGGTATATATACACGACGAATGTGGTTGAGAATATAAATAGCAGGATAGAGCTGATAAGGGTAAATACAGGGGGATATTTTCAATCAATCAAGACAGCAGAGGTTGCGATATACATAACAGTAAGTCGGATTCAGAAAACGAGATGGCAAAAACCACTTCCTTTAATTAAGTCTGCTTTATACGAATTGAGGCAAATGTTTGTAAAGAGATTTTATAAGGAGACACAATTCTCTTGACAAGTGTCCCGGATTGAGTTTGCAAATCAATAGTCAGTGTTATCCAGATTATAAAAAGCAAAATGTGTTCTGGAATATCAGTTTTTACTTTCAAAGTCCATTCTCTTAATCTGAAAAATGCTTTTAGCTTGTTTATCAATCCTTCAGGCCATTTTCGTGGTTCTTTTTTAATCTCTCCAATAAACTCATTATTTTCATATATTAAGCTACCTTTTAAAATGATTTCTCTACCGTTAAACTCAATAAAATAAGTGTACCCTATTTGAATCCCGTCTGGTCTTTTTACCTCATAAACTGTACCATCGGGGCATTCCATCCATAAATTTATGTCAACATCTCCTCCTGCAAGATATCTTTTTCCTTCAGAAGTTACTATGGTATCGTATTCTGAAGCACTCTGAGTTATTTTGGCTAATTTTAAACCATCCGGAGAAAAAACTTCATAAATACGAGAAAAAGAACTTCTTTCTATTGGAATTATTCTGTAGAAACTTTTCATTAATTAATCTCTATACTCTTCGTGATGAGGATTCACGTTATCAAAAGGTCGCTCTGGAGGATTAGGAAGTCTCTGTCTATCTCTATCTTCTTGCTTATCTTGCTTAGGTCTAAGACGTTCACGATCTTTTTTGTCATGTTTGTCGTCATAGTATTGAGCTCTTTCAGGATTCCAAGGCAGAGTAGAACTTATAAAAATTTGACTATTGGTTGTAGGATCTTGCACTTGACTGAAAGTAGCCTGTGCCTGACATGCAAAAAACAACCCAGCAATAATAAAAACACAAACTATTGGATGTTTCATAACACACCTCCCAGGTTTTTCAATTATAATAACACTTTACTAACTAATCTTGTTTAAAATCTACACATTTCTACGTACTTAATACATTCTCTATATATGGTACAAATTTGTTCTCCAGGACGAAATGGATTAGGTGCACACTCTTTCTTTGGAGGTCCCCATTCAGCACAAACCTTTACTATCTCTTCACATTCCTTCTTAGACTCAGAAGTCTTGTTATCAGATTCCGAGGCAAATAAAATTCTGTTATTAACAACTAAAACAAATGAATTTACTAAAAGAAAAAGTAAAAACAGAAATTTTTTCATAACCTTCCCCCTAAAGTATCAGATTTCATTCCAATTTTTATTCTGACTTTTTGTCTGATCTATTTTTATCGAACTTAAGCCTCGGTTCCTTACATCTTTTTTCATATCTTTTACATACAGTGTGAAGCTCACAAATCTTAGACTCACTATCAGGACCAACTATTTTACACTCTTCCTTTGTTTCCCATTCTACACATTCTGTTTTACAGTCTACTTCTGCAACAACAATACTACTACTAAATAGTGTTAATGTTATACAGAAAAATAAAACTTTAAAAAGCATCATTTTCATCACCTCCTGCTTTTTGTCCCCCTTTTATTTTTCTTAGTCAACCTGTTTTTCTTTCCAAATAAAATTACTTTATCGTATGTTTTCTTCATCTACCCTTTCAACCGAATCAATAAAAACATAATAATTTCCTATTGGTCCAAAATATTCTCTTTTATAGACAAGATAAAGCTTTAGTTTGTATTTTCCTGGTTGTAATATACTTAAATCATCTCCCTGTATTCCTGCGATATGATAAAATGGTCCAGACCTGGTCATCCCAACTACTTCAAGTATCGAACCGTAATCACAAGGCTTAGTTACTATCACTTCAACCTCTCTTTCAACAGGTGGCATTAGTGGACCAAAGTTAGATACCTCAAGAACATCTTTTGAAGTTTGTTCAGGTTTGGTTAGCTTGTAATCCATTGTTCCCATACTTTCAAATCTCTTTAACTCATTCTCTAAATAGGCAATTTTTTGTTGTTTATCAGGATGCTGCGATGCTTTATATCTTTCTATCTCCATCTTTATAGCTTTTATGGTTGCATCAATAAGTCTTTTTTTCAAAAGTTCTGTACCGAGATCAACCTTAATGCTAATGTTTATCGGTCCTGTCTGTTGATAGAGGTTAGAAAATATAAAGAATGGTTCATCTCTAACCATCGGAATCACAGGATTTTTTATTTCCATTGTATACGGCATCTTCAAACCAAATTCTTCCTGAAGGTCATAAACCAAAACTGTTCCCTCAGGCAAGAAAGCTTTACAGTTATCAGATACTGTCCTTTTAAACACTACTTCGTAGGTTGGAACTTGATTGTCTATTTTGTAAGTTTTATTTACTTCAGCTTTGACAGTTTTTTTATCTGTGCAACCATTGGTGTTCACTTTTATGGATATCCTGTGTTCTTTAACCTCAACTGCTCTTAATACCAGTATTCCTGTATCCATAGCCAGAAAAGAATACTCAAACTTCGTTTTAGTGTCAGAAATTGCGGGATCTTTGGAAATTCCTCCCCATTCAACTGCGGTAAAACCCTTTCTTTCGATCGGTTGTAATTTTGGTGGTTTGATATCCCTGTATTCATCCACCGCTTCAAAACAAAGAATAACCCTGATGAGTGTTTGAGGCTCTGGTGTGATACTGAGTTTCAGGTGTTTATCCAAAAATTCTCTATCAACCATTTTGATTATATAGTACCTTGCAGGTGATAAAGCTTTTAGCCAGTAATCCTTAAAATCTTTAATTTCTTTTTTGTTCAGTCCCATCTGTGGAAGATATTCATCAAACCAGTTTTCAAGGTTACAATAAGGAACGATCCATCCTTCATCAAGAAGTTTAACTGTCTCTTCAAGCTGGGCTTCATAAAAAAGATAGTCATATTTTCCATCGATTTTACCATCAGGCGTAACCCTAACCTCCCAGCCAGTTTTATATTCTGGAATACTATCTGTAATAGTCCCTTTAATGTTAAGGTTAACTTTTACTCCGGTTGGTTTTTCATGGTAAAGATAGATGGCAGGTTTTTTAACTACCGGTGCTTCTTCACATTGTATAAGCTTAATACCAAGAAAAGCAAAACAAAGAAGTTCTTTGTTAGATGGACAGCAAGACGGATCACTTTCTTTGTGGGTCAATATATCAAGAAGGATTTCTAATCTCTCTGTTGGAAAAATTGGTCTATTTACCACTTTGAGGTTTTCTATTTTTACTCTATCACCTAAAACGATAGAATTGGTTTGCAAAAAAGTGTCATCAGTTTTAGAAATCAAGGCTGTTAACTCATAGAAAATTCCACTTCCACCACCAGACTGACCAAGAACAACCACTGCATCAGGCATGCCGTCTCCGTTCAGATCTTTAATCAGAAATCTTTCGACCCAAACTTTCAGGTAATCAGGAAAGGGTCGTTCGTATTTGCCATCTTTTAAGGTAACAGTACGGTTTCCAAAGGTTAAACGATAAGTAAAGTTGTTAACTAAATCACTATCAATTTTCTTATGACTTGCAATAGAAGGGTTAATGTTAAAAAAAGTGAGACACAAAAGGATTATAGATATGATTAAAGAACTCGATCTCATATTTATAGACCTCTCAAATTTTTAATCTATGCAAATGTTTTTACAAGCTTCAACCGAATTAAAAGGTACCACATCATCACATCCACCGTAAAAAAATTTTTCACACTTATTTAAACCGGGTATAAAATATGCCCCCCAAAATAGTCCTTTACAGGGTCCCACTTGAGGTATTAAATAACATCTCTTTTTAATATCTATCTTTTTCCCTTGAGTTTTTTCCAGAGTTTCCTTTAAAAACAAAGCTATATTTTTTCTTCCCTTAAAAACACAGAAGTCTAAATCCTCTTCTGTGGGCACATTACCTTTTTCAACAAGTAATTTAACAAGCTTTACCGAATCGCTATTAGTACAAACGTAACGAATGAAGTTCTTCTTTACTGGGCTAATACCTCTTTGCACTAAAACGTCTACTACATCTTCATATCCATTTATTAAAGCTTCTTCCAGTGTTTTTTCATCAACTGGCACACCCCAATCGATTAACATCAAACCCACTTTTTTGTGCCTTCTACTTAAAAATTCATTTAAGGTTTTTACATCGATATTTTCTTTAACCTTAAAACCTTTTTGTACACAAAGATTGAAAATTTCTATAATCTTTAGATCTACAGTTTCTGGATAAAAAACAAAATTGTATAAAGGTATTTTCCCATAACCATCTCTGTAAACACAATCAGCCTTGTTTTGAATAAGAAAAGAAATGGTAGTTATGTCTCGTGCATAAAGTATCGCATTATGTAAAGGAGTTTCTCCTCTATTGTTGGGTATATTAATATCCATCCCTTTTTCTAATAAAAGTTTAATGATTTCTTTATAATTTTTCCTGACCGCATAGTGAAGTAAAGTATCTCCGTATTTATCTCGGATAGTTAAATCTTGTTGCTTCAGTATATATTCTTTCATTCTATCAGGATTTTCAGAAATTTCTTCTAATTCAGCAGTTATTGAATTTAATAATTTTTCGTAAAGTTCGGCTGGAGCAGAGAATGATCGTAAATTATGTAAAAGGAGAAGAAAAAAAGTTAGCAACAAAACTTGATAGATCCAAACTTTGGTATTAATAGATTTTCCCCTTCAAAATTTTAAAATGTTATCAATTACATTTTTCTTTATATTCACTACAGACTTTGTACTACAGACTTTGTATATAGTAAGAAGTAAAAATTTGTTCTCCAGGATGAACTTCATTTTGTTTAAACTCTTTTTAGTTTTTCCATCGAGTACACACTTTTTCCCTTTTCTTTTTAGGTTGAAAAGTTTTATTATCGGTTTCTAAAGAAAATAAAATTCCTCACGTTTTTTACCTTCTTCTTTTGTTAAATTTTTATCATTTCAACTCTTTATCAATTTGAGGAGTAGGTGTTGGAATGTATTGCATGCCTCCTCCACTTAAGTTTGAAGGCCTTGAGGTGTCAAAACCTTGACCTGCCTCGTGTCTTGCTCTTTCCCAAGAGCTATTTAGGTCTTTATAATTTCCAGGATGCGCTGAATCTTTTTCTGCTTGCCAAGAACTACCGGAAGTTCCTGAAGCCTGATCATAAGCAGAATCTTTAGCTATACAAAACCCGGATGATAAAAATACTACTAATCCTGCTAAACCAACCAAAAGTTTTAAGTTTTTCATAATCCACCTCCTAAAAATTAATGTTATTTACCGTGACCATACTGGCCTTTACGGTTAATATTAGGAACACTATATTTTGGCGAACCTCTAAGTCTTTCCTTGAAATCTTTGTTTTGGTTGTCTGTGTTTTTTGAGGAACTCGTTGAACTATTGATTTCATAATTATTCGAAGATACCGTACTTGTTGAACTACTAATCGATTGATTTGTATCGTTGGTAGCTTTAAGGTCTTTTATTAAAAATATACATATTAACAAACAAAAACTTAGAATAAAACTCTTTTTTTTCATCGTTAACCTCCTGCAAATTTCTATAGTATAGGTCCCTCCTGACATATTGTGTCATATTTTTTACATACAGGACGTAGAACGCAGGTTTTAGCTTCACTATCAGGTCCAACTATTTTACATTCCTCCTCTGTCCCCCATACTACACATACCTTTTTACAATGCATTTTTTTGTGATGCTCTTTATGATTATCAGACTTATCCATGTCAGGCATCGGTCTTTCTTCAGCCATGCTAACACTTCCACTAAGAAACACTAACATAAAAGCAACAAAACAAAATAGAATTTTAAAAAACACCTTATTCATAGTCTTACCCCCTATTTGGAAAAATTTTTAATTTATTAGTTAAATTCCTATAAAAATAAAATTATATAATCCTTTTTTCTTGTCAATAGATAAAAATTTTTTTTAATTTATATTTACTGTCGAGCATCCCCACTTTGTTTTCAATATAGAAGAAAATTTTTAACCGCAAAGACTTTGTTTTGTTTTTGACCTTTTTGGATACACTAATAGATTTTTAACCTATATAAAATGATTTTTATTGTCTGACGGAATAAGAACAGCAGTTGCAATCAATATAGCTTCATCTTTAGAATCAACTACCAGTATTCACAAAAAATCCATAAGAAAATTAACCTTCTTCGAAAGCCAAACAAGCTCTTAATAAAATCTTTTAGAGAGACAAAATGCTTAAGATTACACGACTGAAAAACCTTTGCCACTATAAATTCGACAAACAGAAAACGACAGTGTTGAACATATTTTGAAAGACATTATAGAGTACTACCTTTTAGATCTTTATTCTCGTCAAAAAGAACAGCAGGCAAAGGCTAATTAGCTTAAGAGTAAATTTAATGAGGCTTACAGGTAAAAATGGCAGGGAATTTTGATTGTTTGAAGATTGCCTGCAAAATGCAGGCAAAAAGGACACGAATTTCCGCCAAAATCCATGGGAGGGATTTCTTGAAACCTTTGAAAATTGCTTGAAAAGCAAGCGCGCCCGGCAGGACTCGAACCTGCAGCCTTTGGATTCGTAGTCCAATGCTCTATCCGATTGAGCTACGGGCGCATACACTTTAAAATATAACAGTTTTTTAGGTTAATGCAACCTAATTTAGTGTGTATTTTATCCTTCTAAAAACCTTTTAAACTCCTCGAAAAACTCTCCTGCCCTTTCCTTAAAAAAGTAATCGGTAATACTTTCAGTATAAGCACTTTCTTCAGGATTGACCTCTATTATTTTAGCACCTGATCTCTTAGCTTCGTAAGGTAAATAAGCGGCAGGATAAACTACTCCTGAAGTTCCTATAATAATAAGAGCTTTACACCTTTTTATTAACTCAAAAGCTTGGTTTAAAGCCTCTTCCGGAAGTGGTTCCCCAAAAAATACGATTTCAGGTTTTAAGGCTTTACCACATTTTTCACATTTAGGACAGGGAAACATCTTTAGAAACTCCTCGGTAAAACGATATTTTTTCCCACAATTAAGGCATACTAAACTTTCTCCACTTCCATGAAGCTCTATTACTTTTTTACTTCCAGCTTTTTGGTGAAGGTTGTCTATGTTTTGAGTTATTACTCCTTCAAGATAGCCTCTATTTTCAAGCTCTGCCAGGACTAAATGGGCAGGATTAGGTTTCGCCTCTTTAAAACACTGATACATCTCTCTTAGCATCATCCATACTTTTTCAGGATTCTTTATAAAAGTCTCTATATAAGCATATTCTTCAGGATTATACTTAGTCCAGAGACCTTTGGCTCCTCTAAAAGGGGGTATCCCACTTTCTACCGAGATCCCAGCTCCGGTAAAAGCTACTATCCCACCTTGTTTTATCAGCTCTACAACTTCTTTTACAAGTTCTTCTTTTCTATTCATAACTTTTACCCCTTTAAGGTTTATTAGCTAAAGGATTAGGGATTATGGATACATCCGTCTATACCTTTTAATTCTAAAGCCAGCCCCGTTTTTTGCAAAATTCCTGTTAATAAACAAGCTATGCTATCAAGTTCGTCTTGCGTATAGGGCCTATTTTCTATAAAAACCTCTAAGTGAGACAAAAACTTTTTAAAAAAGTCTAAAATAGCCTTTTTATCTTTTCTTTTTATATGATAAACATCATAAAACGCTCCGGGAAAGACCTCGTAAACCTCGATATCCTTAGCTATTAAGAAATCTCTTAGTTTCATACCTCGTTCAGTAAGTTTTCTCATACCTCCAAGGGTAATGGGAAAAAATTTAATCTTCAACTCTCGAAGTTTCAGATCGCATTCTCTAAAATGATACTCATTTCGTTGTTCTATATCACACCTACCATAAGGCAAACTTAAAGGGGCATCTATATAAACATATTTAAACTTTACCGCTTTTTCAAGAAGTAGCTCATCTTCATAAACCAATTGGG
The DNA here is from genome assembly GCF_000423845.1 of Thermodesulfobacterium hveragerdense DSM 12571. Taxonomy (GTDB): domain Bacteria; phylum Desulfobacterota; class Thermodesulfobacteria; order Thermodesulfobacteriales; family Thermodesulfobacteriaceae; genus Thermodesulfobacterium; species Thermodesulfobacterium hveragerdense. The sequence continues at coordinate 43,005 of NZ_AUIT01000012.1, read as the reverse complement.
TGAGCAAAACCTTATCCTTAATGTAGGCTAACCCTGTAGGCTTTTTAGGAGAACCTGCAAGGTCTATTCCTAAAAAATCTTCTAACTCTATCTTTGGTAACTTTATTTCGTTAAGCATTTCTGGATATCCTTTATGGTTCTAATTAAAACTCTCTTTAACCTTAAAACCTACCTCTATCCCCTTAACCCTCTCTATCCCTTGACATTTGTAAATTTTTATTTAATTTATTTTTCTAAATAAAATTTGCAAGTTTTAGGAGGGGAAGATTTATGTCAAATGTTTTTAGGACTTTTTTGTTCTTAGCTATTCTTACTGTTCTTTTTATCTTTGTAGGTAAACTGATAGGTGGAAAAACAGGGATGACCATAGCCCTTATCATGGCTGGTTTGATGAACTTTATTGCCTACTTTTTTTCTGATAAAATTGTTTTGGCTACAAGTGGTGCTATTCCTGTAGAAAAACACGAAGATCCTGAGCTTCATGCTATGGTAGAGGAGGTAGCAAGAAGAGCTGGGATTCCTAAACCTAAGGTTTATGTTATTCCTGTAGAAACTCCTAATGCGTTTGCTACTGGGAGAAATCCAGAAAATGGAGTAGTTGCGGTAACTGCAGGAATTAGAAAACTTCTTACTCCTGAAGAACTTAAAGGTGTGATAGCTCATGAAATAGCTCATATCAAAAACCGAGACATTTTGATTTCAACGATTGCAGCTGTGTTGGTTGGTGCTATCACCTATTTAGCTAACATAGCCCAGTGGGGGATGATGTTTGGTGGTTTTAGCAGAGATGAAGAAGAAAACAATAATCCTCTTGCCATAGTAGCTACTTTAGTAGCTATTATCGTTATTCCTATAGCCGCTACTCTTATTCAATTAGCCATAAGTAGAAGTAGAGAATTTTTAGCAGACGAAACAGGTGCTAAAATCATCAAAAATCCTTTAGCCTTAGCTCGTGCTTTAGAAAAGCTTGAAAATTGGAACAGAGCCTATCCTATGGACATAAATCCTGCCAAGGCTCAAATGTTTATAGTAAACCCTCTTTCAGGAAAAACCCTTTTTAAGCTTCTTTCTACCCACCCACCTATAGAAGAAAGGGTAGCAAGGCTTATTCAACTTGCCAAAGAAATAAGATAAGAATATCCTGTAAACATAGGAGTTTCTTTGTCTTCCGAACTTTTTTCTTTCTTAAAAAAAATTTTATCTTTTCTTAAACCCTTTTGGAAAACTTTTCTGTTAGGACTCTTTTTTGCGGTGGTTAGTTCTTTAATCACAGGGGCAAGCACCTGGGCTATAAAACCTATCTTTAATTTTGTTTTTGTTGAAAAACATCACGAGTATTTTTTTCTTGTTCCTCTTTTGATGGTATTAGTCTTTAGCTTGATGGGGATTACTTCTTTGCTTCAAGCGTATTTTATGAAAGCCGTCTCTGCAGGAGTTATAAATAACCTTAGGTTAAAGTTGTTCCAAAAATTTCTTTATCTTCCTGTAGAGAAAATAGCAGTCCAAACCCATGGACAGGCTGTATCAAAGGTGATAAATGACACCGCCCAGATAGAGCCCATCTTAGGTGAAGCGTTAACTACTATTTTTCAAAGCTCCTTTTCAGTGTTAGTATTGATAGGGGTTGCGCTGTATCAACGCTGGGACCTCACATTGTTAGCCTTTATTACCTTCCCGGTAATTATCTTTGGTAGTAAAGCCTTAGGGGCTAAAACCCGAAAAGCAAGAAGGCTTGCCCAGGCTTCTACCGGAGAATTGACCCACAAGATGCAAGAACTTTTGCAGGGAATAAAAGAAATAAAACTTAGTCCTTCTCCAGAAAAGGTAATAGAGCTTTTTTCTAAAGAGCTTGAGCGTTTTTACAGATGGAGCCTTAAAATTACCAAATACAGAGAAGGTTCTAAAAGCTTAGTAGATGTAGTTACAGGAATAGGCGGTGCTCTGGTTATAGGATATGGAGGGTTTCTTACCATCAATGGTGCTATGAGCCCGGGAAGTTTTCTATCTGTATTAACAGCCATCCTACTTATTTTTAATCCTATAAGGAAGCTTTCGAGAGCCTATACTTACCTAAAAGAGGCTCAAGGTGCCTGGGTAAGGATAGAAGAGGTCCTTAACCTTCCGGTTGAAACAGGAGGAAACCTAAAGGCTCTTCCCCCTAAACAAGGCTTTACCTTTAACGAAGTATATTTTCGTTATGTCTCAACCCCAGACTGGACGCTAAAAAACATCAATCTTTTCTTACCTGCTAATAAGATTATTGCCTTTGTTGGCCCAAGTGGTTCTGGTAAAACCACTTTAGCTTCTCTTCTTCCGAGATTTTTAGAACCTCAAAAGGGAGAAATACTTTTAGATCACACCAATCTCAAAGAATTTGAAATCGGAAGTTTGAGGAATCTTTTCGGAATGGTCCTTCAGGAACCTTTTTTGTTTAACCTTAGCATAAAAGAAAACCTTCTTATCGCAAAACCTGAGGCTTCAGAAGAAGAAATCATAGAAGCCTGCAAGTTAGCCAAAGCCCACGATTTTATCTTAACCCTTCCTAAAGGATATGATACTGTATTAGGAGAAGAAGGGTTTAACCTTTCAGGCGGTCAAAAGCAAAGAATAGCCCTTGCCAGGGTTTTTCTCAAAAAACCACCTATCATCATTTTAGACGAAGCCACAAGTCAGCTTGATGCCATTACCGAGGAAGCTATTCAAGAGGCTTTAGACCATTTAAAAGGAAGACACACCATCATCATCATAGCCCACAGGCTTTCAACCGTCACTAAGGCTGACCTCATTTTTGTGTTTGAAAAAGGCGAAATCGTTTCTCAAGGCACCCATCAACAATTACTTGAAACCTCTACTCTTTACAGAAACCTCTATCAAACCTTTCAAAAATGTAGTTGACCTAATTTTTCTTTAATTGCCTGAAAAACTTCTTCAGGTAAAATAGAATTCATACAATCCCACTGAGAGCATTTCTTTTTAAAACATGGGCTGCATTTTAACCTACTTTGTAAAATCTTAAAATCACCTCCCCAGGGGCCTGTTCTTGAGGGAGAAGTAGGACCAAATAAAGCGATGGTAGGAACTTTTAAAGATGAGGCAATATGCATAGGACCTGTATCAACGGTTACTACAAGTTTACTTTTTTGAATAAGTCCTATCAACTCTTTTAATCCTAACTTTCCTACTAAAGATTTTACCTCTGGGTGTTTTTCTTCCATCAACCTTGACCAATTTTTTAATTCCTCTTCCTTGGGTCCCCCTGTAAGATAAATCTTAAGTCCAGGATAGGCTTTTAAGGTCAAATCTATAAGTGTTTCCCAATAAGAAAAGATCCACCACTTAGTTTCCCATCTGGCAGAGGGAATAAAAACTATATAAGGTTTTCCTACCAGATCTAACGGAGGAGGTAAACCTGGTAAAACCGCTTTAGGAATGGTGTCTACTTCTTTTTTAAACTCTGGATCTATAAGATGTATTGCCTGTTCAGTCAAGTGTAAATAACGTTTCACTGCATGGACCTCAGGGTCATAGCCAGGAAGTTTTACGTTGTAAAAAATAGGGCTTAACTCACGGTGATTTTCAAATCCCACTTTAAACTTAGCCTTAGCTAAACCTATTACTACCCCGCTTTTAAAAAGCCCTTGATAATCTATGGCTAAATCGTAAGTTTCCTCTCTCAAATTCCTGATAAAGGCTTTCAGTTTACTAGGATTTTTAAGGTCTTTTTTTGAAAAAACTATTGTCTTCCTTAAATAAGGATGTCCTCTTAAGACCTCTGCATTCCTTTCGTCTACCACCCAGTCGATGATGCTTAGAGGATATTGTTGTTTTATTAGGGTTAAACAAGGAAGGGTTTGTACTACATCTCCCAACGCTGAAAGTTTTACCAAAAGAATCTTCATCAAACTTTATTAAAAGTTCCTTATGATGATTTCAGCAGCTTCTTTCAGGTTTTTAGCAACCCAGTCAGGATAAATCCCTTTTTTAGGAGCTACATACTTTAACTCTCCTTTACCATATCCGGTTAAAACAAGAATGGTCTTTATCCCTAACCTTTTTCCAGTCTCAACATCTACAATCTTATCTCCAATAAAGTAAGACTTCTCAAGTTCTATCGGATATTTTTCTAAAGCCTGTAAAACCAAACCAGGGTTTGGTTTTCGACAAATACACCCTTCATTTGGACCATGCAAACAAACAAAAAAATCATCCAGTTTAACACCTTTTTTAGCAAGTCTTCTTGCGATAAGCTGGTTCACCTCAAAAACCAAATCTTCTGGAAAATATCCTCTCGCTGGTCCGCTTTGGTTGGTGACAACGATAAGCTTAAACCCTTTGTCTTGTAGAAGTTTTAAACCTTCAGATACCCCAGGTAAAAGACGAACCCTGGAAGGGTCGTTTATATACCCCATTTCTTCGTTGATGGTACCGTCTCTGTCAAGGAAAACAGCTGGCTTTTTATCCATACTCAGATTAATTTAGAATGTGAAATTTATATTCATAGACTAAAAATTCTTTATTTGACTTTAAAGTGGTACTAAATCCATATTTTTTCTCTAAGTCTTCAAGGTAATGAATTTCCTCACCTATGATTTCTGAAAGGTCAGGATGGATTTCGATCTCTATTTTTTTGTTTTTGATATGAGGTGCCATTTTGATAAGCCTTCTTAAAATTTCATAGAAGATCGTCTTTTTACTTTTGATACTACCTTCTCCATGACAATAAGGACAGCTTTCTAAAAAGACTTTATAAAGAGAGTCTCTTTTCCTTTCGCGGGTCATTTGTAAAATACCAAACGCAGAAATAGGTAGAAAACTATTTTTAGCTTTATCCTTTTTCAAAGCTTCTTTTAATGTTTGCACCACTAACTCTTGGTGTTCCGGATTTTCCATATCGATAAAGTCTATGATAATTAATCCACCTATATTTCTAAGTCTTAGTTGATAGGCAATTTCTTCGGCAGCCTCTAAGTTGATTTTATACACAGTTTCTTCTAATTCTTTGGTACCGGTATACCTCCCTGTGTTAACATCTATAGCAGTAAAAGCCTCACAAGGTTCGATCACTATAAAACCACCTGACTTAAGCCAAACCTTACGGGAAAGAATTTTCTTTATATCGATCTGGATTCCATGGGCTAAGAAAATATCTTCTTTTCCTTGATAAAGTTCTACATAGGATGCTAAGTTAGGAAAATAACGTTCTAAAAAAATTTTAATCTCTTTAAAAAAGTCTTTATCGTCTACTACTATCTCAGAGATGTCTTTGGTAAAGAGGTCTCTTATAGCACGAAGGGCAATGTTTAGCTCTTCATACACCAGAGCCGGAGCCTTCATTTTTTCAGCTTTTTCTTTGATTTCCCCCCAAAGACACAACAAAAAATCCATCTCTGCCTTAAGCTCTTCTTCCGTAGCTCCGACTGAAGCTGTCCTTATAATCCAACCTGTGTTTGGTGGTTTTATCCTCTCTAAAATTTCTCTCAGCCTTATTCTTTCCTTTTCATCCCTTATTTTTCTTGAAATACCTATTCTGTTCATGTAAGGAAGATAAACCAAATAGTGTCCAGGGAGGGTTAAGTTGGTAGAGACCCTTGCTCCCTTATTTCCTAAAGGTTCTTTGATCACCTGCACAAGGATTTCTTGCCCTTCTTTCAATATTTCATATAGATTTGCCATAAAAACCGTATCCTTTTCCCATTCTATTTCTGAAGAAGGCATGATATCATCACCAAACAAAAATGCTGTACGGGAAAGACCAAGGTCAAGAAAAGCAGAGTTAATACCAGGAACCACCCTAACTACTTTTCCTTTATAAATATTACCTACTAAACTTTTTTCTGAAGGCCTTTCTACATAAAATTCAACCAACTGTCCGTTTTCTACCAAACCTACTCTTATCTCAAAAGGAGCATAATTAATGAGCAACTTAGCCATGGTCGTTATAAACGAAGCTCCTTCAAAAATTCTCTTATAAGTTTTTCTAACCGTTTTTCTGCTCTTTTAGACTGTTCAACCACCTCAGAAAAAAGGATAGGAATAAAGTTGTCTGGATCGTTTACGTTTGAAATAACAGAAATTCCTAAAACCTTTAATCCTGCATGAACTGCAACTATCACCTCTGGCACAGTAGACATACCCACGGCATCTGCTCCTATCATCCGTAAAAACCTTGTTTCAGCAGGGGTTTCAAGACTTGGACCTGGAACCGCTACATATACCCCTTCCCTTACCTCTTCTCCGAGCCTTAACGCAACTTTTTTAAAAAGTTCTCTCATCTCTTTATCATAAGCACATGACATATCAGGGAACCTTGGTCCCCATTCTTCGTTGTTTATTCCTCTAAGAGGATTATCTGGAATAAGATTTATATGATCTCTTATAACCATCAAGTCACCAGGTTTAAAGTTTAGGTTTAGTCCCCCTGCGGCGTTAGACACTAAGTATAGTTTAGGTCTAAAAAGACTTAAAACCCTTAAAGGAAAGGTTATCTCTTTAGCTGAGTAGCCTTCATAAAAATGAAACCTTCCCTGTAAAACAGCTACCCTTTTATTTTCTAAAATCCCAAAACAAAGCTCTCCTTTATGAGTTTCTACTGTAGACCGAGGAAAGTTAGGCAGTTCACGATAAGGAAAGACAGCCAGCTTGTTGACCCTATCCCCCAAAGAAGATAGACCTGTACCTAAAGTTATGATGATATCTGGTCGAAAAGGAGCGATTTTTTTTAAATAATCAAAAGTTTCTTTTACTTTTTCAAAGTATTCTCTGTCTTTTTTTTCCATTTTGTTTTTAGCCAATCTTAAAACTGATCGGTAAACTTAGGTCTCCCAAGGTCATCTATTTCTATTACTTTAACCCGGATTACTTCACCTATGTTATAAGCACTTTTCAAATCCTTTGGAGGGTTCGCCATTTTTGAAACATGTAAAAGACCTATCTTCCCTGGTAACACCTCAATAAAAAGTCCATAGGGCTCTACCCTGGTTATCTTTCCCTCATAAATCTTACCTATTTCTACCTCAGATACAAGAGCTTCTATCAGTTTTTTTGCTAAATCTACCTCTTCTTGAGTTTGTCCAGTAATACTGACCTTACCTCCCTCTAACACCCAGATGCTGGTATTTGTTTTTTCTTTGATCTCCTTAACTGTCTTTCCCCCTGGACCTATTATAAGATGGGTTTTATCTTCAGGAACGGTTATGATTTCGATCTTCGGAGCATATGGAGAAAGGGTTTTTCTTGGTTCAGATATAGCCTCATACATCTTATCCAAGATAAACTCTCTTGCCTTTTTAGCCTTTGAAAGAGCCTCAGCTAAAACCTCTTTAGAAAGTCCTTTAATTTTAATATCCATCTGAATACTAGTAATCCCATCCCTGGTACCAGCAACCTTAAAATCCATATCTCCAAGCTGGTCTTCTTCTCCTAAAATATCTGTTATTATTAAAGACCTCCCTTCTTCTAAAATAAGACCCATCGCAATCCCTGCTACATGCTTACGAATAGGAACTCCTGCATCAAACAATGCTAAAGAACCAGCACAAACCGTTGCCATGGAGGAAGAACCGTTTGATTCAAAAACATTAGCTACCACCCTGATTATATAAGGGAAAACTTCTTCCTCTGGAATTAAAGGTTCTAAAGCTCTTTCAGCTAAAGCCCCATGACCTATTTCCCTTCTTCTCGGGGGGCCCCAAGGTCTGGCTTCTCCGGTGCAAAAAGGAGGAAAGTTATAATGAAGCATAAACCTCTTAAAAACCTCTCCCTCATAAATACTTTCTACCAACTGAGCCTCTTCTCTTGAACCTAAAGTAACGCTTGCAAAAACCTGAGTTTGTCCTCTGGTAAAAACCGCACTTCCATGAGGTCTTTCAAAGGGATGAATCTTAATATCTATAGGCCTTATCTCATCGGGAGTTCTTCCATCAATCCTCTTACCCTCTTTAAAAAGTTTCTCTCTCATTACCTTGCTTATCAGTTTTTTATATTGATACCCCAGTAAAACTTTCTGCGAGGCTATTTTTTCATGCTGATTGACAAATTCTTCAAAAATTTGTGCCAAAGCTGCCTTTCTTTGAAGTTTATCTTGTATGCTTAAAGCCTCTTCAATTCTTGATTTAACAAAACTGTTTAAGGTTTCTATAATATTTAACCAATCAGAAGGCAACTCTACATTCACCTTAGGTTTTCCTAAGTCTTCTATAAGTTTCTTTTGAGCCTCTATCAAAGGTTTAGCTCTATCTAAAACCAAATAAAGCGCCTCAAGAACAACCTCTTCTTCTACCTCTTTTCCTCCTCCTTCTACCATCACGATAGCATCTTCAGAACAAGACACAATCAGCTCTAAGTCTGCCTGTTGTCTTTGCTCATAGGTAGGGTTTAGGATAAACTCTCCGTTCACTCTCCCAACCCTAAAACCTGCGATTGGACCTTCAAAAGGTGCTTGAGAAAGCATCAAAGCAGTAGAAGCCCCAGTAATAGCTAATACATCTGGGTCATATTTTTCATCAGCCGAAAGGGTTAAGGCTGTCACCACCACATCGTAAAAAAAACCTTCAGAAAAAAGAGGCCTAACAGACCTGTCTATAACTCGAGATACCAGAATTTCTCTATCCGTAGGTTTCCCTTCTCTTTTTATAAAGCCTCCAGGTATCTTTCCCCATGCTGAAGACTGCTCTCTATAGTCTACCGAAAGGGGGGTGAAATCTACCCCTTCTACCAAAGACTGCCCTATCACTGCTGTTACCAAAACAGCTGTATCTCCCTGTCTTATTACAACTGATCCATCAGCAAACTTAGCATATTCTCCGGTTTCAATAATAATCGGATCGCCCCATCCCAGGTCTACCGACAATCTTTTCATATATTACTCCCTTAATTTTTTGCTTAGATAAGTTTAGAGTATAAAATTAAAAATGCAAGAACTTTTGAGTTTAGTTCTAAAAGGTTATTATATATTAATTTAATTAATATATACTCAGCTTAATAAGTTGTCCAGCATAAACTATAGCCCCTCTCAAGATTAGAGTTCCTGTGATTACCAGTATAGCGGCTATGTTCATCCTCAAAATCTGAGCTCTGGTAAACTGATAAGGAAGTCCGTGCTCTTCAAACTCGGTAATTTCTCCGATTTTCATACGTAAGGCAAGAGGTAAAAATAAAAAGATCAATATTAAAGCAAGGGTATAAATAAAATACTCTCCTTTAAACGAAAAGAAAGGTTCTAACGCCCTTTTGTAAGGGGCAGAAGAAACATATAACCCATAAAAGTAAAGAGGTATAAGCAAAAGTTCTATGACGATAAGCCATACGTCTATTTTTGTAAAAAGATACTTGATTTCTACATCCTTGGCTATGATAACTATCAAAGCTGCTCCTGCTGAAAGAGCAGAAACCAAAAACAAAATAGGGAGGGTCGCGTTATTCCATAACGGAACAGCCAAAAAAGAGGCTAAAAGAATACCAGTATAAATAGCCAAAAAGATACCTGCCACAAAGTTTATTTTGGCAATCAGTCTCATTCTTGGTTTTAACCTATCTGAAAATCTTTTTAAAAATTCAAACTTTAGATAATGTTTTTGTTCTTCAGGCAACACAGCAAGAATATAAAGGGCATTAAAAAACAAAACTAAAGGAACACCCCAAGTACCCCAGGACATAAGAGAAAGAGGCTGAAAGGTCAAATATCCCCAGTAAAGATGCCATGGGGCTTTAATTTCAAGGATGATAAAAAGAGCACCTACAGCAAGCATGACAAAAGCAATCAATGGAGCTCTTACACATTTGGCTAACTCTTCTACTGTTTTGGTAGGCCTAAGGTTGGCGATAGAACACATAACCAAAGTTCCTGCAGCCAATCCTCCTAAAAATAGATATAACACTATCCTCCAGTCCCATACCTCAAAATGAGGAAAGGTGATAGAGTTGGTCCCGGTAATGGTTATTTCTACCATGGTTAAAACCCCCCCTGGAAATCTTTTGTTAACGTAAAAAACACGAGGTTTAGTACCTGCCCATTCGAGCCTTACAGCAGCATCGTAGGTCCTTAAAAGTTTAGACACCTCACTTTCAGGGTCATCTAAATCTCCAAAAATCCTCGATTTTCCTAAACAAGTTTCTACACAAGCAGGTGTTTTCCCTTCTTTTAATCTGTGCTGACAAAAGGTACACTTATCAGCTGTTCCATCAGGACGAATGTATCTTGCGTCATAAGGGCAAGCTAAAATACAGGCCTTACATCCAATACACTTTTTATGGTCTATTTGAACGGTTCCATCTTTTGCCCTGTGAGAAGCTCTGGTAGGACAGGCATCTATACAAGGAGCAATCTCACAATGATTACAAAGCTCTGACCTAAGCTCCATCCTGAGGTTGGGGAACTCTCCTCTAACCTCTTCTACCACCCTTGTCCTAAAATAACCATCTGCTACCTTATTCTCCTTTTTACACGCTATAACACAAGCCATACACCCTACACATTTTTCTACATCTATAACCATGGCATATCTTGGCATTTTATGTCACCTCCCTTTAAGCCTTCTCTATCTTAACAAAATTAACCCTCATTCCCACACTTCCAGAAATCGGGTCTACAGCATATCTGGTTATCAGCTGTTGGTCGTCTGCACCGTTTAAATAAGCTCTTTTTAGCATAGGAGAAAAACTTCCAAATCCATGAGGGACATAAACACAATCTGGCCTAATCCTTTCGGTAACCTTTAGCTTAACTTTATTGCTTTTAACTCCATCCTGGTTAACAAGGACCACATAATCCCCGTTTTTAAGTCCTAACTTCTTAGCTACCTTAGCGTTAACCCAAGCAGCATTTTCTTTCATCAGCTCCCATAAAGAAGGATTGTTAGTAGTCCGTGAAAAGGTATGCACAGGTACCCTACCATAAATAAGTCTGAAATAACCTTGAGGCGGTTGTTCATGCTTGGTATAGGTAGGAATAGAAGGAAAACCTGCTTCCTCTAATTGCTTGCTATAGAGTTCTATCTTACCAGAAGGAGTTTTAAATTTAAACTCAAAAGCCTCATCGATGTAAGGACTGGCTGTGTCTGGTATCTCTATATAACCTTTCTGTTTAAGCTCTTCAAAATTTAATCCAAGAGCCTCACATTTAGCCTTAAGAAAATCCTCAAAATCATTATAAGGAAAATATTCCTTTAAACCAAGCCTTACTCCTAACTCTTTTGCTATCCACCAACCAGGCTTGGTATCATACATCGGGTTAACAACCGGTTGTCTCAAGGCTAACCCTATGCTTCTTTCCTTTACCACAAAAATATCATCATATCTTTCTAGGTAGGTACACTCTGGGAGAACCACATCTGCATAAAGCACATGATCAAAGGGCATCATATCAACCGCTACTACAAGGTCCAACTTTTTAATAGCCTCGATGGTATCCCTCTGATTAGGAGTAGATTTAATAAGATTAGTCCCTGTAATCAACCATCCCTTTATAGGATAGGGTTTCTCCGTAAGGGTTGCCTTTATAATCTCAGGGATAACCCCTTCTTCTTCGGTAAAAGGGTAAGGCCCTTTATTTATCTCAGGTTTTTGATGTTCTGGATAAGGTACTCCACAAAAGTCTCCAAAACCATACTCAGACAAAGGATTCTTTGGTGGAAGATATATACCCCCTGGCCTTCCATAAGCTCCTAAAAGGGCAGTAAGGATCGCTATCGCTCTTACTCTTTGAGTATTATCTCCATACCAGGCAGTATGTCTTCCAGGATGAATTAAGACAGAAGGTTTGTTTTTTCCCATAATTCTTGCAGTCTCTATGATCAAAGAAACAGGGATGTCTGTTTCTTTTTCAGCCCATTGAGGAGTATATTCTTTCACTGCTTCAGCCAGTTTATCAAAACCTTCGGTATATTTAGCTACATACTCTTTATCATAGAGCCCCTCTGTTATGATTACATTTATCCAGGCCAAAAGCAAAGCAAGGTCGGTAGCTGGCTTGATAGGAAGCCAGTATTTAGCTTTGCTTGCTGCGGTAGAAAACCTCGGGTCTACTACGATAACTGTAGCTCCCTTTCCGACTGCCTCTGCAAACTCCTGACACATGGAGTTATGTGCATTTTCTCCTATATGAAACCCCATCAATACGATAACTTTACTATTCTTTAAATCCACCCTTTCTGGATTACCCACAGGTGCACCAAAGGTAAGTTTAAAGGCTATGTCTCTTGCCCCTCTACAAAGGGCATAAGAAGGCATACCCAAATTAGGAGAACCATAGGCCCATAAAAGATGAACAAAATAAGTAGATATAGTTCCATGGGTAAAGAGGGCTACAGACTCCGGACCATAGGTTTCTTTAATCTTGAGCATCTTTTCTGCTACATAATTTAAAGCTTCATCCCAGGAAGCCTTTTTAAACTTACCCTCTCCTCTTTGTCCAACCCTTATTAAAGGATGTTTTAGCCTGTCTGGGTCATAAAGAAGACCTATTCCTCCATGACCTCTGGCACAGAGCTTACCTCTTGATTGAGGATGTGCAGGATGTCCGTCAAGCTTAACCACCTTTCCGTCTACTACCTTTGCCATAACCCCACATCTCCAAAAACACATCTCACAAACCGTAGGAATATATACCGGTTTACCTTCGGGTTTACGCCCTAAACCTAATAATCTATCTACCTGTGTAGCCCCTATAACTCCAATTCCTCCAGAAGCAGCAACTACCTTTAAAAAATCTCTTCTTGACCATTTCATTCCTTAAACCTCCTTGGTCTTTTCTAAGCCCTTTAAGAAATTAGTTTAAAAAAGAGATATAAAAAGTCAAGATTTAACGCAATCATTTATTGAAAATTTAAACAGGACGAGCTTAAGAAGAACTAAAAAAGAAAAAAACTAAAATCTAAGAGAAAAACTTAATAATTAAGCCTCTAATTTCTTTAAAAGCTCGTTTAAACTTAAGTTAAGACCGCTTTTATCTCTTTTTATCATCCCACCGATCTTTATAAAAGTTTCTTTTTCTTCTCTTTTCAGAAAAACCCAAAGGGTTTGAGGATCAAGAAAATATACCCCTATCAACCCAAAGATCATCAACAGAAAACCCATGTAAACCAACCAAACTCCTGGGTCCTTTTTAACTTGAAGCACACTCATGTAAAACTTATCAACCAGGCCTTTAAGTTCAAGTTTCCCTACATTTTTACCTATCTTAAACTCTGAAGGTTTACCCTCGATAGCGAAAATCTCGTCCCCCTCCCCTGTTTCTTGATCTAATAGATTAAACTTAGCTACCACAAAACCTTGATGAGCCATATAGGCATCAAGCATAAGCACGTATCTATCACCTATTTCTGCAGGTACCGTAGGATCAACTTGTTTTTCTAAGGTTTTCCCGTCTATACTTACTCTTATAGTAAATTTAGGCAATTCTTCATAGCTTGCTTGATAAAAGGTAATTCCTTTATATTTAGCCGGCTGGTTAACCTTGATCAAAGCATCTACTGTTTTATTGTTTTTTTCTATAAAAGTCACATTTGAAACATACTCTTTAGGAGTTCCGTCTGGATAAACTTCCATCGTAAACTTATTCAGTTTCACAGAAAAATCAACTATAACAGGATGGTCCTTCCTAAAAAGGTTTATCTGATTAGAGGTTTCCCCTTCTAACAAATACATGTTACCTCTAAAACCCCAAATAGCACCTACGATAGCTCCTACTATTATCAGAACCAAAGAAAAATGAACTAAATATACCGCTAAATAACCTATCCGATTTTTATCCTGATAGAACAAAATTCCTTCTGGAGTTTCCTTTTGTTTAAACCCTAAGGTTTGTAATAGATTTATCAGTTGAGAAACATCTTTTTTTAATCTAGTCTCTTGAGCATTAGGTAATTTATGCGGGTCAACTTCTGCAGGATTTTTTTTAAAAAGCTTCCAGCTAAACTTAATCCTTTTTATCGAACAGCTAACAAGGTTTACCATGAAAAATAATAGTAAAAAAATATACAATACAGAATGATAAAAATCATCAAGCTGAAAAGCAAGGATCAACCGGCCTAAGGATGGTCCGTATTTCATCAAGTAAAAATCTGAGGGGTGAGCCTGAGGAATAATAGTTCCTAAAATGGAAAAAAAAGCTATAAGGAAAAACAAAACTATGGCAACCTTAATCGAAGAAATAAAATCCCAGATTGACCTCATTCTTCAACTCCTTTAGGTTAGTTTAAAAAACTTTTTTAAAAATAACATATAAAAATTTTTAAATCAACCCCATAACCTCACCTTGAAAAACCTGTAATTTAGGTTTTAATTTGAAAATAAAATTATCAAAAAAGGAGTTTTTATGAGATTTTCAAAAAATAAAAAATTATTTTATCCCTTGGTTGGGGTAATTCTTTTAGTAATCATAGCCTTTTCAAACGGGTTTACTAAAGAAAAAAACGATGAAATCTATAAATATTTAAAACTCTTTTCTCAGGTATTAAAACTCATAGAAGACAACTATGTAACAGAGGTTTCACCTAGGGACCTTATCTATGGAGCCATAAACGGAATGCTAAATTCTTTAGACCCTTATTCTTCTTTGATGAAGCCTGAGGAGTTCAAGGAGCTTGAGATAGAAACCAAGGGAACCTTTACCGGTATTGGGATCGAGATTACCATAAAAGACGACGTAATCACTGTCGTTGCCCCGATAGAAGATACTCCTGCTTGGAAAGCAGGTATCAAGCCAGGAGATAAAATTTTAAAGATAGAAGATAAACCTACCAAAGGGATGAGTCTTACAGAGGCGGTTAAACTCTTAAGAGGTCCTAAAGGAACAAAGGTAAAAATAACCATTCTCAGGAACGATAAAGACATAAAAGAACTCACCCTGGTTAGGGATGTGATTCCTATAAAAAGTGTTAAGGTTAAGGTTCTTGAGCCTGGCTACGTCTACGTGAGAATTACCAACTTTCAAGAAAAAACCCATCAAGAGTTGATAGATGCTTTGGAAGAGCTTGAGAAAAAGGAACTAAAAGGTATAGTATTAGACCTTAGATATAATCCAGGAGGACTTTTATCCTCAGCAATA
Organism: Thermodesulfobacterium hveragerdense DSM 12571; assembly: GCF_000423845.1. Taxonomy (GTDB): domain Bacteria; phylum Desulfobacterota; class Thermodesulfobacteria; order Thermodesulfobacteriales; family Thermodesulfobacteriaceae; genus Thermodesulfobacterium; species Thermodesulfobacterium hveragerdense. Next base: position 27,962 of record NZ_AUIT01000012.1, on the reverse strand, counting down.
GATATTGCAGACGAGTTTTTAGAAAAAGGGGTAATTGTGTCGGTAAGAGGCAAGGCTAAAGATTCAGGAATGGTGTTTGAAGCCAAACCTAACCCCTCTAACAGAAAACACCATTATCCTATCGTAATCCTTATAAACCACGGCACAGCCTCAGCCTCTGAAATAGTCACCGGTGCGTTAAAGGACCATAAAAGAGCCCTTGTCCTTGGTCAGAAAAGTTTTGGTAAAGGAAGGGTCCAAACTGTTATCCCTCTTGATGACGGATACGCTGTAAAACTAACTACTGCTTTTTATTACACCCCAAGTGGAGTTTGCATCGATAAAATCGGTATCTCTCCTGACATAGAAATACCTGCGATGGTTGAAGCTACTACTAAAGAAAAACCTAAGGACAAAGACGAAGAGGATTTACTAAAACCTTGGACCTCTCCTGAAGAAGATTTTCAGGTAAAGATGGCGGTCTCTATCTTGAAAAACCTAAAAGAAATTTCTAAGTTGAATTTTTAATGTTTGACCCTAAGGTTTTTATACTTTTAACGCCTGTTTTGTTACTTGCCTTAACGGTCCATGAATTTTCTCATGGCCTTGTAGCTTATCTTTTAGGGGATCCTACCCCTAAACTCGCAAAAAGGCTTAGCTTAAACCCTATTAAACATCTTGATTTTTTTGGAACGTTAACTCTGTTTATTACCCAAGCCATAGGCTGGGCCAAACCAGTACCTATCAACCCCAACTATTTTAAAAACCCCTGGAGGGACATGGCTCTTGTTTCTATAGCTGGACCTTTATCCAACATCTTGCTTGCCTTTATCTTTGGGTTCCTTTTTCATTTATTTTATGGCTTAAATTTAAACTACTCCTCTTTTGTGATTTCCCAACCTCTTGCCCTAATGTGCTTTTTAGGTATAAAAATAAATCTTGGTCTGGCTATCTTTAACCTTTTGCCTATTCCCCCTTTAGACGGGAGTAAGGTTATTGTTAAATTTTTACCAAAAACCTGGAGATTTAACTACCTAAGACTTGAAATGTTTGGGTTTATCTTTATTTTAATTTTAGCCATAACCGGTGTGCTTAGCAAGTTTATCTACCCTATATTAAACTGGTTGACCAATCTGATTTTAGGGATTACCAGTATAGGTAGTATTTAAAAAATCATGGAAAAATCAACGCTAATACTTTGGCTTCTTACTATAACCCTTTGGGGAATATGTCCGATCATAGAAAAAATAGGTCTTAAAAACGTAGACCCTCTTTTAGCGCTTTTTATCAGGACCTCTGCCGCTCTTATGGGATTAAGCTTAGCTGTTTTTCTCACAGGGGCGTTTAAACCAGAAGTACTAAATCTTAAAAATATAGCCGTATTATCCTTAAGCGGGATCTTGGGAGGTTTTTTGGGGATGTTAACCTATTTTACCCTGCTTAAATCTCAAAATGCCTCTCAAATAGTTCCGCTAACCTCGGTATATCCTTTGGTTTCTACTCTGTTTGCTATCCTGTTTTTAAAAGAAGAGTTGCATCTTATAAAAATCTTAGCTATTTTTCTCATTGTATCTGGGATTTTTCTTTTGTTTAAAAATCCTTAATACTTAAATCTCGGCTATTCACTATAATTCTTAATCACTCTAAATCCCAACCCAAACAAAATAACACTATAAAAAACAAGGACTAAAACACACCCTAAGGCCAAAGTATCGAAGGTTTCTTTTCTTATAAGGATGTTTGTATAGGTAAGAGGTAACACAAAAACTACAGGTTTTAAAAAGTCAGGGATACGTTCTATCGGAAAAAAGGTTCCACAGAAAAATCCCATCGGAAGGATGAAAAAATTAAAATAGGTAGCTGTTTCTTCATGGCCTTTAGCAGACATCCCTACACAGAAACCAAGACTTGCAAACAAAAAACAGTTCAGAAAAAGAGCCAACAAAAAGGGTAAGGATAACCCAAAGTTAGGATAACTCAAAAATCCCACAACGATGATCAAGCTTGCGGCAAGAAGTCCTTTTAACATGCCAGCAAGCACCTCTCCAATGATTATGGCACTGTAAGAAATAGGAGCAAGGTACAACACTTGAAAGGTTTTAAAATAAAGTCGATTAAGGTTTATAGAGTTGGCAATCCAGGTATAAGAGTTGGTCATAGAAGTCATGGCTACCAATCCTGGGATAAGAAAACTTAGATAACTTTTACCTTCCATCTGAACCATCCTTCCAAGCCCAAGGCCAAAAACGATAAAGTAGATAATAGGGAGCATCATGGCAGAAAGGAGATATCCAAACTTTAAAAGCCTTCTTCTAAAAATCAAAAGTTCTCGCAAAAATACAGGATACCAATCCATCATTCTATCCTTTCTCCTGTAAGTTTGATAAAAATGTCTTCCAAATTAGTCTCTCTGATAATCAAAGGCAATTCGTTTTTCTTAGCAAACTCATAGGCTTCGTCCTTAGTTTTGAAAGTCCACAGTTTTAGCCTTCCTTCTTTGTCTATATATTCTACGGTAAAAAGCCCTGCTGATTGCTTAAGCTCTGAAGGAGTACCAAGGGCTATTAGCCTTCCTTTGGATAAGATACCTACCTTATCACAAAGGGCCTCTGCCTCTTCTATGTAATGGGTAGTGAGAAATACTGTTTTGCCTTGGTTTTTAATTCTTTTTATTATCTCCCAGAGATGTCTTCTTATCTGAGGGTCAAGTCCGATAGATGGTTCGTCTAAAAACAAAACCTTTGGGTCTGAAAGCAATGCCCTTGCAAGAAGAAGCCTCCTTTGCATCCCGCCTGAAAGTTTAGAAACTAAAGCATCCTTTCTCTCCCAGAGACCTACTGTTTCTAATAAATTTTTAATCTTTTCTTTTAACTGACTTGTTTTATGAAGCTTTCCGTAGACAAACAAATTTTCGTATACTGTTAGATCTCTGTCTAAGTTATTTTCCTGAGGAACCACCCCTATAAGCTTTTTTATTTCATAGGCCTTTTCTATCACGTTAAAACCGTTTATAAAACATCTCCCAGCATCAGGCTTGGTTAAGGTAGTTAAAATTTTTACTATCGTAGTTTTTCCTGCACCGTTTGGACCAAGAAGTCCAAATATCTCTCCTGATTTTATCTCAAAACTTACCCCATCAACTGCCTTGACCTTCCCATAGTATTTAACAAGCCCTTCAACCTTAATCATAGAGGAAATTCCTTTTATCGACAAATAACTAACATAAAAAGAATTTTTCTTCATCTTTTTAAACAACTTTTTTTTAAGTTAATAATACCTTGTATTTAAGCACTATGCAATCATAAATCCTTAGGAAAATTCAAAATATTATTCTACTCGTTCTTTTACTCCAAAATCATTCAAACAGTCAAAACGATAACAGTAAAAAAAGGAATTAAGACTTTTTGGACATAGAAAAAACAACTTACCCCTTATTTTTCAAAAATTATCTCTTAAAACAAGTTGCCTTGTTAAAATATATCTTGAATAGAATAGGCTACAGGGCAGGGAATGTTTTGAGAGGTTAGTTTGTAGGAGGATGGTATGCCCTACCAGTAGTAACCTGCTCTACTTAAAAAGGGATTGGTGATTGATAGGTTTATTGAAGGGGTTACGTGTGGTGAGTGTGGTAAAGAATAGATTCCTGAGAGTATGTCTTACACCTTAGGAATGGTGCCGGGGGCGGGACTTGAACCCGCACGGAGGTATCTCCACTGGATCCTGAATCCAGCGCGTCTACCTATTCCGCCACCCCGGCTATGAAAGGATATCTAACAAGAAGTTCATCTTCTGGCATGGGTTTATCAAACAAGAAACCCTGTACGTAAGTACAACCAATCTGTTTTATTATATCAAGCTGTTCCTGGGTTTCAACCCCCTCAGCCAAAGTCTCTATACCTAATTTTTGGGCTAAGAGTACTATCACTTCAACCAAGTCCTTATCTTTCTTATTTTTTATTATATCTTTAATAAAACTCATATCTATTTTTATCACATCGATCGGTAAAAACCTTAAATAACTTAACGCACAATACCCGGTCCCGAAATCATCTATCATCACCTTTATATTTTTCTCTTTAACCCTTTTTAGGATCTCTTTCGCATATAATATATTTTCTATAAAAACCCTTTCCGTAATCTCTAATCTGACCTCCTTATGTTGAAAAAACGATAAAAACCTCTCGATAAAGTCCTCTCTATTAAAAGAACGGGCAGAAATGTTCACCGAAATAGGTACCCTAAACCTCTCAATCTTTTTACTTATCTCCTCAAACATCCACTCCTCAAATTTAGGTAAAAACCTGCTTCTCTCCAGATAATCTATAAACTGTGATGGGGTGTAAACCGCACCATCTACCTTTATCCTAACCAAAGCCTCTAACCCTGCTAAAGAAAGGTCTTCCACCTTAAAATAAGGTTGGTAGTAAAAAACAAAAAGATTCTCTTTTAAAGCCTTTTCTAAGAGATAATCTAAAGAAATGATCTCCTGTGCTTTTAACTCCATAAATTGAGCAAAAAATCTAAATTCTCCTGCTCCAACTTTTTTAGCCTCACTTAAGGCAAGAGATGCCTTTTCGAGTAAATCCCTAAAATTACCTCCATCTTGAGGATAAAAACTAATACCGATGTTTGTAGAAAGGGCTATTTCTTGCCCGTCTATATTAAAGACCATTTCTTTTATCAAAGAAAGCTTCTCTATCAATCCTTGAATATTATGATATTCCTTCTTTTCCAAAAAACAAGCAAACTCATCAGATCCGATCCTGGCTGTTAATTGATTGCTTTTTTGAAAAAGACTTTTAAAAAAATTACCTAACTCTTTTAAAATCCTATTTCCTGTCTCAAAACCATAAGTTTGGTTTACGTAAACAAAATTGAATATGTCTAAAACTATCAAACAGCCTTCGTCCACTCTTTCCAAAATCTTATTAACTCTTTTCTCAAGCCCATCAAGGTTTAAAAGACCGGTAAGTAAATCCTCTGTGGTGACCTTCTCTAATTTATAGATAAGTTCTCTCTCTGTACTAACATCTCTCCCTATTAAAAGATACCTGCGTTCTTTTTCTGAAATTCTTAAAGGATATATCTTAGTCTGTAAATAAATATTGTTCTTGGTGCAGAATAAAATATCCGAAAACTCTTTATCTTCTTGTGATATAACCTGAAAAAAAGTTTGATTAAAATCATAATCAAGACCCTGCAAGCCTAATATCTCTAAAGATTTCCCATAAAGTTCTTCAAAACTGAGGCCACAACTCTTAGATACAGTTTCATTACAAAAAGTTATCCTTCCTTTTTCGTCCAAAACTATTATAGCTGCAGGAGATTTGATAAGAGCCTGAGAGATAATAACATTATTTTTGATCTCCTCTATCCGCTTTAAAGCAAACTCTATGTCTCCCCTCAGCTCTTCTAAAAGCCCTAAAGTTTCATCGGTAAAAAAATTGGGCTCCTTAGCATAAAGCCCTAACACACAATAGGGATTACCATCTTTATAGATAGGTATCCCTGCTACTGAAAGATACTGCCTCTTCAAAGCCTCTTCTCTCCAAGGATAAAAACGAGGGTCAGTTCTTATGTCAGAGATTATGACAATTCTGTTTTCTCTTAATGCTGTACCCAAAGCCCCTCTTCCCTCAGGAACATCTCCACTTACAGAAACCCTGATTTTTTCAAAAAGTCCTGCCTCATATCCATAGTAATACATAGGTTTAATAAGTAGTGTCTCCCAATCAGGAAACCCTACCCAAACAAACCTAAGCCCTATCTTCTCTACCAGGTTTTTACAAATCTTCTCAAAAACCTCCTCTTCGGTTAGGGAACTGGTTATCGTCTGGTTAACCTCTCTAAGCATCAAAACTATGTTTTCAAGCCTTTTCTGCCTGGTAATATCTATCAAAACCACAAAACCTGCTGGCTTACCTTGATAGGTGATGGTGTTGGCAAAAGTAAGGGTATACCTTATCTCCCCAGTTTTTCTTAAAATTTTTAATTCGTTATAAACCCTTGTAAACCTTTCCACTCTAAGCCTTCTTTCTACTATGGATTTAAGATATTCTTTCTCTTCGGCTGTGAAAATATCTAAAATACTCATCCTGTTTAGTTCTTCTAAGGAATATCCGGTAAGTTCTAAGAAAAACTTATTAGCATAAACTATGTTTTCCTGATAAATCAGAATTCCTACCGAAGGAGCCTCTAAGATAGCCTCGGCGATATCTTTCAAATGAGCACATTCTTTAGTTTGTAGTTCATAAATCTCCATCCTAAGTCCTCTTTTTAGGTCTTATATATTTAAGATTGTATAAAAAAATCTAAACAAAGTAAAGGAAAAAATTTAAAGTTTTATATCCAAGAGACTACTTCACGGATTGGTTTTCTATGAGGAGGTGTGGGAATTTTAGCAGGATATCCCATAGGAATAAGAGCTACAGGTCTTACTTTATTGGTTAAACCGACTATCTTTTTTACCGCTTCTTCGTCAAAAGCTCCAACCCAGCAACTACCAATTCCTAAAGAGGCAGCAGCTAAAAGCATGTTTTGAACAGCTGCAGCTGTATCTTGAAGGCAGTATAGTTCCTCTCCTCGTTTACCATAACGGGAGCTTGATATCCAGGGTAAAGCACATACTACGATAACTACAGGTGCCTGGGCGATAAAAGTTTGGTTTAAGGCTGCGATAGATAAAAGTTTTTTGAGTTCTGGGTTACGCACCACGACAAAATGCCAGGGCTGGAGATTACCGGCTGAAGGTGCCCAGATAGCGGCTTCTAAAATAAGTTTTAAATACTCTTCTGGAATAGGGTCTTTTTTAAACGACCTTATACTTCTTCTGTTTTTTATTACCTCAAGTACTGGGTTTAATCCCATTTTCTTCCTCCTTAAACACAGACCTTTTAATTACAGCTTACATATTTGTTTAAAATGTTTAAAAAAGCTCCTGCTGATTTAAAACCTATCATTCTTTCTATCACCTTACCCTCTGGGTTCAAAAGGTAGGTGGTAGGAACTTTAGAAAAATCTGGAAAAATCTTGTTAAGGTTGTTTGGAGCTAAACCAACCTCATAAGTTAATTGTTTAGAGTTCACCAACTTAGGAATAAGATATCCTGATTCTTTGTCTACCATAAGAGACACTACTTGAACCTTAGAAGCAGGACAAACCTTAGATACCTTGTTTAAAGCGTTTAATTCTATCATACAAGAAGGACAGTAGCTTGCAAACAGATTAAGTAATACATACTTTCCTCTATGGTTGGTAAGACTATTTTTTGCACCTGTATAGGTATAATATTCAAAATTAATAGAAGAAGCATAACCAGAAGAAACGACAAGAAACACATACAAAACTACTACCATCAAACCTTTCCTAAACCACATTTTTAACCCTCCTGCCATAGTTTTTATATTTATTAATATAACATCTTAACTATTTTAGCCAAGGAGAATTATTTTGCAAATATTTACAACTATTTTTAACTTATAACTATTTTTAGATAAAGAATTAATACTTAAGTTTACCCCAAAATTTTTCCGTTTTCTAATTTTAAAATCTCATCTCCAACCGTAAAAGCAAAGGGACTATCGTGGGTGGCTATGACTATGGTAGTGGTTTTTTGTTCTTTGATCTGAATTAAAAGTCTTTCGATAAGCTTTACGTTCTCAGCATCTACAAAAGCTGTAGGTTCGTCTAAAAAGAGAAACTCAGGTTTTATCACCATCGCCCTTGCAAGGCCCATCCTCTTTGCCTCTCCACTTGAAAGGGTTAATGCGTTTTGCTTTTTTTTATGCGACAGTCCTACGAAATCAAGCACTTCTTCTACTTTAGAGTTTATCTCTTTTTTGTTAAAACCCCTTATTTTTAATCCATAGGCTACGTTATCAAAAACTGAAGTATTGAAAATACCTACCTCAGGAAATACATAAGTAATTTTTCTAAGAAGATTAATATCTTTAGGTAAAATCTTATTGGTTGAATTGTAGTAATGGACCTCTCCTTTATCAGGTGTTTCAAGTAAAGCACAGATTTTTAAAAAGGTAGTTTTTCCACTTCCATTAGGCCCCATTACTACGTAGACTTTTTTCTCATCAAACACATAGGATAGATCTTTTAAAACGGTTTTATCCCTATATCCCTTCCAAAGGTTAGAAATTACCAGTTTTAAACTCATAGGTTGGTTCTTATTTCTTTTTTTTGAATATAGTATAACAAAAGATTAATCAAAAAGGAGATAGAAAGAAGAATTATACCTAAAGCAAGGGCAAGCTCAAAGTTTCCTTTATCGGTTTCCAAAGCTATGGTGGTGGTCATAACCCGGGTATAACCAGCGATGTTTCCTCCTACAATCAAAATAGCCCCCACTTCAGCCATTACCCTTCCCAATCCTCCTAAAATCCCTGTAAATATCCCATAGCGGGCTTCCTTTATCAAGGTCAAGGCAATCTGAAAAGGGGTAGCTCCAAGGGTTTTGGCCGTAAGTTTGATTATAGGACTAACCTTTCTTACAGAGGCTTGAGAGATAGAAGCTACTATAGGAAGGGCAAGGATAAACTGTGCGATTACCATAGCAGTAGGGGTATAAAGAAGGTTTAAAAAACCTAAAGGCCCACTTCTTGAAAAAAGCATATAAAGAAAAAGACCAACCACCACAGGGGGTAATCCCATCCCGGTGTTTAAAAAAATTATGATCAAACTCCTACCTGTAAAATCCTTCATCCCTAAGAACGCCCCAAACGGGACTCCCAAAACAGAAGCTAATAAAAGCGCTGAAAGAGATACCTTTAAAGAAAGTAGAATGATCTCAAGGAGCTCTCTATCTAAATTAACGATAAGAAAAAAGGCCTGTTTAAAAGCCTCTATCAAAAAATCCATGGCTACCTATACTTAGGGATAAAAAGTACGTTTCCCAAATTATCCTTAAAAGACCCTATGAGTTTTTGTCCCTCAGGAGAGGTAATCCAGTCTATAAATTTCATAGCTCCTTCATAGTTTACATAAGGATGCTTTTTAGGATTTACCGCCATAACGCTATATATATTATAAAGAAAAGGGTCTCCTTCAAAGAGAATGGTTAAATATTTTAGACGGCCTTTCGTAGCAAGCCATGTTCCCCTATCAGTAAGGGTGTAAGCATCTTTTTCGTTAGCTATAAATAAAGTTTTTTCCATCCCCTGACCAGACTCCAGATACCAGGGTTTTCCTTTAGGATTGAGGCCTGCTAATTCCCATATTTTTAGTTCTTTAAAATGGGTTCCTGACCTATCTCCTCGTGAAATAAAAAAACCTCTGGCTTGGGCGATCTTTTTAAAGGTAGAAATCACGTCTTTAGCCCCTTTTATCTTAGCTGGATCATGCTTAGGGCCAACGATGATAAAATCGTTATAGCACACCTCCTTTCTATTAACAAAAAACCCTTCTTTTATTGCTTGAAGCTCAAGATCTTTTGCATGGACAAACACTACATCCACATCTCCCCTTTTCCCCATTTCAAGCACAGCCCCTGTACCTCTGGCAACCAACTTTACTTTTATTCCGGTCTTCTTTTCAAACTGAGGTAAAAGATAGCTTAACAGTCCTGAATTTTCTACAGAAGTGGTTGTACCAAGAATTAACATTTTACCTTTAGCAAAGACAGAACCTGTAAAAAATAAAAGCAAAAAAACAATGAATAAAATAGCTCTTATTTTCATGTTATCTACCCCATTGAGGTTTTATTTTTTAATGTTTTTTGTATAAATTCAAGAAGACCTTCTACTCTTACAGAAAAATCTAAAAAAAAGAAGTTTTCAGACCATGGAAGTTTAACCCCATCTTTTAAGGTGGTGAGATAGTTTTCTTTAGACGATATTTCAAAGGTTCGATAATCGTAGTGGTCTGGGAAAGCAATAAAGCGTTTGATTCTAAGACCTAAACGTTTTACAATATCCAAAAACTGGGTATTATCTCCAAGCCCACAAAAGGCTATAAACTCTTTTTCTGGAATAGACACAGGCTCTAACCTGTAATTTAAAACCTGCCAGTTTTCTCGGTAAAGCTTAAACACTGGTTTTTGGTTAAACTCAAAATCAAAAGGAAAAAGTTCTTGATAGGTAAGGATAAGGGCGGTAGCTCTTTTTAATCCTGAAAGAGGTTCTCTTAGTTTTCCAAAAGGTAATAACGTTTGGTTCAGGTCTTCTTTTTTTAAAAGCACAAGGTCTATGTCTCTAAAAAGTCTTCTGTGTTGGAATCCGTCATCAAGAAGAATAAGGTTTGCACCAAACTCTTTGATCGCTCTTCTGGCCCCTCTTACCCTATCTTCGTCAACGATAATCACCAGGTCTAACCCTTTTTTTTCAAACACCTTAGCCAAAAGGTAAGGCTCATCACCTGCCTTTTCCACCGGTTGAAGGACTTTTTTTTGAAAATAAACTAACTGAAATCCTTTAGACTTTCTTTTATAACCTCTTGATACGATGGCTACCTTACCTAAACAAGAAAGTTTTTCTGCAAGATATCTTATCAAAGAGGTTTTTCCACTGCCACCTACAGAAAGATTCCCCACCGAAATAACCGGGACCTCTAACTTAAAACTTTTTAAAACTCCAAGGTCATAAAGACAATTTCTTAGGATTATTAGACAACAGTATGGATTCAAAAGGTTTAGCATTCCTTAAAAAAACTATTTTTTGTTTGAGAGTTCTTTTTATTTAAAAGGTCTTTTGTTCCCATCACAAAAAAAATAACTCCACCTATCATAGAACTAAGGTATTGGCTAAGTATTCTCCAAAGCATGGCAAAGATCCCTATGGACTCAACGGTTAAAAAATCCTTAAAAACTACTATCGCCCCTAATTCTCCTACCCCACTGCCTCCTGGGGTAGGGCTTATAAAGATAGCATAGAGTAAAGGGAGTTGGTTTGAAAACAAAGCCCAAAAAGGAGCTTGTTGAGAAAAAGCCTTAACCAAAAAAATTCCTACCATAAGAAAGGAGATGTACATAAAAAGACTAAAAAGAATGGCTAAAAAAAATACTTTTTTATGGATTTTAAAGAATTTTTTACAAATGAGTAAATATTTCAAAAAATTAAACTTTAACCTAAACAAAAACGAACCAGAAACAATCTGAGGTCTTTTTTTAAAGATAACCTTTCCTACTATAAACCCCAAACCCAAAATAGCCAACAAACTTCCTATTATCAGTAAAAGCTCTAAGGCCTTTTCAGGATGCTTTACGAGATTTTCTAACATAAAAGGGAAAAACAAAAGATAAAAAACTAAACCGGCAAAACCTTTGAGGGTAATTACACTAAGAATCTGAGCTATCTCGCCTCCTACCCTTCTTAACGTATAAAAAGGAAAAATCTCACCACCTAAATGAGCAGGGGTTATGGTAGCTCCAAAGGTGCTTACCAAAGAAACCTTATATCCATACCAAAAAGGATACCTTAAACCCAGAGCCCTTGAAATAAAAAACACCCTCAAGTTATCGAAAGTATGAAAAGAAAACAAAGATAAAAAGGAAAAAAACAGATGCTTCTTGTTTAAGGAAAAAAGAACCCCTTTTAAATTAGGCGGAATATGTCTGATAAAGATGTATAAAAAAGAAAGACATACTACCAAAACAGTTAAAAATATTCCGTAAACAATATTTTTATACATATAAAGTTATAAATATCAAAACCTAACAATTTACAAACGTTTATTTTGTGTTATGATTAGGTATTTATCATTTTACCCTTAAACTTGTTTTTAGAAAGGGGGGGAATATGGAACGAAAAATTTTGTGGGCTCCCTGGAGAGGAGAATACGTATCAGGTAAAAAAGACCCTGGCTGTATTTTTTGTCCTCCTGAAGGAAATCTGCCTGATGAAGAAAGGCTTATACTTTATAGAGATCCTTTTGTTTTGGTGATCATGAACAAATTCCCTTATAATGCCGGGCACCTTTTGGTAGCTCCCAAAAAACATGTGGCTGAACTCGAACAACTAACCCCTGATGAGATCACCGCTTTGATGAAAATGGCTCAAGAAGCCATCAAGATTCTAAAAGAAGTCTTCAAACCTCACGGGTTTAACGTTGGGTTTAACTTAGGGAAGGTTGCAGGAGCTGGATATCCTGACCATCTACACCTGCAAATAGTCCCCAGATGGGAGGGAGACGTTAACTTTTTGGCTGTCCTTGATGAAATAAGGGTGATTTCACAACATCTCTTAACCCAATACCATATATTATTTCCCTATTTTCAAAAGATCAAACTCTAACGTTCTGTAAAGATATACATTGTCAAAAGTTTGACTTTTTAGCACATAGACTATCGATAAATTACATACAGAACCTTTCCAAAAACATAGGTTTTTTGTCTGTAAAAATGGTATGCTTTTTGATAACTAATGCTATAGTAAAAACATTAGACCTTTATTTTGGAGGAAATAATGCTTACTGTTCAAGCCAAAACCAAACTAAGTTTTGAGTTTAACGGCTATCAATTTAACCTAAAACCTGGGGAGAAGCTGCTTTTTGCTAATGATGTGTTTGGTCTTTTACCTACCAACCTTCAAAGTCAGTTTGAGAAAACCCATTCTGCCCTTCCTCCTTTTTATGATGGAGAAGACCTAAACGGAAAAACCCTTTTTGTGTTTATGCAAGGTGCTATAGGAGATGTGCTCTGTTCTACGGTGGCTTTACGTGAGATCAAAAGACGCTATCCAGAAAGTAAACTCTGGGTAAGTGTTTCTGGAAGGGCTCGTATAGTCTTAGAAAACCTGCCTTACATAGATAAACTTTTACCTCATCCTGCTCCTATAAAAGAGGTGGTAAAAGCTAACTACATGGTTAAGGCAGTAGAAATGGTTAACTCCCCTCATTTTGACAACCTAAACATGGTAGAATGGTTTTTATGGAAGTTTAAACTTTATTTTGCTGAAGACGAAACCCCTGATGTTTGGGTTGACTTGAATGTGGTAGAAGAGATGAAAAAAATATTTGAAGAAATCAAAAAGGTTTCCGGAAAAGACAAGGTACTGCTTTTTCACTATCTTGCTTCTTCTATCCACAGAACCCTTCCTCCTAAACTCCTAAAAGAAATAGAAGACTTAATCTCTACAGAGTTTGTTCCTGTTATTTGTAGTCTACCTGACGAAGATTTGACAGTAGAGGTAGCCCTTGATGTTTACGGGATAAAAGCAGCAAACCTTTCTGCGTTAATGAAAGACCTTAGGTATTTAGTAGCCGCTATCTATTTATCTGACGCGGTCATCACCGCAGATACCTCTACTTTACACATAGCAGGAGGCCTTAAAAAACCTACGGTTTTTATAACCGGTCCCATTGAAGGTAGACTGAGATCCGACACTTATCCAACGGTTATTCCAGTTCGTCCTAAATACACAGGACAAACCTGTAAAGCTCCCTGTGGGGTCCATGCTATTAATGAACCCTGTTCAGAGGCTAAGGTTAAACATCAGTTTTACAGCCCCTGTATCGAAAGCATCCCTCCTAAGGTAATTTATTTTGCTTTAAAAGATGCTCTGTTAGCCTGTCAAGAAAGCCATGAGAAACCAGAACGTTGTCCTTTGTGTAGTTTTAACGGACCTTTTAGCCTGTTTGAGGTAATAAACCAATACCGCATTTTTGAATGCCCAAGCTGTGGACTTCAATTTGGTTATCCTCGTAAAAGCATGAAATATGATATAGCCTATGAACAAAAGATTGATGAACTTTTAAGTTTTGGGCATACAGCTTATGAAAATTATCAACAATTAGAAAAAGAGGAGGTCAAAGAACTAAAAAAATGGAAAGATCTTCCCAGGTTTAACGTATTACTTCCTATTTTAGAGGTTTTACCTAAGGGTAAGCTTTTAGACGTAGGGTGTTCATGTGGCAATTTTATGTTGATTGCTAAGGCTAAAGGGTTTGAGGTTTATGGAATAGATGCGAGTGAAAAAGCGGTTGAACTTGCCAAAAAATACTACAACCTTAGGGTAGCTAAAGCCTTAACCTTTAAAGAACTCCCTTCAGACTTTCAAGGTCCCTATAAGGTAATCACAGCCTTTGAGGTAATCGAACATGTAGAAAACCCTTTAAATTTTCTTAAGGAAATCTACGAACTTTTAGAAGAAAATGGTGTTACCATCATCAGTTGTCCTCCTTATTTTGCTTTTAAACATTTAGCCAAATCCTATCTAAAATACCAATGGTGGGGCAATGACTACCCACCTCACCACATAAACCGTTTTAAACCCTGGACTTTGTATTACGGTTTAAAACTTGCCGGGTTTGAAGAGGTAGTCATTTTTACAGAACCTTTAATCCCAGGGACCGTGCTTGAAGGAATAACTCCTAAAAGCGCCGAGGTAGAATTAGATGGAGGACAAAGGCTTTTCATTCCTTCTATATTTATGGCTAATCTGGTTTTAGCAAACTTCAACCCTCTATACATCAACGCACGATACTTAGGAAACTTTCAGTATGCTATAGGAATAAAAGGAAAAACTGGACTTAACTGGGAAAAAATTATTCAAAGGGCGATCAATGTTTCTGCGGTAGACATACTGTGGAAAGATGATAAAATCTAAAAAGGAGGTTTAATAATGTTTACCCCGTCTCAACTTTTTAAAAATCCTGTTATCCTTGAACCAGAAGAACATAAACATTTAAAGGTTATAAAACCTGACAACTTTTCCTTTATGGAAGGGGTAGAAATCATACCCCTTGGGTATTCGGAAATACTTCCGGCTACGATGTATTATCCAGTGTTTTTTGCTATGTCTGAGGGTATGGTTTTTCCTTTTGCTGTTCTTGGAGTCCAAGGCAAAAATCCTTATTTAACCAAAGAGGGAAGTTTTAAGATAGACTATATTCCTAAGGTGATAAAGCTTTATCCCTTTGGGCTGGTTTATCTTAGAGAAGAGGGGGAAGAAAACTTTTTGGTTGCTGTGGACGGGAAATTTACCACAACCGAAGAAGGAGAGGCCCTTTTCACCGAAACAGGAGAAGATACTACTTTTTTTGCTGAGGTAAAAAAAGAACTTACCGATTTGGCTTTAGACTTAAAAAAAGCCTTAGAGTTTAGTCTGGATATTTTGGAAAAGGATTGTATCGCCCAAACGTCCTTTGTGATGAACGGACCTTTAGGAAAGGTTGAGTTTAAAAATCTGTTTCTTGCAAACATCGAAACTTTAAGACGCCTTCAGCCTGAAAAACTTTATTATCTAAATACCTCAGGATACCTTCCCGTGCTTTATGGAGCCTATTTTAGCGTTAGAAATTTTAAGATTTTTGAGCTATTGTATAGTGAAACCATAGAAATTTATTAAACTTTTATACGTTATCCTTGTTTTGGTTCTTTTGGGCTAAGGCTTTTTCTATTTCTTCGGCGATCTCCATACAGGTTTTTTCAGGAGAAAAAGCTTCTCTGATAGGTCTTCCTATAACAAGATAATCTGCACCAGAAAGGATGGCTTCATAAGGTGTAACTACCCTTATTTGGTCGTCCTTTCTTGCCCCTTCCAACCTAATACCCGGGACCACGGTAAACAACTCGGGATAAACTTCTTTTATCTGAGAAGTTTCTCTGGCTGAACAGACTATCCCGTCACAACCTGTTTGATAAGCAATCTTGGTTAACCTTAGCACCAGGTCTTTAACCTCTCTTACCAGTTCAGCGTTAAAGCCTAATTCCATAAGGTCTGCCCTCTCAAGGGAGGTTAAAACCGTAACAGCTAATATTTTTAGGTTGTTGTAAGCGGCACTTACCGCGCTTTTCAAACTTTCTTCTCCAGAAAGGGCATGAACTGTTATCCAATCAACCCCCAGATTAGAAACTACCCTTACCGTCCTAAGTACAGTGTTAGGAATGTCGTTTAGTTTTAAATCCAAAAAAATTTTGTTATTGCTTCTCTTTTTTATTTCTTCTATTACCTTAGGACCACAACTTGTATAAAGCTCAAAACCGACTTTAAAGACCCCTACCAAGTCCTTCAGTCTGTCTACCCATCTCAAAGCCTCATCTATAGTAGGCACATCTAAAGGAAATACTATCCTATCACGAGGGTTCATCATGGTTCAACTCTTTTATTTGGTTTAGGAATTCTCCTACATCTTTAAACTCTTTATAAACTGAAGCAAAACGTATGTAAGCCACCTTATCCCAGGCCTTTAAGGCCTGCATTACCCTTTCTCCCAAATATCCAGAAGACACTTCTTTTTCTCCTCTTTGAATAAGGTCAAGCTCAAGCTCGTTTACAAAACTTAAGATATTTTCTTCACTGATAGACCTTTTATGGCAAGCCTTTCTTATGCCTGAGATGAGCTTTTCCCGATTATAAGGTTCTCTTCTACCATCCTTTTTAACTATCATGATATCTAACTCAAGTTTTTCATAGGTGGTAAACCTGTATCCACAGTTGCTGCATTCTCGCCTTCTTCTTATGGTATATCCTTCTTCTATAACCCTTGAGTCTATGACTTTGGTTTCTAAGACCTTACATCTGGGGCATTTCATAGAGAATTATTATACTTTATTTTGAAAATTTTTAAATTATACGCCTCTTTAAATAATTTAGACTAACTTGATAATTTTAGCCACAAAAAAGCCTACGGCATCTATTTTATGAGTATAATACCTTTTAGTAAGCCTTAGGTCTGGATGATAAGGTTTGCCTTCCCATTCAGTAATCCCTTCATAATATGACAAAGGAGAAATCCAATCTACCAGTTTAGCCTGTCTTTTTCGCAGAAGATAATCTACTACTTCCTCGTTTTCTTTTGGGTTTATCGTACAGGTGCTATAAACCAACACCCCTCCTGGAGATAAAAGGTCAAAGGCTCTTACTAACAAACCCTTTTGAATAGATTGAAGGTTGGTTTTACCATGTCCTTTTTGATAAAGTATTTCACCTTCAAGCCCTACCCTATATCTTCCTTCTCCAGAACAAGGGGCATCGACCAACACCTTATTAAAAGGAATCCCAAAGGGAAACTGCTCCCCTCGATAACGGGTAGTTATGGCAGAGGCAACCCCTAAACGTTTAAGGTTGGCTACCAAAGCGGTTAAACGGTCTACCCTTTTGTCGTTAGCTACTACAGTAGCTCTATCTTGGGTTATGATGGCTATAAGACAAGTTTTTCCTCCTGGAGCTGCACATAAATCAAGCACTAAATCTCCTGGTTGAGGGTCAAGGGCTATTATAGGAAGACTACTCGCTAAGGTCATCGAATGGATTAAACCTAAACTATACTCCTCTAAATTTCCTAACGAAACCTCTTCGTTGTTAACCACCCTATAAAAATAAGGAACCTCTTGAACTGACTCAAACTGAATGTTTTTTTGTCTTAAAATTTCTAAAAGACGTTCCTTCTCCTCGTTAGTTCTTATCTTTAAGGTGTTTATGCAAAAATACTGACGATGCTGTTTTTTTAAACACTCTAAAAACTCCAAATAATCAGGGATCAAATCCTGATATTGTGCAAAATACTCTTTATAGTCCAAAGGTCTATGGTTTTTAACCCTTTCCTTTCCCATTTAATAAAACCTCTTTAAGCTCGGTATGGTCTTTTACTATCAGGTCTGCTAACCTTAGGTGCTCCTCAGATAAGGTGGTAGTAATAGCTACACAAAAAAGGTTCGCCCCTTTGGCTGAAATCACTCCTGCAGAGGAATTTTCTACCACCAAACCTTGATTGATCGAGGTATTAAAAGCCTTTAACGCCTCTAAATACGGATCTGGATGAGGCTTTCTTTTCTTTATTTTATCCCCTGTAAGTACTACCGAAAAATAAGCATAAAAACTCTTTGGTAAAACTTTTTCTAAAATTTCTACATGAGAGCTGGTAACCAGGGCTAAACCTTTCTTTTCTTTTTTTAAGGTTTCTAAAATACCTGGAACCTCAGGAAAAGGTTTGACCTTTGAGGCATAACGACTAAGAAAAATAGCCTTTTGTTTTTTAAAGAGAGCCTCGAAGAAATCTTTGTCTATGTTAAATCCTTTTTGCAGAAAAATGTCTCGGACCATCTCAAACTCTATCGCCCCTTCGTATAGATACACCTCTTCTTCTTTAAACTTTATACCATATTCAGCCAGAGCCTCTATCCAGGCTTTGGCATGATAAGGCATACTGTCTATCAGAGTTCCGTCAAGGTCAAAAAAAACAAAAGGTTTCATATGTGTGGCCCTCTTTTTAGTCCTTATTTAACGATTTTTCGACATAAACCTCAAATTGAATGGGATCAAGTCCTTCCAAGTTTATCAGTTTTTTAGGTTGAGTTTTTCCTTTGAGAATTTTTATCTGCTTTTCTGGAATATTAAAAACTGTGCTCAAAAATCGGATTAAAGCTTCGTTAGCTTGGTTGTTTTGAGGTTTAGCTTTAAGCTCTACCTCTAAAAAATTAGGAAGTTTATGACCCAAAATCCGGTCTTTCTTCTTTTCTGGATGAACCTTTATCTCTAAAACCATAACAGGGATTTTAGAAAAATAGATATCTGGTTACTAAGTACTGCATTAGATTTTGAACAAAGTAAATCAAAAAAATCACCACTATAGGGCTTAAGTCTAAACCAGCTATCGGTGGAATAATCCTTCTTGCTGGGCCAAGCACAGGTTCGGTTACCCTGTATAAAAACCTTACTACCGGATGATAGGGATAGGGATTTACCCAAGAGATAATACACCTTGCGATGATAATCCAAACATAAACACTTAAGAGAAGGTCTACCACCTGGTAAAGAGATTTAAACAAAATACTTAACATTTAGGCTTCCTTTTCTTTTTGTTCTTTTTTTTCATAGGCCTCTATAATTTGTTGAACGATAGGATGTCTTACCACATCACTTTTAGTGAAATATATAAAAGAAATACCTTTAATACCCTCAAGAACTTCCATCGCTTCAAGAAGACCTGATTTTTTAGGATCAGGTAAATCTATCTGGGTAACGTCTCCGGTGATAACTGCTTTAGAGTTTTGCCCAAGACGGGTCAAGAACATTTTCATCTGCTCAGAGGTTGTGTTTTGAGCCTCATCCAAGATGATAAAGGCCTCATTTAAAGTTCTTCCTCTCATAAAAGCTAAAGGGGCTATCTCTATCGCCCCTTTTTGAAAAAGTCTTACAACCTTATCAAAAGAAAGCATATCATAAAGAGCATCATACAAAGGCCTAAGATATGGATTAACCTTTTCTGCGATGTCTCCAGGTAGAAAACCTAATTTTTCTCCTGCCTCTACTGCAGGTCTGACTAAAACAAGCCTGTTAACCTCTCCTTTCATCAGGTAAGAAACCGCCATAGCAACAGCCAAATAAGTTTTTCCTGTACCAGCAGGTCCTATCCCAAAAACTATTTCAGACCTTCTGATGGCCTCTATATATTTCTTTTGCGTAATCCCCTTAGGGGTGATAACCTTACGTCCTGAGGTAACAAAGATGGTATCTAAAAAAATCTCCTTAAGGTTAGCTTTGGGGTTTTCAAGGATAATCCTTGAGGCATATTCTACGTCTGAAGGATAGATGGTGTAACCTGATTTTACCAATCCATAAAGCTCGGCTATGGTTTTTTCCGCAAGCTCAAGGTCTATAGGCTCTCCTTTGATAAAGATGTGATTACCCTTAAGGGAAATCTGAACCCTAAAAAAATTTTCTAAAATCTTAAAATTGTTCCCCCTTTCGCCATAAAGGGTCCTAACGATAGGATACTCCTCTAAAACGACTTCTTTGGTACTTAATTCTGGTTTTACTTCCTGTAAACTCATCAAAAACTTACACCTCGAATTAAAATTTAGTTAGTTAAATAATAAATAATAAATTGAGATTTTCAAGTGCTTAAAAAGAAACCTCTGTGGGGTTTTGTTTTAGAATATTCAACACTAAATTTAAATTTTAGCAGGTAAAAACTGAAAGGTTAGTCATTTTGACAAGCTTTACCAGTTTTTAAAAAAGCTCTATTTTGGGGGCTTCTTCTTTGATTTTGGTCTCTTCATTAAAAACCTCAGCCTGAACTCTTTTATGGTCTGCCATGATATAATTTTGTTTCACTTTCTCAATCAAAACCTTTATCTCCTCAGGTTGTTCTTCTTCATCAGGGTTATCTACCCAGCGTAAAAGTCTTCTGTTATATTCAGAAATCTCAGAACATATCTCACAAAGCTTTTCAAGTCGTTGTCTTACCACATCTTGGAATTGAACCTTCCCAAGCAAATCAGAGATGGTGTTTAAAATGATGGTATTTTTCTTTTCTATCTCACCGACAAGTTTTGCAATCAAACTACCTACCTGTTCCAAATCTCTCTCCATTTTTTGTGTTGATTGTTTCACAGCCTCAAGCATCAAAGAAAGCTCTGTGCTTTTTAACTGGTCATAAAAAATTCATAGCTTTTATCCATTTCTTCCTTTAGTGTTTTCATTTTAGAAAGAATATCCTTTACTATACTCTCAGTTTTTATCGCAAGTTTCCTTATTTCATCAGCAATCACAGAAAATCCAGCTCCTGCCTTTCCAGCACGAGCTGCCTCTATGCTTGAGTTTATGGCTAAAATGGTTATCTGTTCGGAGATGTCTTTAATGTAGTTTAAAACAGGAAGCATTAAGTCTACCTTTTGCTGTAAACTGTAAATTATGTCATAAATTTCCTGTAAGTTTTTAAAGCGTATTTCTATAATACGATCAAGCTCTTTCAACATCTTAGAGGCTATGTTCTATTTGTCTGTCTATCATTTCGACTGAGTTATCTCCAGAAAAAAACAAAACTTTTAATAAATTCAGTCTGCATTTTAGATTTATGGTAAAAATCAGTTAGTGAGTTTATAAAGTCAATCGCGGTTTCTTCTGTTGTTTTTATGGTTTCTTTTAGGTTTTTTACAAAAAGCTCACTTATTTTATCAAAAAACTTTCTTTGATCCGAACAAAACTTATGGGCTTCTTTTAGTTTTTGTGTTTCTAAACTGATTCATAAAAAAACCGTAAACCCAAACACCGTAAAAGCCGTAAACCCGATTATTAAGGAAATCTGTATTTTTTATGGAATAAAGTTTAAGAAAGGCATTAAAACATAGCTAATTAAACTAAGCCCTATCCAGATAAATAATAAAATAATAAATCTTGCTACTAACTTATTATTTTTAACCATTTCTATCTTTTTTATCCCTTTCATGGATACTTTTTGTGTATTTTTTTATTCTTCAATCGTGAACTTTTAAATACAAGAAAAATTTTCTCAAAATCAAGACCGAAAATCTAAAAAACTTTTCTATGAATTTATCTAAATAGAGAGGTTTTGCAGGGAAAAGTACTCTAATTTTTGAAGTATTTCATCGGTAAGAAGTTTTATGTCTACAGAAGCTCTTGTATTAGGAGCATAAAAAATTACAGGCATCTTATTTTCAAAGGCCTCTACAACCTTTATGTCAGTCCTTATTCCTGAGAACATCCTGTTTGAGCCAAAGTTTGTGGAAAGAGTGCTTTTAATTTTATTATGATGTTGAATCCTTGCATTTATCATAACTGGAATTAAGCCCAAAAGTTTTAAAGAAGGATTATCATATGAGGCTACCCTAAAAAAAACCCGTGTTAAAGACTTAATCCCCTCTAAGGACAAAAAATGAGGCTGGAAAGGAAGCAATACATAGTCTGAAGCAACAAGGGCGTTGACAAGTAAATTATCAAGGGAAGGTGCGGTGTCTATGATCACGAAATCAAAACTATCAAGTAATTTGGGCTTGGCTATCCTATCCCTTAAAACATCTTTTTTACTCCCAGAAAGACTATGGTCAAACATAGGGTCTGCAGGGGAGATATAGAGATTTTCCTATCTTGTCTGATAGATTACTTTATCGACCTCAATCTCAGGATCAGAAAAGACACTATGGATGGTTAAAAGTCCTTTTTTATACTCAAAACCTACACCTATCGTTGAATGTCCCTGAGTATCAAGGTCAACCAGAAGAACTTTTTTACCTCTAACAGAAAGCTCCGCGGCTAAATTTACCGCTACCGTACTTTTTCCTGTTCCACCTTTTCTGTTGGTAATGGCTATGGTCACCATGCTTAAAACAACTCTATCTGAGGAGCTTCTTTTTTAATTACAGTTTCTCCTTCAAAAACCTCTGCATGAACCCTTCTCTGGTCTGCCATAATGTATCTTTCTTTGAATTTCTCAAGTAAAACCTTTATCTCTACGGGTTTACTTTTTTCTTCACAGTTTTCTACCCATCTCAAAAGCTCTGAGTTATACTTTGAAAGCTCTTCTAAGGCTTCGCACACCTTCTCTAACCTTTGCCTTATTACATCCTGAAATTGGACCTCTCCAAGAAGTTCAACAACCATACTATATATAATCTCGTTTTGTTTGTTTATCTCGTTGATTATGGTTACCATCAAACCACCTATCTTAGATAAATCGTTTTCCATTTCTTGATTATTTTGCCTAACCTTTTCAACAAGTTCTAAAACTTCTGTTTTTGTTATTCTAACTTTAAAATATCTATAGCTCTCATCCACCTCTTCTATCATCGATAAGATTTTATCCTGAATCTCTTGCACCATCTTTTCGGTGTTATTAGAGAGTTTTCTTATTTCATTTGCTATCACAGAAAAACCGGCACCACTCACCCCTGCTCGAGCTGCCTCGATTGAGGCATTTATGGCTAAAATGTTTATTTGCTCGGCGATGTTTTTTATGCTATCTATCACAGGGGTTACTTGATACATCTTTTCTCTAAGTTTATAAATCCTATTAAGGTTTTCCTGCAAATTTCTGTTTCTCATTTCTATAACAAGATCAAGATTTTTTATATTTTCTCTGTTATAGTCTATTTGTCTATCGATTATTTTGATCAGATTTTCTCCTGATGAAAGAGAGCTTTTAATAAGTTCTGTTTGTTCTTTTGAGTTACTGTAAAGACTTTCAAGCTTTTTAACAAACTCTATGATATACTCTTCTGTCATTTTTATCGTTTCCTGTATATTCCTTGAAAAAAGTTCAAATATATCGTTAAAACTCGCTCTTTGAGCTGAACAAAAGGTATGTGCTTCTTTCAGTTTTTTAAAAACCTTTTCTGTTTTCTCTGGAATTCTATTGTAAGCACGTATTCTACCTTTATGACTTAAATAAACATTAATAAAAAAGGTTGTCAACACAGCAGAAAAAACAACCATAAAACCTCTTAGTTTTTCAGGGATAAAACTTACGTAAGAAAGAAAATAATAATCAACCATTGATAAAAATAAACTTACAGGCAACAAAACCAAAACAACCACCTTTAGATACTCAGTTTTTAGGGCCATTTTCTTATACTCCTGGTAGAACTTTTTTCATTACATTTATCAGGTCTTGCCCTGAAACAGGCTTTACAAGCCACCCTGTAGCCCCAAGTGCTTTTGCCTGCTGTCTTTTGGTTTGCTCGCTTTCTGTGGTAAGGATAAGAATTGGGGTAAACCTAAGGATTGGTCTTACGTTTTTTATAAACTCAAGCCCATCCATTACAGGCATGTTTAAATCTGTGATTATAAGGTCAGGTTTAAGCCCTGATTTTATTTTATCCAAGGCCTCCTTTCCGTTTGATGCCTGTTCTACTTTGAGCCCATGCATTTCTAAGTTTGTTTTTAGACTTAACAACATGGTAGCAGAATCATCTACTATAAGAACGGTTTTTGGCATTCACTTACCCTCCCTGTTTTAACTTGTAGGTTTTAAAATCCTATAAGCCAGAGTTTTAACCCTTCATCTTTAGGAAGGATTAACTTAGGTTTAAAGATCATAAAAAGCTGTAAAACCGCAGTATGAATATGACTACACTCCGTCATATCCACTTCTGGTTTCTTTACCTTAAGAAACCATTCAAAAAGGGGTTCTGCCTCTTCAACCGTTACGATTTCTTTTAAAATTGCTTTGTTTTTTTTAACCTCTAACGCCATTCTATCAACTCCTTTGGGTTTATTACTAAAAGAACTGAACCATCACCCATAATAGCTGTACCAGAAAATAGAGTTATATCTGCCATAAACCCTGGAAGAGGCTTAAGTATTATGTCTGCTGTCCCTAAAAACTTGTCTACTACTATACCTGCCATTTCATTTTTTATGTTTAACACCAAAACAGCATATTCGCCATCTTCGGTAGTAACAGGTGGAACACCAAGTTCTAACAAATCATTAAGGAAAAGTATGGGAATCACCTTTCCTCTTAAGGAGGTAGTCTGCACTCCTTTAAAAACATGAATCTCTTCTTTTTTGATCCTTACTGTTTCAATGATAGTATCCATAGGGATACCGTATTTTTGGTTCGCCGCTTCAACAAGCATTACATGAGAAACAGCCATAGAAAGTGGTAAGGAAAGAGTAATCGTAGTCCCCTTATCTTTTACCGAAGTAACACTTACCGTTCCGTTATATCTATCTACCATCGATCTTACCACATCCATCCCAACTCCTCTGCCTGAAAGCTCAGAGGAGACTTCCTTGGTTGAAAATCCAGGGAGAAAGATAAGATTTAATGCTTCTTCATCTTTTAATTTTTCAAGCTCTTCCTCAGAGATCAGCCCTTTTTCATAGGCTTTTTGTTTTACCTTTTGTGGGTCAATCCCCCTACCATCGTCTTCTACTTGGATAACTACTCTGTCTGCTTCCTGTTTTGCCCTAAGGATTATGGTCCCTATTTCTGGCTTGCCCTTTGCAATCCTCTCCTCTGGGGGTTCAATCCCATGGTCAAGGCTATTTCTTACAAGATGGATAAATGGGTCTGCCAAAGCTTCAACCACATTTTTATCAGCCTCAGTTTCCTCACCCTCGATGATTAACTTTACCTTTTTACCAAGTTTTTTCGAAATATACCTTACAAGTCTGGGAAATCTCTGAAATACCGTTGAAACAGGGATCATTCTTACCTGCATGATGGCATCTTGCATTTCTTCAGCAATCTTATTTATAACGCTGTAGTATTGTTTCATCTCTTTACTAAATGTAACAAGTTCGTATTCAGTATCCACTTTTCTTGAAAGATAAAGAAGACTGTTTTTGGTAACAACAAGCTCTCCGATAAGGTTCATAAGTCGATCAATCTTGGTTTCATCAACCTTTAAAACCTTAGTAGTTGATGGTTTTTCTGCGACTTCTGACACCTTTTCCTCTTTTTCAACACATTCTACTTTTTTTGCTTTTTCTACCTTTTCTACTTTTTCAGGTTTTCTATATTCTTCAACCTTTAAACTTAGGCACTCTTCTATAAATGAACGAATATCCTCTATCGTATTTTTTTGTTTTAACCTTTCGAGAAGTTCTGAGTTTTTTGAAGCTGTCAAGGCATTCTCAAGAGATAAGAAAACAGATTTTAAAATACCTTCTTTAAGTTCTTGCGATACAGAACTTATTTTTTCAAGAACTTTCTTTTGTTCTTCAAATACTCTTAATACCTCTTTTGGAATTGTCATACTTTTTTCTGTTACCTCGGGTTTAATTTCATAGGTTTTTTGGACTTCGCCAAATCGCGGGGGTTCAAAGGTTTTTATACTTCTTAATAAACCCTCTATATAAACCATAGAGTCTGGCAAATAGTCTATTAATAGCTCAATCCATCTAAGACAAGAAGAAACATATAGATTAGGAGCAGTTAATTCTTTTAAAGCCCTAAGCGAATTTTTTAGAATACCCTTGTCTCCCTTTTTGAGCATCTCAGTAAATTCTTCTACAAAATCCTCGTAAACCGGGCCACCGTTTCTGTCACCTTTTGGAATGATTAACTGAGAGATAGAAGGAATGATAATTTCTATTTGGTCAAGAACATATTGAAAGTGCTCCTTAAGTACAGAATCTTCAGCTATAGCAACAACATCAAAATTAGTAATGCATTTATAGATGTCCAGAGTTTCTATATCCTCTATCCTTTCTCTAAGATAATACCTACCCCAGAGAATATTTGGGGTGTTTCTTACAAGTAAAAACGGGTCATCACCTTTATAAAAACATTCTTCTTCAGGAGAAAATTGCAAAATTCTTACAGGTTTTCCTTCAAAAAGAGCCCTAACCATTAGCATTCTTGTATCTTCAGGAATAACTAAATAATCATAAGATTTAACCTCTGTAGGTTGGTCTTCGATTTTTTCAACTCTTTTTTTTACCTTTTTAAGGCTATCTTTCCCTTCTGACAAGAAATTTCTTATAAAAGATGCCTTTTCAAAGGCGGTCTCATTGGTGCTTGGTTGGAGCTCCCCAGATGCTTCAATCTCATCTATCATTTGAGAAATCGTATCCATTGCCTCAAGAAGGATATCTGCGATTTCGGAGGTATATTCTAAACTTCCATCCCTTAATCTGTTCATCAGGTCTTCACTGGCATGAAGAAGTTTTGTCATAGCCGGAAAATCAAAAAGACCTGAGTTGCCTTTAAGAGTATGCACAAGTCTGAATAACTCGTTTAACAACTCCTTTGAGCTTCCCTCTTCTTCAAGTTTGATTAAAATTTCACCTATTTTTTGAAGATATTCTTTACTTTCAATTATAAATTGCTCAAGTAATGAATTATTCATAAACCCACCCCTGTAAAAATCTTTGCATATTTTATAAGGTCTTCAGGTTTTACAGGCTTTACTAAGTAAAAATTAGCCCCAGCCTCATAAGATAATTCTTTATCCTTTTCTTCAGCTTCTGTAGAAACCATAATCACAGGAGCTTGTTTAACCTCAGCAGAAGCCCTTAATCTCTTTACAAAACTGTATCCATCAAGCTTTGGCATATTGATATCAACCACATAAAGGTTATATTCGTTCATTAAGGCTTTTTCCAGTGCTTCCAAACCATTAACTGCTTCATCTACCTCAAAACCTGCATCTTTTAATATTTTCTTATGATACATTCTTACCGTTGGTGCATCATCTACCACAAGCACTCTTTTCATACATTTTCCTCCAAAGGCTTTTGATAAACTATAGCTTCAGGGAATTTTCTAACCTTAAAAATAGAAGAAATTCTACTCATGGATTCTGAATGGCCAAGGCAAACAAACCCTCCAGGATTTAGTGAATCATAAATGTTTTCAGCAGCGATTTTTCTTGATGTATCGTCAAAATATATAAGCAAATTTCTACAAAAAACAATATCAAACCCACGATATTTCTTAGTCTCCAGTCTATCAACGATGTTGACTCTGGTAAAATTAACGGCTGAAACCAAATCGTCTGAAATTCTATAGTATCCATTGCCAAGGGGTTTAAAATATTTTTTTAATATATGAGGTGGTAAAAACTTTACCGAACGCTCAGAATATATACCCCTTTTGGCGGCTTCAAGGGCATTGGTATCGATATCAGAAGCAACTATTTCTACATCCCACTCATCGATTTCATCCCAGTATTCAAGTAAGTATATAGCAATGGAGTAAGGCTCTTCTCCTGTGGATGAAGGAATTGACCATATCTTTATTATATCTCCTTTTTTCTTTCTCAAAAATATCTCTGGAAGCATCCTGCTTACCATACATCTAAACTGATAGTCCTCTCTAAAAAAATATGTCTCATTTACGGTTAGGGCATTGATCAAGTTTTGAAGTTCCTTTCCGGTTGCTTCCAACCTTAAGAATATAAAATAACTCTTAAAATTACTGTGTCCTGTTGCCTTTATCCTTTCAACAAGTCTTCTGTCAACAAAGTATCTTTTACTCTCGTCAAACATTATCCCTGTCTTTCTATAAAAATATTCTCTAAATCTTTCAAAATCTTCATCTGGGGAGTAGAATATAAATTGTGTCTTTTAATAAAATATTTTAGAGGCATAATAAAAATTTTTAATATTTTTTAAATTAATGATAACATAAAACCTAAAAGACTAAACTAACCAGGAGGTCTGTAAAATGGAAAACTTAGACTTAGATTTAGAAAAAGTTTTAAGTGAAATCTCAAAAATTGAATCAAAAGAGGGTATCAAAATGGCTGCTGCACTCCTCTTAAACGCTCTCATGAAAAAAGAAAGAGAAATATTCCTTAGAGATAGTATTGATAATAAAGCTAATGGTTACTATGAAAGACAACTTGC
>NZ_AUIT01000011.1:12918-54418 GCF_000423845.1 Thermodesulfobacterium hveragerdense DSM 12571 | reverse complement strand
CTTGCGAGGCAGGTTAACGTACCTGCGATAGTGGTGTTTATGAACAAGGTGGACATGGTAGATGATGCAGAGTTATTGGATTTGGTGGAGTTAGAGGTTAGGGAGTTGCTTAGCAAGTATGGATTTCCAGGGGATGATGTGCCGGTGGTTAGGGGTAGTGCGTTGAAGGCACTTGAGTGTGGATGTGGTAAGGAGGAATGTGAGTGGTGTGGGAGGATATGGGAGTTGGTGAGAGCGATGGATGATTATATACCTGAGCCTGTGAGGGATGTAGACAAGCCGTTTTTGATGCCTGTTGAGGACGTATTTAGCATATCTGGAAGGGGGACGGTGGTAACGGGTAAGGTAGAGAGGGGAGTGCTTAAGCCTGGGGAGGAGGTTGAGATAGTAGGGCTTAGGCCTACGGTGAAGACGGTGGCTACGAGTTTGGAGATGTTTAGGAAGATATTGGATGAGGCGTTACCTGGTGATAACGTAGGGGTGTTGTTGAGGGGTATAGGAAAGGATGAGGTAGAGAGGGGTCAGGTGTTGGCAAAGCCTGGTAGTATTAAGCCGCATACGAAGTTTAAGGCAGAGGTATATGTGTTGAAGAAGGAGGAGGGAGGGAGGCATACACCGTTTTTTAACGGGTACAGGCCTCAGTTTTATTTTAGGACAACAGACGTGACAGGTGTGGTGAAGTTACCAGACGGGGTTGAGATGGTGATGCCAGGTGACAATGTGGAGTTAGAGGTTGAGTTGATCAAGCCTGTTGCTTTGGAAGAGGGTTTGAGGTTTGCGATTAGAGAGGGTGGAAGGACAGTTGGTGCTGGCGTAGTAACTAAAATTATAGAATAATATAGGGGTTTTTAGGGATGGCTAAAAAGGGAGAGGCAAGGGTTATCATTCATTTGCAGTGCACAGAATGTAAGAGAAATAATTATACCACTACCAAAAACAGGAGAAATACACCTGATAGGTTAGAACTTAAGAAGTATTGCCCTTGGGATAAAAAGCATACCGTACATAAAGAAGTTAAAAAATAAATGGTAGGCCAGTAGCTCAACTTGGCAGAGCGTCGGACTCCAAATCCGAAGGCTGGGGGTTCAAGTCCCTCCTGGCCTGCCATTTTTTTATTTCTAAAGGTAGGGATTGTATGGCTTTAAAAGATCAAGATTTAAATAAAGAAAACTTTAAAGATAGGGTGGTAAGATTTTTAAAAGAGGTTAAAATAGAAGCTAAAAAGATTACATGGGCTCCTAAGAAGCAAGTTTTAATGGGAACGTTGATGGTGGTTGTTTTTAGCCTATTTATAGGTGCATATTTAGGGATTTTGGATATAATATATAATTTTATAATTTCTATTTTGGTGAGATAAGGTGGCTAAAGTTTGGTATTCAGTCCAGGTTTGGTCTGGTTGGGAAGAAAAAGTTAAGGCTATGGTAGAAGAACTTTTGTCCCGTAAGGGGATATCTGAAAAGGTAGAACGCTTTTTTGTGCCTCCCCCAAAGGAGATAGAGGTTAATTTTTCTCCAGAAAAGCAATTTGTTAAGTTTTTTTATTCTGGATATTTTTTGATGTTAGGTGAGATTGATGAGGAGTTGAAGGAAGAGATAAAAAGTCTTGAAGGTGTCCTTGACGTGATTGGTGGAGACAGGCTTTATGTTTTTAGAACTGAGGAGGTTGATAAACTTATTTCTCAGTTGGTAGTAGAAGAAATAAAGCCTAAACCTCGTTATCAATTTGCTCAAGGTGACAGGGTTAGGATTACAGAGGGACCTTTTGCTAACTTTATAGGGGTGGTAGATGAGGTTAAGCCTGATAAAGGTAAGGTTAAGGTGTTGGTAAGTATATTTGGGAGAGAGACTCCTGTAGAAATAGAGTTTGCTTATTTACAGAAGATTTAAGGGGGATAGGGAGGTATGGCTAAAAAGGTAATAGCACAAATAAAGTTGCAGCTGCCTGCAGGGCAAGCTACTCCGGCACCTCCTGTTGGTCCGGCTTTGGGTCAACATGGTGTTAACATTATGGAGTTTGTTAAGGCGTTTAACGAGAAGACCCGTGGCCAGGAAGGTTATATCATTCCTGTGGTAATTACCGTTTATGCAGACCGTTCTTTTACTTTTGAGTTGAAGACTCCACCTGCTGCGGTGCTTATTAAAAAGGCGATTGGTATTGAGACAGGAGCACATGCTCCTGGTAAAGAGGTGGTGGGCAAGATAACCCGAAAACAGTTGGAAGAAATAGCCAAAATGAAGATGCAGGACCTTACGGCGGCATCTTTAGAGGCTGCTATTAGGACTATAGAGGGTACAGCCAGAAGTATGGGCGTTCAAATTGTAGATTAAGGAGAGGTGGTATGGCTAAGCACGGT
This sequence comes from Thermodesulfobacterium hveragerdense DSM 12571, assembly GCF_000423845.1. Classification (GTDB taxonomy): domain Bacteria; phylum Desulfobacterota; class Thermodesulfobacteria; order Thermodesulfobacteriales; family Thermodesulfobacteriaceae; genus Thermodesulfobacterium; species Thermodesulfobacterium hveragerdense. The sequence goes on along the minus strand of NZ_AUIT01000011.1, from coordinate 52,065 downwards.
AAGAAGTATAGAGAGGCTTTGGCTAAAGTTGATAGAACGAAAAAATATTCTTTTGAAGAGGCGGTTAAACTTGCTTTAGAGACAGCTCATGCTAAGTTTGACGAAACGGTAGAGGTGGCAGTAAAATTGGGGGTTGATCCAAGACATGCAGACCAAATGGTTAGGGGGTCTGTGGTTTTACCTCATGGAACAGGAAGGACAGCTCGGGTGTTGGTTTTTGCTAAAGGAGATAAAGCTAAAGAAGCCTTAGAGGCTGGTGCGGATTATGTAGGGGACGAGGACCTTATTGAAAAGATTCAGAAAGAAAATTGGCTTGAGTTTGATAAGGTAATAGCCACTCCAGATATGATGCCTGCTGTTAGTAAGTTAGGGAAGATTTTAGGGCCAAGAGGTCTTATGCCAAGTTCTAAGACTGGCACAGTAACTTTTGATGTGGCCAAGGCAGTGAAGGATATTAAGGCAGGTAAGGTTGATTTTAGAGTTGATAGAGGTGCGGTGGTGCATGTTCCTGTAGGTAAGGTTTCTTTTGGTGAAAAGAAGATTTTAGAAAACATGGCTGCGTTTTTTGAAGCTTTATTAAAGGCTAAGCCCTCTGCAGCCAAGGGACAATATATAAGAAGTGTTGCTATATCTACTACAATGGGTCCGGGAATTAAGGTTGACCCTAACGAGGTGAGGATTTTAATCCAGAGATATTCTGGAGATTAAATTAGAGGTTTGAGCCCCTTGAGGTCCTTCAAAAGCAGGGTGTCTCTTGGGGCCAGAGATTAGTAGGTGCCATTTTGGCTTAAATGAGGAAGCTTCCTCAGCCTACTATAGGCGAAAGGGTACCCTTTCATGTGGTTAAATTTTATAAGGAGGTATAGACTTGCTTACCCGAGCTCGTAAGGCAGAAATCATCAAAGATGTAAATGAGAAGTTTGTTAAGTCACAAGGGGTTTTTGTTACTTCTTTTAGAAGTTTTACGGTAGCTGAGAGCAATGAAATAAGAAGGATTGTTAGGGAAAGAGGAGGAGAGTTTAGGGTTATTAAAAATACCCTTATCAGGATTGCTTCTGAAAACACAGATTTTAAACCTGTAAGCGATTACATCGAAGGGCCTACAGCTTTGGTTTTTGCATATCAAGACCCTGTAGAGATTGCTAAGGTTTTAAATGATTTTGTTAAAAAACATCCGGCTTTACAGATAAAGGGTTTTGTTATTCAGGGTAAAGGCTATAAGCCTGAATTTATTGAGGATCTGGTTAAGCTTCCTCGAAGAGAGGTTTTGTTGGCTCAGGTACTTGGTACCATTCAGGCTCCGGTATCCAATTTTGTTGGGGTATTGGCGGCTATTATCAGGAAATTCCTTTATGTGCTTAAGGCTATTGAAGAAAAAAAGTCAAAGGGTGAGTAAAATTTAAAAAACAGAAAAAAAGCAAAAGGAGGGATTAGGAAATGCCAGTAACCAAAGAGGAAGTCATCGAGTTTATCGCTAACATGAGTGTGTTAGAACTTTCTCAGTTTATCAAAGAGTTAGAGGAGAAGTTTGGTGTAACTGCGGCTGCTCCTGTAGCTGCTGTGGCAGCTGTGGGTGCTGTGGCTGGTGCTCCTGCTGAAGCTGCTCAGGCTGAGGAAAAGACAGAGTTTGATGTGGTTTTGACTGATGTAGGAGGTAACAAGATCAACGTGATTAAGGTGGTAAGAGAAATTACAGGCTTAGGGTTAAAAGAAGCTAAGGATTTGGTTGAAGGTGTACCCAAGCCAGTAAAAACTGGTGTTAGCAAGAATGAAGCAGAAGAGATTAAGAAAAAATTAGAAGAAGTAGGTGCCAAAGTAGAAATCAAGTAAGCCTTGTATAGTTTAAAATTTTATTTTCCAAAATCTACTTTTTCAAAGGGTTTCCCCTGTCCCTGGGGAAACCCTTTTCGTCATTTATAAAAATCCAGGGAGGGGATCATAAAAATGCTAAACAACCAAAGAAACTTATCTGTTCGTAAAAGTTTTTCTAAAGTAAAACAGATCCAAGAAGCACCCAATCTTTTAAAAATACCTAAGGAATCCTATGATAAGTTTTTACAGGCCAAAACCCCTCCAGAAAACAGAATAGACATAGGTATCCATAGGTGTTTAAAGTCTGTATTTCCGATAAGAGACTACTCTGAGACAGCGGTTTTAGAATATATAGATTATAAGATTTTAGAACCAGAGTATGCCCCAGAAGAGGCTAAAGATAAAGGTTTAACCTATGAAGCCCCGATGAAATTAAAGGTAAGGTTAGTAACCTATGACTTAGACCCAGAAACTGGTATAAAGAGTATTAAAGATGTTAAAGAGCAAGAGGTATATTTTGGCACCATTCCTTTGATGACTGAAGACGGAAGGTTTATCATAAATGGGACAGAACGGGCTATTGTCAATCAGCTTCAACGTTCTCCTGGTGTTATCTTTGAAAAAGAGAAAACCCATGCTAAAGCAGGTAGGTTAACCTATATTGCCAGGGTTATTCCGGTTAAAGGATCTTGGTTGGATTTTATTTACGATTATAAAGGTAGGTTTTTCGTAAGGATAGATAAGAGAAAGAATATTTTAGCTACTATTTTCCTTAAGGCTATGGGGATGAACGAAGAAGAAATTCTTTCTCTTTTTTATCCTTCTGAAACCTATTTAATCTTGGAAGAAGGGGTTGAAAAGCTCTTAGACTATGAACTTTTAGCAGGACAAAAGGCGGTTTCTGATATCGTTAATCCTGAGACCGGAGAGGTTATCGTTAAAAAGGGTAAGGTTATCACAGCAGGTCTGATAAGAAAGTTAAAAAGGTTAGGGATTGGTTCTATTAAACTTTCTGACGAGGCTTTGATAGGGAAGATTTGTGCTAAAGATATAGTAGACCCAGAGGGAACAGGGGAGGTCCTTTTAGAAGCCAACCAGGAAATAACCAAAGAAAAATTAGATTTGCTGAGAGAAAAAGGTATAAAAGAGATAAAGGTCCTTTTTGTAGACCTTCATTACTATACTTCTTCTGTAAGAGAAGCTTTAAAAAGCGATAAAGTAAGAAATTCAGAAGAGGCGCTTATTGAAATCTATAGAAAAATGCGTCCTTCAAGCCCTGTAAGTTATGAAGTGGCAGAGGCTTACTTCAGGTCTCTCTTTTTTGACCCAGAGACTTATGACCTTTCTGAAATAGGACGTTATAAAATCAACCTACGTTTAAACTTGGATATTCCGATTACTCAAAGGGTGCTTACCAAGCAGGATGTCATAGCCATTTTAAAGGAATTGATAAGGCTTAGAGAAAGAGAGGAGGAAGGAGACGATATAGACAGTCTTTCCAACAGAAGGGTTAGAGCAGTAGGAGAGTTGGTAGAAAATCAGTTCCTTATCGGTCTTATGAGAATGGAGAGGTCGATAAAAGAAAAACTTCAGCTTCAGGAACTTGAGGAGATAACCCCTGTAGAGCTTATAAACAGCAAGCCTGTTGTGGCTGCGGTAAAAGAATTTTTTGCCCAGGGACAGCTTTCTCAGTTTATGGACCAAACAAATGTTCTTTCCATGCTTACCTATAAAAGAAGATTTTCTGCTTTAGGGCCAGGTGGTTTGACCAGAGAAAGGGCAGGTTTTGAGGTTAGAGACGTTCATCCCAGCCATTATGGGAGGATCTGTCCTATCGAAACCCCTGAAGGTCCAAACATTGGTTTGATTGTTTCTCCTACCACCTTTGCCCAGACCAATCCTTATGGATTTTTAGAGACCCCATATAGGATGGTTAAAGAAGGTAGGGTTACAGACCAGATAATTTATCTGAATGCTGCCGAAGAAAAAGATATGGTTATAGCTCAGTCTACCATTAGACTGGATAAACAAGGGAATATTTTGGATGAATATGTTCCTGCCAGAAAAAACGGAGAGTTTGTTATAGCCCATAAGGACGAGGTTGATTTGATAGACCTTGTGCCTGCTCAAGTGGTCAGTGTTTCCAGCTCTTTGATACCCTTTCTTGAACATGATGACGCTAACCGTGCACTTATGGGATCTAACATGCAACGGCAGGCTGTGCCTTTGATAAAAACCAAAGCTCCTTTGGTTGGTTCTGGTATGGAAAGGGTGGTGGCTTTAAACTCAGGTATGGTGGTAGTGGCAGAAGCTGATGGCGTGGTTGAAGATGTAGATAGCACACGGATAGTAGTAAGGTATGACGCTAAAGAGGGAGAGCTTCCTGAGGTAAAGATTTATGAGTTGATAAAATGGAAAAAATCTAACCAGAATACTTGCTTTTTACAAAGACCTATAGTGAAACCAGGGCAGAGGGTCAAAAAAGGAGAGATTTTAGCAGACGGTCCTTCGATTAGCCAAGGAGAGTTGGCGCTGGGTAAAGATGTTTTGGTAGCGTTTATGCCTTGGAGAGGTTATAACTTTGAGGACTCTATCATCATCTCTGAGAGGTTGGTAAAGGATGACGTTTTTACCTCTATCCATATAGAGGAGTTTGAATGTGTTGCCAGGGAGACCAAGCTTGGAAGGGAAGAAATTACAAGGGATCTTCCTAACGTAAGCGAAGAACTTTTAATCAATCTTGATGAAAGTGGTATAATAAAAATAGGTAGTTATGTAAAACCTGGAGATATTTTGGTAGGGAAGGTAACCCCTAAAGGAGAGACTACTCTTACCCCTGAGGAAAAACTTTTAAGAGCCATTTTTGGAGAAAAGGCAAAAGATGTAAAAGATACCTCTTTAAAAGTTCCTGCAGGTATAGAAGGTATTGTGATAGATACCAAGATTCTTACCCGAAAAGGTATAGAAAAAGATGCAAGGGCTAAACAAAAGGAAGATGAAACCATAGCTAAGCTTTTGAGAAACCAAGCAGCTGTTTTAGAGGTTCTTTTTAGACATACGGTAAACAGATTGGCCTATGTTTTAAATGGAGAGGTAGCTACTACTGATCTGGAAAGAGAGGGGCAGGTTTTTATCAACAAAGGAGAGGCTTTAACCTTAGAGAAACTTAAGACTTTGCCCACTTCTCTACTATCTAAGTTGAAAGAGGTAGTTTCTTCTTCTAAAAAAGAGGTAGTTTCGGAGATCATAAAGGCCTATGAAAAGAAGAGAAAAGAGATTATGGAAGAATATGAAGCCCATATCAACAGGATAAAGAAAGGAGACGAACTACCCCCTGGTGTTTTGAAGGTGGTGAAGGTTTACGTAGCCATGAAGAGAAAGCTTCAACCAGGAGATAAGATGGCAGGAAGGCATGGAAACAAAGGTGTGGTCTCTAAAATCGTTCCTATCGAGGACATGCCTTATTTACCTGACGGAACACCGGTAGATATGATCCTTTCACCTTTAGGTGTTCCTTCTCGTATGAACATAGGTCAGCTTCTTGAAACCCATCTGGGGTGGGCTTGTAAGGAGTTAGGTAAAAAGTTAAGTAAGTTGTCAAATGAATACCAGGTAGAGAGTGTGAAGGCACTTTTAAAAGAGATTTTTTATGAAGACGAATATGAGAAGTTGGTAGAAGGTAAGACCGATGAGGAAATATTAGAACTTGCTAAGGGTTTTGCTGATGGAATTCCTATTGCTACCCCTGTTTTTTCAGGAGCTAAGGAGGCAGAGATCAAAAAGTGGCTATCTTTAGCTGGGTTAAGTGAAAGTGGAACTACTGTTCTTTATAATGGTATGACAGGAGAACCTTTCTACGAACCGGTAACCGTAGGTTATATGCACATGTTAAAACTTCATCACTTGGTTGACGATAAGATCCATGCTCGTTCTACTGGGCCTTACTCATTGATAACTCAGCAACCTCTTGGTGGAAAGTCTCAATTCGGTGGACAGAGATTAGGAGAGATGGAAGTGTGGGCGATAGAGGCTTATGGAGCTGCTTATACCCTCCATGAGTTCCTTACGGTTAAAAGTGACGATGTAGAAGGACGTACCAAGATGTATGAAAAACTGGTTAAGGGTAAGAACTTTTTAGAAGGAGGTATGCCTGAAAGTTTTAAGGTTTTAACAAAGGAGTTGGAAGGTCTCTGTCTTGATATAGAACCTATAGAAGAATAAAAAAACAAAGGGGGTGTTTATATAATGAAAGAACTCCTTTCTATTTTAGAAAAACCTAAGGATGTGATGAAAATAAAGGCATTAAAGATAGGGTTAGCCTCTCCTGAAAAGATAAGAGAATGGAGTTACGGAGAGGTTAAAAAACCGGAGACGATTAACTATAGGACTTTGAGGCCTGAAAAGGATGGTCTATTTTGTGCTAAAATTTTTGGTCCTGTTAGGGATTATGAATGTATCTGTGGTAAATATCGTGGGATGAAACATAGAGGAGTTATCTGTGAGAAGTGCGGGGTTGAGGTTATCCAGAGCAAGGTTAGAAGAGAGAGGATGGGACATATTGAGTTGGCTGCACCGGTAGCTCATATTTGGTATCTAAGGAGTATTCCCTCGAAAATAGGTATTTTACTCAACATGACCCTTAAAGAAGTAGAGTCTATTCTTTATTTAGAAAGATATGTAGTTATAGAAAGCCAGGTTGAAGAATTTCCTGTGGGCACCATTCTTACCGAAGATAAATACTACACCTTAAGAGAGATGTATGGAGACCAGATAATAGCTGATACAGGGGCTTCGGCTATTTATGAACTTTTAAGAAATATAGACCTTGACAAACTTATTCAGGACATCCAGATAGAACTTCAAACCACCCACAGCGAGGCTCGTAAAAAGAAACTTGGCAAAAGGCTTCAGATAGCCAGGGCATTTAAACAGTCAGGTAATAAACCTGAATGGATGATTTTAAAGGTTATACCTGTTATTCCTCCTGAATTGAGACCTTTAGTTCCTTTAGAGGGGGGTAGGTTTGCTACCTCAGACTTAAACGACCTTTATAGAAGGGTTATCAACCGTAACGTGAGACTTAAAAAGTTGATAGACCTTGATGCCCCTGAAATTATTTTAAAAAACGAAAAAAGGATGTTACAAGAGGCTGTTGATGCCCTTTTTGATAACGGTAGAAGAGGGCGTCCTGTGATGGGGCCTAACAGAAGGCCTTTAAAAAGTCTTTCTGATATCCTTAAGGGTAAACAAGGTAGGTTTAGACAGAATCTTTTGGGTAAAAGAGTGGATTTTTCAGGTAGGTCTGTTATTACAGCAGGCCCTGAGTTAAGGATGTATCAGTGTGGTTTGCCTAAGAAAATGGCCTTGGAACTTTTTAAACCCTATATTTATGGTTGGTTAGAAAAGCATGGATATGCTACCAACATCAAAACCGCTAAAAGGTTGGTAGAAGAGGAACACCCTGCGGTTTGGGATGCCCTTGATGAGATCGTAAAAGAATATCCGGTTATGTTAAACCGTGCCCCTACCTTGCACAGGTTAGGTATTCAGGCTTTTGAACCGGTGTTGATAGATACCAAGGCTATCCAGCTACATCCACTGGTCTGTGTAGCTTATAACGCTGACTTTGACGGAGACCAGATGGCTGTCCACGTTCCCCTTTCAGTAGAGGCGCAGATAGAAAATAGAGTTCTTATTCTTTCAACCAACAACATCCTCCTTCCTGCAAACGGTATTCCTGTAGTTTATCCTACCCAAGACATGGTTTTAGGTATTTACTACATGACGTTAGAACGTCCTTTTGCTAAGGGAGAAGGTAAAGTTTTTAGAGATAAAGATGAGGTGATCCTTGCTTATCAGACAGGAGCTGTCCATCTACAGGCTAAGGTAAAGGTAAGAATTGATGGCAAACTTGTAGATACAACGGTGGGGAGAGTGCTGTTTTCGACCATCGTTCCTGAAGAAATTCCGTTTGAAGAATACAATAAACCTTTAACCAAAAAAGAGCTTCAAAAATTGATAGATATTTCTTATCGTAGAGCAGGACTTAAAAAGACGGTTATATTTGCAGATAGATTAAAAGATTTGGGTTTTACAAAAGCTACTGAAGCCTCCCTTTCTATTTCAGTAGATTACCTCACCATTCCTAAGAAAAAAACAGAAATTTTAGCTGAGGCAGATAGAAAGATTGCGGAGATCTGGGAGCAGTATAGAGAAGGTTTGATCACTGAGAGCGAACGTTATAACAAGGCAATAGATATATGGTCTAATGCTACTGAACGTGTTACTGAAGAGATGATTAAGGAGATGGAAATCAGAGAATACATCGGGCCTGACGGAGAGAAAGTGATAGGACCCAGCTTTAACCCAGTCTACATAATGGCTTTTTCTGGAGCTCGTGGTTCTAAAGATCAGATAAGACAGCTTGCTGGTATGAGAGGTTTGATGGCTAAGCCCTCGGGAGAAATCATTGAAACCCCGATTAAAAGCAACTTCAGAGAAGGGCTTTCGGTGTTGGAATACTTTGTGTCTACCCATGGAGCCCGTAAAGGACTTGCAGACACAGCGTTAAAAACCGCTAATGCCGGATATTTAACAAGAAAATTGGTAGACGTTGCTCAAGACTGTGTGGTAACTGAAGAAGATTGTGGAACCATAGATGGTATAGAAGTAGGTCATCTTATCGAGGCAGGTGAGATTATCGAACCTGTTTGGGATAGGGTTTTGGGAAGGGTTGCCTTAGAAGATATTTTAGACCCTATTACAGGAGAGGTATTGATAGAAGCTAATCAAGAAATAGACGAAGAAGGGGTTAAAAAGCTTAAAGAAGCAGGGATAGAGAAGGTTATGATAAGGTCTGTTCTTACCTGTGAGGCAAAGCATGGAGTTTGTAGAAAGTGTTATGGAAGAGACCTTGCTACTGGAAAGTTGGTGGAAATAGGAGAAGCCGTAGGGATTATTGCTGCGCAGTCTATCGGAGAACCTGGAACTCAGCTTACGATGAGAACCTTCCACATTGGAGGTGCTGTAGGTAAGGCTTTAGAACAAAGTGAACACAGAGCTCAGTCAAGAGGTTTGATAAAGTTTTTAAATTTAAGACTGGTTAGAAGGGAAGACGGTAGTTTAGTTGCTTTAAACAGACAGGGAGAGGTGGCTATCGTTGCTCCTGACGGTAGGGTTTTGGAAAAATATCCAGTCACCTATGGTGCCAAGATTAAAGTAGAAGAAGGAGAGGAGGTAAAACCTGGAGACCTTTTGGTAGAATGGGATCCTTATACCACACCTATCATCGCTGAAGTCTCTGGAAGGGTAAAGTTTGGAGATATCATAGACGGAGTAACTGTTGATGAAAAGATTGACGTAACCACCGGTAGAGCAAGTATCATAGTAAGAGACTATAAACTTACCGATTATAGACCAAGGATTTCTATCAAAGATGAGAAAGGAAGAACCATCGACCTTCCAGATGGGAGAGGTAAGGCCAGATATGAACTACCGGTAGGAGCTATTATTAGCGTTCAGGAAGGAGATATGGTAAAGGCAGGAGATATCATCGCAAGAATTCCTCGAGAAACTTTGAAAGCCAAAGACATCACCGGAGGTCTTCCAAAAGTTACCGATTTATTTGAAGCACGTAAACCTAAAGAGTATGCCACCATCACTGAAATCGATGGAACGGTGGTGTTTGAAAAAGAAGCCAGAGGTAAGAAAAAGGTTGTTATTCAACCTGAGGTAGGAGAACCTTTAGAGTATTATATTTCTAAAGGTAAACACATCTTGGTAAGAGAAGGCGATGTGGTTAAAGCTGGAGATCCTCTGGTAGAGGGTTCTCCTAATCCTCATGATATCTTAAAGGTTAAAGGAGTTAAAGGGGTTGCAAGGTTCTTGGTTGAAGAGATTCAGGAAGTTTACAGGCTTCAGGGTGTTAAGATAAACGACAAACACTTTGAGGTTATCGTAAAACAGATGCTTAAAAAGGTTAAGATAAAAGACCCAGGTGATACCAACTTTATGATCGGTGAGTATGTGGATAAAGTTAGATTTGAGGAGGAAAACGAAAAGATCATAGCTACTGGAGGAAAGCCAGCAGTAGCTGAACCTGTAATCCTTGGTATCACAAAAGTGGCCTTACTCACTGATTCTTGGTTGTCTGCTGCTTCTTTCCAGGAAACCACGAGAGTTCTTACTGAGGCTTCTATCGCCGGTAAGGTAGACTATCTAAAGGGACTAAAAGAAAACGTAATCATCGGAAGGTTAATTCCTGCAGGGACAGGAAGGATCGTTTACGAAGAAAAAGGATGGCTGTAAGACCAAATAGACTTTAAATAAAAAAGGGAGGGTTCCAAAAAACCCTCCTTTTTTATTATTTTTAAAAGGATTGAATTTTTGAGTTTACTTTTTGAGTCCTATTTTCTGAAGCAAAGCCTGATATCTGTTAAAATCTGTTCTTTTAAGATAGTTTAGAAGAGCCCTTCTCTGACCGATCAGCTTCATAAGACCTCTTCTTGAATGAAAGTCTTTGCGATGGGTTTTTAGGTGTTCTTCCAGTTGTTTTATCCTTGCGGTTAGCAAGGCAATCTGAACCTCTGGAGAACCTGTGTCGTTGGGGTGACGCTGAAAAGTTTGGATGATCTCTTGTTTTAACTCTGGGTCTAAAGGCATAACACTCAACCTCCTTTTTGTATTTTTAAGCCTGGGGAAGGCTTATTCCACCCCCAAGCAGTTATCTTAAATATACCTGATTTTTGAAAAAATACAAACCTAAGTGTGGTCCATCGCCCTCTTGTCTAAAATTTTTTTTAGCAGTAACATTAAATTAATGTTGAAAAATTTTTAAGATGTATTAAAAATAATTTTATGTAGTTTTTAAGTTTTTAATTATATTTTTGTGAGGTTTTTTATTTTGGGATTTCAATTCTGTTTGTTATGGTCTCTATTAAAATAGAGAGGTGCAGAGATGTTTAAAATAGGGATCAGGGTTTTGGTTCTCCTAATCTTGATAAACTTGATTTTTGTATCATGGTCTATGGCTAAGAGGGAGGTAAGGTCAGAATTGTTAAAAACTGAAGGGGTTTATGTAATCAACGTGGTAACTGGATCTCCAGCCGCTAAAGCAGGATTGAACCCAGGAGATATCATTTTAACGATTAACAACCAGCCGGTTTCTGTAGAAAACATAAAAACTCTTGTCTTATCAGGGACTCTCAGTGGTAACAACCCCAACATCGTGATGTCAGTTTTAAGAAACGGTAAAGTTTTAAATCTTTCTATCCATGTATTCCCGGAAAATCCAAACTTAGGGATTATGGTTAGAGCTCCTCAGGAAATTAAAAGGGTTTCTTCTGATAGTTATTCAGGTCAGAGGTTGATAGAAAAGGCAAACAAAAGAGTAGAGGTTTCTGAAAAAGATAGGTTATCTACCAAGCTCCTTTCGATTAACGTTTTAGACGCAGTTTTTATCGATAAAAACACCGGAGAGATTACGTTTGTTGGACATTATGATGACAGGTATAAAACAGGGGCCCTTCCTTATTTACAGATATTAGACGAGGCTTTGAAATATCCCTATCCATCTTTTTCTTTAGACCCAACCCTAAACACAGAAAGGGCGTTAAAAGAGATAAAAAATATTTTTGATAGAGAGATCTCAAGGGTTAATAGAGACCCCAGTTATGGGACTAACTGGTTGTCAAGTATTTTAAAAGAGATTTTATATGCTGATAACCAGCTGCCAGAAAAGCAGATATTTTTAACAAGGCTTAAAAAATTTTCTATAACTCCAGAGGAATTGGATGCTTATCTTAGGTGGGATCCAAAATCAAAAAAATGGAGGTTTGACAACAAAGAACAGTTTGAGAAGTATTTTAATCTACAAAGTTTTTTCATTAAAGTCTTTAAGGCGTTAGGGTTCGAAGGGAAGTATGGGCAGGCTGTGGTTGAATGGTGGGGATTTCAAAAGTTTGCAGAAGCGTATGGTATGGAAAATGCAGGACACTGGTTTAGACAAGTTTACGAAACAATGGGACTTATAGACGAGTTTGAAAAAATAAGGACTTTGTTTAATACCGGTCAGATAGATAATTGGGAAGCCACTCGTAGATTGCTATTTCTTTTTTACGGAAACCTTTTTAAAGGTATTGGGGTAGACGAACATACCATAAATGATCTATTAAGAAGAGCCCCAAAAACAGGAAAAATAGACTTAGAACTAAGTGAATTTGCTAATAAAAGGGTAGAAAAAATCCAATCAGATTTCCTTATAAATTTTCTAATAAATAACCTTGTTTTAAGTGATACTTTTTTAAAAAAGCGTTTTAGACTGCCGGCTATTGAAGTTAAGCCTACTTACCATAACCTTCCCTCTGACACATATATGGCTAAAATTTTCTTTTATGCAGACTATACTTTAAAATATCTAACCACACTAAACCTTGAGACAGCGACTTTTAAAGATTTTGATCCTTTTGTGGTTTATCTTAGTAAAAAAGCTGAGGAAAAGGGAAAAGGCAGAGAGTTTCAGATGATGCAAAGTGGTTTTGATAGATACTGGCTTTTTCCTGGGAGAGTTGAGTTAAAGGTTAGTCAAGATAAATCAGCGATTTATTTTGGGAAATCTGAGGTTAAAATCGGTAGTGAAAGTCTATCTTCAGGGATGCCTTCTTGGTATAATGAGATCTTAAAAGAATTTTCACAAACGTTAACAGGAAGATACGAAGAATTTGCTCAGACATTTCCTTCTCTTCATACTATGCGGGAGGTTCAGAAGATAATAGCTTTAGCCAGATGGATTCATGCCAATGGTCTTAAGGTAACCATACCGCATTATCAAAAAGTAGAATTAGAAAGCCTTGATGGGGTTACTGGAACTACTGTAGCCACCTTTTATTTTTCAAAAACAAGTGATACTTTTTCCTTTTTTGTTGAAAACCATGGAGGAGGGGTAGACTATACTGAAAAAAGTAATGTCTGGATACAGGGAAAGTATATAGAAACCAAAGATGCACTTCATCAGCTGGTAGCAAGCTCAGATTTAGCCGAAAAGGCTGTAGTTTCAGCCCTTGCAGGCGACCTTGAGGCTGCCAGAGCCCTTGCTGAAAAAAGTGCTCAAGCTATGGTTGGTCATATCGACCTTGGGAGCTTGGGGGTGAAAATACCTCCCACAGTTAGTCCTAAACTTAGTTCTTTACCAGCAGGCTCTCAAGGGGTCTTTACTCAAAAAACTTTAGAAGTCGTAGTGGTTAATCTTGATGAATATGTAAAATTAAAAAAAGATTTAAAGGTGGCAGAAAGTTATAAAGACGTTGACCCAGAGAAATACCAGCAAATTTTAACTGAGGCTAAGGTTAAAGAAGTTAAGATAAAAGAGTCTTTGCAAAAACTTAACGAACTTTTAAACATTTATAGGAAGAACCCGTTAGATTACAAGAGAATAGAACAGGAATTGGTTCAATTAAACCCCAAAAAACCTTTTTTCATAGATTTAGCAGCTTTAAAGTCTAAACCTGAGGATTTAAAACCTAAGACTGAAAAGGATAAAAAAGTCAAAAAAGAAGGTCTTTTATCTGATGAGCGTAAACTTAGAGAAGAGTTGACAGACCTAAGACATCAACTTGAGCTTGCAAAAATCAACTTAGACCAGTTAACCAAGATTATCATGGAAAATACTAAAGAGTTTGAGAGTTGGAGGGAAAAGACTGAAAGGGCTATTTCAAGCAGTGAAGCAAGGTTTAAAGAAATTATGTTAGATATAATGCAGGAAAACATTTTTGAAAATATAAAATATGAATTTTCTAAATATCCAGATCGGTTGAAAGAAATTGAAAAATTTCAACAACTTTTAGATACTAAAGATTTTACAGATTGGGCCTCGATGGATCCCAAAACCTGGGAAGATATAGCAGAAGGATTGGTTAAAGCAGTAAATGCCCTTCCTGGTATAGGAGATTACACCAAAAAATTGACCAAAACTTTATATCATTTGGTTAATACTGGGTATGATGTAACCACGATCTTTATCTATTGGAAGAAGATGAAAGAGTTTGAAAAGAACTTAGATCTATACTTTAAGGCTGTAGCTATACAAAAAGAATATATGGCTAAGACTATAAAGCGTATAAAGGAAATAGAAGAGGAGTTGGAAAAACTTGCTAAAGCTAAAGAAACCCTTCAGCTATAAGTTAGATTATGCGAAAGCCCCCTTTAACCTTGACTTTTGTTGAAGGTTTATTATATTTCTAAAAATAACTAAAGATTTATGTGGAGCCCTTATGAAAAGGGTACATGTTTATATCTCTGGTAAGGTACAAGGAGTTTATTTTAGAGCCTATACAGAAGAAGAAGCTTTAAGACTTGGGGTGAAAGGTTGGGTGAGAAACCTTCCTGACGGAAGGGTTGAGGCGGTGTTTGAAGGCGAAGATGAGGCAGTTGATAAGATGGTAGCATGGTGTCATCGAGGCTCCCCTTATGCTAAGGTGACTCACGTAGAGGTGATAGAAGAACCTTATAAAGGTGAATTTAACGACTTTAGGATAAGACGTTAATGATCGATATAGATAGATTAGTTTTAGAATTTCAAACCCTTCTCTCTATAGAAAGTCCTTCGAAAAAAGAGGGAAAACTTGCTCATTATCTGGCAGACATCTTTGAGGCCCTTGGGTATCGTTGTTTTTTTGATAAGTCTGCAGAAAATACCGGTTCAGAGGTAGGAAATCTTATAGTTAAAATCCCTGGAATGATCCCAGCTCCTCCTATATTTTTTTGTGCTCACCTTGATACAGTAGGACCTTGTGAAAATCCTAAGATTATTTTTGAAAACGGGGTTTTTAAAACTGACGGGAGGACCATCCTCGGAGCTGACGATAAATCAGGTATAGCTGTACTGGTAGAATTAGCTAAAATTCTTAGAGAAAATCGATTCCCTCATCCACCTTTAGAGTTTATTTTTACCACCTGCGAAGAGATAGGGTTGTTAGGGGCTAAGGTTCTTGATTTAGAATTGATAGATGCTAAAGAAGGATATGTTTTAGACAGTGAAAATCCAGAGGTAGTAACCATCGGTGCCCCGTCTTCTTACAAGTTTAAGATTAAGGTTAAAGGAAAAGCTGCCCATGCAGGGCTTGAGCCAGAAAAAGGGGTAAATGCTATCCACGTATTATCAAAACTGATAACTGAGTTAAATCCCGGAAGAATAGACCAAGAAAGTACGATGAACATAGGTATTATCTCAGGGGGTAAATACGTTAACATCGTACCAGAAAGTGCAGAGGCAGAAGGAGAGATAAGAAGTCATAACGCAAAAACCTTAGAAAGTATGATCCAACAGATAGAAGACCTTGGTGTAAAAATAGAAAAAAGTTATCAATCAAGAATAGAGGGTTTACCTAAGGTTTCTGTAAGGTTTGAAAAACTATATCAAGCTTTTTTTATCTCTCCTGATGACCCTATTTTGCAACCTATAAAACAAGCTGGGGAAAGGTTAGGAATAAGTTTTTCCTTTATAAAAAAGGAGGGAGGGTCAGACGCTAACATTTTTAACGAGAGAGGGAAAAAAGCGGTAATTTTAGGTACTGGGATGCAAAAGGTTCATACCACAGAAGAGTTCATCAAGGTAAAAGATCTGGTAAAAGCCACCCAAATCGTGGTTGAGATCGTAAAGGCTAAGGGTGAGGCTTTTAAATAAAGTTCTCGATTTTTTCTTTCTAGAGTTTTGTGAAGTTTGCAACCATCATCTTAAACCTCAAGAAATATTTGTATGTAGGCGATGTTTAAAAACACTTCCCTTTTTAAAGCTTTATTGCCAAAGATGTGGAAGTTTGGTCTCTGAGACCCTGCTTGAAAAAGGTATAGATAGGATAGAATATTGCTCCTATTGTTTAGAAAAAGATTTTTATTTTGATAGAGTTTTTGCCCTTTTTCAGTATAAAGAACCTGTTTCTGAGTGGCTGGTGCGGATAAAGTTTGCTCAAGATTTTAGGTTGGCTTTTGCCTTGGGAAAACTGATAAGGGGATTTTTTTCTTTCTTAATTAGAGATGTTGATATGATCCTCCCTGTTCCTCTTTCTAACGAGCGGTTAAGAGAACGAGGGTTCAACCAAAGTACACTTTTAGCCTGGGGTTTCCTTGGAAGAAAACCCTCTTCAGAAGCCATATCAAGGTTTAAATGCACTAAACCTCAAACTGAGCTTACCGGGAAAGAACGTTGGGAAAACGTAAAAGGAGCCTTTTTAGCCAAAGATTGGGTAAAAGATAAGAAGGTCCTTCTTATAGACGATGTAATGACCACAGGGGCTACGGTAAACGAAGTGGCTAAAGCCTTAAAGATGAAAGGAGTAAAAGAGGTATACGTGTTGGTGGTAGCAAGGAATCAGTTGATGTAAAGGGGAAAAAGATGCTAAACATTTCTTTAGTTCAAATAAAACCAACCTCTGATTTAAAACAAAACGTAGAGACTATTAAAAAGCTTTTAACCAAAGCTAAAGGAAACTTAGTGGTTTTTCCTGAATTAGCCCTTACTGGATATGATGTAGATTTTAAAAGTTTAAACCAAGAAAAAGTTTTATCTTTTCTTTTAGAAATAACAAAGGTTTTATCAAACGATAAGATAGTTCTTCTTGGAGCTCCCTGGTATGATAAAGATAGAATTTTTAACGCAGTTTATCGGTTAACCAAACATAAAGTAGAACCTTTAGCCCAAAAGCTCCTTCTTTTCCCAGGATTAGACGAGCCTTTTACCCCTGGTGTAGGCACGAGGATTTTCGAATTAGTAGGTTTTTCCTTAGGGATATTGATTTGCTTTGAACTTAGGTCTCCTGAGTTTGCCAGAGACCTTATAAAGGCAGGTGCAGACATTCTTTTGGTGTTTGCTCTATGGCCTGTAGAAAGGATTAAACACTGGTTGAATCTAAGCTGGGCAAGGGCTGTTGAAAATCAAACTTGTTTGGTTGGGGTCAACGGATGTGGCTTTTCTTTGGTGGTTTCTCCTGAAGGTGAAGTTTTAACTCAGCTTACTGACAAACAACCAGAGGTCTTTGAGTTTACATTACCAGAAAGGTTTAATCCTCTTATCTATCCGCTTAAAACCCCATTTTTCCTCCAAAAAAACAAACTTAAAACCCTTGAAGAACTGAAAATACATGTGGCTAAAAGAAGGACTAAGGGTCAAAAGATGGTTTTTACCAACGGATGTTTTGACCTGCTTCATGCCGGTCATGTAGACTATCTTGAAAAGGCACGGTCCTTAGGGGATTTTTTAGTCATAGGATTAAACAGCGACCTTTCAGTAAGAAAAATCAAAGGACCAGCAAGGCCAGTTAACCCTCAGGAATTTAGAGCCAGGGTTCTCTCTGGTCTTGAATGCGTAGATTACATAGTTCTTTTTGACGAAGACACCCCAGAAAGGCTTATAAAGGAGCTAAAACCCGATTTTTTAGTAAAAGGATCAGACTGGAAAGAAGACCAGATTGTAGGTGCAAAGTTTGTGAAAAGTTATGGAGGAAAAGTTATCCGTATCGATTTTTCTTATCAAGTTTCTACTACAGGGTTAATAGGTAAGATTAAGCAATCTCATTAAGTAAGGTACCTACCATAGCTCTTGCGATCTCTCTGTTAGAAACGTTATAAGTCCCAGCCTCAATCTGAGCTTTAATTTGAGCAACCTTTTCTTCTCTTATCTCAGGAAGTTGAGAAATCTTTTTAACGGTCTTTTCTATTAGGTTTTGAGAAGAAAGCTCTACTACTGCGGGAGAAGCTTCTTTAGCCTTTGCTTCGCCTTCCTTTGGCTTGGCCTCAGTAGGGACTACCTCTTCTCTTTTCTTAGCCTCTTTTAAATTTTTAAGGTTCTCAACGTTGACCCCTAAAAGGTCGTTGATTTTCATTAAATATCACCTCGCTTTTTACAGTTTATATTTTATATCGGAACAAGTTAGTATTTCTTTAGTTCCTTTTTATTATATAATAAACATAAAAAAATTTTTGTCAAATCTTTTAATTAAAAACCTTTTACTTCTGGTAAAAAACTAAAAAGAGAATAATTTTAGAAAAAAAATAAAGGTTTTTTTAAGATTATGGTTAAAACATGTTTTTGCTTAGGAATAAAACACAGGTTTTTAAGGGTTTTTTTATTCTTAGTTGCAAACTTATTGATGACAAGCTCAAGTTATGGTTTGACACTTTTGATAGACAAGGGAGAAAGAACCCTAAAGGTTTTAGAGAATCAGAAAATCCAAAAAGTTTATCCTGTAGGGTTGGGGTTAGAAAGCCTACTTCCTAAGGAAAAAAGAGGAGATTTTTTAACCCCAGAGGGCCTTTATAAGATAACTGAAATAAGACCTTCTAAAAGTTTTGGGTATTTTATAGAAATAAACTATCCTAATTTAAACGACCTTGGATGGGCTTATTACAAGGGGTTTATTTCTAAGGAACAGTTTGCTGTTTATTTAGAAATCTTTTTAGCCAATGCTAAATTAGAACAAACTCCGTTAGGAAGTAAGATAGGAATACATGGGGGAGGTGCTTATAAAATAGAAAAAGGAAAAAGAAATTATTCTTGGACCCAAGGGTGTATCGCTTTAGAGGATAGAGATTTGAGGGACCTTTTAAACAGTATTTCTGAAGGGCAAAAGGTGATTATTTTAAACTCACAGAAGCCTCTTTATGAAATGTTAAAAAAACTGGTTTATCCTGTTAGGATCAAGCCTTTGGATTTTTGGGAAGGTGAGTTATATTTAAAATTAAATGATTATTTATTTTTAACCTTTACCCTTAGAGAGACCTATAAGGGAGCTCGTTATTTAGAGATAAAAAAATGGGTGCAAGGGGAGCTTAAAGAACAGATGATGAGTGATGAGTTTGGTAAGGTTAATCAAGAAGACCAACTTAAAAACATCCTTTTAGAAAACTTAGAAAATTTATTAAATCCTTATAAAAATCTGGAGTTTTAGCTATGATTGAGGTAATAAAAACCATTCCTGAGATGAAGGCTAAAGTTAAAGAATTAAAAAGCCGAGGTTATAAGATAGGTTTTGTACCTACGATGGGGTATCTACATGAAGGCCATCTTTCTTTGGTAAGAAAGGCCAAATCTCTTGCAGATAAAGTAGTAGTAAGCATTTTTGTTAATCCTTTACAGTTTGGCCCAAAAGAAGATTTTAGAGAATATCCAAGGGATTTAGAGAGAGATTTAAGTTTGTTAGAAAAGGAAGAGGTAGACGTGGTGTTTGTACCTTCTGCAGAAGAGATGTATCCTTCTGATTATCAAACCTATGTAGAGGTAGTAAACCTGACTGATAAGTTGTGTGGGGCTTTTAGACCAGGACATTTTAAAGGAGTCACCACGGTTGTTTTAAAGCTTTTTAACATCATACAGCCTGATATAGCCGTTTTTGGGGAAAAGGATTACCAACAACTTTTGGTTATAAAACAGATGGTAAAAGACTTAAACCTTGATATAGAAATCGTTGGTAGCCCTACTGTAAGAGAGCCAGATGGACTTGCGATGAGTTCAAGAAATATCTATTTGTCTCCTAAAGAAAGAGAATCTGCGTTAAGCTTAAACCGGGCGCTTGAACTGGCTGAAAGATTAGTTAAAGAAGGAGAAAAAAATCCTGAGAAAATAAAGAAAACCCTTTTTGAATTCCTAAGAATGCATCCTTATTTAATAGTTCAGTATATAGAAATCGTAGACCCAGAGACTTTGGACCCGATAGAAGTAATAGAAAAACCTGTGGTTTGTGCAATCGCTGCCTACGTGGGAAAGGCAAGACTCATAGACAATAAGCTTATAGAACCTTAAAAAACGAGGATGTTATATGTTGATAAAGCTTCTAAAAAGTAAAATTCATTTAGCTACGATAACTGATAAAAATTTGCTATATGAAGGTTCGTTAACCTTAGATAAAGAGCTTATCAAAAAAGCTAATCTTAGACCTTTTGAAGCTGTATGGATTTACAACCTTAACAATGGGATCAGGTTTGAAACTTATATTATAGAAGGAGAAAAAGGAGAGGTAGTTTTAAACGGCGCAGCCGCAAGATTAGGAGAGGTTGGAGATAGGATCATCATAGCCTCTTATGCTTGGGTTTCTGAAAAGGAGTTAGAGGGTTTTTATACCACCTTAGTTTATTTAGACGAAAAAAATCAGGTCTTAGAACTTAAAAAAGTTTCTTCTTAAGAGTCGTGAGAAAAAAAAGACCAAAAATCTATCCTGTAAGCCTTGGTTGTGCCAAAAACAAGGCTGATTTTGAAAAGTTACTTGCCTTGTTGATTAAAAGAGGAGCTGAGATAGTTCTTCTTCCCGAAGAAGCAACCCATTTTTGGGTTAATACCTGTGCTTTTATCAAACCAGCGGTAGAAGAATCGTTAGAACATATCTTTGATTTAGGGGAGATCAAAAAACAGGGGCAAACCCTCATAGTTTCTGGTTGTCTAACAGAAAGATACGGGGCAGAAAGATTAAAAGAACTCTTACCTGAGGTAGACGAATTCTATGGTATAGAACCTTATCAGTATTTTACCAAACAAGAGCCGTACGAAAGAATACTAACAGAAAATCCCTTTTATGCCTTTTTAAAGATCTCAGAAGGTTGTAATAGAAGCTGTGCTTATTGTACTATCCCTCGTATAAGAGGGCGTCTAAAAAGTAAGCCTGTAAAATTATTGCTAAAAGAAGCCGAGTTTTTACTTACCCTTGGGGTAAGGGAGCTTATCCTTGTAGCTCAAGACATAACTTCCTATGGTTTAGACCTAAAACCAAAAGTAGATTTAGTAAGCTTAGTAAAAACCCTGAGTAAACTTCCTTTTGAGTTTAGGATAAGACTCCTTTATCTTTATCCTGTTCCTAACCTAAGGTTATTGTTAGAGGACCTTTTAGCCATACCTAAGGTAGTTCCTTATTTTGACCTCCCTATCCAGCATGCCCATCCAGAAATTTTAAAAGCCATGAGAAGGCCTAATCACATAGAATCTTTGGTAGAAACAATCGCCTACCTTAGAACGGTAATCCCAGAGGTTGCCTTTAGGACTACGGTGATGGTGGGTTTTCCTGGAGAAGGAGAAAAAGAGTTTGAGTTCCTTTGTCGTTTTTTGAAAGAGGTTGAGTTTGATCACTTAGGGGTATTTCCTTTTTATCCTGAAGAAGGTACCTTAGCTGAAAAACTCCCAGATAAGGTTCCTTATAGAGAAAGATTAATAAGAAGACGGGAAGTTTTGAGACTACAGAAAGAGATATCTAAAAAAAGGTTAAAGTTAAGAAAAGGGAAGGAAGAAGAGGTGCTTTTGTTAGGGGAGGATGAAAAAGGAAGGTTTTGGGGGATATCTAAGGCTCAAGCTCCAGAGGTAGACGGTATCACCTATCTACTTTCACCTAAGAGGTCAAACCTTAAATTAATGCCAGGAGAATTAATCAAAGGAAAGGTAAAAAAAACAACCACTTACGACTTATATGTTGAACCTATTATAGAATAAACTTTGCCAACTCTTGATCTTGTATAATACTTTCTAATTTTTCTCTTACATATTCTGGGGTAATTACTACTCTAGTAGGGGCGATGTCTGGTGCTTTAAAGGAGATATCTTCTAAGACTTTTTCCATAACGGTGTAGAGCCTTCTTGCACCGATGTTTTCCATTTTTTGATTAAGTTCAAAGGCCACTTTAGCTATTTCTTCGATAGCTTCTGGAGTAAAATCTATCTCTACTTGTTCTGTGGCTAATAAGGCTTTGTATTGTTTGATGATCGCGTTTTCAGTTTCAGTAAGAATTCGGATAAAATCTTCTTTGGTCAAAGGGTCTAATTCTACTCTAATAGGGAACCTACCTTGAAGTTCAGGTATCAAATCTGAGGGTTTTGCTATATGGAAGGCTCCACTTCCGATGAAAAGAATGTAATCTGTTCTTACCATCCCATATTTGGTGTTAACCGTGGTTCCTTCTACGATGGGGAGTAAGTCTCTTTGAACCCCTTCTCTTGAAACATCAGGGCCATGCCCTTCTCCTCGACTTGCAATCTTGTCTATCTCATCTATGAAGATGATGCCGTTTGTCTCCGTCCTTCTTATGGCTTCTTTTACTACCTTGTCCATGTCTACAAGCTTAGCTGCTTCTTCTTTGGTTAAAATTTCTAAAGCCTCTTTTACTTTTACCTTTCTTTTTTTTGGTTTAAACGGTAAAAGGGTGGAAAGCATATCTTTAAGTTGCATTTCTATTTCTTCTAACCCTGAGGCTGCAAGGATTTCTATGGTAGGGGGTTTTGGGGAGGCTTCAACCTCGATTTCTACATACCTTTCATCTAAAACCCCTTCCCTTAACATTTTAAGAAATTTTTCCCTGGTGAGAGGGTCATATTCTACCTTTGGAGAAGTAGAGGGCAAAAGAAGGTCTACCAACCTCTCTTCTGCTGAAACTTTGGCTTTTTCTAAAACCTTTTTCTCTTCCTCTTCTCTTACCATTTTAACAGCTATATGGACTAAATCTCTTATCATCGATTCTACGTCTCTACCCACATAACCTACTTCAGTAAACTTGGTGGCCTCTACTTTTAGAAAAGGAGCGTTAGAAAGTTTGGCTAACCTTCTTGCTATTTCTGTTTTTCCAACCCCTGTAGGCCCGATCATCAAGATATTTTTAGGATAGATCTCTTCTTTTAAATCTTCTTTTAACTGTTGTCTTCTCCAGCGGTTACGCATAGCTATGGCAACAGCCTTTTTTGCCCTGTCTTGTCCTACGATATACCTGTTAAGCTCTGCTACGATTTCTCTTGGAGTAAACTCTTTTGGCTCATTCATAGCTCTTCAACCGTTATTTCTAAATTGGTGTAGATACAGATTTCTCCTGCGATTTTGATGGCGGTTTCTGCGATTTCTTTGGCAGAAAGCTCAGAGTATCTGAGTAAGGCCTTGGCTGCAGCTAAAGCCATCGGACCCCCTGAACCTATGGCCACCACCTCTTCGTCTGGCTCTACCACATCTCCTGCCCCCGAGATGAGAAGGATGTGCTCTTTATCACAAGCTATTAAAAAGGCTTCAAGCCTTCTTAAGATCTTATCTGTCCTCCAGTCCTTAGCAAGCTCAACCGCAGCCCTTAAGAGCTGCCCTCCATAAGCTTCAAGCTTTTTTTCTAATCTCTCAAACAGGGTTAAAGCATCTGCCGTAGAACCAGCAAAACCAACCACCACGTTCCCTTTATAGAGTTTTCGTATTTTTTTGGCCTTGTGTTTTAAGATAGTGTTGCCAAAAGTGACTTGACCGTCACCTGCTATAGCCACCTTGCCGTCTTTTTTGACTGCTATAACCGTTGTCCCATGAAACATGTATTTATTTATACCACAAAAACTAAAATTAAAAAGTACTTATAAAGATTTTGATGCTGAAAACATCATAAACTAAAGTCTATCTGTTTTTATCTGGGTTTAAACTTTAAAACCTTAAAAAGAACCTTTCAACGGTAAGTTAATAAAACTACAACATAGAAAGGCTATAAGTTATACTTTATGACTAAAAATTTACCATGGTTAAGACCTTGGCTCCCTTTATCCTACCTTCTTTAAGTTCCAGAAGGGCCTTAGGAGCTTCATAAAAGGGATAAACTATAACGTCTGGCCTAAGTTTTAACCTTTTAGCAAGAGCCAAAAACTCTTCAAGGTCTTGACGGGTGATGTTGGCAACAGACTTTATCTCTTTTTCAAGCCAGAGATCTCTTCCATAATCAAGAAAAACAAGTTTTTCCTTATCCTTATCTTCTTTGCGTATAGCATTTATGACAAATCTTCCGCCTGGTTTTAGATGCTTAAGCAAAAGTATTATGGGACGCCAGACCGGCGTGGTATCTATTATGGCTTTAAGACCCTCAGGAGGAGTATCTTCAAAGTCTCCTGCCCAATCCGCCCCGAGATTTATAGCATGTTTTCTTTCCTTAGGATTTCTGGCAAACACATAGGTTTTAACCTGAGGAAATAGAGCTTTTACCATTTTTAAGACCAAATGGTTTGAGGCTCCAAAACCAGAAAGCCCTAAAGTTTCTCCTTCTTCACCCTTTAGCTGGGTAAGCTTAAAAGCCCTATATCCGATGGCTCCTGCACAAAATAAAGGTGCAGCCTCCATAAGCGTTAATCCCTCAGGGATGGCAAAGGCAAAAGTTTCTTTTATTTTAAAATATTCCGCATATCCTCCGTTAGCGTCTTTACCTGTAGCTTTGAATTTCTCACAAAGGTTTTCCAACCCTTTTTGGCAGTATTCACATTTTTGACAAGAGCTATAAATCCAACCCGCTCCTACCTTATCCCCTATCTTAAACCTTTTAACCTTTGGGCCTGTCTTAACCACCTCCCCTACGATTTGGTGCCCTGGAACAACAGGTAAAATGTCTGGTGTAGCCCTCCCTTCAATTTCGTCAAGCTCTGTATGACAAACCCCACAAAAGGAAACCTTAACCAAAATTTCATCTTCATCAACCTCTGGAACAGGAAGTTCAACCAGCTTTAAAGAATCGGGTGAAAGGAGCCCAACCTTATCGATTACCCAGGCCTTCATCTTTTTTCCCTTCTCCATATTCAACCTCCGCAATCTATACATTGTTTTTAAAAATAATATGAAAACTTAGATAATAAACAGAACAAAAATCTTTTAAAACAAACATAAAATTATAGTTCTTTTAATCTTATTAAACTTGACAAGATAATATTTTATATTATATAAATTTTAAAAATAAAAATTTTTATAAAAATTTTTAAAAGACACATAAAATATTTTATAAAAAATTCAAAAGTATTTTAAAAAGTAGCTACAAAATAAAAGTTTTAGGAGGTATAGACATGTTTTTTCGATTTTGTGTTAAGTTTTTATTTGTTTTGATGTGGATTTTAACAGCTTTTATTCCTTCTTTTGCTGAAGAAAAAGAGACAAAGCTTGAGGAGATTGTGGTAACTGCAACGAGAACTGAGAAAGAGGTTGAAATTGCTTCTGCAAGTGTAAATGTAATTAAAAAACAAAATATGGAAAAAAGAAATATTAAAACCTTAGATGATGTAATAAATAAACTTCCAGGTGTCTATGTTCATAGAACAAGACTTGTCTTAGATATCCCTACAGATGCAAATTCTTTAAGAGGGATACCAGGATATGGTTAAGAGGAAGATATGGGAGAAATGTATTTAGAATCAGTGGAAAAAAGATTGAGAGAAGTAGTTACAGGTAGAAAATGGAATAGATTTTATGTAAAATTTGAGCAAGAACTATAGAAAGTAACTAAGGAATATGTTTTTTTAAGTCTAAAAATTAGAGGAGGAATTTTAATTTTATTTTATATCGGCAAATTTGGTGACATCCCTAACACTTGACCCAGAAGCAAATAATCCAAAAATTACTTCTCCAAGATCAATAGATACTTTTCTTTTTTCTGGAAGGATTTTCGGTTTAAAATCCCCTTCTCTGACTCTGTGGACTTTAAGATTATCCAAATCATCAAACTAAGGCAAAAGACTTCTGGTATAAAAAACCATTTCCTTTAGTTTCCGGATGTTCATCAAGGTATATTCTTCGTTTTTCTAAAGCCAGAGCTTCTATGGTTTCCTTTACTACTCTTTTAACTGCACTTTCAATGAAATTGTACATGTCTTTTAAGTCTTTCATAGGCTTCTCCTCCTTCTTAATTTTGGGTTTAACTTTAGCATTTTTACCAGGAGGGGAGCCCCTTACCCCAAAAATTTAGACACAATTAATGAAACACTACCGGGAAGATTAATATAATTTTGTGACATTTAAACTTACAAAAATTTATCTGAGGGATTGACTTTTATTTAAAAATGAATTATTTTAAATTAAAAACTTTTATAAAAAAGGAGGGGGGTATGGCGGTAAAACTAGGACTTTATAAATGTCAGGTCTGTGGAAACATTGTGTTGGTGATGCATGAGGGAAAGGGACAGTTAGTGTGTTGTGGGAAACCGATGGAGTTACAAAACCCTAATACAGTGGATGCAGCCCTTGAGAAACATGTTCCTGTGATAGAAAAAGAAGGGGATGTCTATAAGGTAAAGGTAGGAAGTGTGCCTCATCCCATGACAGAAGAACATTACATAGAGTGGATTGAGTTGCATGCTGATGAAGATAAGGTTTACATTAAGTTTTTGAAGCCTGGGGAGGTTCCTGAGGCGATTTTTGAGGTAAAAGCAGCAAAGGTAGTGGCTAAGGAGTGGTGCAACCTTCATGGATATTGGCAAAGCGCATAAATTTTAAAGATAGAGGTGAAGTTATGACTGAAAAACCTAAAAAGTATAAATGTAGCAGATGTGGTTATATTTATGACCCCGAGCAAGGAGATGCAAAAGGAAATATACCTCCAGGGACACCTTTTGAGAAACTTCCAGACAACTGGAAGTGCCCAAGATGTGGAGCTCCTAAAAATATGTTTCTACCTTTACCCGATTAATTAGTAAAATAAACAGGAGTAAGTTTTATGGAAAAGAACCAAAAAAAGGAAAAAAATATAGGTGTAAATGTTGTGGTTACCTTTATGACCCAGAGAAAGGGGATCCTTCGAGGTTTGTTTCTCCTCCAGGGACTTGTTTTGAGGACCTACCTGAAAGCTGGACTTGCCCTCATTGTGGGGCTAACAAGACTACGTTTAAGGAAGAGGAAAGAGGTTTTTAAGTTTTTTTACCTAAACAATAAAAATAAAAATTAAAATAGGAGGTTATTTATGAAAAAGTACAAGTGTAGTGTTTGTGGTTATGTTTATGACCCGGCCAACGGGGATCCTGACAACGGTATCCCTGCAGGCACTCCTTTTGAGAGTCTTCCTGAAGATTGGACCTGTCCGATTTGTGGAGCAGCTAAGAGTGATTTCGTGCCAGAAGATTAATTGATTAAAAGAAGGGAGGATCTTCCTCCCTTCTTTACCTTTAAAAGTTGAGAGGTGATGTTGTGAATAAAATATCTTTTTTTGCTTTTAAAGAAGAGCCTATGTGTTTTATCCATGTTTTGTTAAATGCTTTGGATATAGCAGAAAAAGGCATTGAAGTAAAGGTAGTTTTAGAGGGTGCTTCTACCAAGTTAATTCCTGAACTTTTTTCAGAAAAGAGTATGTTATACAATCTTTTTCAAAAATGTTTAGAAAAAAATCTTATCGCAGGTGTTTGTAAGGCTTGTGCACAAAAGATGGGAACGTTAGAGATAGCTAAAGAAAAAGGTCTTGAGATTTTGGAAGATATGTATGGGCATGCTGGTATGGCAAACTTTATAAAAAAAGGTTATACTATCATTACACTTTAAGGTTAAATTTTAAACGTAAACGATTACAGGAGGGGTTTATGGAGCCGGTAAAGATCAAAGAAGGGATTTATTGGGTAGGAACAGTAGACTGGCATGTAAGAAATTTTCATGGTTACACAACCATTAAGGGTACTACCTACAATAGCTATCTTGTGATCGATGAAAAGGTTACGCTGTTTGATACCGTAAAACACGGGTTTGAAGATGAGATGCTTGAGCGTATTTCTAAGATAATCAATCCTGAAAAAATTGATTATTTAGTGGTAAACCATATTGAACCCGACCATGCTGGAGGTTTTAGCTATATTGTTCAAAAAATAAAACCTGAAAAGATTTTTATTACCAAAAACGGTAAATTAGGGCTTTCTGCCTATCTACATAACACTGACTTCCTTTTTGAAGAGGTAAAAACAGGATATGAAGTAAAGATTGGTAAAAGGACCATTAGGTTTATAGAAACCCCGATGATACACTGGCCTGATAGTATGGTTAGTTATATTCTTGAAGAAAAGCTTCTTATTTCTCAGGATGCCTTTGGCCAGCATTATGCAACCAGTGTAAGGTTTGATGACGAGGTAGACCCTTGTGTCTTAATCCAAGAGGCTGCTAAATATTATGCTAACATCGTTTTACCTTTTTCTCCTCAGGTCCAAAAGTTGTTAAAAACCATAAAAGACTCAGGTCTTGAAATAGAAACCATTTGTCCTGACCATGGGGTGGTTTGGAGAAGCAAGATAAATGAGATTATTGAACTTTATGATAAATGGAGTTCTTATAAGGCAGATAATCGGGTGGTGATAATTTATGATACCATGTGGAAGAGCACCGAGAAGATGGCTTATGCTATTGCTGAAGGAGTTGTTAAAGAAGGTTTAGAGGCAAGGGTGTTTAAACTTTCTGTCTCTGACATAACAGATTTAATGACTGAGGTTATGCTTGCTAAAGGTGTAGTTTTAGGTTCTTCCACTTTGAACAACAACCTGCTTCCTACTATGGCTTCTTTTTTGACCTACATGAAAGGACTTAGGCCGAGGAAAAAGTTAGGGTTTGCCTTTGGTTCCTATGGATGGAGTGGGGAGGCAGTTGCTCAGCTAAACGAATATTTAAAAGAGATACAGGCTGAGGTTATTCATGAAGGGATAAAATGTAGATATGCTCCTAATCAGGAAGTACTTAAAAGCTGCGAAGATTTGGGAAGGCTTTTAGGTCAAAAGATAAAAGAGGTATAAAAAGAGGTTAGTTTTGAATAAATTTTATCAGAGTTCACTTAAAAAGGGGGTCCTCCAAACTTTGGAGGAGGCCCCTCTTTTTAAAGCATTAGAAACCATAAACTTATTCCCTCCTTCTAAGGTGGTAAGCTTTTTAATAGGGGCTTTTTTGCATAAAGATGAAAGGGTAAGATGGAAGGCTATAGCCTGTTTTGGTGTGGTCGTAAAGAAAATAGCAGATCAAGATATAGAGAAGGCAAGGGTAGTAATCAGAAGGCTTATGTGGATGTTAAACGAGGAGTCAGGAAGCATGGCTTGGGGGGTTCCTGAAGGATTTGCTGAGGCGATGTTTTACTCAGAGGTTTTGAGGAAAGAATATCTTTCGATTTATGTTTCCTACATCTGGGACCCGAAGGATGAAAGAAAATATAAGGCAGATAATTACTTAGAGTTTCCACCGGCTCAGAGAGGGGTAATCTGGGGAATAGGGAGATTAGCTCAAGCTAAGACGGAGGACCTTATCGAAAGAAAGGCACATGTTTATGTGTATGATCATATCTTTTCTACAGATAAGATAGTAAGCTTCTTAAGTTTATGGTCCCTTTCTCAGCTTTCTCCTGATTTGTCTATCTTTAACTTAGACCCAGCTCCTGTAAAACAACGGTTAGAAGAGTTAAAAAAAGAAGGATTTCAGCTCCTTATGTTTGATGGCCAAGATATTAGATATAAAGGTTCAGAAAGTTTGGTTTTTAGGCTTTAATTTTTAAAAAATTGTTTTATATTTATCTCGCTATGAAAACAGCAACTCAGGTTTATAAAAACATAGACTTAGAAAAGATGTTAAATTATTTTGCTGAACAGCTTCAAGATTTAAGGGGGTGTCTTTGACCCCGATTCCATCAAAAAACGCCTTTCTCAGATAGAAGAAGTTTTTCAAAAAAACGACATCGATTGGGAATCACCTTCTATTAAGAACCTTCTTAAAGAGCGTGTAAACCTGATAGAAAGGTTAAACCTCTTTGAAGATTTAGAAAAAGATTTTCGAAATCTTTCTGAGTGGTATGAACTTTATAAAGAGGAAAAAAGTCCAGATTATTTAGAAATTCTTTTTGAAGAGATAGAACAGTTTGAAAAAAAACTAAAAAAAGAAGAAAGTAAGCTTCTTCTTTCTGATGAGTATGACTATTCTTCTGCCATTTTAAGCATCCATGCTGGTACAGGGGGGACAGACGCTCAGGACTGGGCTTATATGTTGCTAAAGATGTATGTGAAGTGGGCTGAAAAAAAAGGATTTTCTGTAAAATTGGTAGACAGTCTTCCTGGAGAAGAGGCAGGGATAAAAAGTGCGGTGGTTTTGGTTGAAGGCCCTTGGGCTTATGGCCATCTTAAAGGAGAAAAGGGTGTTCATAGGTTGGTTAGGATTTCGCCTTTTGACGCCAACGCAAGGAGACATACCTCTTTTGCTTCGGTAACGGTAATTCCTGAAATAGAGGAAAACATAGAAGTAGAAATAAGGCCCGAAGACTTAAGGATTGAAACCATGAGGGCAGGAGGTCATGGAGGTCAGCATGTAAACAAAACAGAAAGTGCGGTTAGAATTACCCACATTCCTACAGGGATAGTGGTTACTTGCCAAAACGAGAGAAGCCAACATCTTAACAAGGCCATAGCTTTGAAAATATTAAAATCAAGACTATATCAATTAGAAAAACAAAAACTTGAACAGAAAAAAGAAAGCCTGATCGGAGAAAAAAAAGAGATAGGTTGGGGCAATCAAATAAGAAGTTATATCTTACATCCTTACAGGGTGATTAAAGACCATCGTACCCAGTTAGAGGTTTTTAAGGTGGAAGATGTTTTAGACGGAGAGATAGACGACTTTATCCGAGATTATTTATTGTGGGAAGCAAAACAAAGGCTTAACCATAAAAATTAAAAAATAAGAGGTGCCCTATGGACAGACACAAGGCCTTGGTAATGCTTGAAGATGGTACCTATTTTTGGGGTAAGTCTTTTACCATAACCGGAGAAACCTATGGTGAGATAGTGTTTAACACAGGGATGACCGGTTATCAAGAAATACTCACCGACCCCTCTTATTATGGTCAGATAGTGACCATGACTTATCCTCTTATCGGAAACTATGGGATCAATTCTGAAGATATGGAAAGCGAAAGAGTTCAGGTAGCAGGATTTATCATAAGAGAGTATCAACCTTTTTACAGCAACTGGAGAGCTAAAAAGTCCTTAGGAGAGTGGTTGACTGAAAATAACGTTTTAGGTGTAGAGGGTATAGATACCAGGGCTTTAACCAGGCACCTTAGACTTTACGGTTCTATGAAGGGAGGGATAACCACTGAGACTTTGGATCCTAAAAAATTTTTAGAAAAGATAAAAGAAAGTCCTGATTATGTAGGTAGAGACTTAGTTCAATATGTTACCTGTAAAGAGCCTTATTATTACGGAAAACAGGGGAAGGAAAGGTTAGCCTCTTTTAAGGGTGAAGCTAAATATAAAATAGCGGTGTTAGATTGTGGTTTAAAGTTTAATCAGTTAAAGTTGTTTGTAGAAAGAGATGCTGAGTGCTTGGTATTTCCTTGCTATACTTCAGCTGAAGAGATCCTTGCCCATAACCCTGACGGAATTTTTCTTTCTAACGGTCCAGGAGATCCTGCACCTTTACAACACATCGTAAAAACGGTAAAACAACTTTTAGGTAAAAAACCCTTTTTCGGTATATGTTTAGGTCATCAGATCTTAGGGCAAGCCTTAGGAGCTACTACTTATAAACTAAAGTTTGGACATAGAGGCATAAACCATCCTGTTTTAAACCTTATAAACAAAAAGGTAGAAATTACCTCTCAAAACCACGGTTTTTGCGTTAGAAAAGAAGAGCTTCCTAAGGATACGGTGATTACCCATGTAAATCTTAATGATGATACCCTTGAAGGAATTTTTGTGCCAGACCTTAGGGCAATGTCAGTCCAATACCATCCTGAAAACGCCCCGGGGCCTCATGATTCAGTCTATCTTTTTGACAGCTTTTTAAAGTTGGTGGAGGGGAAGGTTGAAAATATATACCCCTAAGGATTTCCCTTTGCCTTTCGAAACCGCTGTTACCATAGGAAGTTTTGATGGTATTCATTTAGGACATAAAAACCTGTTTAGAGAAACTTTTGCCCTTAGTAAAGAATTAGGTGTAACCCCTTTGTTAGTTTCTTTTGACCCCCATCCTCGAACTGTTTTGTTCCCTGAGGCCAACTTTAAACTTTTAACCACCTTTGAAGAAAAACTTGACCTTTTTTTTCGTCTAAACATAGAAAATATCGCTATAATACCTTTTTCAGTTAGCGTAGCTCAACTTACCCCAGATCTTTTTGTAGAAGAATACTTAGTAGATAACTTTAAGGCTAAAGGGATAGTCATAGGTTTTAACTTTAGGTTTGGCAGAAAAAGAGAGGGTGACCCAGAATTTTTAAAAAGATTAGGAGAAAGGTTTGGTTTTGTGGTAAAGATGGTAAATCCTGTTACTGTTGACCATACAACTGTTTCAAGTACTTTGATAAGACAGACCATCGAAAAAGGAGATATAGAAAAGACCAACCTTTTCCTTGGACATCGCTACTTTCTGATAGGAAAGGTGATAAAAGGTCAAGGGATAGGGAAAAAACTTGGATTTCCTACGGCTAACATAGAAATCCCTAAAAACAAACTTTTGCCCCCCTCAGGGGTTTACGCAGTGTGGGTTTACTACCAAAATCAAAGGTTTAAAGGAGCTATGAACATCGGCTTTAAACCTACCTTTGAACAAAAAGAACTCTCTGTAGAAGTCCACCTGTTAGGATTTAACCAAGAATTGTATGGAAAACAACTTAAGGTAGAATTTGTCAAAAAAATCAGACCAGAAAGGAAATTTGGCTCTATAGAAGAACTTAAGACCCAAATTAGTAAAGATTGTGAATTGATAGAAACAATCTTAAACGATTAAGCTTTATTTTCCTTCTTTTAACATTTCTACAAATTGATCATAAACATTCATCTTTTTACCGATTTTTTTAGGAATATTAATACCTCTTTTTCTCAGTTCATTTACTATTTTGTTTACTTGAAATTTACTAATCCCTAATTTTTCCGCTATTTCAGATGCTCTCATCTTGGCATAATTTTCATACACAAATTTTACATCATCTATGGTAACAAATCTGCTTCTTTTTTTCATCTTACATCTCCCTGGTAGGGTTTTGTTATGTTATACAATTGTACTATAAATCGTAAAGAAAACAACCAGAAATAGATACTTTTTAAAAGGGAAAGTTATGATAGAAATTGTATATATAATATTTAGTGTAGCAAATATTTTAGAAATAAAAAAACATAAAACTAAAACTGAAAAAAGTACTTGATGAAAACTCAAGAAATGAATCCATAGAAGGTGTAAGAATGTCTGCTGCTCTCCTCTTAAACACTTTTATGAAAAAAAGGACACAAATTTATAGGGAGTGTTGCTTTAAAGATAATTAGTTTTATACTAAATTGAGTAAAATTAAAAAATGTAGGGAGCTACGATGTTAAAGAAGGTAGCTGTTATTTTTGATGAAATTTTTTTTAAACATAGGGCTGGTAATTTTCATCCTGAAAGTCCTGAAAGGCTTAGATTTATAGTGAAGAGACTAAAGGAGAGAGATGTAAACCACATGATAGAGATTTTTTCTCCTGATAGAGCCACTAAGGAAGAAATACTTTGGAACCATACAGAAGGTTTGTATAATTTAATAAAGACCTCTTCAGAAAAGGGTTTTTTTCAGATAGATGGAGATACAGCAGTAAATGAACATTCTTTTGAGGCTGCTTGTTATGCAGTCGGTGCTCAAAAAACAGGATTAAGGCTTCTTTTTGAAGAGGGATTAAATTACGTGTTGGCCTTAGTTAGACCACCTGGACATCATGCAGAAAGAGATCGGGCCATGGGTTTTTGCCTTTTTAACAACATAGCTCTTGCAGCTTATTATGCAAGAAATTATTACGGAATTAAAAGGATTTTAATAGTAGACTTTGACCTTCATCATGGAAATGGGACCCAAAAGTCTTTTTATCATACTGATGAAGTTTTATTTTTCTCTACCCATCAATATCCTTATTATCCAGGAACTGGAAACTATGATGAAATAGGAACAGGTTATGGAAGAGGCTATACGATAAATGTTCCCCTGAAGCATGGATGTGGAGATGACGACTTTATTTTCTTTTATCAAAACCTTCTTAAACCTATAGCGTTTCAATATAAACCTCAGTTAATACTTATCTCTGCAGGTTTTGATTGTATGGTAGGTGACCCTTTAGGAGATCTCGAGGTCACTGCTAAAGGAATCGTCAGGATTACCGAGATCTTTAAAGAGATAGCCTATAATTTTTGTGATGGTAAAATTTTGTTTTCTTTAGAAGGAGGGTATGACCTTAACAATCTTTCAGAAGGGATTGTTACCATAATCAAAAAACTGGTAGAAGAAGAAACAAAATATTCTTCTTATGAGGTTTCCCCTTCCACTTATGCTTTAGAGCTTTTTAGAAAAATAAAGGATTTGCTTGCTTTTAAAGGATTTTGGGAGATTTAAGGTTATGTAGCTATGGAAGAAAAAATGTTAGAACTTAGGGTAGAGGAACATGATGGAGGAAAAAGGTTAGATGTTTTTTTAAAAGAAAAAATTTCAGACCTAAGTCGAAGTAGAGTCCAAGAGTTGATCGAAACGTCTTTGGTTTTAGTAAACGGTAGACCAGTAAAACCAAGTTATAAAATCAAGATGCAAGACTTTATTCAGGTTAAAATTCCTGATCCTAAACCTTTAGAGCTTAATCCTAAGGATGTTCCTTTTGATATAATTTATGAAGATGAACATATAGCTGTTATCAACAAACCTGCTGGAATTGTCGTTCATCCTGCCCCAGGGCATTTGGACGATACTTTGGTCCATGGCTTATTAAAAAAACTTAAGAATCTCTCAGCCATCGGAGGGAAAATACGTCCTGGGATAGTGCACCGTTTAGACAAGGATACCTCAGGTCTTATGCTGGTTGCCAAAAATGACATGTCTCATAAGTTGCTGGTAGAGGCTTTTAAGCAAAGATTAATAGAGAAAAACTATTTAGCCATTCTCTACAAACACCTTAAACCCCAGCAAGGTAAAATAGAAAACTTTATCGGACGCCATCCTACCCACAGAAAAAAGATGGCGGTTTTGAAAGAAGGAAGGCTTGCTATTACTTTATATGAGGTAAAAAAGTATCTTAACAAAGCGTGTTTGGTTGTTGCCAAACCTGTTACCGGAAGAACCCATCAACTAAGGGTTCATTTTTCTTTTTTAGGGCACCCAATCCTGGGAGATCCTATCTATGGAGGGTTAAAGCCTGATGCTCCTAAACCACCAAGGCTGATGCTTCATGCCTTTCGGTTAAAAATTTTCCATCCTATCTCAAACATAGAGATGGAATTTGAGGCCCCTATTCCTGAGGATTTCCAAGTCTATTTAAATCTGGTTAAAAAATGAAAAAAATAGCCATCACCGGAGGAGTTGCTACAGGTAAGACCACTTTACTAAACCTTTTAAAAGGATTAGACTATCCTGTGTTTTCTTGTGATGAAGTAGTAAAAAAACTCTATGAACAACCTGAGATTAGAGAAAAAATTTTCCAGTTGTTTGGGACTTTAGATAAAAAAAAGATTTTGGAAAGAATCATAGCAGATGAAAAGGCAAAAAAGTCTTTAGAGGAGGTTTTGCATCCAGCGGTCAGGGTTGAATTAAAAAGCTTTCTTGAAGCCTGTAATCAAAAAGGAGAAAGGGTGGTTTTTGTGGAGGTCCCGCTTTTGTTTGAATGTGTATGGGAGAAGATGTTTGATGAGGTTTGGGTGGTTGTTTGTTCCTCAAAAACCCAGCAAGAAAGGATTAAGACAAGGTCAACCTGTCCTGACCTCTCTTTAAAACTAGCAAGTTTACAACTTCCCTTAGAAGAAAAAGCCAAAAGGGCTCATAGAGTTTTTTCTTCAGAAAAACCTTTAGAGGTTCTTAAAGAAGAAATTATGACTATTTTAAAGGAGTTTCGATAAGACTAATCCCTTGTTCTGTGTATCCATTAAACATATAAGAGTCATATAATTTTTTTAAACGTAACTCGTAAAGGCGTATAGCCTCTTGAAGGCTTGATATCGGGTTTCTTTCTATCGCAGAAGTTCCTCTTTTATCTCCAATAATCATAGGACCGATTATGTAACAAACTTCATCCACCAAACCTTCTTCTAAAAAACTCCCATGAACTTTGGCTCCTCCTTCAACCATTATTGAGTTGATACCATGTTCTAAACATTTTTCCATCAAAAAGTTCAGGTCTACTTTGCTGGTTTTTAACGGAAGTTTCCAAACGAGAACCCCTGCGTTTTGAAAGGCTTTTACTTTTTCTTGAGGCACCTTTTCCTGGCATACTATAATCGTTTGAGCTTCATCTAAGGTTTGAAAGACCTTATAATCCAAGCTAAGACTTAGATTGGTATCAAGAATAATCCTTATAGGATTTTTTCCTTTTTTTAACCTGCAGGTAAGAAGGGGATTGTCTTTACTTACCGTGTTTTTCCCAACTAGGATGGCATCAAACATCCCTCTTAGCTTATGGGCGTATGCTCTTGCTTTTTTCCCGGTTATCCATTTTGAATCACCGGTAGAAGTAGCAATCTTGCCGTCTAAACTTGCCGCAACTTTTAGTAAAATCCAGGGTCTTTTTCTTAGGATTCTGCTAAGAAAAAAACGGGTTAAAACTTTTACTTTCCTTTCTAATACCCCGGCTTTGACTTCTATTCCTTTTGAGGCAAGAAACTCAAGGCCTCCTTTAGCTACAGGGTTTGGGTCCTTTATTCCACAGACCACTTTTTTTATCCCGCTTGCTAAAATTTTTTCAGTGCACGGAGGGGTTTTCCCATGATGGTTGCAAGGCTCTAAGGTAACATAAAGGATAGCTCCTTGGGTTTTCCCCCTTGCTTTTTCTATGGCTACTATTTCTGCATGAGGTCCTCCGTAGTGCTTATGATAACCTTTGGAGATTACTGTTTGAGTAACAGGATCTACTAGGACCGCTCCTACCACTGGATTAGGAGAAGTGTAGCCTAATCCTTTTTCTGCCTCTTTGATAGCAAGTTGCATGAAAAATTCGTCAGACAACTTTTTCATCGTTTATTTTCTTCTTGGCTTTAAAGAAGAAATGTATAAAAAAGTTTGAAGTTTCATCCAGTCGATTTCTTTCTTTTCTGCAGGTTCTTTGTTACTTTCTTTAGCCAGCTTGATTTTTTCAGCTACTTTGCAAAAATATTCGTCAGGAATGTTTATCGGGCCTTTTCTTATCTGGTTTAGATGAAAAAGAAGGGTTGAAAGTTTTTTAACCTTTGAATAAGCATCTTGCAAGTCTTCTTCTAAAAGTTCTTCTAATTTAGCGATCTCTTTTCGAAGCTCTACTTCCTTAGGGAGAAAGCCTGCGTTTTGAAGTATTTTATAGACTATCCTTAGGTCTTCAGGAACAAAAGGATTTTCTTCAAGTTTAAGGGGTTTCCCTTTAAGCTCAAGATGGTCAAACTCTCCGTTTTCCATGGCTTCTCTTATTTTTTCTTCAGCCAACTTTTTAAAAATAAGAAGGCTCATGGTTTAGTTTAGGTTTTTTATTTTGGTTTCGGCAATGCCTTTTAAAACCTCATCTTGAGTTTGATTTAGAGCCTTTTGATAACACTCTTTAGCTATATGGGTTTTACCGATTTTTTCAGCCGCTCGACCTAAGTCTAGTAATATTAAATTTTGAAGGTCAGGATATTTCTGGTCGATTTTCTGATAAAGTTCAAAGGCTTGGTCCCATTTACCTTGAGATTCGGCTATTTTAGCTTGGTAATACCAAACAAGTCCTTTGATTTTTTCAGGATATTTTTTCTCTAAGACAGGTAAAAGTTTCTGGGTTTTGTTAAAATTCTTTTGTTGGTAATAATGGTCTGAGAGGATCATGGCAGATATTAATCCAGCTGAGGTGTTTTTATGTTTTTTGGTTACCTCTTCCAATGAGGCTATCAAGTTAGGGCTGCTTACAGCTTTTAAAAGCTCAAAAGCAGCTTCCTTTTCTTTTTTAGCAAAATAGTATTTAACCCCACCCCATAGAATTCCTATAGCTATAAGAATTACCACACAGGCTAAGATAAGCCTTAGATAGCGGTCAAAAAAATGTTGCAATCGTTCAGTATAGTACAAAAGTTTGTCTCCTAAGTTCATGGTCTATCCCTCAAGTCCACCAAAATAATCATCCCAGTTAAAAATAAGAGGCTCTTGCCCTTCTTTTAAAATCTTATAATCTCCAACCTCTCCGATTACTATGATGTGGTCTCCTGCTTTACATTCTCCGTAGACCTCACACTCAAAGTAGGCTATGGCGTCTTTTAACACAGGCATCCCGTTTAACGAAAAGGTGTAGGGTATGTTTTCGAATTTGTTGTAGGTTTTTCCACTTTTAAAACCAAAGTGTTTAGCAAGGTCCTGTTGCCCTTTGCCTAAGACGTTGATGCAAAAAAATCCAGATTCTTTGATAAGTTCATAGGTATATCTTTGAGGAGCGATGGAGACGGCTATGAGTCTTGGTCTAAAAGATACTTGAGACACCCAGGCTGCCGTCATCCCGTTTATCTTATCGTTAGCTTTAGAGGTAATGATAAAAACGCCTTGCGGAAGATATTGAGTTATTATTTTTTGAAGCCCCATCGTTTCCCTCCTTGATGAAATTTAAAGCTTATGTAATTTAATTTTACTATAAAATTAGAAAAAGGAAAATGCAGTTCCGATTTTCCCGAGGTAGTGTTTCATTAATTGTGTCTAAATTTTAGGGGTAAAGGGCTTCCCTTCCTGGTAAAAATGATAAAGTTAAACCCAAAATTAAGAAGGAGGGGAAGCCTATGAAAGACTTAAAAGAGATTTTAAACCGAAAATCCTTCCTCTATTACTCTCCTGCAAGCATTAGTCGACTTATAGAGGTAACGACTCAAGAGATAGATAAATAGAGGAATCGAGAGGTTGAAAAGGAGTATTTTGCTTTGTATGTAGATGCTACGTTTTTAAGTGTAAGGAGAGGGGGTGTTAGTAAAGAGCCGGTATACGTGGTTGTTATGCTTACGTGTGAGGGGAGGAGGGAGATATTGGGTTTTTGGCTTTTTGGTTCTGAGGGGAAAATCGCGATTAATTGGAGGGAGGTATTGGTAGAGCTTAAGGTAGGGGGCTAAAGAGGGTAGAGGTAGTCATAGGAGACGGATTGAGGGGGCTAAAGGAGGCAGTGAAATCGCCTCAATCGAGAGGAAGCGAGGCAGGGGGTGATGAAGTTTAAGTAGAGATGGGGCTAATGAAGGATATCTTGATGAGGGCTAAGGTGATAGAGGTATTTTCAGGGGTAGATTGTAGTTTACAAGGTGGTATATTTTGTATTGTTGGAGATGAACGAGAGATACAGGAGTAGGAGTTTACCTGGATTTAAAGAAGCGATATCTAATTTTAGGAGGGAGGCTTTCTTACACCAAATTGGTAGACACAATTAAATAAACACTATGTTAGGTATTATTTTAGGTATATAAAGAACATAAGAACAAGACGTTGTGATTTAAAGTGTCGATTAATGTAACCCTAATATTGGCTTTTCTTAGAAATTGTTTTATTCTTTAATTACTATAAAATCTTACAGGGAAGGTTTTATGGTTAAGAATTTTAAGAAAAAGATAGACACTTGTCAAGAGAATTGTGTCTCCTTATAAAATCTCTTTACAAACATTTGCCTCAATTCGTATAAAGCAGACTTAATTAAAGGAAGTGGTT
>NZ_AUIT01000011.1:0-12908 GCF_000423845.1 Thermodesulfobacterium hveragerdense DSM 12571 | reverse complement strand
GAATTATGTAAGAGTTATGAGAAGAAGTATCCAGCTTATATAAAGGGACTTTTGAAAAAGAAGGAGCATTATTTTGTTTATAAGAAATATCCTGAGGGGGTGAGGAGGTATATATACACGACGAATGTGGTTGAGAATATAAATAGCAGGATAGAGCTGATAAGGGTAAATACAGGGGGATATTTTCAATCAATCAAGACAGCAGAGGTTGCGATATACATAACAGTAAGTCGGATTCAGAAAACGAGATGGCAAAAACCACTTCCTTTAATTAAGTCTGCTTTATACGAATTGAGGCAAATGTTTGTAAAGAGATTTTATAAGGAGACACAATTCTCTTGACAAGTGTCAGACCCTTCGTGAAACAGTAACTCCTCAGATTAAATCAGCTGGATTAAGTAAATATCATATACATTTTCATCTCCCTGGCCCAAGATCTTTTTTACGCTGGAACCGTCCTCAAGGGGAAGATGTAAAACTTGACGACTTATCCACTTTTCGTTTTACTGTAGCTAAAGTGCAGAAGGAAAAACATATTCTTACTGGTCTTGAGGCAGGAAGAGACGGTCTTTTCCTTAGGGGTATTGCCCCTATAGTAAGAGATGGACAAACCCTTGGTTCTGTTGAATTGGGAATGAATCTTAGAGATTTAGTTAAAAATTTACAGTCTACTTATAGTCAAATTTCCCATTATGTGATCCTTGTAAACAAGGACTTAGAAAAGATTATGAGCCCTTATCTTTCTAAGGGTGAGGCCAAAGTTTTAGACAAAGGAATTCTTTATGCTAAAACCGAAAACATAAACGAAGACCTGCTAAAAAAGCTTCTTAATACCAAAAAATATCCTGTGGAGGTTGGCTCTTTAGTTTTTCACGCCATTCCTCTTTATGATTATTCAAACAACCAGATAGGATTTATTATCATAGGTATTATGCGTGGAGAGATTATAAATCTTTTCCGTTTTAGCGGATTTATCTTGGGTCTTGTTGCCTTTGTGGTGTTTTTCTTTGGTTTTATGGTGATAAACAAAACCTTACAGAAAATCTCACAATCTTTATCAGAAACAACCAATATGGTAGAAGAACTTGGTAGAGGTGGAGGCGATTTAACCTTTAGATTTGAAGTTAAGTCTCAAGACGAGTTAGGAGTGTTAGCCTCTAAATTTAACCATTTCTTAGAAACCTTGGCTTCGATAGTTAAAAACCTAATAGAAAAGGCTGAAGATTTGTTTAGACTTTCTAAAAAACTTCAAGAAGATGTAGATATCACCTTTAACTCTGTTAAGGAGTTTACGGAAAAAGCAGACTTTATAAGTGCAAGTTCATCTGAGACCGTAGAGGTTATAAATAACGTGACCACTCAACTTGATGAGCTTACTAAAGCCATCAAAGAGATAAGCGAAAAAGCTCAGTTAAGCAAGTCAATCGTAGCTGATACTGCCAGAGAAGTAGATAAATCAAAAATTTTAGTAGGAGATTTGATTTCATCCTCTTCAACGATCATAGAAGTGGTAGACCTGATTAAAGACATCGCAGACC
Organism: Thermodesulfobacterium hveragerdense DSM 12571; assembly: GCF_000423845.1. GTDB lineage: Bacteria > Desulfobacterota > Thermodesulfobacteria > Thermodesulfobacteriales > Thermodesulfobacteriaceae > Thermodesulfobacterium > Thermodesulfobacterium hveragerdense. The sequence goes on along the minus strand of NZ_AUIT01000011.1, from coordinate 11,370 downwards.
AGACCAATCTTCTTGCCCTCAATGCATCGATTGAGGCAGCACGAGCCGGGGAAGCCGGAAAAGGGTTTACCGTAGTAGCCAACGAAGTTAAAGAGCTTGCCAGACAAACACAGGAAGCTACAGAAAACATCAAGAAAAAGATTGACCTTTTGTTGCAAAGTAGCAATTCAGTTGCTCATTCTGTAGAAAGTATTGTAGAAATGATGAAAAAAGTAGAAGAGGCAGCGGTGGCTATCGCTGCAGCAGTTGAAGAACAGGCTATAGTTGTCCAAAACGTTTTTGAGCACATCACTTTTGCCAGAGACAAAGTGCTTTTAAACGAAGATCACGCTCAAGCCATAAAGATTGGTGTAGAAAAATTGATTGGCTCTTCTCAAAAGCTTAAGGCATCAGGTGAAGAAGTAGGAAGAATTGCTGAGGAGATTAAAGATATAGTTTCTCAGTTTAAGGTATAGTCTTAGGTCAATTAGGCTCCCTTCTTTAAAGGGAGCCTAATTGATTCATTTATGTTTTAATCTTTTTCCTCTTCTTCCTGGTTAGAAATTCCAGAAAGAAGTCCATGGTGTTTCATCTTAGTCCTCAGTTGTTTTCTTGAGATGCCTAACAACTGAGCCGCTTTAGTTTGGTTCCATCCGGTTTCTTCTAACGCTTTAAGGATAAGGGTTTTTTCCATCTCTAACAGGTTTAAGGTGTTCGAGGAAGACATTTCTTTTTCTTTTGAACCTAAAATTCTTTTTGGTAGATGTTTAAGTGAAATTACACCAGAGGTAGAAAGAATAACCGCTCTTTCTATCACATGCATAAGTTCTCTTACGTTACCAGGCCATTCGTAGTTTATCAGCATTTCCATCACCTCAGGTTCTACCACAGGAACAGGACGGTTGTTTTCTTGAGCAAATTTTTGGATAAAATGCTGGACGAGAAGAGGAATATCTTCTTTTCTTTCCCTAAGAGGAGGTAGATGCACCCTTACTACGTTAAGCCTCCAGTACAGGTCTTCTCTAAAAGTGCCTTCCTTGACTGCGTTTTCGAGATCTCTGTTGGTAGCAGCAATAACCCTTACATCAACCTTGATTTTGTTAAGTCCTCCCAACCTTTGAAATTCCTTTTCTTGCAAAAATCTTAAAAACTTTTTTTGGAGACTGATAGGTAATTCTCCTATTTCGTCTAAAAAGACGGTACCACCGTTAGCTAATTCTAAAAGTCCTATTTTTTTCTCTGTAGCTCCGGTAAAAGCTCCTTTTTCGTATCCAAAAAGTTCACTTTCTAAGAGATTTTCTGGGATGGTAGTGCAGTCAACCACTATAAACGGACGGTCTTTTCTTTTGGAGAGCCTATGGATTGCCCTTGCTATCAGTTCTTTACCTGTACCAGATTCTCCAGTAATAAGCACGTTAGAGTTACTATCAGCTACCATTTCTATTATATAAAAAACTTCTTTCATTACCGAACTTTTAGCTATGATCTCTGGAAATTTATGAGAGATGTCTTCTTTATAGTCTAATTTTTCATGTTTAGAGATAGCATCTTTGATTACCTCAACCAGAAGTTCAGGGTCAACCGGTTTTACCAGATAATGAAAAGCCCCTAATTTCATAGCCTCTACAGCTTTTTCTATAGTTCCATAAGCAGTAAGCATGATTACCGGCAATACGATGTTTTCCTTTTTTAGCCACCTTAACATTTCTATCCCGTCCATACCAGGAAGTCTATAATCAAGAAGTAGACAGTGAGGTTTGTGTTTTCTAAGCTGGAAAATACCTTCTTCTACGGTTTGGGCGGTGATTACAGTGTAATCATGTTTTTTGAGGATGGTAGAAATGGTTTTTAGACTGTTTATCTCATCATCTATAAAAAGTATTTTATAGTTCATGCCTTATCGGGATGAAAACTTTAAATTCTGTCCCTTCTTCTTTTTTACTAAAAACAGATATCTTGCCTCCATGTTCTCTAACGATTTTTTCTACACAAGCAAGCCCTAAACCTGACCCTGTAACCTTAGTAGTAAAAAACGGTTCAAACACTTTATCTAACAGTTCTTCTGGTATCCCTTCACCCGTATCTTTTACAGAAATCACGACAAAGCCTCCTTCTATTTGGGTCGCAACCGAGATTTTATCTCCTTTTTTTGTAGCGTCTCCGGCGTTTACCAAAAGGTTTAACATCACCTGTTTGAGTTGATAGGGGTCAAAATAAAACTCAGGTATAGAAGGATCTAAACTTAATTCTATTTGTTTTCCTTCTTCTTCAAACTCAGGTTTCACCAAATTTATTATTTCTTTTATGATATTATTAATCTGCATTTTTTCAAGTTTTAAGGGAACAGGCCTTGCATAGGTTAAAAAACCGGTGATCAGTTCGTTTAATCTCTGGGTTTCTTTATCTATTATGGAAAGAAATTCCTGCAAAACTTTACCTTTAAAGTTGGTTTTAAGGTAAGAACAAGCAGCCTTAATAGAGTTTAACGGATTTTTGATTTCATGAGCAACAACCATGGCCATCTCTGAAACCGCAGAATATTTTTCAAGCTTAATTTTTTCTTTGGTGGCTTTATCAAGTTGTTCCATATAAGACCTTAGGTCTGCTACCATCTTATTAAAACTTTCTATTACATAGCCTAACTCATCACCACATGAATACTTATAAACAAAACAATCTTCACACTCAATCTTTAAAACACTCTTACACCATTTTTTCGAATCGTCGTTAAGCCAACATCTGGTTTTTCCGTAAGAAGGGCATCGATAATCCTTGCACTGGTAGAAGTCTTTACATAAAATAAGTTTTTCATTTTCACAAAATTCAAACTCGTTAGCCTGCACTTTTTGAATGCTTTTTTTAAGTTTGTTTAGTGGTTTGGTTAGGGTGATAGATATAAAGTACGCCACCACAAGCGCTACCAGCAAAAAAACTCCCGATATAAAAAGCATATAACGTTTCAGCGTATTTATAGAGTGTTCAATAAAATCATTAATGTCTGCTTCTGAAACTCCTATCCTAACCGCACCTAACGAAAAGTCTTCTTTGAAAACCGGACGGTTAAAGTGCTTTATCCCATTATTATCTAAATTATCCCAGGTTTTGAAGGTAGAATCATTTACAGGAATAAATTGGCCTAACTGAGAAGGGTTGGTATGGGCTACTATCCTTCCGTTTTTGTCAACAACCATCACATATACTATCCCTGGAAGGTTTTTTAAAGAACTTATCTTTTCTTCGAGTTTAAGAGGGTCAAAAAAAACCAACCAGTCTACTACCTCTAAAGAGAAGTTTTCTAAGTTATGGTTTAGTCCTTCATAATATTGATTTTTTAAGGAGTTTTTTTGGTAGTTTATTATCAAAAAATTTACGCTAAAAAGTAATAAGGTTATCAAAAACAAAAAAGAAAGAAAGATTCTGCTTTTAATGCTAAAACTTCTTAAGAGTTTATAAAAAGTTGATAAAAAATCTTTACGGATTAACATATCTTTTTATAGGTTCAAACTCTTTATCTTCAACAGGTTCAAATTTTTTTACTTTTAGGTTTTTTAGGATAGAAGCAGGTAGATGGGTGAGTGATTCTTGGACTTTTTTTGCGAGGTCCTTGTCTGCTTTAACCACCGCCCAGGGCCAGTTTGGTAAAAACTCTGTTGGGGTCAAAACTTCTATCTGAGAGAGATCTACTTCTTTTCCAAAAACACCAAGAGCTGCCTCTCTTATGAAACCTGCGTCTGCCTCTTTTTTGTACACCCCGATGATCACCCTTTCTTGCCTTTTCACGTCTACTAACCTAAAATCTCTCCTTAAATTGTATCCTCTCTTTTCTAAATAAATTTTTTGTGAAAGAAAACCACCGGCAGAATAAGGAGAAACTATAAAAATTTTTTTGTTTTTTAAGTCTTTTATTTTTTTTATCGGACTATCTTTTCTTACGATGATAACACCTCTAAACCTGTCCCCTCCACATACCTCACTTGATTCATCTATACAGTCTTCTCCTACGGTTAGGGCTATAGCCTTCGCATGTCCAGATTTCGACAGAAGAGCATAAACATAGGGATTTTGATAGGCAAAGTGTACTTCTTTTTTCTTTACTAAGGTAATAAATTCTTCGAAATTTTTAGGGATGACAATTTTAAACTCCTTTCCTGTCTTTTCTGAAAGATACTTCATCAAAGGATCAAATCTCTGATAGATAGTAAGCGGACTGTAAAGAGGTAAAATGGCTACCTTTATGGTATCAGGTCTGTATTTTATTAAATCCTTCCCTTTAAACAGTTTTATCAGTACTCTTATGTAATCAAAGTCTCTGTCTTCAGCAGGAACAAGTTTTTCTACCTGTAGGTTGGTTAAAACCTCATTAGGGAGGGATAAAAGGATTTCTTTAAACTGTTTTTCTTCTAAAGCAGAGGTTGAGGCTATCAAAAAAACAGGCACCTTTTCAGAAGCCTTTATTACCTTAAGACCTGAATTTAAGTATGGTTTGGCTATCAATTCGCTTAAGGCTCCTACCTCATAATCTCCTATCAATACGGAGAGAGCAATCCTTTTTTCCTGACCTAAAAAGTCTACCTTAGAAAAGTCTTTTAGAGAAAGTTCTAAGTCTTTTAGCATAGACAGAGGGATTAGATAACTGAAAGAAGAATTTTTATCTCCTAAGGCAAGCTTTTTATTAACAGCATCAAAGATTCTTTCTATTCCTGAATTTTCTTTGGTTACAAACACGCTACTTGCCTCTCCCTGCCCCCCCTTGGGCTTAACCAGAGGAAAAATCTTTTCAGGATAAAGGGTCTTTAATTCGCAGTAAAAAGCAGGGTCTATCATTAAAAGATGTAGCTTATCCTCTGCCACTTTTTGGGTTAGTTCTTCAAAGTTAGCTGAGATGTCTATCGAAACAGGTTTTTTAAGTTTTTTTTCTAAATAGGTTTTTAAAGGATAAAGCTGTAAAAAGGTTTGTTGGGGAGAGCTTACGTTTAAGACCCCTATGACTAAAGGAGGTCCGTTTAAAATCTCTGAAGTCTTATTTTCCTGAATTTGTCTTCCTTTATCTTTAAAACAGCCGGACAATAAAAACCCTAAGAAGATGGTTAAAAATAGAGCCCAAAACCTATTTCTTTTTAACATCTTCTAAGTACTCTCTAACGCTAAGTGCAGCTACAGCGCCCTCACCACAGGCAATCACTATTTGCCTAAAGGGTTTACTAACGCAGTCTCCACAGGCAAAAATTCCTTTCTTAGAGGTCTCCGTGTTTTTATCTGTAATAATAAAACCGTTAGGGTCTAAATCGACGAAACCTTTTAACCAAGAGGTATTAGGTTCATATCCTATAAAAATAAAAACCCCAGAAACTTTTAACCAATTTACCTCTTCTGTTTTGTGGTTTAAAACCTTTATCCTTTCTACCTTGTGTTTTCCTTCGATAGCCTCTACGGTTGAGTTCAAGACTATCTCAATCTTAGGGTTTTTAAAAACCAAATTTTGCAAATAGGCTTCAGCCCTAAATTTATCTCTTCGGTGAATTAAAAAAATCTTTTTTACAAATTTAGTAAGCTCTAAGGCTTCTTTAAGAGCCGAATCTCCACCTCCTACCACAGCCACCACCTCATCCTTAAAAAAAGGTCCGTCACAGGTAGCACAAAAAGAAACTCCTTTGCCTATCAATTCATTTTCCCCGGGAATACCTAATTTTTTAGGGGATGCCCCTAAAGCTAAGATAACCGCATAACTTAAAACATAGGTCTTGTCAGAAAACCAGATTTTAAAAAGCTCCTGTTCTTTTTCTATACTAATGACTTCTTTTGATAATAAGTTCAACCCTAATCTTTCTACTTGCTTAACCATCTTTTCTATCAAGTCAACCCCTGATATACCTTCAGGAAATCCGGGATAGTTTTCTATCTGTTCTGTAAGGACTACCTGACCACCTAGAAAGTTTTTTTCTATAAGTAGAGTATTTAGCATCCCCCTTTGAGCATAAAGATAGGCAGTAAGACCTGCAGGACCTCCACCTATTATGGTTAGATCATAAGTAGTTTGTTGGGTCATTCTGGTTTTTCCATTTTACTTTTTTTAGTTTTATATTATAATTTCTTTTTAAATTTTATTAAGAGGTGAAAAGATGTGTAAAGAATGTGGGTGTGGTTTAGTTAATCATCCTTCAGAAGGATCGAAAAGACATCATGAACATCATAAACACCATCATGACCACCATAACCACCATGACTACCACCATGGACACCACCATGAACATACCCATTCCAAGGAAACTTTGCAACTCCTTGAAGACATCATGAAATATAATGAGTTTCAGGCAAGACATAACAGAGAACACTTTGAGGAATACGGAATTTACGCCATAAACCTTATGAGTGCCCCAGGGTCTGGGAAAACTACTTTGTTAGAAAAAACTATAGAACTTCTTTCAGGAAAGTTAAGGATAGGGGTAATAGAAGGGGACTTAGAGACAGAGAGAGACGCTGAAAGAATAAGGAAAAAAGGAGTACCTGTGTATCAAATAACTACAGGCAGTGCCTGTCATTTAGACGCATCTTTGATCCATAAGGCTATGCATAAACTTCCGATGGACCAGATCGACCTTCTTTTTGTAGAAAACATAGGGAACCTTGTTTGTCCTGCAAGTTATGACCTTGGCACCCACCTTAACGTAACCCTTCTTTCAGTGCCTGAAGGAGAAGACAAACCAGAAAAATATCCTCTCATTTTTAAGGTTTCTCAGTTGGTGGTTATCACCAAGATAGATTTGCTTCCCTACTTTGACTTTGACCTGGAAAAGGTAAAAGCCCAGATACAAAAGATCAATCCTAAGGCTCAGATTATCGCCCTTTCTGCCAAAACAGGAGAAGGGTTTGACCTTTGGGTTAAATTTTTAGAGGATTCCTATAATCAACATAAAAAATCTCTCAGATAGAGGAAAGGTTATGGGAGTTGAAAAACTTTTGTTAGCTCATGGAGGAGGCGGAGAGGAAACCTTATCTTTGATAAAAGATTTTATTCTCAAATATTTTACCAACCCTATTCTTGAGCCTCTTGAAGATGCAGCTTTACTAACCAATCAAATTTCTCGATTGGCTTTCACCATAGATGGTTTTACCGTAAAACCTATTTTCTTTAAAGGTGGCAACATAGGGAAACTTGCTGTAACTGGCACGGTAAATGATTTAGTGGTAATGGGGGCTAAACCTTTATATCTTACGGTAGGTTTTATCATCGAAGAAGGGTTTAAAATCAAAGATTTAGAAAAGATTTTACAGTCTATGCAAGAAGAGGCCATAAAAAACGAAATTTACATCGTGGCAGGAGATACAAAAATCGTACCCAAGTCAGAGGTAGACGGTATTTTTATCACAACCTCAGGTATAGGAGAGGTGATTTATTCAGGCATTTCTTGTAAAAACCTAAAACCAGGAGACGTTATTTTGGTTTCTGGCCCTATAGGAGACCATGGAGCCTGTATCCTGGCAGAAAGAGAAGGTATAAAAGTAGATATAGAGTTAGAAAGTGACTGCGAAACCCTTTGGCCTGTGTTAAATCCCCTTTTTAAAAGCGGGATTGAAATCCATGCGATGAGGGATCCAACCCGTGGAGGATTAGCAGCTACTCTTCATGAATGGGCTGATAGTTCTCAGGTAAATCTGGTGGTAGAGGAAGAAAAAATTCCTGTTAGGCCTCAGGTAAAGGCCTTTTGTGAGGCCCTTGGATTTGAGCCCTATCATTTAGCCTGTGAAGGGAGGGTAGTAATAGCCTTACCAGAAAAAGATGCCCACAAGGCCTTAGAAATTTTAAGATCCCATCCATCTGCAGCTGAAGCTAACATCATAGGACAGGTGTTGGATCATAGTCCCTCTCCTCAAGTATATCTCAAAACACTGTATGGCACTCATAGGGTTTTAGAAAATACCTCAGGAGAACTCTTTCCGAGGATTTGTTAGGTAAGGCCTATGCATGAGTTTTTTATCGTTCAAAACGTGATAAAAACCGTAGAAGACTTGATGGTTAATCACCCTAAGAAAAAAGTAGCAAAGGCGGTTTTGTTGATAGGAAGATTTTCTGGGGTTGAGCCTGAGCTATTACAAACCGCCCTTGATTTTTTCAAACAAGGAAGCATTTTGAAAGACGCAGAAATCGTGATAGAAATAGAAGATCTTAGGATGAAATGTCAGAAATGTCAGCGAGAATTTTCAAAAGAAAAATGGGATCTTACTTGTCCTTTTTGTGGTTCCTTTGAAACTGAGGTTCTTTCAGGAGAAGAGATGTTACTCAAAAGCTTAGAACTGGTCGATGAGGATTAGATACCGGATTAGGATAAACGGGGTCGTCCAGGGGGTTGGTTTTCGCCCTTTTGTGTATAATCTTGCCAAATCCTTAGGGTTGACAGGTTTTGTCAGCAACGATACCAACGGAGTTTTTATCGAGGTTGAAGGCAACGAGGATATTCTACAGGATTTTTTAGAAAGGTTAGTTAAAGAAAAACCACGGCTTTCTCAAATTTACCGTCTGGTTCATGAAAAACTTTCCCCTGTAGGCTATGAAGACTTTTTTATAAAAAAAAGCCTCAAAGAAGAAGAGATAACCTTAGACATCTTGCCTGATGTAGCTACCTGTGAATTTTGTTTAGAAGAGCTTTTTACGCCTACAGACCGGAGGTATCGATATCCCTTTATCAACTGCACCCTTTGTGGCCCAAGGTTTACCATCATAGAGAGTTTGCCTTATGACCGAGAAAAGACGGTGATGAAAGAATTTACGATGTGTCCTGCATGCTTTGAAGAATATACCAATCCTGTTGACCGGAGATTTCATGCTCAACCTATAGCTTGTCCAGTCTGTGGCCCTCAGCTTGAATTCTATGATTTTAAACGAAACAAGCTGGCAGAAAAGGAAGAGGCTTTATATCAAGCCATAGAAAAAATAAAACAGAAAAAAATAGTAGCTGTCAAAGGTTTAGGAGGATTTCATCTTGTCTGCGATGCTACAGACGGTGAGGTGGTAAAACTTTTAAGACAAAGGAAAAGGAGGTCTAAAAAGCCTTTAGCCGTAATGTTTAAAGATTTAGACCAGTTAGAAGAGTATTGTTGGGTTAGTCCTGAGGAAAGAGATCTTCTTTTGTCTCCTTCTCAGCCGATAGTCCTTTTGGAAAAAAAAGGCAAGCTTTTACCTGAGGAAATAGCCCCAGGATTAAAAAAAATAGGAGCTTTTTTGCCCTACACCCCTTTGCATCACTTAATTCTAAAAGAGATAGACCTTCCTTTGGTGGTTACCTCTGCTAACCTTTCAGATGAGCCTATCGTAATAGACAACGAAGAGGCCTTTAACAAACTTTGTCCCCTTGCAGACTATCTGCTTCTTCATAACCGAAAAATCTTAAGAAGAGCCGATGATTCGGTGGTAAAGGTAATAGCAGGAGGTCCTGTGTTTATAAGAAGGGCAAGAGGTTATGCTCCCTTGCCGCTTTTTCTACCTTTTAACGTAAAAAAACGGGTGCTTGCGGTAGGCCCAAGGGAAAAAAATACCTTTGCTCTTGCCTTCCAAAACAAAATAGTGCTAAGTCAGCACATCGGAGACATAGAAACTTTAGAGGACCTTAAAGATTTCGAAAAAACCCTTTTAGACTTTACCAAACTTTATGAGTTTGAACCCGAGGTAGTAGTGGCTGACTTGCATCCTTTTTATGAGACTACTAAATGGGCAGAAATTTTTGCCAAAGAACAGGGGCTTGAACTTATAAAGATACAGCATCATTTTGCCCACATCCTCTCTTGTATGGCAGAAAACGGAATTTTTGATGAGGTTTTGGGGGTTGCCTGGGATGGTACAGGATACGGAGAAGACCATACCGTTTGGGGAGGAGAATTTCTCGTAGTAAAAGGAAATAAGTATCAGAGAGTTGGCCATTTTAAGCATTTTAGATTGATAGGAGGAGAAAAAGCGGTAAAAGAACCTAAAAGGGTAGCCTTAAGTTTGATGTTTGAACTTTTCGGAGAAAAAACTTTCGACCTCTCCTTACCTTTTTTCAAAGAATTTACTCAACAAGAGTTGACCCTTCTTTATCAAGCCTGGAAAAAGGGTATAAACTCACCCTTAACTTCTTCTTGTGGAAGGCTTTTTGATGGGGTGGCTGCGCTAACAGGTTTAAACTTTGTTAACCACTATGAGGGAGAGTCTGCGATGCAGTTAGAAGACCTATTTTTGTATGATTTAAAAGATGATTATGCAATAAAAATAGAGGAAAAAGGGGATATCCTGATTTTTGACTGGAAAGAGATGATAGAAGAGATTGCCTTTGGAAAAGAGCCTTTACCAGTAAAGGCTACCAAATTTATCAATACCCTGGCTAAGGTTTGTGAGGAAACGGCTACAAAAATAGGGATAGAGAAGGTTTGCCTTTCTGGAGGGGTTATGATGAACAAGCCTTTGGTAGAAAGAATTATAGAAAGACTCACCAAAAAAGGTTTTAAGGTCTATTTACAAACAAAAGTTCCTCCCAACGACGGAGGTCTTTCTTTGGGACAAGCTCTATACCCCAATCTTTAAGTTGAGAAACCACCGCTTCAATTAGAGGGATAAAATTAGCCTTTACTGAAGGAGAAAGTTCATATCTCATCTCAAGGATTTCAGGTTCTAAACCTAACACCACAAGGTCTTCAGGAGAAAAACCTCTCATCTCAGCCAAGGTTAGTATGTCTAAAAAGCTTACCTCATGGATTGAAAGTTTTTCAAGAATCTGTTTAGGCAGGGTGTCTTTAGTAAAGTTGTGAAAGGTGCCAGGAGGACTTCCTTTTGCGATGGCATCTATTACCAGAAGTTTTTTGGCTTTTTCTATGTAAGGGAGAAGTTGGAAACTACCTACTCCTCCGTCAACAAGCTCCACCTTTTCATGAGGGATCTCAAAAAACTCTTCTAAAACTTTAACTGCTAAAACCCCTATTCCTTCATCTGCAAGCAAAATGTTTCCTATTCCCAAGACTACAACCTTATCCATCATTAACTCTATCAATTATTTTTTAGACGAGGTCTTAAAAATTTTAATATACCATAACATGGTTAATTTAAAATTATAAACTTTTAGATTTTCAGAGAAGAAATAGTTATAAATTTAAAAAAGTTGGTAGTGTTTCATTAATTGTGTCTGAATTTTAGGGGTAAGGGGCTCCCCTCCTGGTAAAGATGATAAAGTTAAACCCAAAATTAAGAAGGAGTGGAAGCCTATGAAAGACTTAAAAGAATGTATAATTTCATTGAAAGTTAAAAGAGTAGTAAAAAATTAGAAGGGTTATTTAGACACTTGTCAAGAGAATTGTGTCTCCTTATAAAATCTCTTTACAAACATTTGCCTCAATTCGTATAAAGCAGACTTAATTAAAGGAAGTGGT
>NZ_AUIT01000010.1 GCF_000423845.1 Thermodesulfobacterium hveragerdense DSM 12571 | reverse complement strand
TTTTGTTTATAAGAAATATCCTGAGGGGGTGAGGAGGTATATATACACGACGAATGTGGTTGAGAATATAAATAGCAGGATAGAGCTGATAAGGGTAAATACAGGGGGATATTTTCAATCAATCAAGACAGCAGAGGTTGCGATATACATAACAGTAAGTCGGATTCAGAAAACGAGATGGCAAAAACCACTTCCTTTAATTAAGTCTGCTTTATACGAATTGAGGCAAATGTTTGTAAAGAGATTTTATAAGGAGACACAATTCTCTTGACAAGTGTCTCCAGTAGCTACCACTTGATCTGGTTTGTATTTGTTTATGTATTGAAGGCACCTTTCTAAGGGTTGGTAAGAAGTTTTGTCTCTTTCTAAAAGGGTTAACCTTTCATTTTCAAAAAGGGCCACTTTAATATAAGTAGACCCAACATCAAGTCCTAATATCCTCATAGGTTTTTAAACTTAGAGATGTGACTCTTTACGCTTAAGGGTTATAACGTTTCTATAAAAGCTTCGCATCTTGTTTTAAGTTGTCCTACATCTTCCAGGCTGTAATTGGTATCTATCCTTAAAAAAGGAAGGTCAACAGCGTTTTCTACCTGATAGGCTTCAAAAAGATAAGGGGTACAAAACTGGATAGAATAATAGACTATCCCCTGAGCTTTTAATTCTTTAGCCATGTTTTGGATTTCTTCAATCCTTTCTGGATTCGGAGTAAAACAGGCACAAGGTGTTTTGAGATATCTTTCTGCTAAGAGTTTGATACCTTCTTCTATACTGTTAAAATCTTCGGGTACTAAATTGTGGTAATACCTTCTTCCTATACAAGATTCTTCACCTACCACAACTGCACCGTTGGTTTCTATCATATGATGAAGTTTCCAGTTAGGTAAGGCAAAAGGACATCCCGTAATAAGTATTCTTGGTGTTCCTTTAGGTTTAACCCCTATTCCCTTTTTGACCCTTTCCTCAAGTTCATCGCAAAGTTCGTTTACCTTTTGAGTAAACCTTACAGGATCATCGTAAAAGGCAATCTGATTCACCAAAAGAGCATCAAGACCTGAGATAGGAGCTGGGTCATAACTTCTTAACCGTTCAAGTCTCATCAAGGCTTTTCTTTTTTCGTTTACCACCTTGACTTCCTCTTTAAAACGCTCTAAAGTCATAGTTTGCTGACTTATCTCTTCTAACTTATTTTTAAGGGCAAAAAGTTCTTTTAAAAACAGCTCTTTTCCCCTTTCTGTTTTCATATGAGGAACTTCCATAACATAAACTTTTTGAGTAAGTTTATTTAAGATTTCATAAGCCTTTTTCTTTCCGTCGCAGGTTGTCTCTCCTATTAAAAGGTCACAACTTTCTGTGTAAGGACAAACTTGAGTAAGTTTAAAACCTATAAAAGCCTTGATAAGGTCACAGGTGTTTTTAGGTAAAACTTTTTCTGCTTCCTCAAAACCTATTTGAGCCCCTGCACAAAGCCCCACACATATACCTTCTACCGCACGGACCATCTCTTCAGGTACATACACACAAAAAGCCCCCACTACTTTTTTCCCTTGTTTTTTGGCCTCAAGGAGTTCTTTTATCCTAAGACCATGGGCCTCAGAAACTACAAAATCAAAATATTTCATCCCTTCAGGACGGTTTTCTTGAGAAAGATAGATTTGTTGATAAAATCCGGCTAATGCCTTAAGTAAACAATCATGGTTTTCTAAATCTATTCCCAGGTTTTTCCACATTTTGACATAGTCTTCTCCCATAACCTCCTCCTACTCAAATGTTTAAGTTTTCTGAAGATTGAAACCAATTTTTCATGAAAAAGATGGAAAGTCAAATAGAAATTGCAAATAAAATTTGAGTTAATATATTTAAAAAAACAATAAATTTAAGGGTATATCCTCACAGTAGGGCAGGGACCTTGAGGGTCTTGAACTTCTCCGATGAAGGTTACGTTATCAAGACCAGCATTTTTTATTTTTGTTTCAAAGATTGCTTTTTTTTCTGGAGGAACAGCTACCAAGACTCCTCCAGAGGTTTGAGCATCAGATAGTAAAATTAGTTCATCTTCCGAGACTTCAGGATGGATTTGGATAAATTTTTTGCAAAAATTAAGGTTATGATAGTCTCCTTCAGGTACTATCCCCATAGAAATTAAATCTTTAGCCTCTTTAAAACAGGGAACTTTGCTGGCATAAATGATAAGGTCTTTTTTGCTGGCTGTGGCCATCTCAAGGGCATGCCCGATTAGTCCAAACCCTGTTATGTCAGTGGCAGCTTTAAGGTCTAACTCTGTCATGATAGCACAGATTTTGTCGTTAAGTTCGGTCATGGTAGTTACCATTTTTTGATAGACCTCATTTTTCTCATCCAAGAGTTTACCTTTATAGGCGGTTATTAAGATTCCTGTGCCTATGGGTTTAGAAAGGTAGAGAAGGTCACCTGTTTGGGCTTGACTGTTGGTTATTATTTTTTGAGGGTGAACCACACCTACCACTGCAAGCCCGTATTTAGGTTCTGGGTCGTCTACGCTATGTCCACCTACCAGCAAAGCACCAGATTCTTTAATCTTAGACAACCCACCTCTTAAGATTTCTTTTAAGATTTCCTTAGGAATACCCCTTTTAGGAAAGGTTATAAGGTTTAAAGCCAAAAGAGGTTTTGCCCCACAGACATACACATCTGCTAAAGAGTTGGCAGCTGCTATTTGACCAAAGGTATAAGGATCGTCTACCACTGGGGTAAAAAAGTCTGCAGTAAAAACCAAGGCTTTTTCTTCATCTAATTTATAGATACCTGCGTCTGCTCCGTGTTCAAAACTTTGAATAAGATTAGGATGAGAAGGTAGCTCTAAACCTTCTAATATTTCCACAAGAAACTCTTGTGGAAGCTTGGCTGCTCAACCTGAAGCTTTGACCATTTGAGAAAGTTTAATTTCTGGCACACTCACTTGGGTCTCCTTTGATTTTCTCCACAGCATGTTTTATGATAGGTATTAAATTGGGAAAAATTTCGCTTATCGCTTTTGGGCTACCAGGGAGGTTGATGATAAGGGTTGTCCCCCTAACTCCAGCTATTCCCCTTGTCAGGGCTGCCATCGGGGTTAGGGGATAACTTATATACCTTATAAATTCTGGGATCCCCGGGATTTCTTTTTCTATTATTTCTTTAGTAGCTTCAGGGGTGACATCTCTTGGATAAACCCCTGTTCCTCCGTTGGTAACAATAAGGTCTAACTTTTCTTTGTCTGCCCAAGAGGTTAACACTTCTACTATCTTTTCTTTTTCGTCAGGTAGGATTAAATATTTGGATACCAGCCAACCTTCTTTTTCTACTAAGTTTTTAAGAAGTTCTCCGGTTTTGTCTTCTCTTTCTCCTTTAAATCCTTTATCACTAAGGGTAAGGATACCTACTTTTATCATTCTTCTTTAGCAGCCTCCATCTGAGATTTTCTTTCTGCAATCACCTTTTCTGCTACAAAAGGTGGAGCTTCTTCGTAATGAGAAAATCTGGAGATAAAATACCCTCTCCCTCCTGTAAACCCTTGCAAAGATACTACATAATTTTGAACCTCTGCCATGGGAACCACTGCAGATATTTTAGTCATCTTTTTATCTTTTTCAATCCCTAAAACCCTACCTCTTCTTGAGTTCAGATCTCCTACTACATCTCCAACAGTTTCATCTGGAACATATATCTCCATTTCTACATAAGGCTCTAAAAGTACAGGATTGGCTTGCTCCATACCTTTTCTGAAACAGTGTATAGCAGCTATCTTAAAAGCAAGGTCAGAGGAGTCTACTTCATGAGATTTTCCGTCGTAAAATTGTACCTTTACGTCAACCACAGGGAACCCTGCTAAAGGACCTCTTTCCATGGCTTCTCTTACCCCTTTTTCCACTGCCGGGACATAGTTTCTCGGAACGTTCATACCGGTAAGAGTTTCTAAAAATTCAAAACCTTTACCTCTTTCTAAGGGAAAAATATTAAAATGTACTTCAGCAAACTGCCCTCTACCTCCGCTTTGTTTTTTATGTCGGTAAATAACTCCCTGTACCGGTTTTTTGATGGTTTCCCTATAAGGAATCTTAGGTGTAGTGAGTTTTACTTTTACTCCAAACTTTTCCCTTAGTTTTTCTATGGTTTTTTCTATGTGTATCACCCCTAACCCGGAAATAAGAAGTTCTTTGGTTTCTTCATCTCTGGTAAACATTATAGACGGGTCCTCTTCTTTTATTTTTACCAAAGCCCCGCTTATTTTATCTTCATCAGCTCTGGTTTCTGGATGGATAGCCATGGTGATCATAGGCGAAGGAAGTTCTGGTAAAGAAATAGGTTTAACCTTAGGATTTTTAGAAAAGGTTATCCCTGTATATAAACCGTCAACCTTAGCAAAAACGATAACCTCCCCTTCTTTAACTTCTTTTACTTGCTGTAATCCATCTCCTCTTGGGACAAGAATTTGGGTGTATTTTTCTTCTTTTCCATTAGACGTAAAAACTGTGCTGTCTGAAGGAAAAGAACCAGCTAATACCCTTCCATAAGAGAGTTTACCAGCAAAGGGATCGATTATGGTTTTAAAGATAAAACCAGAAGATTTTTCATCTGCTTCTGTACGTGTTCTTACCAATTCATAGGAGGGTACAAAATGATATAAGTATTCCAGAAAGGCAGACACTCCTATACCAGGTTTGGCAGCACCAGCAAAGATTAAGGCAATTTTATTGTTAGCTAACCCTAATTTTAGACCTTCTAAAATTTCTTCCTTAGTTAAACTACCTGTATCCAGATATTTTTCTATTAATTCGTCTTTACCTTCAGCTGCGGTTTCAGTAAGGTTTTCCCTTAAAGTAGAGCCCCTATGTTTCAGATTTTCTGGATAATCTATGTATTCTATTTTGTTGCCTTTCTCAAGGATGGCTTTATCTTCTATCAAATCTACTAAAATATTATTAGGTTGACCTTCAAAGATATAAACGACAGGTACCTGTAAGATCTCTAAGTTATCCTGAAGGTCACAGATGGTTTGACCAAAATTACTCTTCTCTTCGTCTATCTTATTTATAAAGATAAAAAGCGGAACGCCCATTTCTTTTGCCATTTCAAACACTCTTATAGTTTGATATTTAATAGGATTGGAAGAGTCTACCACCAAAATAGCTGCATCAGATATTTTTAAGGCCCATTTTACTTCACCTAAAAAGTTTTCATCTCCTGGGGTGGTTAACAGATAAAAAGGTGTATCTTTATAATTAAACCCATAGATCTTAAGATAAAAGTTGGACTCTTTTTTTTGTCCTTTAATGGTTTCTCCACAAACTTTACATAGTGCTTCAGAAAGTCTCGCCTTACCAGCATCAGTTTGTCCTAAGATGGTTAATACTTTAGGTACCCCCATGTTATAACCCCCCTGTTTTTAATTGCTTAAAATTATTAAATAAAAAATTTTGTTTAAATAGTCAAGGTTGATTTTAGGGGTTAGATTTTTAAATTACTTTAGATACTAATAAAAATAATAAATTATGGTTTAGTCTCTTGTTTTTTTTTGTTGTAGTGTTATTGTTTAATAAAGCAGTAAAAAGAGGTTATTTAAAATTCCCCTAAGGTCTCGGTTTAATTTTCATATAACTTCTTTTCTCTGCTAACAAATTAAATAAACCATGGAGGATTTATGTTAACTTTTCAGAGTTTTAACCTTTCTCAGAAAACGCTTGAGGCGTTAGAAATTATGGGGTATAAAGACCCTACAGACATTCAAAAAAAGGCTATACCTTTGATCTTAGCAGGAGATGATTTGGTAGGTCAGGCTCAAACTGGTACAGGCAAAACTGCCGCTTTTGGAATTCCTATCGTAGAAAAGGTAAAGTTTAAAAAGAAGGAACTTCAAGCCTTAATACTTGTCCCTACCAGAGAGCTTGCCATTCAGGTTAGTGAAGAAATAAGAAACATAGGGAAGAATAAGAGGATTTTTGTGCTTACCTTTTATGGAGGTAAACCTTTACAAAAACAGATAGAACTTTTACAAAAAAGGGTAGGGAAGGTTTTAGTAGGCACTCCTGGAAGGATTAAAGACCTTATCAATAGAGGATATCTTAAGCTTGATGGTATAAAGATGTTGGTTTTAGATGAGGCAGATAGGATGCTTGACATGGGTTTTATAGACGATATCGATTACATAAGTTCTCAAATCCCTAAGGAAAGACAAACCCTCCTTTTTTCTGCCACTTTACCTAAGGAAATTTTGGTTTTAGCAGAAAAATACCTCAGAGATGGTTATAAAACCATAAAAGTTAAACCCGAAGAGATTACTTTAAAACAGATAAGTCAAGAGGTTTACAAAGTGCCTTCTCATATGAAGTTTGAAAAACTAACGGCAATTTTATCTATCTGGCAAGAACCCAAGATCATTATTTTTGTGCAAACCAAGTTAGAGGCAGAAGAGCTAGCCAAAGCTTTAAGGGAAGAGGGCTACTCAGTAAAAGCTATACATGGAGATTATCCGCAGAAAAAAAGAGAAATGGTGATGAAAGGTTTCAAGGCAGGAGAATTTAAAATTTTAGTAGCAACCGACGTAGCCTCGAGGGGTTTAGACATTAAAGATGTTGGATTGGTAATCAACTATGGACTACCTAAGGATGCCGAATCTTATATCCATCGTATAGGCAGAACCGGAAGGGCCGGTCAAACCGGTACAGCTATCTCTTTGATGAGCAGGTCTGAAGAAAAGTTTTTAAGAAATATCATGTTTAAAACTAAAGTCACACCTATGGTCAAATCTATATAACCCTAACTATAAGAGGTCTTGTAAGATTTATTAATCTCACAGGACCTCTTATAAAAAAATCTTTCTAAAGAACTTGACATCATGGTTAGAATTGATATTTTAACTATGACATGAAAAAAATTTCTTTATTTTTAGTTTATACAGAGGTAAAAGACGATATTCTTTTAGCTTTAAAGTCTCATTTAGAGACCCTTTTTGGGTATTCGGTTAATTTTTACGGTTTGGTTTTTGATTTTTCTGCAGCCTACAACCCAAAAAGAAATCAATATATCTCCTCTAAAATCATAGATCTTTTCTCAAAATATAAAAAAAATTTAAAAGAGAAATGGGTAGTTTTAGTAGACGTTGACCTTTATACTCATGGGCTAAACTTTGTTTTTGGAGAAGCTGATCCTAAAAGAGGAATAGTTGTAGTATCCCTTGCCAGACTTAACCCAGAGTTTTATGGGTTAGCTTTTGACGAAAAAATTTTTACAGAAAGGCTAATTAAAGAGGTTACCCATGAGCTCGGTCATCTTTTTTATCTACCACATTGTTTTCATGTAAATTGTGTGATGAGTTTTTCTAATACTATAGCAGATGTAGATAAAAAAAATAAATTTTTTTGTTTTGTATGTGAAAGTTTTTTGAAAACTTATTTGTGTATGGAAAAATTTTTTATAATATAAAATAATAAAACTTTTAGGAGGAAGAGATGTTTAATCTTAAGATTGAAACATTATCAAGAGAAGAGATTGAAAAAATTCAGCTCAGTAGATTAAGAAAAACCATCGCATTTCTTAAAAATTCTAAATCTATGTTAAAAGAGAAGATTAAAGACATCCATCCTGAAGATATAAAAAGTTTAGATGATTTAAAATACTTGCCTTTTACCACAAAAGATGATTTGAGGGATGGTTATCCTTTTGGACATATAGCTGTAGATCCTTCAGATTGTGTAAGAATGCATATGAGTTCAGGGACTACAGGGATACCGGTATTAAACCTTATGACTAAAAATGATGTGGCTCAGTGGGGTGAAATAATGGCTCGATGCTTGGCTTGTGCTGGGCTTACCTCAAAAGACAGGTTACAGATTATGCCTTCTTTTGGGTTGTTTAACGGTGGGTTTGGTTTTCATTATGGAGCAGAAACCTTAGGATGTTTTATCGTTCCAGCAGGTGCTGGCAGAAGTCTCATGCAACTCAAACTTATAAAAGATTTAGGTGTTACTGCCATAGGGGCTATAGCTTCTTATCCAGCAAGACTTATCGAAGTAGCTCAAGAAAACGGGTTTGATTTTAGAAAAACTAACCTTCGGGTAGCTATTTTAGGTGCTGAAACCTGGTCAGAGGAATATAGAAAAAGGATAGAAGACATGATGGGGGTTAAGACCTTTGATATCATAGGAATGACAGAAACCGGAGGGGTAGGTTTAGGCATAGATTGTGAGGCAAGAAAAGGGATTCATGTTTGGGAAGACCATTATATCATAGAAATCGTACATCCTGAAACAGGTGAGACATTGCCTTTAGGAGAAGAAGGGGAAATAGTGGTTACTACCCTTACCAGAGAAGGTTTGCCTCTTATCAGGTATAGAACAAGGGATATATCTAAAATAATAAGCTACGAACCATGCGAGTGTGGGAGGACTCATCTTAGAATAGACAGAATTAAAGGTAGAACAGACGATATGTTGAAGGTAAAGGGAGTAAATTTTTATCCTTCTCAGATAGAGGCTATACTTTTGAAGTACAAAGGACTTGCTCCATATTATCAGTTGGTAATAGAAAATATAAAAGGTAAAGACGAGATGACCATCATTGTGGAAAAAAACGACAGAGGTTTAACCGATCAAGAAATGGATAGGTTAAACTTAGAGCTTTATGATCTCTTAGGTTTTAGAAGTAAGATTCAGATCGTTCCTGAAGGCACCATTCAAAGGGTTCCAGGAAAAGCCGTGCGAGTGATAGATAAAAGAAAAAAATAAAAAAAAATTTATAAAAATCTGTTATTTAATAGAAAATAGGACTTAAAAACCTACTTTTTTGGGACTTGTTAGGCTTGACTTAAGGATTGAGCTTATATAATATCTATATCTAATAGGCAAAATAGGGTTATTTTAAAATCTTTCTGTATGGGGGTTTATAATGGGAAAAGTTTTTAGATATTTTTTCCTTGGGTTGTGTTTGTCTGGAGTTCTTTTTTGTGTAAGTTTTCTTCTTTCACTGACCTTTAATAAGTCTTCAGTAGCAAGTAGCAGTGGTTCAAACGATGCCTGTTTAAAGTGTCATAAATTAGAGAGGCTTCATAAGGTTTTACCTAATGGAGAAAAGATGGCTCTTTATGTAGACCCTGAGAAGTTTCAGGCCTCTGTTCATGGAAGTATGGATTGTCTTTCTTGTCATGCCGACCTTAACGTAAAGGAACATCCAAGACCGATGAAAATTGCCAGTGTAAGGGAATATAAAAAGATAGTTTCTGCTAATTGTGTAAATTGCCATGCTATAGAAAGTCTTTCTCCTATCCATAAAAACATAGTAAAAGAAAATAAACTCTCTTGTGCAGAGTGTCACGGTTCACATTACATTAAACCTATAAAAGAGGAATTTGATAGGATTGCTAAAGATTGTTTAAAGTGTCATAAGTTAGAGAGGCTTCATAAGGTTTTACCTAATGGAGAAAAGATGGCTCTTTATGTAGATTCAAAGAAGTTTTATGATTCTGCGCACGGAAATAAGGTTCACTGTTTATTCTGTCACCAGGATATTGATAAATCTACCCATCCTAAACCGATCAAAATAGAAAGTCGTTATAGCTATTCCAAAGGGGTAAACCAAAACTGTTTAACCTGTCATCCTGCGTCCGGACTTTCTTCTTTTCATCAAAACATAGTAAAAGAAGGAAAGACCCTTTGTTCTGAATGTCATAATTTTCACTATATTAAACCTATCAAATTGGTAAGAAAACAGACCCAAGAGTGTATAAAGTGCCATAAAGTAGAAAGGTTGCCTAAGGTTTTAGGTAACGGTGAAAAGATGTATCTTTATGTTAATCCAGAAAAATTTGACAAAACTCCTCACGGTAAAATAGGTTGTTTTGCTTGCCATTATGATATTTATAACACAGATTTTCATCCCAAACCTATTAACATCAGATCTGTAAAGGAATACACTAAAGAAATAGGTTCTCGTTGTACTAAATGTCATACTTATGAAAGTATTTCTAAACATCCAGGTCATGCTATGGTAGCTAAAGATAAGAGGTTTATGTGTATTGATTGCCACGGATATCATACAAATATTCCTGTGGGGGTTAAATAATGAAAAAAAAGACGCTATATTTTTCTTTCTTGTTGTTAAGTCTTCTTTTGTTAACAACCGGTTTGCTTGCTGCTACCTCTAAAAGGGTTATCGGAAGTTTACCTTCTCAAGACCTAAGTTTTAAAGAATGGAAGCAAAAAGCAAGTTTTAATGAATACTGCATGTCTTGTCATAAAATGGATCTAAGCAAAACGTTAAAAACTGGTGAAAAATTAAATCTTAAGGTTAATTTAAATGAAATTAAGCAATCTGTTCATGGTAACTTTCAGTGTATCGTATGTCATAGTGATTTTTCAAAAAGTAAACATCCTTCATATACGTTTAAGAATAAAAGAGAGTATGCGGCTAATCTTTCTAAACAAATATGTCAGAAATGTCATACCGATGCCACATTAAGAAGAAATCAGGTACACTACACCATTTCTAAGACTGCCTCTTGTATAGAATGTCATGGATACCATGGAGTTAAGCCAGCTAAGATAGGTAAAAATTTACCTGAAAATCAATATTGTTTGACTTGCCATAGTAAATCAATCACTAAAAAGCTTGAAAATGGTGAAGTTCTTTCAGTAAAGGTAGATGGGTCTCATCTTTTAAGTTCCGTACATAAAGATCTTAAGTGTACTGATTGTCATAAAGGTTATTCTAAAACAGAGCATCCTATTAAAAAAATAGCATCACTAAAAGAGTATAGAAAACAGGCTATGGAAATATGTAAGCAATGCCATACTAAAGAGGTAGATCAGTTTAACAAGAGTATCCATGCCAAGGCTTTTTATCAAGGGAAAGAGAAGGCTCCTGACTGTATAAGATGCCACGACTACCATAAAGTAGCGCGTATTTTACCTAATAATGAGTTAAAGTTCAATCTCTGTGCAAGTTGCCATGGAGAAGAGGCCAAGGCTTACAAAGATAGCATTCATTTTAAAGCCCTTTCTGAATCCAAGCCTAATGCTCCTAATTGTTCTAACTGCCATAAAGCCCATGACGTTTTACCTGTTAGTATGGCAAAATTAAACGACTCTTGTTTGTCCTGCCATAAGGACTCTAAAAAGGCTCATAGTAAATGGCTTTATAATCCACCTTTTACCTTAGAATCCTTTGTAGATGTCCATTTTAAGAGTGCTTCTTGTAGTGTGTGTCATGCAAAAGGGGAAAAGGCAGTGATGTTGTCTTTGGTAGATAAAGCTAAAAAAACAGGCATAACGGTAGAAGATCTAAGTAAAGCTTTAAATTGGCCGGTTGAAGAGGTAAAAATAAGATAGATCTTAATAAAGATGGTTTGGTCCAGGAAAAAGAGTTCTGGCAGTTTTTGAATACGGTTAAACAAAAGGTGAAAGTTGAATTAAAAGGAAGATTAGACTTAGTAAACTCTAATGATGCTCATAAAATTCTTTCTAAGAAAGAAGCTATAAAAGATTGTACTGTCTGCCATAGTTCTGAGGCTAAGTTTGTTGGGGTTTTAGAAATCAATAAAGAGGGAGATAAAACCTTAAAGGCATTAGTAGATAGAAAGATTTTAAATTCGTTATATGCCATACCAAATGTTAAGGATTTTTACGTTTTAGGTCTGTCAAGGATTAGTGTTTTAGATATATTGTTTGTTTTGGCTGTGGTTTGCGGTATAGGTTTTGGTTTAGGGCATCTATCTTTAAGAATTATAACCACACCTATTAGAAGAAAAAGAAGGGAGGGGAAATAATGAAGAAGGTATATTTACATCCTTTACCTGTAAGAATATGGCACTGGATCAATGCACTTAGTTTTATAGTATTGATAATTACCGGATTACAGATCAGATTGGTAGATAAGATAAATCTTATGTCTTTTGAAAGTGCGGTTAAGATACATAGCTGGTTAGGGTTTATTTTGCTTGCTAATTATTTTATCTGGTTATGTTACTATCTGTTTACCGGAAAAATTTTTAAGATTTACATTCCTCCTTTTTGGAGACCTATAGAGTTTATCAAAAAGGCTTTTAACCAGGCCAAGTATTATGCCTATGGTATCATGGTAGGAGATAAAAATCCTCACCATCCGACCCCTGATAGCAAATTTAATCCTCTTCAACAGGTTTTTTATTTTATCATCATGATTTTTTGTATACCTTTACAAATTTTGACAGGGCTTGTTCTTTGGGATCCTGTTCAGTTTGGCTGGTTAGAAAGTTTGATGGGTGGTATTCAGATTGTTTCTCTAATTCATAATGGCCTTTGGGTGTTTTACGGATTTTTCCTTTTTGTTCATATTTATTTAAGTACTTTAGGACATACTCCTTTAGCTCACATTATAGCTATGTTTACTGGATATGAAGAAGAACATGAAGAACATACGGAGCATTAATTAAAAAACGAGGGGGTAAAACCATGAAAAAGAAGGTTGGGATAGGGTTAATTATAGGAGGAATTTTGTCCTGTTTTACTTTAGTTTTTGCTCTTCCAACAGAAATACAATTAAAATTTGAAGGAGCTAAGTTTCCAGGTGTTAAATTTAATCATGCAAACCATGTAGATGTATATAAAATCGATTGTAAAGTGTGTCATCACGCAGAAGCAGACCCTACCAAAGAAGTGAAAAAATGTATAGAATGTCATGATATAGCTCAGGCTAAAGATAAGGTGTTAAAAGCTATGGATGCTTATCATAAGACCTGCATTGAATGCCATAAAAAAGTTAATGCCGAAGAAAGTAAACAGGCACCTGTTAAGTGTAACGATTGCCATAAAAGATCTTAAAATGGAGAAGAGAGGCTAATATAAGCCACCTCTCAGATTAAATTTCCTCTTCTTCTAATTCTTCTAAATCTTCATCATAGATATACTCTACTTCTTCAGAAAATTTAAAATCAGTTTCCTTAGGAGGTTTATAAGGGACCCTGATTATCTCTCTTAATTGTTCTAACTCTAAAGGTAAAGTTTCATCTTGTTGACAAACTTCACAGTTTTGCACATGTTTTTCTACTAAATCCATCATTTTTACAGGAGAAAGGGTAAAAGACCTTACTTCTTGATACCAATCTCTGATGAGGGTTTTTAATCTATCGCAATTCATTTTAATTGTACCTCCCTGGCTATTTCCCTTAAAAAGTATAAAAAATATTTTATCCAAAATTAAACATTTTAAAAGATGTTTTTACTACAAATTTTTAGAAATTATGGTAATTTAAAGAGTTATCATAATAAAATTTAGAAGGAAGGGTGGGGACAGTGAAAAGATTTAGGATTTTAAGTGGAATGCGTCCTACAGGTCCGCTTCATTTAGGACATCTTCATGGTGTTTTAAAAAATTGGTTGAGTTTCCAAGAAAATCATGAATGTTTTTACTTTGTGGCAGATTGGCATGCCCTAACTACAGAGTATGACTCTCCTCAAAAATTAAGAGGTTTTGTAAAAGAACTATTTTTAGAATGGCTGTCAGTAGGACTCTCCCCAGAAAAGAGCGTGATTTTTTTACAATCAGCCGTCAAAGAACATGCAGAACTTTCTTTGGTATTTTCTATGATTACTCCAGTAGCTTGGCTTGAAAGGAACCCCACTTATAAAGATATGGTGCAAAACCTTCAAAATAAAGATTTGACTACCTATGGTTTCTTAGGATATCCGGTTTTACAAGCAGCTGACATCTTAATCTATAAAGCAGAGAAAGTTCCTGTAGGTTTAGACCAGGTACCTCATTTAGAATTAACTAGAGAAATCGCAAGGAGGTTTAATTATTTGTATAATACTGAATTTTTCCCTGAACCTGAAGCCCTTTTATCTGAGGTACCCAAGATACCAGGAACAGACGGAAGAAAGATGAGTAAAAGTTATGGAAACGCTATTTTTTTAAATGATCCTCCTGAAGTAGTCAAGAAAAAGGTACTGTCTTATGTGACTGATATTCAGAGACCCAGAAAGTCTGATCCAGGAGATCCAGAAAATCGTTGTGTAGCGTATAATCTGATAAAAATTTATTTTTCTGAGGAAGAAAGGCAGGAAGTCGTAGAGGATTGTAAAAAGGCTAAGCTTGGATGTTTTGAATGTAAGCAAAGATTGGCGTCTAAAGTCATAGAAGGGTTAACTGAAATCTGGGAAAGACGTCTTGAGATAGAAAAAACAAACTGGGAAGAGCTATTGCAGGCAGGAATAGAAAAGGCAAGAAGTATAGCCAAAAAAACCATGGAAGAGGTTAACGAGTTATTGGGTTTCTCCTATAAGTTTTAAGAATTCTTCTTCGTTAATAATTTTTAGTCCAAGTTTTAAAGCCTTCTGATATTTAGACCCTGGTTCTTCTCCTACCACTACGTAGTCAACGTTTTTAGACACATGGTCTGAAACTTTACCTCCCAACTGTAAAACCTTAGATTTAGCTTGATCTCTGGTCATACTTTTTAAGGCACCTGTAAACACAAAGGTTAACCCTTCAAGTTTGGGAGTGACTTCTTCTTGTTTTTCTTCTTCCTCTTCAAAGGTAATTCCTGCTTCTAATAATCTTTTGATAATTTCTTGGTTGTGTTCGTTTTTAAAAAATTCTACTATAGATTTAGCTACTTCATAACCTACGCCCTCCACTGACATTAGGTCAGACATAGAGGCTTTCATAAGATTGTCTAAGGTTTTAAACTTTTTGGCTAAAAGTTGAGCCATTGCCTCTCCAACGTGCCTTATTCCTAAGGCATAAATAAAACGAGCTAACGTAGTTTTTTTACTTTTTTGGATGGCTTCATAGAGGTTTTTAGCTTTTTTATAAGCAAAGCCAGGTAATCGTAAAAAGTCTTCTAACCGAAGATAATAGAGATCCGCTACGTTTTCTACCAAACCTCTGTCTACCAGTTCTTTGCCAATCTTTTCTCCTAAGCCTTCTATATTCATCGCAAGTCTACTGGCAAAATGTAAAATTTTTCTTATCAAACTGGCGTAGCAATTAGGGTTAGGACATCTCCAGACAGCCTCGTCAGGCTTTTTGATTAGTTTAGTGTCACATCTTGGACACTCTGTAGGAAATTTAATTTCTTTTTCTTCTCCTGTCCTTCTTTCTTTTATTGGCATGATGATTTGAGGGATCACATCTCCTGCCCTCTGCACAAGTACCCAATCTCCAATCCTTATATCTAAGTTTTTGATGTAGTCTTCATTATGGAGGGTAGCTCGTTCTACGATAACACCTCCTATTTGTACAGGTTGTAATATAGCCACCGGAGTAATAGCACCGGTTCTTCCTACTTGGAAAACCACGTTTAAAAGTTTGGTAGTTACTTGAGTGGGTTGAAATTTATAAGCAACGGCATATCTTGGAGATCTTGCTTTGGTACCAAGTTTTTCCCACAGAGATAGATCGTTTACCTTGATTACAATACCGTCTATTTCATAAGGAAGTTCTTGTCTTTTCTTTTCCATTTCGTGATGATAGTCGATGGCTTCTCTGATATTTTTAACTAACTTTACCAGCGGGTTTACTTTTAAACCCCACTTAGGTAAGGTTTGAAGTATCTCCCATTGTGTTTTGAAGTTATAACCTTCGGCCTTTCCTACTCCATAACAGAAGATATCTAATTTTCTTTTGGCTGTAACCGAAGGATCAAGCTGACGTAAAGAGCCAGCAGCAGCATTTCTTGGGTTAGCAAAAGGAGTTTCTCCCTTTTTTATCCTTTCTTGATTGATCTTTTCAAATTCCTCCTTATTTAAATAAACCTCTCCTCTTACATCGATTCTTGGTGGTATTTCAGGGGCGTTTTCATCAAACTTTTTTAGTTTTAGAGGGATAGATTTAATGGTTTTGATGTTAGCAGTAACATCTTCTCCTACATATCCATCGCCCCTGGTAGCTCCTAATTTTAATATCCCTTCTTCGTAAACCAACTCTACCGCAAGACCATCTATTTTTGGCTCCACCGTATATTCTATCTGAGCCTCTTCAGGTAATCCCAGAAATTTTTTTACTCTTTTATCAAACTCTAATACTTCGTTTTTATCCATCGCATCATCCAGAGATAGCATTGGTTCTGCATGAGGAACTTCTTTAAATCCTTCTGCTGGTTTAAATCCTACTCTTTGGGTAGGAGAGTCTGGAGTAATCAATTCTGGATACCTTTCTTCTAACTCTTTAATTTCTCTCATTAACGCATCGTATTCAGCATCAGAAATAACAGGTGAATCAAGTACATAATAACGATAATTATGATACTCTATCTCTTCCCTAAGTTTTTTAACCCTTTCTATGATTTCCTGAGGGATGTGAGGATACTCTTTTTTCTCCTCTGGCATGATAAACCTCCGAAAATTGAAGTGTTTTTTGCTAATTTTATACCTTAAAATCGATAAAGACAACTTTTATCAAATGAAGACAGTTGTTCCAAGGTTTAGTTTTTAGGTTTTTTTTCTAAAATAAAGGTTTTCACTCTTGGCATTAATTATTAAGATGTTATAATTAACCACATGAGTGAGAAAAAGTATGGTGAATTAGCCATAGAACAGGCAGAACTTGAGCCTTGGCCTAATCCTTATCCTGACAGAGATTACACCATAACCATAACTTTTCCTGAGTTTACCTGCCTTTGCCCCAGGTCTGGATATCCAGATTTTGCCGTAATCAAGATCGAATATGTACCTAATGAAAAAATCGTTGAGCTTAGGTCGTTAAAGCTATGGCTTAACAAGTTCAGAAATCGCTACATCTCTCATGAAGCCGCTACCAACGAGATCTTCGATGCCCTCTGGAAGGCTTTAGAACCTAAAAAATTAAAAGTAATAGGGGATTTTCACCCCAGAGGAAACGTTCATACCGTCATAACCGTAGAAAAACCTTAAAATCCTAAAAAGAAGACCTTCCCAAAATAAGGCTATAAAGCTCTGTCTCTGTATCCACAGGATATTTTCCTCTTACTACTGTAAAATAAAGAAGATTATTATCGTATCCAATTCCGGTAATAAATCCTCTTTGAGCAGAAGTAAGGTTTTTATAATAATAGTTTCCTTCAAACCCTAAGACAAAAATCTGGGAAGTAGCGCTATCTAAAGGAAGGTATTTTAGATCTTTTTTAACGGTGTTTAAAGGAAACTCTGTTGAAGCAAAAAATACAAAGGTTTTACCGTTAGCATACTGAACCAGAGGGGAAACAAAGGGTAATACCACTTTTTTAACTACTTCTTGTCCCTTTTTCCCTTTTGTAAGCCTTATTTCATAAAAATGTTGGGCTATAGCATAAGGAGAAGTCCATTGAAGCTGATTGTTTTTATACACCCCTAATCTTCCGTCATCTAAGTAAGTTAAAATTTCAGGTTGTCCGTCCAGGTTAAAGTCTACAAAGCTGGTCCCTATATTTTGATATCCTTCAAAAAGGTTAAGTTTGTTGGCATAGATAAGCTGATTGTTCTCTCTTTTCAGAATAAATACCTCTTTCCCAAAAAAGGTTTCTGGGTCAAAGGTTTGTCCTAAAAGGGTATCTTTAATTCCTCTTGCAGTATAATCTACAAAGTTTAAAATCAGGTTGATATTGGTTATGACTGGGTTAAGTCCTTGATTAGTATAATATAAAATTTCACTTTTCATCCCAACTCTATCGTCGTATACGTTTAAAGCGATCCAACCAGTTGGTCCTACAGAAAAATTTACTATCTTTCCTGAAGCAGGTTTGTAATAGGCTAAAAGCCCTCCTTTTAGTTTGACGATAAAAAGTCCTTGTGAGTTAAAGTAAATCATTTCTGGGATTCCGTCGTTATCTATATCTGTAATTTCAGCTTGTACCACATCCCCTTTAGTTCTACCTATGATGGATGGTTGTACCACACCTAAGGGTTTAGGTTCTGCCTTAGGTTGGGAAGGCTTAAGATAGGGTAAGGTAGATACCTTTGAATAAGAAAGTCCTCCATAATATCTTATAAGGTCTAACTTTGAGTTATATACCTTTATGGTGTTTTCCTCTTCTACAAAGAGAAGGTCAAACTTTTCAGCTAATAAGTATTCAGGAGTTATTTGGTTAAATCTGAGATTAGGATCAAAAATTATAGTACAGTCTGGAAGGTTGTTTTTAAGGGTTAGAAAGAGATTTTCGTTGGGATTGGTATGTTCAATGATAACAAGAATTTTTAAGTCTGTATACCTGGTAATCGGCATAGGAACGGTTAAAGGCTCTTTTTGATAGATAACCTTTGCCATGGCAAAGTTTTCGTCTGTTCTGACAATTTCTATTTTAGCGACAGGTTCTTTTAGATATCCAAGGGTTTTCTGAGTTTCAGGGTGGACGATTTTTTTTCCTCTTTTATAAACCATAAAAATATCTTTATTTTTAACCCCTTGCACCAAACCTTTATCGATTATGAGCTCTCTTTCTTCTATACCGATAAGCAACCCGGGAAGAGGAGAAAAGTCTTTTTTGACCTGTTCATAAACTTCAGGGGGAAGACTGCTAAAACTGAGTTGGTAGGTAAAAAGAATAAAAAAGACTAAGGTTAAGACTTTAGATATGAACTTCATTGACTGTTTCCTCCTTTTGGGTTTTGATAGAGCAATTTTTCCAATTCTTCTCCTTCTAAAACTTCTTTTTCCATTAAAATCTTAACAATGGTTTCTAAAATTTCTATCCTTTCTGAAAGAATTTTAAGAGAAGTTTCGTAACAAGTTTTTAGAATTTGACTTATTTCTTGGTCTATAAGAGAGGCTATTTGTTCAGAAACCATTTCCCTTTCTTTAAAAGGGACATCTAAAAACAGATGTTCTCTTTTTCTAAAGGTTTGCGGTCCTAAGATGTCACTCATTCCGTAATCCATGACCATAGCTCTTGCTATTTCGGTAGCTCTTTCTAAATCGTTTTGAGCTCCTGTAGAAACCTCTTTAAAAAATAATTCTTCGGCAGCTCTACCACCTAAAAGTACAGAGATTTTGGCTAAAAGCTCAGTTTTGGTCATCAAATATCTTTCTTCAGTAGGAAGTTGCAAGGTGTAACCTAAGGCAGAAATACCTCTCGGGATGATAGAAATCCTGTGCACCTTTTCCTGGGGTGTTAACACCGAGGCTACCACCGCATGTCCTGCTTCATGATAGGCTATTCTGGTTTTTTCTTCGTGGGAGATATAACGGTTTTTCTTAGCAAGGCCTGCTATTACTCTATCGATAGCTTCCTCAAAGTCTTCCATCTCAACATAATTTTTGCCCTTTCTTGCGGCAAGCAAAGCTGCTTCGTTTACAACATTAGCAAGGTCTGCTCCCACCATCCCAGGTGTTCTTGCGGCAATAACCTTTAAGTCCACATCTGGACCAAGAGAGATATTTTTGCTGTGCAACCTAAGGATTTCTTCTCTCCCCTTTAAATCAGGTCTATCAACCACAACCACCCTGTCAAATCTTCCTGGACGGAGAAGGGCAGGGTCTAAAATTTCAGGACGGTTGGTGGCTGCAATGATGATGACTCCTTTTTTTGGGTCAAACCCATCCATTTCAGTAAGAAGCTGGGTCAGGGTATGCTCTCTTTCTTCAGTACCTCCTGCAGGAGAAATCCCTCTAACTCTTCCAACTGCATCTATTTCATCTATAAAAATGATACAAGGAGCCATTTTTTCTGCCTGAGAAAAAAGGTCTCTCACCCTGGCAGCTCCTACTCCCACAAACATTTCTACAAAAGAAGACCCTGAAATAGAAATAAAGGGGACACCTGCTTCACCTGCTACAGCTCTTGCAAGAAGGGTTTTTCCTGTACCAGGAGGACCTACTAATAATACTCCTTTCGGAATTTTGGCTCCAAGCTTGGTAAACCTTTCAGGATATTTCAAAAACTCTATGATTTCTTTTAGTTCTTCTACAGCCTCATCAACCCCAGCTACGTCCTTAAAGGTTACTTGTATTTCGTCTTCCACATAGATTTTAGCCTTACTTTTACCAAAACTGATGATCCCTCCGTCTGACGACGTAAACCGTTTAAAAAGGAAAAGCCAAAAGGCAATAAGTATTATCAACGGTATTAACCAGGAAAATAACCCAATCCAGTGGTTGTTCTCGGGTTTAACCTGATATCTGATCCCTTTTTCTTCAAGGAGTTTTAAAAGGTCAGGGTCCTCTGTTCTGTAGACTTTAAAAGAACTGGAAATCTTTACTGGTTTGTTTCTAATTTCATAAAGTTTATCTGCAGCTTGTCCACGGAAATCTCCTGTAATTTCAAGTTTTTTTAGGGTAAGATTGTCAACCAATCCAAACCTTACTAAGGTTTTAAACTCACTATAAGTAAGAAGCTCGTATTTGGGATAAAGTTTTTCAATCGCTACCACAGAAGTTAAAAGAATCAAAAAAGAAATGATAACTAAAACTAATTTTTGAGCCCTTTTCATCAGCTATTTTTAAGCGTACCTTGTCCTGTAGATTCTAAAACCGAAAGCCAGAATCGGCCATAAAGATTTACCTGTTTTCGTTTCTTAACCGCCTCTTTTATCGGTACATGGACAAACTGATCGTTGAGATAACTTATCATAAGACCGGTTTTTCCTGCCATACCAGCATGAACGGCATACTGAGCTAAAAATCCACAAAAGATTCTGTCTTCTGCGTTGGCAGGAACGCTTCTTATGATATAACTTGGGTCTATGTAACGTATGACCACAGGAAGCCCTTTTTGCTTAAAATATTCCTCGATTTTCTCCTTTAAAAACTTGCCTATATCTCCTAATTTTAGATTACCTGAAGCATCATATTCCGGAGGGTCTTTTTGTACATATTTTTGTCCAGCCCCTTCAGCCACCACTATAACCGCATGTTTTCTTGCTAACAATCTTTTTTCTAACTTACAAAGAAGTCCCTGAGGTCCTTCCAAGTCAAAATCCATCTCTGGAATAAGACAAAAGTTGACTTCTCTGGTAGCTAAGGTTGCTGCAGCAGCGATAAACCCTGAATGTCTTCCCATAAGTTTTACTAACCCTATACCATTAGGCACTCCGATAGCCTCTGTATGGGCGCATCTTATGGCATAACAAGCCATTTCTACCGCCGTGTTAAACCCAAAGGTTTTTGAAACTAACCAGATGTCGTTGTCTATCGTTTTAGGAACACAAACAATTCCTATTTTTACTCCTCTCCTATCTATCTCTTCTTTAATCTTGTTAGCTGCTCTAAAAGTACCATCCCCTCCTATCATAAATAAAAGGTTGATGTTTAACCTTTCAAGGGTGTCAACTATCTCTTCTACAGATTGATGTCCTCTGGAGGTACCAAGAAAGGTCCCTCCCATCGAATGAATGTCTTTTACCTTTTCTGGAGAAAGCTCTATCACTTCATGTCCATACCTTGGGATAAAACCTTGAAGCCCATACTTAAACCCTAAGATTTTATCAACTCCATAAGAATAATAAAGAGTCATAACTAAGGATCTTATAACATCGTTAATACCAGGACATAACCCCCCACAGGTTACTATACCTACTTTTAATTTAGACGGATCAAAATAGATATAAGGTCTTGGTCCAGCTACCTCTAAAGAAATAACTGATTTTTCTTGGGTTAGTTGAGCTTTTAAATAATCTACGTTAAGTCTTAAAGTTATTTTTGTAGTATCATCTACAAAACAACCTGGAGAAAGTGACATAGGATTGGGTATTTTACAAGGGCCTAAGGTTTCTATCTCAGTAGAAACTTCTTCAGTGATTTCTTCTAAAAATTCATAATAACAGAAGGGGTTTTTCATAGGTTCCCCTTTTTTAAAGTTTTTATTCTAACCCTTATAGCTTCTGCATGAGAAGGAAGGTTTTCAGTCTCAGCAAGAAGGATAACCTTAGAAGCTTCATTAACCAATGCCTCTTTTGAATACTGGATAAAGTTTATTTTTTTTAGAAACTTTTCTGGAGAAAGAGAAGAGGAAAATCTTGCAAGCCCCATAGTCGGTAAAACATGATTAGGCCCTGCTATATAGTCTCCTACAGCTTCTGGGGTAAAGGCACCTAAAAACACCGCCCCGGCATTTTTTATTTTAAAAAGATGATCCATAGGGTTTGTTATCATCAACTCTAAATGTTCAGGAGCGATGATATTAGCAAGATAAAAAGCTTCTTCAAGAGTTCTTACTTTAAAAACCGCACCTCTTTGTTTTAGGGCTTTTTCTGCTATCTCACTTCTTAATCCTTTCTTTAGAGCCAAAGGAAGAAGTTTTTTAACTTCTTTTATAAGAGAAGAAGAGGTAGTAACCAACACAGCGAGACTCATAGGGTCGTGCTCAGCCTGGGCAAGTAAGTCCCAAACCACAAACTCAGAGTTAGCGGTTTCGTCCGCTATTATTAAAACCTCACTTGGGCCTGCTAAGATATCGATGCCTACTTGAGACGAGACCAGTTTTTTAGCTATGGTAACATAGATATTACCTGGACCACAGATGACATCAACCTTAGGTAAAGTTTCTGTCCCATAGGCCAATCCAAAAATAGACCAAGGGCCACCTACTTTATAAATTTCATCTACTCCTGCTTCCTTAGCTGCAACAAGAAGTCCAGGATGTAAGCTTCCATCCTTTCGAGGAGGAGATACCATAACTATTCTTTTAACCCCTGCAAGCTTTGCAGGAACTGCTGTCATCACCACGGTAGAAATTAAAGGGGTTTCTCCTGAAGTACCTCCAGGTATATAAATTCCTGCCGCCTCTACCGGAGTAACCAACTGACCAAGAAGTACCTCTTTTTCCTGCTTAATAAACCAAGAAGTAGGTAAATGCTGACCATGGAAACGTTTAACCTTTCCTACTGCAAGCCTGATAGCACTGACAAGTTCTTCAGATACTTCTTGGTAAGCCTTTTCTATCTCTGTTTCTTTTACCTTAAGGTCTGATGGATTTAAAGAGACTTTATCAAAGATATGGGTATACTCTAAAAGAGCTTTGTCTCCAAACTTTTTTACCTTATCTCCTATAGACTTTACATATTTTTCTTTTTTAGTAGGAAAGGTTTCTACCCGGTTTAAAAGCTTATTGAGATAGGTTTCAGCTCTTTTAGAAGGATAGGAAAAAATTTTTAGAGGCATGTTATTTACCTCTTCTTACCAATTTTTGAAGGGTTTTTGCCAGGCCTCTTTAAGCTCTTTAAGAGGCTCTTTTATTAGCACCTTTTCTCCGAAACCTTTTATCATTAAGTAAGGTTCTTCGGTGGTTTCTCCTATCAAAGAACAAGGGACATCTTTCATCAAAGCTTCAAAATCTTTAGCTTTTTCTTTTTTTACCGTTACTACTATTCTCCCAGCACTTTCAGAAAATAGAATAAAATCTTCTCTTTTTTCTCCTTCATAAGGAACGGTCGTTAGGTCGATAAAAAGACCAAAACCACCAGAAAAAGCCTTCTCAGCAAGACATACCCCTAAACCACCGTCTGAAACGTCATGGGCAGAAGAAACAAGTCCTGAATAAATAGCATCTCTTAGTTTTAGGTAGAGTTTTTTGTTAAGGTAGGCATTAGGCTTGGGAACGACCCCTCCTTTTAGTCCAAGTAGACTGAAGTATTCTGACCCAGCAAGTTCTTCTTTGGTTATTCCTAAAAGGTAGACTAAATCTCCCGGAGCTTTCACTTCCATCGTTTGCGCTAAACCAACTTTAGGAATGGTTGCTACTACAGAAAAGAGTAGGGTAGGGGGTATGGAAATTTTAAGGGTCCCATCAGGAAGAATTACTCCTACACCATAAGGATTAGGTCCATCTGGTTTTAACCCTACATTCATTAGGTAGTCATTTTTCATAGAGTCTTTTCCTGAGATACAAGGGACTCCGTAAGCTTTGGTAAAATCATAGAGAGCCATGTTGGCCCTTACTAACTGAGCTAATTTATACCTTCCGTCAGGATTTTTTTCTCCTTCTATAGGGTCACACCAGCAGAAGTTGTCAAGACCTGCCATATGTTCTAAGTCAGCCCCCACACTTACAGCATTTCTTATAGCTTCATCTATAGCATTAGCTACCATCCAGTAGGTATCATAATCTGAAAACTTGGGACATATGCCGTGAGAAACTACTATTCCACGTTCAGAGGTTAGGTCATAACGGAGGATAGCGGCATCACTTGGACCGTCATTTTCAGCCCCTACTAAAGGTTTAATAACACTACCTCCTTGTACCTCATGGTCATACTGCCTGACTACGTATTCTTTAGAACAGATATTGTAAGAACTTAAAAGATTTTTAAGAACTTCTCCATAATTTTGAGGAGGTTCAAGATTTAACTTTTTCGGATATTGAGGGGTCTTCCATTCGGCAAAAAGTCTTAGTTGCGGTACCCCTTCATGTAAAAACTCTAAAGGTAAAAAGGCTACTGTTTTTTCTTGATACTTTACGTGGAAGTAACCAGAATCGTTAAAATTTCCTAAGACTGTCGCTAAAACCCCCATTTTTTCAGCCAACTCTAAAAACCTTCCGATTTTCTCTGGAGGAACAGCTAAGGTCATTCTTTCCTGACTTTCTGAAACTAAAATCTCCCAAGGTCTTAAACCAGGATATTTTAAAGGAGCTTTGGCTAAGTCTATTTCGGCCCCACCAGCTTCTTTAGCCATCTCTCCTACTGAGGAAGACAACCCTCCAGCACCATTGTCGGTTATAGAATTGTAAAGACCTTCTTTTCGTGCTTTTAAGATAAAATCAACCAATTTTTTTTGGGTAATAGGATCCCCTATTTGTACAGCTGTGGCTGGAGAACCTTCATGTAAAGCCTCTGAAGAAAAGGTAGCACCGTGAATTCCATCTTTACCTATCTTTCCACCTATCATCACTACTAAATCATTCGGGTTAGCCTTTTTTTTCCAAGAAGGTTTGTCGTTCAGATATAAAGGTAAAAGTCCACCTGTTCCGCAATAAACCAGAGGTTTACCTATATATCTTGGATCAAAAACGATAGAACCGTTTATCGTAGGAATACCACTCTGATTACCACCATGCTCTACCCCTTCTCTTACCCCTTCAAAAATTCTTTTGGGATGGAGTACCCTCGGAGGTAAAGGCTTGTCCCAATTAGGGGGAGCGAAACAAAAGACATCGGTGTTAAAGATTAGTTTAGCACCCATTCCTGTGCCCAAAGGATCTCTGTTAACCCCTACTATTCCTGTTAAAGCACCACCGTAGGGGTCAAGGGCTGAAGGGCTGTTATGGGTCTCTACTTTAAATGCTAAAGCCCAGTTTTCATCGAGTTTTATAACGCCTGCGTTATCTACAAAAACAGACAAACAAAAGTCCTTTTCTCCTTTTTCTTTACGAATTTCTTCGGTAGAAGTTTTGATATAGGTCTTAAAAAGACTATCAATCTCTTTTTCTTGCCCAGTATCTAAATCTTTGTAAAAAATTTTGGCGTTAAAAATCTTATGTTTGCAATGTTCAGACCAGGTTTGAGCAAGACTTTCCAACTCAACATCGGTAATCTCTTCGTTAAGCCCAACTTCCTTTCTTTTTTGGATGAACTCTGGATCAGAAAAAAAACTTTGGATCTTTTTCATTTCTTCTAAATTTAAGGCTAAAAGTCTTTGCTTGGAAAGATTTAATAAGTGTTCGTCTGAAAAAGATTTTAAGTCAAAAGTGTTAACTAAAGGAGGAAAATATTCAGTGACCCTTGGAACAGGATAAGTAAATCCAATTTTTTCTAAAAATTCTTCTTTAGAAAGAATAAACCATCTTTCTATAAGCTCGTTAGCCAAAAGTTCTTTAGCAATTTTTTCTATGTCTTTCCTTAAAAGTTTTCCTTTAATCAGGAATTGTTTAGCAAAATAAACCCCCTCTTTTTGTGAATCTAAGGGTCTTTCAATAAGGTAGGAAAGAGCTTCTTCGGCTGTCTTCCCTTCGTTATCTGTAACTCCTGGCCTGTATCCGATTTCTAAAGCCCAATCGAAATCATACTGGAGCTTTAACCCTATCGGATGGTTAAGGGTGTAAGTTTGAATTACCGGATCACAAAGGGCAGACTGAGCAAATTTTTCTAAAACATCAAGGGAAAAATCCCCTTCTACCAAGTAGACTTTGATAAATTTAACAGCTTCAACCTCAAGATTAAGGTCTGTAGCGATCTTCTTTTGGACTTTTAGACCAAAAACGTCTTTAATTTCAGGTTTAACCGCTACTTCTATTCTTATGGCTTTCATAGATTTTGAATATATCATTTTTTGCTATTTTTTTCAATCCCTGCAAGTGGAGGTTTGTGGAATATTTTGATTATTATATCTTTAAAGTTTTTCCAACGTTCTTTAAGGCTTGACTAAACGGTAGAAAGGTTTATTTTAAAATCGTTTTAGTTAAAGTTTTTTAAAAGGAGGGAGTTAAGCTCCATGCCTATCTATGAGTTTAAATGCGAAGAATGTGGAGAGGTCTTTGAAGAGCTTGTTTTAAAACCTACAGAAGAAGTAAGATGTAAAAAATGTAAAAGCCCAAAAGTTACTAAACTTATTTCACAAGTAGCTTTTAAATCAGGTTCTAAGTTTGTAAGCTCATCTGGTTCTGCTTGCGCCACCTGTAAAGGTGGAAGTTGCAGTAGCTGTGGATAAATTCGTCTATCGGAGGGTTTGTGAAAATAAAAGTTGGTACCAGAGGAAGTAAGTTAGCTTTAGCTCAAACCGATTGGGTAATAGAGCGTCTTAAACGGTTTTTCCCCCACATTCACCTTGAAAAGGTAATCATCAAGACCACAGGAGATAAAATTTTAGACTCCCCTCTGAGTAAAATAGGAGGAAAAGGCCTTTTTGTTAAGGAGATAGAAGAGGCTCTTTTAAGAAAGGAGATAGATTTGGCAGTTCATAGTCTTAAAGATGTTCCTTCGGTGCTGGCTGATGGTTTAGAATTAGGTTGTATTCCTGAAAGAGAGTCTCCTTTTGATGTTTGGATTTCAGATCGGGATTTTTTAGACCTTCCATCTAAATCAAGAGTAGGAACAAGTAGTCTAAGAAGGATGTCGCAGCTTAAAAAACTCAGAAAGGATTTAGAAATTTTACCTCTAAGAGGAAATGTAGATACCCGTTTAAGAAAATGGAAAGAAGGTCAGTTTGCAGGGATTGTGCTTGCTGAGGCTGGTTTAAAAAGGTTAAATCTTTGCATAGAATATAAAAGATTTTCTATAGAAGAAATGGTTCCAGCTGTAGGTCAAGGAGCTTTAGCTGTAGAGATAAGAAAGGACGACTTAGATATAAAAAATTTGCTTTCCTGTATTCATCATGAGCCTACAGAGATATGTATAAGGGCTGAGCGGTCCTTTTTAAAAACTTTGGAAGGTGGCTGTCAAGTTCCTCTTGGAGCCTATGCTTGGTTAGAAGGAAACGAAATTTTTATGGTGGGTTTTATAAGTGATTTAGAAGGAGAAAGGTTCTACAAACAGGTTGAAAAGGGGGAGGTCGAAAATCCAGAAATCTTAGGGGAAAGGCTTGCAAAGTGTCTTCTTTCTTTAGGAGGAGAAAAGATTTTATCCGAAATATATCAAAGCAGCTAAACAAGGAGATAAAACATGACTCAAGGAAAGGTATATCTGGTAGGTGCTGGTCCAGGAGATCCACATCTTTTTACACTTAAAGGAAAAAGAATTTTAGAACAAGCAGAGGTAGTGGTATATGACTATTTAGCTAACCCCAAACTTCTTTCTTTTTGTAAAGAAGAGGCTGAAAAGATTTATGTAGGTAAAAAAGGAGGAGAACACACATTACCACAGGAAGAAATCAATAAACTTTTAGTAAAAAAAGCCAAGGAAGGGAAAAAAGTCGTAAGGCTTAAAGGGGGAGATCCTTTTCTTTTTGGTAGAGGTGGTGAAGAGTTAGAGGAGCTTGTTAAAGAGGGTATTCCTTTTGAGGTAGTTCCTGGTATTACCTCTGCGATTGCAGTCCCGGCTTATGCTGGGATTCCTG
The DNA here is from genome assembly GCF_000423845.1 of Thermodesulfobacterium hveragerdense DSM 12571. Lineage (GTDB taxonomy): Bacteria > Desulfobacterota > Thermodesulfobacteria > Thermodesulfobacteriales > Thermodesulfobacteriaceae > Thermodesulfobacterium > Thermodesulfobacterium hveragerdense. Next base: position 45,599 of record NZ_AUIT01000010.1, on the reverse strand, counting down.
TTACCCATCGTGACTATACCTCTACCTTAGCCATCATCACCGGACATGAGGCAGAAGGAAAACCTGAAAGTAAAATCGATTTTAAAGCTTTAGCTAAACTTGGAACTTTAGTTTTTTTGATGGGGGTTAAAAATCTTAAATATATCGTCGAAAATTTGATAAAAGAAGGCAAAGACCCTAAAACCCCAGTAGCTTTGATCCAGTGGGGAACCCTTCCTAAGCAAAAAGTAGTTACCGGATGTTTAGAAAACATCGTAGCCGAGGTAGAAAGGGTAGGGCTAAAACCTCCGGCTATCATCGTAGTAGGAGAGGTGGTAAAACTAAGACCTCAATTTAACTGGTTTGAAAGGAAACCTCTTTTTGGTAAAAGAATAGCGGTTACACGTACCAGAGAACAGGCAAGTAAACTTTCTTCTTTGCTTGAAGAACTTGGGGCAGAGGTGGTAGAGTTGCCTTTGATAAAGGTTGTACCAGTTTATAACACCGAATTTTTAGAAAGATTAACCCTTTATGATTGGCTGGTTTTTACCTCTGAAAACGGGGTTAGGTTTTTTATAAAAGCTCTGTTAGAAACCGAAAGGGATTTGAGGGCTTTAAAGGATTTAAAAATAGCTGTAATAGGAAAGGCAACGGCTGAGGCTTTAGAAGGTTGGGGTATTAAGGCTGACCTTATTCCTGAAAAAAACTTTACCCAAGAGGGGCTTTTAGAAGCTTTTTCAAAAATACCTATGAAAGGAAAGAAGGTGCTTATTGCACGGGCTAAAGAAGCCAGAGATGTGTTACCTAAAGGGTTAGAAGAACTTGGAGCCATCGTAGACATAGTTTCAATCTATCAAACCGTACTTCCTGAAGAAACAAAAAATGCGTTTAAAGAAGAGTTAAAACAGGGGGTAGACGTCATAACTTTTACCAGTTCTTCTACGGTTAAGAATTTCTTTAGGCTTTTGTTAGAATTAGAACAAGAAGGAGACTTAAAAAATACGCTTTTTGCTTCTATTGGCCCTATTACCTCTCAAGAACTTATAAAGCATGGTGTTACCCCACAGATAGAGGCTAAAGAATATACCATACCAGGTCTGGTAGAGGCAATTTTAACTTATTTTACAGATAAAACCGTTTAAAAAGTGGAGGGAGTGATGAATGAAGAAATAAAAAGGGCATTAGAGCTCATTAAAAGGGGAACGGTTGATTTGATAGAAGAAGATGAGTTAATAAAAAAACTTGAGAAGTCTTATAAAGAGGGACGTCCTCTTAGGATAAAAGCAGGGTTTGACCCTACAGCTCCGGACCTTCACCTTGGGCATACGGTACTTTTAAGGAAGATGAAACAATTCCAGGACCTTGGCCATGAAGTCTATTTTTTAATAGGTGATTTTACTGCTATGATAGGGGACCCAACTGGTAGGTCTGAAACCCGTCCTCCTCTTACTAAAGAACAGGTTTTAGAGAACGCTAAAACCTACAAAGAACAGGTTTTTAAGATTTTAGACCCAGAAAAAACGAAGATTGTGTTTAACAGTCAATGGTTGTCTAAAATGACTGCTGAAGACATGATTAGGTTATGTGCTAAATATACCGTTGCAAGGATCTTAGAAAGAGAGGACTTTAAAAAAAGGTTTGAAAGTGGACTTCCTATAAGTATTCATGAGCTTATTTATCCTCTTTTTCAGGCCTATGATTCAGTAGCACTTGAGGCAGACGTAGAATTAGGAGGTACCGACCAACTTTTTAACCTATTGATAGGAAGAGACATTCAAAGAGAATATGACCAAGAACCTCAGGTTATTCTTACCTTACCTATATTAGAGGGGCTTGATGGTGTCCAAAAGATGAGTAAAAGCCTTGGTAACTACGTAGGAATTATGGAACCACCTTATGAAATGTTTGGAAAACTTATGTCTATACCAGATGAGCTTATGTGGAAATACTATCTACTTCTTACCGAATTTTCAGAAGAAGAGATTGATAACATGAAAGCTTCTGTAGAGAAAGGAGAGTTACATCCTAAGGAAGTAAAAAAGAGGTTGGCCAAGCATATCGTTACCCAGTTTCATTCAAAAGAGGCAGCCCTTAAGGCAGAAGAAGAGTTTGAAAGAGTGTTTAGTAAAAAAGAGCTACCTACCGAGGTGCCTACGGTAGTAATCCCAGCAGGCAAGGTATGGGTACCGGGACTTTTAAAAGATCAAGGCTTAGTAAAGAGTAACTCTGAGGCCCGGCGTCTTATAGCTCAAAGGGCTATAGATTTAAATAAAGAGGTTTTGACTCAAGAGGAACTAAATCTTTCACCAGGGGAGTATACATTTAGGATAGGGAAAAAGAAGTTTTTAAAAGTAATTGTAAATTAGGTCAAGTCTTTATCATTTTTGTTGTTTTATTTTAAGTAGCAGTAAACTTTTGCCCTGCTTTCAAGCAGGGTTAAATGGGACTATCAGCCTTTTTTAAGACACTCGATGATAAAATCGCATTTAGGTTCTTTTTCATCAGGTACTTGACTGACCATTACTTTTTGTGTGTTGAGAGACCGACAAAAGGGGCAGGTTATGGTTTTTGACATAAAAAAAAGCTCGCTATCAGGGAAAACCTTGTCAAAGGTACGCCTGCATTTAAAACATTTTACTGTAACTACTATCATCTAATTTTTACTCAAGCTTTTTATACTTTAAAAATATTTTAAACCAACTTTATGATAGTATCAAGATAAGAACAGAGATTTTATTAACCATAGAAATTTATATACTTAAAATTTGTACTAAAGCCTTTATGATACTAAATTTTTAGAAAAAGTTTAATAAAGGCTATAATAATTTGGGACCGATTGGTGGGGATAATTTTTTTAATTTTTAATGTTATAGACTTTAAACATGCTAAACGTGTATTAAAATTTTAGACAAAACCAAAAATATAAAGAGGAGGCATGGGATATAACGTATTTGGATATACCGTAGGTTTAAAGCCAAGTGAGTTAAAAAACTTAGAAAGGTTCTATAGAAGGAGGGTTCCTTCTGCGTCTATTATTTCTCATGAATTGGCAAGAGAACTGGCTAAGGTTTCAGCAGACCTAAACCGTCAGGTCGGCCTTCTTATTAACCGAAAGGGTGAGATAGATTATGTGATAGTGGGTACGTTTAACCGGATTGAAATCCCAGAATTAAGAGGATATCGTGATCACATCGCAAGGTTAAAGGGTTTACGGTTTGTTCATACCCATCTTTTAACCTCTAAAACCACACATTCTGAGCTTGATCAGGATGATTTGATAGACCTTGCTCTTTTAAGACTTGATTTAATAGGGGCTTTAGAGGTTAATCCAAACGGAGAACCAGGTAAAATTCATATAGCTCATATTATCCCTAATCCAGAGTTTTTTGCAGGAGGGTCTCTTTCAGACAAAGAAAATCAGTTTTTTTATTTTTTAAGACCATGTTATGTTTGGGAGTTAAAAGAAAACTTTTTAGAGCTAATAAAAAACTTAGAGGATGAGCTTGAACGGGTAAAACCACTTAAGGAGGTAGAGGAACAAAAAGATAGGGCTATTCTTATTTTTTTAAGAGAACATAACGATCCTCATTTAGAGGGAAGGGCATTTGAGTTAAGAGAGTTAGCCCGTACCGCAGGGGTAACGGTGGTAGGAGAAATAGTTCAGAAAAAGACAAGTCCAGACCCAAGATATGTAATAGGAAAAGGAAAACTGCTTGAGCTGATGATCCTTGCCTTGCGAAACCGTGCTAATCTTTTGATTTTTGACCGGGAGCTTACCCCCTCTCAAGTAAGAGCCATTACTGAGAGTACTGATTTAAGGGTTATAGACCGAACTCAACTTATTTTAGATATCTTTGCTCAACGAGCAAAGTCTAAAGAGGGAAAAATCCAGGTAGAAATAGCTCAGTTGAAATACACTCTCCCAAGACTTAGGGCTAAGGACGATGCTTTTTCCAGACTTACCGGAGGTATAGGAGGTAGAGGTCCAGGAGAGACTAAGTTAGAAATAGATAAAAGAAGGATAAAGGACCGTATTGCTAAGTTAGAAAGGGAGTTAGAAAAGATTTCTCAAGAAAGAGATATAAAAAGAAAACGCAGGAAAAAATTAGCCTTTAAGACCGTTGCCTTAATAGGTTATACCAATGCAGGCAAAACTACCTTGTTTAATACTTTGGCAAAAAGTCAATACCTGGCAGAAGATAAACTTTTTGCTACTCTTGATCCTGTAACCAAAGCTATAAGAACCCCAAACAATCAAGTATTTCTTATCACAGACACCGTAGGTTTTATAAGAAACCTACCAGAAGACCTTAAAAAAGCCTTTAAAGCCACCCTTGAAGAATTATACTCAGCAGACTTATTGCTTCACGTCGTAGACATAAGTAACCCAGATTTTGAAAACCAAATAGAAACCGTAAACCAGATTTTAGAAGAGATGGAACTTTTACATTATCCTTTGTTGATGGTTTTTAACAAAATTGACCTTTTACCTCCTTCAGAGCTTCAACTACTAAAAGCCCTCTCTAATCGATATCAAGCCATTCCTATCTCAGCTAAAAAAGGAGATAACCTTGACCTACTTTTAACAAAAATAGAAGAAAAGTTGTTTAAACCTCCTCTTGAGTATCCAAAGGAAGAGGGGCTTGAGCCTGTTTCCTTGGAAGAGGAAAATCCATCCAAAGATCCTCTAACGCATAAACTTGACGTATAGGTTCGTAAAAAAGATGGACTATAACAGAATCAAAGTCAAGAATTATCCATTGTCCCAGCTCAGCTCCTTCTATACCTAAAGGCTCGATACCTATTTTTTCTAATTCAAACAAAACATGGTCTGAAAGTCCTTGAGTATGTTTGGTTGAATGGGCACTACATATGATAAAATAGTCAGCATAATCTACTTTATCCTTCACATCAATAAGCACTATGTTTTCTGCTTTTTTATCTTCAAGTAAGTTTAAGATTACCTCTGCCAATACCTTGCTTTCCATTTTCTATACCTTCCCTTCAGAAACTAATTTAGCAAAAAGTTCAAAACTTCTATTATAGGTTTTTTCATACTCAGGTGGAAAAAAACAAGCTGGTAGTTGTCTCATCTTTCTATGGTAATGTAAACATTCACAACAAATCCCCTTTTTAGGACATGGATCATAAGAGCAATTACAATTTTTAAGGTTTTTATCCCTATTACATTCCATAAGCCTACTCCTATCTTTTTTATTCAACTGTTACGCTTTTGGCTAAGTTTCTTGGTTTATCTACGTCACAACCTCTTAAAGTAGCTATTTCATAGGCTAAAAGTTGAAGAGGAACTACATAAAAAATAGGTAAAAATTCATAGAAAGTCAAGGGAACTTCTATGTATTCGTCAGAAATTTTTTGGAATTCTTTGGCCCCTTCGGTTACCAATGAGATAATAGGCCCTCTACGTGACCTTACTTCTTCAGCGTTAGACAAAGTTTTTTCGTAAACAATGCCCGTTTCTTTGGCTGCAAGGATTACAGTAGGAACTTTTTCCTCTATCAGGGCTATGGGTCCATGTTTCATCTCACCTGCTGCATAACCCTCTGCATGGATATAAGATATTTCTTTAAGTTTTAACGCACCTTCTAAGGCTATAGGATAAAGGATGTTTCTTCCTAAATAAAGTGCATTTTGTGCTTGATACCACTTTTGAGCCAAAGTTTTAACTTTAGGATGGACCTTTTCGATAAAAATTTTCAGTTGAGATGATAGTTTTATCAAGGCCTCAATTTTTTGTTTTTTTTCATTTTCTCCGAATAATAGCTGTTTTAGATAAAAGGTAAAGAGGATAAAGGTTAAAACCTGAGTAGAAAAAGCCTTAGTAGAAGCCACACTTATTTCAGGCCCAGCTTTAGTATATAATACAACCTCGCTTTCTCTGGCGATAGTACTTCCTACCACATTACAGATAGAAAGGGTTTTAGCACCTTTCTCTTTAGCTAAACGTAAACTGGCAAGGGTATCAGCTGTTTCTCCTGATTGTGAAATTCCTATGAAAAGGGTTTTCTCATCCAAGATAGGATTTCTATACCTAAATTCAGAGGCAATGTCTACCTCTACAGGAAGACCTAACTCTTTTTCTATGAGATATTTTGCCACCAATCCAGCATGATAAGAGGTACCACAAGCAACGATATAAAATCGCTGTATTCCCTTTAAAAATTTTAGGTCTAATCCTTCCTGAGAAAAATCAATCTGGTTTTTATCCAAATCAATCCTTCCTAACATCGTGTTTTTTATGGCTTCAGGTTGCTCATAGATTTCTTTTAGCATAAAGTGGTCAAAACCACCCTTTTCAGCTGAGGCTATATCCCAGGTCACATGATATGGGGCTCTTGCAACAGGATTGCCTGATAAATCATAGATTTCTACTTGATATTTGCTCAGGATAGCTACTTCCCCGTCGTTTAAAAACAAAACTTCTTTAGTAAAAGGTAAAAGGGCAGGGATGTCAGAGGCTATAAAGTTTTCTTGTTGCCCTAAACCTATTACTACAGGACTTTGGTTTCTTCCAACCAAGATGAAATCTGGATTTTCTTTATGAATCAAAGCCACAGCATAGGCACCTTTTAGTTCTTTTAGAGCCTTAAAAAACGCCTCTTTAAGTGGTATCCCTTGGTTTAAAAAATCTTCTATTAAGTGCACGATTACTTCAGTATCAGTTGCTGAGTAAAACTTATGACCTTTAGCTATAAGTTTAGTCTTTAACTCATAGTAATTTTCTATGATGCCGTTGTGCACCAAGGCTAAAGATTTGTGACAGTCAAAATGAGGATGGGCGTTTTCGTCAGAAGGTTCTCCATGGGTAGCCCATCTGGTATGTCCTAACCCAGGAGCTTTAGCTTTCTTAGGGAAATCATTAAAGAGTTTTTCTTCTAAGTTTAAGATTTTTCCTTTAGTCTTAACTATTTTTATTTCTTCATCTTCTAAAAACACTATCCCTGCTGAATCATAACCCCTGTATTCAAGCCTTCTTAAACCTTCCAACAAAACAGGAATGATCGGTCTATCTCCTATATACCCTATTATTCCGCACATATCATTCTCCATCTACTTTTTCGGATTTGAGTTTTTTAGTGTATTCTTCCCATTCCCAAGGCAAAAGATATCTTTTTTTATTGTTACATTCCTTACAACAAGGGACTATATTAAGCCTGTCTGAGGTGCCTCCTCTTGAAAGAGGAATTTTATGATCCATCGTAAGGTTTTTCACACCTACTCTTCTTCCACAATAATAACACATCCCTCTTTCTAACTGTCTTCTCCACCATCTTGTTTGTCTAAGTTTACGAGCTTTTTCCTTTTCTTTTTTGATAAACTCCTCTATACTTAAAAAATCACCTTTCATACTTTTTCTAAGTGATGAAGAATTTTGGTTAATACTTCTTTAGGGGTTAATTCAGAGGTATCTAAGATTAAAGCTCCTTCGGGAACAGTTAAAGGTGCTACCTTTCTTGTGCTGTCAAGTTGGTCTCTTTTTTTTAAACTATCCATCACTTGTGTATAAGGTAGACTTTCTTTTTCGGTTTTTTCTTTATATCTTCTTTCAGCCCTGATCCTTTCATCAGCTGTAAGAAAAACTTTAACCTCAGCATCTTTAAAAACCACACTTCCCATATCACGCCCTTCTGCTACTACTAAACGGTTGTTCACCAACTTTCTTAAAAAATCTTTGATAAATTCTCTTACTTCTGGTATAGAAGCTACCACAGAAACTCTTTCCTCTACTTGGATTTCTCTGAGTTCAGATTTTATTTCTCTTCCTTCGTAAAAAATTTGTGTTGCCTCAGCCGTAAGGTTTATCTTTACTGAAGAAAAAAGCTTGCTTAATGTTTCTATAAGGTTTAAGTTTTTTTGGATAAATTTTTCGTAAAGATTGTGTTTTAAAAGTAGGTAGGTAACCAACCTATAAAAAGCCCCTGATTCTAACAAACAATATCCAAGGGATTTAGCCAAAAGCTTAGCTATGGTGGTTTTCCCAGAGGCTGCAGGTCCGTCAATGGTTATTATCTTGGGCTTTTTCATTTTTATGCGCCTTTAGTTCTTTTTTATAGATGCTGTCTAAGACACCGTTTATAAAACTTGGCGAATCATCAGTGCCATAAATCTTCGCTATTTCTATTGCTTCGTTGATAGAAACTATTTCAGGAATGTCAGGTCTAAAAAACATTTCATATACCGCTATTCTCAATATATTTCTGTCTGTAACATTTATCCGTTCTAAAGGCCAGGAAGGGGTATATTTTCTTATGATAGAATCAATAAACTCTAAGTTTTCAGTAATACCTCTTACTAAATCTTCTCCAAACTTTAGAGCCTCTGGACTGTTTATGTTAAGAAATTTTTTATAAAGATCTATAGCCTCTTCTATAGAGACGTTAGATAGTTCTTTTTGGTACAAAATTTGTAAAGCTATTTCTCTACCTTTTCTTCTAATCATAACTGACACTAACCACGCCTAAAGCATCTTTTCAGCTATATAGACCGTCAGTTCTCCTAACATGTTGGTGTAAGAACCCAGCTCATTATCATACCAACCGTAAACCACCACTTGGGTAATGGGTATCTCTACATGAGTGCATATCGTGCTGTTACCTTCTGGAAGAGCTTTACAGATGTCTACCTTGGCAGCTGCAGTTCTGGTATGGGTTTCACTTCCCTCAATTATTGCGGCTGCTTTAGGATAGCCTATGATGTCAGAAGAGACGTTTTGTTCTGTGGTGAAAATCAAAAACTCTTTGTATTTAGTATTGGCTGCCTCTTTATAAATGTTGTTGATAAGTTCTCTATCTATATGATTTTCTATGCTTTCATCTTGGATGTTAACCGTCAGGATGATCAAGCTTCCGGTGTTTAACGGAACTCTTACACTTTCTGCCATAAATCCTACTTTTTTCATCTCAGGTATGACCAAACTAAGAGCTTCTGCAGCACCAGTAGTGGTAAGGATGATGTTATTAAAGATACTCCTCATCCTCCTTAGATCTTTTGTCCCCTCCTTGGGTAAACGGTCAAGTACTACCTGAGAACTTGTTACAGCGTGAACTGTAACCATCGAAGCAGAAAGTATCCTATCTACTCCAAAATAGTCTAAAAGAGGTTTGATCATATAAGCTAAACAAGTAGTGGTGCAGGAAGCAGCTGAAATAAGATTGTGTTTGTTAGGTTGATATACTTCTTCATTTATTCCATAAACTATGGTGGTTGCGTCTTCTGGGATGCCTTTTTCTTTATCTTTAATTTTAAAAGGAGCTGAAAGAATTACTTTTTCAGCTCCCCCTAAAAAATGACCTCTGATTGAACCTTTAGAATCCTCTGGGTCTACGTTTGGATCTCTAAACTTTCCGGTACAATCAACCACCAGTTTTACCCCTTCTTCTCTCCAGTTTATGTCTTTAGGGTTTCTGCTGGTTCTTAAGATTTTTATTTTAATACCGTCTATATACATCGTTCCCTGTTTTTCGTCTAAATTTTCGATAACTCTTTTACCTTTATGCCCGTAAAGATATACAGGAAGCCATCCATAGGTGCTGTCTTTTTCTAAGTAACTTGCGATATCAGCAAACGAAGTTCCAACTTCCCTCCCTACATTTACTACGATTTCGTCAAAATACTTTCTTGCTATGTGATGCCACAAAGTAAGTTTTCCAATTCTTCCTAATCCATTTATTCCTAATTTCATAGCACCCTCCTCTTTTATAGGTTATATTTAGAGGCTTTGGTTAAAAGGTTGATCTTCCCTTTAAAAACTTGACCGGTTATACCGTTTAACGTAATCCATTCTCCTAACCTTAGTTTGTGTCCATTAATTCTCACTTCTTTCTTTAGTTCATCTATACTTAAGTTTTCACAGCCAACTACACAGATTTTGCCTAATCTTGAGGCTACGATAGCAGCATGAGAGGTTTGCCCTCCTCTTGCCGTAAGGATTCCATCTACTCTGTGGATTTCTCTAATGTTGTCTGGTACGGTATCATATCTTACTAACACCAAAGGGTCTCCTGCATCCATGGTTACGATGTCTTCCCAACCGAAAACTATCCTTCCTGAGATTAAACCCCCTGTAACTCCTATCCCTTTCCCGATATAATCTAAATTTTTTAGCAACTCTTTAGAGAAGAAAGGAATATCCCTCTCTTCTCTAAGAATTATATCTCTTACTTGTAAAATATAAAGAGAGTCTATGGAGTTTCCTTCAAAAGTAAACTCGATTTCTTGGTGTCCCCATCCTTTTTCATAGACAAGATAATACGCTAAATCAAGTAAAGCTTTATATACCTCTGGAAAGGCTTCTTGCAAACAAGGCCCTTCTCTTTCTTCTATTTTCTTTTGTTCTATTGAAATTGGGTAGGCGTTGACTAAACCTGATACGATGTCTTCTCCCTGGTTGTAAGAAGTATAATCCCCCCACAGAAGAATTCTTGGAAACTTGCCTACAGGAGAGGTGGTAAGTGTTACCCCTGTACCTGTTTGGTCGCCTATGTTTCCAAAAACCATCTGTTGAACTATTACAGCCGTTCCCCATTCATCAGAAAGCTCCATTATCTCTCGATAGGACTTCGCTTTTTCATTAAACCAAGAGGTTAAAATCAATTCAATTCCCTTAAAAAGCTGTTCCCAAGGGTCATCTATCATTGGAATTCCTAATTCTTGAATACTTTTCCTGTAGAGTAACGCAAGTTCTTGCATCTGTTCTCCGCTAAACTCCCTTTTTTTCTTTACTTTATACTTTCGTTTATGCTCTCGCATAAGATGGTTAAAAAAATCTCGAGGTACCCCAAAAGCCATGGCCCAGCTCTGAATAAACCTGCGGTATGTATCCCAAGCAAACCATGTATTCCCAGAAACCTTGGCCAATCCCTCCACCGTCTCAATATTTAGACCAACGTTCAAGATAGAGTTCATCATCCCAGGCATAGAAAGAGCAGCCCCGCTTCTTATACTTAATATTAAAGGATTTTCCTTTCCTCCAAATTTTTTCTGAGAAATATTTTCTAACATCTTTATATTTTGTTCAATTTTTTCAGTATAATCAAGCCATAATTCAGGATATTTTTTTATAAGAGGGTAACATCTAAACACTTCTGTAGTTAGAATAAAACCTGGGGGTATTTTGTTTTTTATTTCTTGTTGCTGAGCTAACACCGTAAGAATGTATCCTTTGTTTCCGAGATAAATCAAGTCTGTTACTAAATTGTTGGGTTTATGTATAAAAGAGAGGGTTCTTCTGGGGTCATAGCTCATTAATAAATTCAAGTCTTCTTTAGCGATTTTTTCTAAATAAGAAGAAAGGATATCGTAGATCTTTTTAAGAAAACGGTCTAAATGGGTTAGACCAAAAGCCTCTCCTATAAGGTCTTTTATTACTACCTCACTTATACAAAAATAACGTTGCTCTTTTTCTAAACCACAGAAACATTTTTTGTACTTTTCTAAAATTTCTTCTTCGCTTAGTGTCTGAAATACCAAGGGAAAGACCTTGAGGAAGGGGTTTACATAGTAAACTTTTACTATATGTTGAACCCCCTCTAATAATCCACGAAAAATGTCCAGGTATTGATTATAGGTTAAAGGATAACTTTTCAAAGAATATTCAAGAAGGTTTAACGAGGATTCAAATTTTTGTGAAAAAATCCCATCTATGTCTAAGGCCATTTTAAAGAGCTTTAATATTTTTAGGATTTTAAAAAAAGAGGCTCTTGTGATAAACTGAAGGTCAAACCGTTCTATAAGCTTTTCAAAAAAAAGGTTGGCAAGATATTCCAGACGGAAGGTAAGTCCTAACGCATCAAATTTTTTTTCTTTATATCTACCATACATAGAGGGAATGTCTACAGCTACATGCCTTTTCTGAAGGATTTCTTCTATAGGAGGATAGGTCTGCTTAGACAGGATAACCTCTTTCAGGTCAGACATCCAAGCTAAGATTTTTTCTAAAACCTCATATAAATCTTGAGGCTCTTTTTGTAAAAGCTCCTTTAGTTCGGCGATAAAAGGAAATTCCTTTTCGTCATATTGGGTTAACAAAAGGTTTATATCTTTTAAAACTCCAAAATACTTCTGATATTCTAAATGGTACAAAGAAACCGTAAGATAAAGTTTCTTTTTATATGTTTCTTCAAAGTCTATTTCTTTAAGGATTTTTTCCAAAGATGAAAGGTCTATGTTTAAAAGTTCCTCAAAATTTTTTAAATTTGCTTTCTGAAAAACAGCTTGAAGTAAACCTTGCATTTTGATATGCATTTCAATTTCTTCATTTTTCAACTTGGTATGAAGTATTTCTGGTAAATATTTTAAAACATGTCTATCTTCCAAGGTAAACCAGTATTTAAGAATATCTTTTATGAATTCAACTGCTAAGCTTGAGTTTTCGATATGTATAAACTTTCTTAAAAAATGGATTAAAGAATCTTGCCTGTTAAAAAGTTCATCTAATTCTGTTGATAGGTCTCTTATAAGACCTTCTGCTCCGATTTCGTTGTAATAAACAGGTAGTAGTTTACAAAACTGTTTGGTAAGGTTGTAAACCGGTTTGATAGGAGCGTTAAGTAGCTGGGTAATCTCTTTCTGAAAAAGATCTGTATCTTTGATAGAAATTCCATATAGTCTTAGATTTAAGATCATAGCAGCCAAGAGACTACTACACCATTCAGGATTAACCTTAAAAATCTCAAGCCAAGTTTTTATGTTAAGGAGATGGTGCGGGTTTTGGATGATTTTCCAATTTAGACCTATCCCTTTGATCTGTGGAGGTTGAAACCCAAACTTTATGATTTCATTTATCAAAACTTCTATAAGATAAACCTCTTTTTTGTTTAAAATACAAATCCCTATGTTTTTAATACATTCAAGGGCAGTCCGTGGATAAAGGTTGAGTTTTTCTTTTAGAATATCAAAAAATTTTCTGATAAATTCGTCTAAGTTTTGGTAAGGTTTAGCGTTAATCATTAAGATTAAATTATGGTTTACTTCTTTGATTAATTCTTCATGGATGAGTTTAAGAATAGGGGCTTTTATCAAATCAAAAAGAAAATTGATTTTTAGTTCGTCAGAAATATTGTAGTGGTTCAGTTGATTGATAGAAGATATAAAATTTTTTAATTTTTTAAGTAGGTCTAAATGATCTGGAAGAGATAAAAGATGAGATAAGGTAACAGATTTTTCAGTTAATGAGTTGATGAGACTTTCAAAATAGTTTGAGGTTAAAAAATTCTCTTTAAGTTTTATGTCCGAGGGGTTTTGTATAAGATTAGCCTCACAGGTTTTGGCTAATTTTCCCCAAAAAGTATAGGTTGAAACATAAGTTTTTTTAAGAAGGTCTATATAAACTAACTCAAGTTCTCGGGAAAAAGAAAGTTTGCTCAGTTTTTGAACTAAACGTTTAAAAGAATAGTAGTTTTCTAAAAAATTTAAAAAATATTCTTCTGGAAGGTTGGTTATGGCCTTTAAAATTTCTTTTAAAACAGGGATTAGCTCGTAAAAACTTTCTTGGTCGATTAGGTCAGCTGTTTTATCAAGGATAGAAAAGATAGTCTCTGTAGTCTTGATGTTAATTTCCTGGTCTTTACCAAAAAACTTAAACAAAAGGTCAAAAATCAACCAGTAAGCCCTGTTTCTGTATGAATGTTTAAGTAAAATCGAAAGGTTTTTTAAGAAGTAACTTCTAAGTTCTTCTAAAACAAGAAGGTTATTTTTATAAGGATGGAAGGCTTCTTTTAAGAGGTTTTCTATTTGTTGTCTAAGACCTGGAAACTTAGCATAAATTTCTGGGAAAACGTTATACTTAGGGTCATACTGTACATTTTCTACAAAAGTGTAGGCTAAATTGGCTAATAAGGCTTTAGAAGTGAACTTTTCTATCATCACTTAAAGGTCTTTGGTCATAACTAAAGCATCGCTACTTTGATAGTAATTTTTCCTAACGTAGACTTTTTGAAACCCCATTTTTTGGTATAACTTAAGTGCAGGATGGTTGTCTATTTTTAGTTCTAAATGTACTTTTTTAACCCCTTGCTGTTTAAGATAATTTAAAAAATCCTTTAAAAAATAAGTTCCTAACCCTTTGTTTTGATGTTCCTTTTTTATTCCTATCCTTAATAGTTCTGCTTCGTCTAAGATCATCCTAAACACCAGATAGCCAAGTTTTTCTTTTTCTTTGGTTAACACCCATATTTGAGAAAAAGAATTCTTAAACTCAGACAAAAGCCTTGTATAGTCCCAAGGGTCATCTTTAAACAATTCTTTTTCAGTAAGGGCTATAAACTCAAGGTCTGTTTCTTGGTTCAAAACTTCGATTTTAAACATCTTTTTTAATATCTCTATGAGACACTATAAACTCTACTTCAAACGCAGATTTCTTTAAATTTTCTACTAAAAATTCGATTAGAGCAACTGAACGATGTCTACCCCCAGTACATCCTATGGCTAAAGTAAGATATCTTTTGTTGCTTTTGGCATAAACAGGTATTAACCAATTTAAAAACTCAGTTAAAAAATTTAAGAATATTTTGGTTACATCGTAGTTTAGTAAATATTGTTTAATAAGAAAGTCTTCTCCGCTAAGAGGTTTTAATTCTGGGTTAAAATAAGGGTTAGGAAGGATTCTTGCATCAACGACATAATCTGCTTCAGGAGGTATTCCATATTTATATCCAAAAGAGATAAAATGTAAGACTAAATTTTTCAGGTCAGTTCTTGTCTGGTACCTTGTAAAAATTTCATTTCTTAGTTGATGGACGTTGTAGTTAGAGGTGTCTATAAAGAGAGTAGCAAGTTCTCTGATGTCTGCTAAAAGTTCTTTTTCCCTCTCTATAACCTCTTCTAAACCAACTTCTTTTTCTCTTAAAAGAGGATGCAATCTTCTTGTAAGGTTAAACCTTGAAATGATAACATCTGTCCTTGCATCAAGAAAGATGAGCTCCCAAAAATAACCTAAGGTGCCTATTTCAGAAAGTACGGTTTTAAACTCAGACAAAAAATATTTATCCCTTAAATCCATTACTAAGGCTACCTTGTCTGTAGACAGGCTTTCTTTGACTTCCTTTAAAAAGGGAATCAAAAGTCTTGTAGGAAAGTTGTCTATGGCAAGGTAGCCTAAATCCTCAAAAGCCTTTAAAGCTGTGCTTTTCCCAGAACCTGAGGTGCCAGTTATGATGATTAAATTAGGCATCTTTAAGCAAATTCTGGTACCAGAACCACTGGTTTATCATCCTTTAAGTAAAGAACACATATTTTATCATAATCGGTGTTGTAAAAAACAAAAAAATTCTCTTTATCGTTTTTCTTAAACCAGTTTATAGCCTCTGCGGTGGAAAGATGGTTAATCTCAACTTTTTTGACTTCATAATTAGGAACTGAGGCTTCTCCTGACATTTCAACGGTTCTTCCTTTTCTAAACTCTTTTCTTTTTTCCTTTAATTTTTTCACCTGTTTTTCTAAAGTTTCATAAGCAAGGTCTATGGCTTCATAAATATCTGAAGTTTCTTCCTTTACCACCAATACTTCCCCATCACCTTTAAGAACTATTTCTACGATTTCTCTGAACTTTTCTCTCTTGAAAACTATTTGTACGTTTACAGGCCCTTCAAAATATTTTTCAAACTTACTAATCTTTTTTTCAGCATACTGTTTGATAGCCTCTGAAGGATCAAGACCTTTAAACGTAAAATTAAATTCCATCATTCGTAAACCCTCCTTAAATAAAGTTTAAAAGATTCATTTTACATTTTTATGATAAAGTTTACCAATTTTCACGTAAAATTCAATCCCTACCCCTCATACCCTTAAAGTTGGAAGGATATAGAGGATAGGGGAAGTTACTAAGGTTATTAATGAACTGGTGGTTTGGTGAATACAAACTCTCCAAAATCGTTTACGTCTACGATGATTTTATCCCCTTCTACGAAGGTCCCGTCAAGAATCTTTAAGGCTAAAGGGTTTTCTATGTAACGCTGTATAGCCCTTTTTAGAGGTCTTGCTCCAAAAGTAGGATCGTATCCATAGGTAGCTATTAATTCCTTTGCTTTTTCGGTGAGTTCCAAACTCATGTTCTTTTCAGCTAATCTTTCGTTTAGATACTTGATTTGTATGTCCACTATTTTTATGATATGTTCTCTTTGCAGGTTATTAAAGATGATGATTTCGTCAATTCTGTTTAAAAATTCAGGTTTAAAAGTAGCCTTTAAAAGTTCATGTATTTTAGATTCTATCTCAGTATGACTCAAGGAAAGGTCTTGGAAGTAAAAGCTACCTACGTTTGAAGTCATGATGATGATGGTATTTCTGAAGTCTACTGTTCTACCTTTTCCATCTGTAAGTCTTCCGTCATCAAGTACCTGTAATAAGATATTAAACACATCAGGATGAGCTTTTTCTATTTCGTCAAAAAGTATTACTGAATAGGGTCTTCTTCTTACAGCTTCTGTAAGTTGTCCTCCTTCTTCATAACCTACATATCCTGGAGGGGCACCTATCAACCTTGATACCGAATGTTTTTCCATATATTCTGTCATGTCGATCCTAACCATAGCATCTTCGGTATCAAACATAAACTCAGCCAAAGCTTTAGCAAGCTCAGTTTTTCCCACCCCTGTAGGACCTATAAACATAAAAGAACCAATAGGTCTGTTGGGATCTTTTAGTCCAGCCCTGGCTCTTCTTAAAGCATCTGAGATAACCTTAATCGCATGATCTTGTCCTACTACCCGTTCTTTTAGTTTTTCTTCTATCCTAAGAAGTTTTTCTCTTTCGCTTTCTAAAAGCCTGCTTACAGGAATTCCCGTCCATTTAGAGATAATCTGGGCTATATCTTCTGCGTCTACCTCTTCTTTTAAGAATTTATGTTCTTTTTGGATTGCAGCAAGTTTTTCGTTTTCCTCATCAAGTTCCTTTTGGAGCTGAGGTATGATACCATAGATAATTTCTGCTACCCGGTTTAGGTCTCCCTTTCTTTCTGCTTGTTGAGCCTCGACCTTTAATTGGTCTATCCTCTCTTTAAGTTTTCTAATTTTTTGAATTATTTCTTTTTCTTTAAGCCACCGTTCTCTTAACTGTTCTACCTTATTTCTAAGGTCTTGAAGTTGTTCTAAAATCTTAGCAAGTCTTTCTTTGGCCTTTGGGTCGGTTTCTTTTTCTAAAGCCACTTTTTCTATTTCTAACTGTTTGATTTTCCTTTCTATCTCATCTATTTCTGTAGGCATAGAATCTATTTCAATCCTAAGTTTAGCTGCCGCTTCATCTATAAGGTCTATGGCTTTGTCAGGTAAAAATCTATCTGTAATATATCTATGAGAAAGCATTACCGCTGCTACGATAGCGTTGTCTGTAATCTTAACTCCGTGATGAACCTCATATTTTTCTTTTAGCCCTCTTAAAATAGCGATAGCCTCTTCTGGAGAGGGTTCATCTACATATACAGGTTGGAAACGCCTTTCTAAGGCAGGGTCTTTTTCTATGTACTTACGGTATTCATCGATGGTAGTAGCTCCTATACATCTTAATTCGCCTCTTGCCAAGGCTGGTTTTAACATGTTAGCAGCATCCATAGCTCCTTCAGCAGCACCAGCTCCAACCAAGGTATGTATCTCATCTATAAAAAGGATGATTTCTCCTTCACTTGCTTGCACCTCTCTTAAAACCGCCTTTAGTCTTTCCTCAAATTCTCCTCTAAACTTAGTTCCTGCTATCAAAGAGCCCAAATCAAGTTGAATAATTCTTTTGTTTTTTAAAATCTCAGGAACATCTCCAGCTACTATCCTCTGAGCTAATCCTTCTACGATGGCTGTTTTACCTACACCTGGCTCTCCGACCAACACCGGGTTATTTTTGGTTCTTCTACTTAAAATATGCATAACCCTTCTTATTTCTTCGTCTCTTCCTATCACAGGGTCAAGTTTTCCGGCTTTGGCAAGAGCAGTAAGGTCTCTACCAAACTTTTCTAAAGATTGATATTTTTCTTCTGGATTTTGGTCAGTAATTCTTTGTCCTTTTCTTATTTTGTTGATAACCTCTTTTGTGTTGCTAAAGGTAACCCCACGTTTCCTTAAAATTTCTCCTGCTTTAGTCGGACTATCTATGATAGCTAAAAATAGGTGTTCTGTGGAAACATACTCATCTCTCATTTCTCGGGCTAATCCCTCGGCTTTATCTAAAATCTGCTTAAGGTTTAAAGAAAGATATAACTGGTAAGCTCCTTGGGTAAGTTTAGGAAATTTATCTAAAATTTCTTCAAGCTCAGAAGCAATGATTTTCGAGTTTACACCCAACCTGTCGAGAATGATAGGGATAATCCCACCTTCTTGGGTGACCAAAGCTAATAAGAGATGTTCTGGCTCTAACTGAGTATTATTTTTCCTCTCAGCCAATTTTTGAGCTTCTTGTAAAGCCTCTTGAGCTTTAAAAGTGTATCTGTCAAGCTTCATTCTTTAACCTCCATTTTAATATTGTTATTTGTTTAAAAATTAAATACGATGTTTACACTTTCAATAGTCAAAACCTTTAAAAATTTTGGTAAATTGATACTTGAAACTTTTCGAGTGTATACTTATTTTTAAAGTTGAAAATAAAAAAATAAAGTAAAAAGGAGGTGATAAATATGGCAGATTTAATCCTTTGGCGTCCATTACAAGACTTAAAAAAAGAAATGGATCGTATATGGCAAGAATTTTTTGGTAAAGAATTGTCAATAGAAAGATGGGAAGGTATAAGTTGGGTACCTGCTGTAGATGTTTCAGAAACAGAAGACAAAGTTATCGTAAAGGTTGATATACCAGGTGTAAAACCTGAAGATATGGAAATCAGTTTGATGGATAATGTTTTAGTTATTAAAGGAGAAAAGAAAAAGGAAGAAGAGGAGAAGAAAGAAAACTTCTATAGGATTGAAAGGTTTTATGGAAGTTTTATGAGGTCTATACCTCTTCCCTGCGAGATTGAAGAAGAAAAAATAGAAGCTTCTTATAAAGATGGTGTTTTAAAGATAACTCTACCTAAAAAGCCTGAAGAAAAGAAAAAGGTTATTAAGATTAACGTAGAGAAATAAATCTTCCACAGAATAACCCCGAGGTCTCCTCGGGGTTTTTTTAAACATCTTTAAAACTAAAGTGGTCAAACCCTTCGGGTTTTAGCTTTAATCTTTCTTTTTTTTCGTTAACCAAATAAAGAGTTTTTTCAGGCAAAATTTTTCCTATGTAGAAAAGCTTTCTTTTTAGTTTTGTTTCGATTTCACCTATTTGGTGTAAGTTAGAGGGAGAAACAGTAAAAAGAAGGGCGTAGTCCTCTCCTCCTGAAAGGGCATCTTCTAAGGTGGCTCCGGGCTCGATAGGTATAGCCTCTTGTAATAACTCAGCACCAACCGAGTTTTCCTCACATATCCTCCAAAGGTCAAGTAAAAGACCGTCGGAGATGTCTATGGCTGAGGTAACTAAATTTTTCGAAGAAAGTTCTTTACCTAAGATTATCTCTGGTTCTGGGTAAAGATGGGCTTTTTTGAGATTTTCAGGTATTTCTTTTAAAGGAGAGGTTTTAACCATTCTTAAAAAAGCAGAACTTCCTCCTAAGGGTCTTGAAACAAAGATCAAATCTCCTTCTTTGGCTCCTTTTCTTAAAAGAGGTAAGTTGGTTTTACCAAACAAAGTTAGATTAAAGAAGAAAAAGGGACTTCTAACAGTGTCTCCACCTACCAAAAAGGCACCAAACTTATTTAAACTTTGATTAAGCCCTTGTAAAAAAGGCTCTGCCCAATTAACGTCGATAGGGATAGGACTTCCTAAGGTAAGGAGAGCCCATTTAGGCTCTCCTCCACAGGCAGCGATGTCGCTTAAATTAGAGTTGGCTAATTTAACGCCTAAGTCAAAAAAAGAGTAATAGTCTAACTTAAAATGAATTTTTTCTACCAGAGCATCAGTTGTAATAAGTAAAAATTCTGTCTCACCTGTTTGAATAACAGTACAGTCTTCGTTATAGGTTTTAAAAACAGGAGGTTTTTCAAAAAGATATTTTTTTAAATAACCTATCCATTCTTTTTCGGTCATTATTCAGCGCTAAGAAGTTCATATTCGCTAAAGAAAAAGGGTATTTCCTTAGCGGCAGATTCAGGGCTGTCTGAACCATGAACAGTATTTTTTTCCTTGTCTATCGCGAAGAGTTTTCTTATGGTACCTTCTTGAGCTTCCTTAGGGTCGGTTGCTCCCATGATTTCACGTACCCTTTTTATAGCCTGTTCTCCTTCTAAAACCATAGCCACTACAGGACCAGAACTCATGTAATCAGTTAAACTCTCAAAAAAAGGACGTTCCCTGTGTACGACATAAAATTGTTTTGCCTGTTCCTTAGATAGTTTAACCTTTTTTAAAGCAACCACCCTGAGCCCCTTTTCTTCAAAAATACTAATAACCTTTCCTATAAGGTTTCTCTGGACTCCGTCAGGTTTAATCATAACCAACGTTCTTTCCATCTAACCCCTCCTCATAAACTGATTTTTGCTCAATTATAAAACTTTTTTGTTATTTTCCAACAGCAGAAAAAACCTTTATTTTTTGGCAATTTATAACAATTAAGGTATAATTATACTTTAGCTCTTTTAGAAGGAAGTTTAAACAGGAGGTAAGTATGGCACAAGATAAGATTGTATTTGTTTACATAACCTTTCCCAATTCAGAAGAGGCTCAAAAAGTTGGAAGGATACTCCTTGAAAAAAGACTTTGTGGTTGCGTTAACCTTTTTTCTAACATTAACTCTATGTATTGGTGGGAAGGTAAGATAGAAAGTTCTCAAGAAGCTGTTTTAATAGTAAAAACCCGCGAATTTCTCTATCCTGAGGTAGAAAAAGAGGTACTTAAAAACCATTCTTATTCTTGCCCTTGCATCGCAAAAATAGAGGTTTCTGAGGTTACACCTTGTTTTTATAGATGGCTTTTACAAGAAGCAGGGGTTGAAATTTAAAAATTTTTTATTATTTTACTACGAAGCTAAATTTAAGGATATAGGAGGGGAAGGGTATGCCTATTTATGAATTTAGGTGTTATGATTGTGGAAGGATTTTTGAAAAACTTATTTTTAGTAAAACAGAAGAACAAGAGGTAAAATGTCCCTTTTGTGGTTCAGAAAAGGTAGAAAAGGTAGTATCTAATGTATGTGCGATGATGAAAGGGGTAGGTGATTATAAAAAGAGTTCTTGTGGAGGAGGGTTTGGTTTTAGCTGAGTTTAAAAATAAAAAGGCAGGTTGCCTTTTAAAAAAGTGTAAAGGGGTTTTACATGTTAAGTAAAAGAATAATTGTATGCCTTGACGTAAAGGATGGTAAAACGACTAAAGGAATAAAGTTTAAAGACAATGTAGAGGTAGGCGACCCTGTAGAGATGGCAGAAAAGTATTATCAAGAAGGGGCTGATGAAATAGTTTTTTACGATATTACTGCCAGTGCAGAACATCGAGGGATCATGATAGACGTGGTTAGAAGGACTGCTGAACGGATTTTTATTCCCTTTTCAGTGGGAGGTGGAATTAAGTCAGTCGAAGACATGAGACAGGTCTTGCTTGCAGGAGCAGAGAAGGTTTCGGTTAATACCGCGGCTGTGCTTAATCCAAAACTGATTTATGAAGGAGCTAAGGCCTTTGGTTCTCAATGTATCGTGCTTGGTATGGATGTGAAAAAGGTTGAACCATCTTCTAAGATACCCTCTGGGTATGAGGTTTGGATAAAAGGTGGAAGGCAACCGATGGGGATAGATGCTGTTTGGTGGGCAAAAGAAGCAGAAAACTTAGGGGCAGGAGAGATTTGTCTTAATTCTATAGATGCAGACGGCACTAAAGAAGGTTATGAGTTAACCGTTACCAGGATGATAGCAGAGGCGGTAAACATTCCAGTTATTGCCTCAGGTGGTGCAGGTCACCCTGAACATTTATATCAGGTTCTTACCGAAGGTAAAGCTGATGCAGCGCTTATAGCCTCTATGGTTCACTATGGAATGTATACCGTGAAAGAAATCAAGGATTACTTAGCTAAAAAGGGGGTAAAGGTAAGAACTAAGTGGTAGGATCTCTTTCTAACCAACCTTCAATTCTTTTTTTAATCAGCAAAAAAATTGAAAAAACTATAACAAAAGTGAGAGTTACTAAAATTATACTTTGAGGATGCCCACCGTAGACTACATCTCCCTGAAGGGAAAGGGCAAAAGTGCCTGGGATTCTACCTAAAAAACAGACCACTGTAAAACCTTTTAAAGAGACAGGCATAAAACCGAGTAAATAGTTTAGCAAGTCTTTGGGAAACCCAGGAAAAAGATAAAGTAAAAACATTCCGGTAAGCCCATGTTTATAAAAAATTTTCTTTACCTTCAAATAGGTGGGAGATTGACGGTATTTTTTTAGAAATTTTTTTCTTAAAAACCTTGCTATATAAAAAGAAATTAAAGATCCTACCATCAAGCCTGCCATACTTAACATAAACCCATAGATCCCTCCAAAAAGAAAACCTGCAAAAAATCCTGTCACTTCTCCAGGAAGAGGGGCTATTATTACTTGTAAAGCTTGTAAAAAACAAATAAAATACCTCCGGCTATCGTATGATTTTTTACGAACCCTCTTATTTCTTCTCTGCTATCCCAAAGGTTTATAAAATCTTCAAACATAGGGTTTTATATTTTTCTACTAATTTTCTACTAAAAGATTTTTTCACAAACTTCTAAAAGCTTTCTACAAGGGATTATTTCTAACGATAGGCTATTTTGGGGAAGATTTACTTTTTCTGAAACAAAGGCTTTTTTAAACCCCTTCTTTTCTGCTTCTTTTAGCCGGAGGGCTATTTCTCTTACTGGTTTTATCTCACCGGAAAGCCCGATTTCTCCTATAAAAATGGTTTTCTCTGGAAGAGGTTTTTCTAATAAACTTGACACCAAAGAAACAGCTACTGCCATGTCTGCAGAAGGATCGGTTATCTTGATTCCCCCTGATATTTTAACATAAATGTCTTGATTACTAAAATTGAAATTTAGTTTTTTTTCTAAGATAGCAACCATTAAAGATAGCCTTATAGGGTCAAATCCAACCGCTGTCCTTCTTGGTAAAGCAAGAAAGCTTTTGGCAACCAAGGATTGTACCTCTACCAGCAAAGGTCTTGTTCCTTCTATCGCACAAAATACAGCCGCATTTTCTTCCCCTGACAGAAAAAGGTCTTCACATTGAGAGTGAGGAACCAAACCTTTTGAGGTCATCAAAAAGACTCCTATCTCATTTACCGGACCAAAACGGTTTTTTACTGCTCTTAAAATTCTAAACCCTGTTTCTTTCTCTCCCTCCAAATAAAGTACCACGTCTACCAAATGTTCTAAAACTTTTGGTCCTGCAATCAAGCCTCCTTTGGTAATATGGCCTACAACTATCGTTACTACCTCTTGTTCTTTGGCAAAGCGCATAAGGAGATTAGCACACTCTCTTATTTGAGAAACCCCACCTGGAGGGCTCTCTAACTCAGGTAAAAAAACTGTTTGGATGGAATCCACTATCAGAAGGTCAGGTTTTATGTTTTTCAACTCTTCTATTACCGTGGAAAGTTCAGTATCTCCTATAAAAAAAACCTCCTCCCCCAACCCCAGTCTTTCAACCCTTAACTTAACTTGTTCAGCAGATTCTTCGGCAGATAGATAAACTATTTTTAATCCCTTTTCTGCAAGCACACCTGCTACTTGAGTAAGGAGGGTGGATTTACCTATTCCTGGGTCTCCTCCTATAAGGATAAAAGACCCAGGCACAAATCCTCCTCCTAATACCAAATCAAGTTCACTAAGACCTGTTAAAATCCTTGGTTTTACTTCATACTTTATGTCTGAAAGTTTTAAGACCTTTATCGGTTTATTATTTATTCTGCTTTTGTTTTTTGGTTTTATCGAGCTTTCTTTTTCTTCTATAAAAGTATTCCATCCCTCACATTCAGGACAGCGTCCTAACCATTTGAGGCTTTTATAACCACATTCCTGACAATAGTAAGGCATGTTTTATCCTTCCTTTTCCCAAATTCCTTTCCAGATAAAAAACTCTTTATAAGTTTTTTTAGATATTTTAACCCGAACTTCCCCAAGTTTAACAGGGTTCCTGAGGTTTTTAGGAGGAATAGGGTTCTTTTGGATAAAGATAACCTCTTTTCCTGATAAATCTGAGTCTTTTCTCCATAGATGGTATTGATTTTGTGGGTAAGGGTGCTTTTGTACTACATAAATGTTTTCTGGGTGAGATTTTAGATAAAAGGCTAAAGAGGAAGCTATATCTCGATAAGAGGCAACGATAGGAATTTTCCTATCATAAAAGGTCTCAACATAAGAGGCAAGTTCTCTCCATCCTAAAAATTTTTTTAAAAGGTTTCGGGTAACGTCAGGAAAGCGGTCAAAAAAGGCTCCAAATGACAGGGTCAGTATAAGGAAACAAAGACCATAAAGGAGGTTAAGCCTGAGAAAAGTGATAAATCTGGGAAAAGGAAGGGTATAAACTACCCAGATTAGTCCTGAAACCATAAAAGGTAAGATCCAGTTTGCGTTTATTTCTACCATAAAAGAAAGCCCCAGGAATAATAAAGACGGAAGCCCAAGAAAATAAATAAAATCTCTGGTTTTGTATATCTCATCTTTTAAGTTTTTTAGTGCCATGAGTATAAAACCTAAAGCTAAAGGGGTATAGAGTAGTAAAGTCTCAAGAATTGTTTTTAGTCCTTTGGATAACTCTATCCCGGTTCTTGAAAAATGTTCCTCTGTATGTTTAAACATAACAAAACCATTTATCCAGTTCCAATAAAGATTGGGTAGAATCATCAAGAAAGGTAATCCAAACATAAGAAAAGTTACAGTTTTTTTTAAGGCAGGTCTTTTAAACCATAGGATATATCCTATGGCAATCGCTATAAAACCTAACATCGTCTGTTTGGTAAGAAGACCTAAGCCCATAAAAAGACCAGCCAAGAAAGCCTCTTTTATCCTTAGCGTTTCTAAATAATTTAAGAAAAAATAGGTAGCTCCAGTCCAAAAAAGTATAAGAGGAGGGTCTATGGTCATGATAAAACTGTAAACAGTAAGTAAAGGTATTAAGCTAAGACAGGTTAAGCCTAAAAAAAGTTCCTTCTCATAAGGAATGCGTTTTTTTAGGATTAGATAAAAAAATAAGGTGGTAAAGGTAATAGAAAAAAGTGCAGGTAAGCGGACTGCCCATTCATAATTTCCAAAAAAACCGGTTGAAATCTTAATTAACCATGCAACCATCGGTGGTTTACTGTAGTATCCCCAAGCAAGATCTCTTGACCAGTCCCAATAATAAGACTCGTCATAAGAAAGAGGCAGGTTTAAAAGCAGTAGATATAAGAGTTTTATCAAGAACAAAAAGAATAAAAAGAAAAGTGGCTTAGGCAGAAAATTTTTCTTCATATCTTAACTTTTTAAGAAGGGTTTTTACCAAAAGATAAAACGTCCATCCCCAAAAACCACCCCAGAAAAAACCAAACAGCACATCAAAGGGATAATGGTGTCCAAGGTATATCCTTGACCAACCTACCAACAACATAAACAACGTCCAGCCCCAGGCAAAAGGAGGATAAAAAAGACTTAAGTAAACAGAAGTAAAAGCAACATTTGAAGCATGATTTGAAGGAAAACTATAGGAAGTGTCTTTTTTTAAAGGTTGGTTAAGGTACCGATGTTTTTGATCAGAGTAATAATAAAGGTTTTCCTGAGATACAAAAGGTCTTGGTCTTTGGAAATAAGGCTTAAGAATTTTAGCACAGCTAAAATCTACCCATACATACCCTAAGATTAAAAAAATCCAGATTATCAAACTTTGTAGTAAAGTTTTCTTTTTAAGGATAAGCCATCCAGACGTAACAAAAAAGACATAAATAAGGTCTGGATGGCTAAAATAAGGTAAGGTTAAGTCTAACAACCTATGTCTAAAATGGTTGATAACATAAAATAATTTGAGGTCTAACTCACATAAAAACAAGGCAACCCTTAAAACTCAGGCTTTTACAGGATAGAAATGTTGGCTTTTTTAGCATCCTCTAAAAATTTAGCAAGGCCTATGTCAGTGAGAGGATGCTTAAACATCTGTTCTATTACTTTAAAAGGAATGGTTGCAATGTCTACCCCTAAAAGAGCACATTTTCTTACATGGTCTACATGACGTATACTTGCAGCGATGATTTCAGTTTCAAACCCATAAGCTGCATAAATCTGGATGATTTCTTCCAGGACAGATATTCCATCATAAGAGATGTCATCTATTCTTCCTACAAAGGGAGAAACATAGGTGGCTCCTGCTTTGGCAGCAATAAGAGCTTGCATAGGACTGAAAACTAAGGTAACGTTTGTGGGAATTTGCTCTGCAGCCAAGGCTTGGACAGCTTTTATCCCTTCTACAGTAAAGGGGATTTTAATAACTACATTATCTCCCATCTTAGCCAGTTCTTTCGCTTCTTTAACAATACCCTCAAAGTCTGTAGCTAAAACCTCTAAAGAAACCGGCAAATCTGGGACTTCCTTTAAAATCTCAAGGGCAGCTTCCTTCCAAGGTTTCCCTGTTTGAGAAAGAAGGGTAGGGTTGGTAGTTACTCCATCAAGGATACCCCATTCCTTAACCTTTCTGATTTCTTCGATCTTAGCGGTGTCAACAAAGATTTTCATGCTTCCTCCTCCTTCGATAGGTTGTAGATTTTCAATCTCAATCCCTGAAGTCTTATAAAACCTTCTGCGTCCTTAGGATTGTATCCTTCTTTTTCCTCAAAACTCACCAAACGCTTTTTATATAGACTGTTAGGACTTTTTCTCCCTGCTATCATTACATTTCCTTTATAAAGTTTAACTTTTATCGTTCCAGAAACCCTTTCTTGAGTTTGTTCTACCATGGTTTTCAACGCCTGAAACTCAGGACTAAACCAAAAACCATAATATATCATTTCTGCTATCTTAGGCATAAGACTATCTTTAAGCCTCATTACCTCTCTATCAAGTGTAATCTGTTCTAAAGCTCTATGGGCTATATGTAAGATGGTTCCTCCTGGGGTTTCGTAAATGCCTCGGCTTTTAAGTCCTACAAACCGATTTTCTACCATGTCGATTCTGCCAACCCCGTGTCTTCCTCCTATTTCGTTGAGTTTCTTTAGAAGGTTAGCAGGGCTTAATTTTTCTCTGTTAACTGCTACTGGTTCTCCTTTTTCAAACTCTATCTCGATATATTCTGGTTTATCAGGTGACTTTTCAGGAGATACTGTCATAAGGAACATATCTTCTGGTGGTTCGGTCCACAGGTCTTCTAAAATACCTCCTTCATAGCTTATATGAAAAAGGTTGGCATCGATGCTATAGGGTTTTTCTGGGGTTACTGGAATTGGGATACCATGTTTTTGGGCGTAAGCAATCAGGTCTTGCCTTCCTTTAAAATCCCATTCTCTCCAGGGTGCAATTACTTTAAGATGAGGAGCCAAGGCGGAAAAAGTAAGTTCAAATCTTACTTGGTCGTTTCCCTTTCCTGTTGCTCCATGGGCTACGGAATCAGCCCCTTCTTCAAGGGCAATCTTTATCTGTTCTTTAGCGATAAGTGGGCGAGCAAGAGAGGTTCCCATGAGATACCAGTCTTCATATCTTGCTCCAGCTTTTATGGCAAAAAATACATATTCTTTCACAAACTCCTCTTTAAGGTCTCTTATGATAACCTTTTCAGCTCCACAACTAAGTCCTTTTTGTTTAATCTCTTCCCAGTCTTCTTCTTGTCCAAGGTCTGCACAAAAGGCAATCACCGGACATCGATATTTTTCTATAAGCCATTTTAAAATTACTGAAGTATCAAGCCCACCAGAATAAGCTAAGACAATTTTCTTAGGCATCTGAGAAAAAACCTCCTTCTTAGATAGTACTTAAGGGTTCGTTGATCTTCTTTTGTACCGATTCGACTTTTCCTTTGATACGACCTGATTTCCCTTTTCTATAGTCGATTTTTATGTTAACGATGATCCTGTTGCAATCTACTTCTAAAGCTTTAAAACACTCTTCGGCAAGCTTCAAAGCCTCTTCTATCGATTCTGTTTCTACCACCGTTTCCATAGGAGTAACTACATAAGGATAGTTAGACTCTTTTATTATCTTTACAGCCCTAGCTACAAAACTACTTAAACTTTCTCCCTTATCTACCGGAAAGATGCTTATCGCCATCAACACACTCATAATACAAATATTTTACCACAGGTTTTTTGGATAGCAACTCAATCTGTTTGCTTTTAGCAGGCTCCACAGAGTTTACATTTCTCAGGATGGCAAAAACCAGTTAGTTTTAAGTTTTTTGCCTTTTGCCATTCATTCCATAGGAACTCTTTCTTTACCCCTAACTCTATTTTATCCCATGGGAATTCTGTCTCTAACGAATCTTGGGGGCACAAACTTTCTAAAACCTTAGGCATACTTTTTATAACCTTTTTAAGGTTTGGCCCTTGAGCTAAACTAATTAAAAAATCTTTTAATTCTTTGTTACCTCGGGCTATCAGAGTTTGTAAAAGTGCCTCCTCAGGAGGTTCAACCTTTAGGTTTTTAACATGTCCTAATTCTTTTTTTATCCATTTCTCTTTTTCTTTTAAATCCTTTAAACCTAAAAATTTTGTCCATTGAAAAGGGGTATGAGGTTTAGGAACAAAGAAAGAGAAGGTAAAAGAAAGATTAAGGTTGTATCTTTGTGCGAGTATCTTTTTTATAAACTTCACCGTTTCTTCTAAATCCTCTTGGTTTTCAAAGGGTATTCCTAACATGAAATAAAATTTTATGTTTTTTAAACCTCTTTGCTGAAATTTTTCTAACACCTCAAAGATTTCTTCTGGGCTGAGGTTTTTATTAATAACTTTTTTAAGTTTTTGAGACCCTGTTTCAGGTGCAATGGCTACACTTTTTGTCCCTTTTAAAAGTTCTAAAAAATCTTCGTTTAAGGCATCTATCCTAAGAGAAGAAAAGTTAAGGATACAACCTTTCTCTAAAAGCTTTTTGCCAAACTTGAGAATTTCTTTTCTATCGACAAATTCAAGCCCTACTATACCAACCTTAGAATTTTCTGGGATGTTTTGTAGCACTTCAGATAGAGATTTTTCTGGATAACCTCTGGGAGGACGATACATAAAACCTGAGGCGCAAAATCTACAACCTCTCCCACAGCCTTTGGCTACTTCTATAAGATAGGTTTCAGAAAACGTTGCTTTTTGACTGATAAGATCTGAATAAACCATCTTTTCTGGTTTTTTTACTTTGGCTACTTTTATTTTCTTTTGGTCAGAGGACATAGGAAGGTAAACAAAGTCTAAAGTGCTTAATTTTTCAAGGAGTGTTTTTTTGTCGTTAAAATGTTCTATAAAAAAAGGAACTATCTTCTTTTCTATTTCTTCCCATTCTCCAAGTAAAAAAGCATCGACAAAAGAAGAAATTGGCTCAGGGTTTAACCAAGTAGCCACTCCTCCTGCTAACACAGGTTGTGTCCTTTGAGTAGGGTCTAACCCAAGTTCTCCTTTTTGTAGGATTTTTAAAACATTTATATAGTCTACTTCAAAGGGTATGGAAAAAATTACAAGGTTAAAATCTTTAAGAGGACGATAGCTTTCAATAGACCTTATTTTTTCATCTTTTTCTGGTAAAAACACCCGTTCGCATACTATTTCTTGATAAAAGTTAAGTCTTTGATATACATAAAGAAATCCTAAGTTAGACATGCCAACTTGATAATGATTAGGAAATACTAAAGCTATAGAAATTCTTCCTGTCCATTTTTTACGAAAGAAATTTTTTTCAAACTTTGTATAGTCCATGTAGTTTTTTCCCAGGGTTGCAAGTATGTCAAATTGATTATAAAATACTTTTTAAAAATTTGAAATTCTAAGAAAGGTAATGGTTATGAAGAACAGGTTTTTAATCATAGCAGGGCCCTGTGTTTTAGAAGACCTTGAGTTGACCCTTTATATAGCCAAGGAACTTAAAGAGCTTCTTACTAAGTATGATTTTGAGTTCGTGTTTAAGGCCTCTTTTGATAAGGCTAACAGGACCTCTATTTTTTCCTATCGAGGACCTGGACTTGAAAAAGGTCTTGCTTGGTTATACGAGGTGAAGACCCAAATAGGGGTTCCTGTTACTACCGATGTTCATGAAACCTGGCAGGTTAAACCTGTAGCTGAGGTGGTGGATGTTATTCAGATCCCAGCCTTTCTTTGTAGACAAACTGACCTGTTAGTAGAGGCAGCAAAAACTGGAAAAGTGGTCAACATCAAAAAAGGTCAGTTTGTTTCCCCTTGGGATATGAAATACGCAGTAGAAAAGGCTAAACAGTTTACCTCTCAAGAGGTATGGACTACCGAGCGAGGTTATACCTTTGGGTACAGAAATTTGGTGGTAGACTTTAGAGGCATTCCTATAATGCAGAGGTTTAGTGATAAGGTTATTTTTGACGCTACCCACAGCGTTCAGCTTCCTGGAGGAGGAGAAGGTAAATCTGGAGGGGAAAGAGAGTTTATCCCATATTTGGTGAGAGCTTCAGTAGCAGTAGGAGTAGATGGGATTTTTATGGAGGTTCATCCAGAGCCAGAAAAAGCCCTTTGTGATGGAGCCAATTCTTTACCTCTTAGGTGGTTAGATCCTCTACTTTATCAAATTAAAGATTTAAGAGAGGTGTTAGAAAAACATGGACTTTCCTCAAGAAATTCTACAAAAAGCGAGGAAAATTAAGTTACTTCTGTTAGATGTAGACGGTGTGCTTACCGATGGAAGGATCATCCTTACCAGTGAAGGGGAAGAGGTTAAACATTTTAATGTTCTTGACGGAATGGGAATAAAACTTTTACAAAAAATTGGAGTTGAAGTAGCCATCCTTTCAAGCAGGTTTTCTCAAGTTACCCAGCACAGAGCCAAAGAGTTAGGTATCATCTTTGTCTTTCAAGGAGAATTAACCAAACTTAAAATATATGAGAAGATCAAACAAGAAAAAGGTCTTAAAGACGAAGAAATTGCCTATGTGGGAGATGATTGGATAGATCTTCCTGTGTTAAAAAGGGTAGGGTTAGCCATAGGAGTTCCTAATGGATGGCCTCCGGTAAATGAGTATGTCCATTACATAACCAATTTCCCTGGAGGAAAGGGGGCTGTAAGGGAGGTTTGTGACCTTATTTTAAAGGCTAAGGGAAAATGGGAAGAGTCGTTGCAATTTTATCTATCTTAGTGTTGTGTTTAGTTTTTCCTTCTTTATCCAAAGATTTTCGTATGGTAGCCAAAGATTTGGAGTACAGTTTTTACAGTAAAGAAGGACTTCTTTGGAAGCTTAAAGCATCTTTCTTTAAACGTGATAAAGAAGGTGCCTTTTGGGCAGAAGGTTTAACTTTAATCAGTCCATCCAAAGGAATTAACGTCTCTTCTCAGAGAGGTTATTACTATCCGAAAGAGGACAAAATAGTTTTTCAAGGCAATGTAAAATTGCTTACTGAAAACCACGGAGAAGTATATACCGAAGAGTTGATATTTTTCCCTAAGAAGAATTATCTTTTTACGGAAAGAGAGGTTTTAGTAAAACAAAAAGGGATGTTAGTTAGAGGAAAGGGTATGACCTATAATATAAAAGAAGGTAATTTTCAGGTGCAAGGAAGGGCTCAATTTCAGATGAGTTTTTAAACTTATTATCTTCTAACATGTCTGAAAAAAAATATTCTCAAAAAATTTTGATAGAGGCTTATGAAAAGGCCAAAGGACACAGATCCAGGGTAAAAGAACGGTTTCTTAAAGAAGGGTCAAAAAGTTTTACAGATGAAGACTTGCTTGAGCTTCTCTTGATGTTTAGCCTACCTTATAGAGATACCAGAAAACTTGCAAGAGCTCTTTTAGAGCAATATAAGACTTTAGACCAAGTACTTGATGCTCCTTTAGAAGAACTTAAAAAGTTTAAGGGACTTAAGGAAAAAGCTATTTTACCTTTAAAGGTTATCCATGAGGTTGCTCGAAGATATCTTCAGAGTAGGGCGACAAAGTCAGAATACCTAAGGTCTCCGCAAGAGGTATACGAATATCTTAAATATGAAATGCAAAATTTAGACCGAGAGGTGTTAAAAGTTCTTTTTCTTGATACTAAATCTAAGGTTTTAGGAGGAGAAACCCTTTTTGAAGGAACTTTACATGAAAGTGCGGTATATCCAAGAGAAATCTTTAAAAAAGCGCTGGAGAAAAAGGCTCTTTCCATAGTGATCGTCCATAACCATCCTTCTGGAGATCCTACCCCTTCTAAAGAGGATTTAATGCTTACTAAAAGACTTGTTTTGGCAGGAGAACTTCTTCAGATTAAGGTACTTGACCATGTTATCATAGGTAAGAATGGTTATTACAGCTTGGCTGAAAAGGGGGATATAGATAGGTTAAAGGCAGAGATAAGGAGAGAAATCTTATGAAGATAAAGATCGCTAAAAAAGCTGGCTTTTGCATGGGTGTAAGAAGGGCGGTAAATTTAGTATTAAAGGCTTTAAACGAGAAAGAATCATCCATCTATACTTATGGTCCTTTAATCCATAATCCTCAGACCTTAAAACTTCTTGATATTTTTGGGGTAAGAGTGTTGAAAAATTTTAAAGAAAACCTTCCCTCAGGAATGGTAATCATTCGTGCCCATGGGGTACCTCCAAAAGAATATAAAGCATTGGCAGAAAAACATAAGGTTATAGATGGGACCTGTCCCAGGGTCCTTAAGGTTCAGGCTTTGGCCAAAAAAGCTGTATCAGAGGGAAAAGAGGTAGTGATCATAGGTGATAAAGATCATGCAGAAGTAAAAGGTATTCTTGGTTATTGTGAAGGTAAAGGATATGTGGTTTCTTCAGAAGAAGACGTTATAAACCTTCCACCTCTTAAAAATTATGTTATTCTTTCTCAAACTACCCAAGACGAAAAACTGTTTAACCATCTTTCTAAAAGGATAACGTCTCTTTATCCTAACGGAAAGATCATCAATACCATCTGTAATGCCACAGCAGTCAGGCAAAACGAGGTTAGAAAGCTTTGTGAGGAATGTTCGGCTATCGTAGTTATAGGAGGAAAGTTTAGTGCCAACACTAACCGCTTAGCAGAGGTAGCTAAGAAAGAAAATAAAGATGTATTTCTTATCGAAAGTCCTGAAGAACTTTCTTGGGAAGATTTGAAGAAACACAAAAAAGTAGGTATAACCGCAGGAGCCTCAACCCCTAACTGGCTAATCAACGAGGTAGTCGATTTTTTAAAGAATAGAACTTCTTTTTTTTATAAGTTTTTAAAAGCTATGTGTTTTTCTTCGGCTACCTGGTCGTTAACCCTATTTTTAATTTTTCTTGGGCTGTTGTTAGGGATTAACCATCCTTTAAACTCTAAGTTTTCTTATCTTCTTTTATGGTTTTTAAGTTTTAGCCTTTTTAGAAACCTTTTAAACCAAAATCTTTTAAAAGAAAGTTTTAAGTTTTACCTTCCGATAAAACACAGGTTTCTTTCTCAAAATCAAAAAAAACTTTTGTTTTTTGCTGTGCTAACGGGTTTTTTTACCTTAATAACCGCTTTTTTTTATAAACCAAGGATAATAAGTTTAGTGATAGCACTTTTGTTGATTGACTTTCTTACTTATCGAAGTCCGATAACCTTTTTTTGGGAGATACTTTTCTTGTCAGCCCTTTCTCTTTATTTATATCCTTTTTGGACTTTTAGTTTTGGAGTTATTTTTTTACAAGTTGTTTTTGTGATTTTATACCTAAAACTTTATTTAGAGATAGTTTATTTTCAGACCGATGGCTTTTTACCGAAAAATTTTATGCTTTCTACCTTTTCGTATGAACCAAAAATTTTCTTTAAAGTTTTAACCTTATTAGTTTTAGGAGGACTGTTGATTACTATTTTAACAAGTTTTTTAGATTACAAGTTCGGGGTATTTTATCTGATTTGGGGGGTAGCTTATTTACTTAGTTTGATAGTGAAAAAAAGACCTCTTGGCCAGGTGGTGTACTTAGAAACCTTGGTGATTATGGTTTCCTTGACTTTTTTAGTCTGTGGGCTTTTGATCAGAAGTTTAGGGTAGTATGAGATGTTCAGAGAAGAGGACTTATATTTTATGGAAGAGGCTTTAAAAGAGGCTTTAAAAGCCTTTGAAGAAGATGAAGTACCTGTGGGGGCAGTGATTGTTTCTCCTAAAGGAGAAATCATAGGTAGAGGAAGAAATCAAATTCTAAAACAAAACGACCCAACAGCTCATGCCGAAATCTTAGCCATAAGAGAGGCCTGTCAAAGGATTGGTAATTTTAGACTTTTGGGATGTAAGATGTATGTGACCCTTGAGCCCTGTGCGATGTGTGCCTATGCTCTTGTGCTTGCAAGAATAGAAGAATTGATCTTTGCTACCAGAGATGAAAAAACAGGGGCTTGTGTTAGCCTCTATCAAATAATCAGTGATCTAAGGTTAAACCACAGGATTAAAATGAAAGAAGGTTTATTGAAGCAACAAGCAGCCCAACTTTTAAAAGAATTCTTTAGACTAAAGAGAGAGACTATAAAATAGGGCCTATCTCACAAAATTCATTTTTTTCCTCTAATCTTAAAACTTCAACCCGGTTTTTACCTAACTGTTTTGCCCGATAAAGCGCTTGATCAGCTAAAGAAATGTATCCCATTATGTTTTTTTCTCCTCTGTATTCACAACCCCCTAAACTGATCGTAACCTTTAGATTAGGATTATTTTCAAAACTTATTTCCATAACCCGTTCTCTCAACCTTTCTCCAACCATTTTTACCTTGTCTAAATCACACCTGTAGAGGATGATTAAAAATTCTTCTCCTCCATATCTTATAACCTCATCACTTATTTTTACGTTTTTTCTCAAGGTCTTGGCAACTGCCTTTAAAACTTCATCTCCTACCAGATGTCCATAGATGTCGTTTATGTTTTTGAAGTTGTCTATGTCTGCCATAATAAAACCAATAGGACCTTTAGTTCTTTTAAGTTTAGGGATTAGCAAATCAAGGTAAAGTCTGTTGTTTAGCCCAGTAAGATGGTCTATATACATCATGTTAGGTACAGACTTTATTATGTCTTTTAAGCTTAGAAGACCTAACAGTTTAGAATTATCATCAACTACCGGAAGATGGCTTATGTTAAACCTGGCCATAAGGTTTATGGCTTCTATAAGGGGCATTTCAACTTTAACAGTTATAAGAGATTTCTTGTCTTTACCTAAAGCCTGAAGAACTTCTTCTACGTTAGAAGGTGTTGGGGCAAATAAGAAAATTTTAGGCAGGTCTCTTAGAGTAATAATCTGTATGGGTTTTTGTTGTTGATCTACTACAACCACACTTCCAATCTCTTTATCTATAAAACAACAAACCAATTCTAGTAGGCTACTTTCAGGGTTAACCTTAAAGACTTCATCGATCATCACGTCTTTTATTAACATGGATTTACCTCTAAATATTGTTTTTTATAATTAATAGTAAAAAAAGTAGCTTAAAATTTTTTTTTGTCAATAATAAATAGCAACAAAAATCAGGGTTGATGACCCGGTGGGTTAGTTATTGTTTTTTTATTTTGGTAAGATAAAATAACCAGTGTTTAAAATATAAGCTTAAAAAACTAAAGGGGGCTAAACATGAAATTTTACAGGGCCTTTCATCCAAGACCGGCTGTAATCATAGGAAGTGGAAACGTAGAACAAGGAAAGGCTAATCTTATGGCTTGCTCCTGGGTAACCCCTATTTCTGTGGAACCTCCTACTATAGGTTTTGCCTGTGCAACTAAGCATTATACTAAAGAGCTTATTGATAAGTATCAAGCTTTTTCGGTAAACATAACAGAAAACTATGAGCTGATTTTTAACGTAGGTTCTGTCAAGGGAAGAGAGGTTGACAAAATTAAAAAATTTGCCATAAAAACCAAACCAAGTCCTAACTTCAAGTTACCTTTGTTAGAGGAGAGTATGGCAACTTTTGAATGTAAAGTGTTAGAGGGTATCGAGGTAGGAGATCATGTTTTTTATATAGGAGAGGTTTTGTTTTGGGAGGCTAAAGCTTTTGACGAAGAAGGTTTTAAAGAGTTTTGGAAGTTACCCTTACATAAAACAGGAAGATTTTTTGTTTTCTGCGATAAAAAGGTTTATATGGTGAAATAAGGAGAAAAAAGAGGGATGAAAGATATGGAAGAATTGGTGTGTTATTGTTTTGGTTTTGCTAAAGAGGATATCGTAAGAGATGTAAAAGAAAACCAAGGACGTTCTGAAATTTTAGAGTTTATCATGGATAAAAAAAGAAAAGCACAATGCGAATGTCATCTTAGAAATCCCAAGAAGACCTGATGTTTAGGAGACGTCCACAGGATTGTGGAAGAAACTAAGAAATCTTTAGGAATTTTTTAAGTTCTTTATATATTTCAGGGAGCTTCTCAAAGATTATTATTGCCCTTTTCCAAACATTTGCTTTTATAGCCGGTATTCCTGCTACTTCGGTGTTGGGAGGTATTTCTCCCACCACACCTGATTTGGCTGCTACTCTTGCACCTTTGCCAATTTTAGCTGAAGGAGCTATTCCTACCTGTCCTGCAATCATCACAAAATCTTCTAAAACAGCACTTCCTCCTATGGCAGTATGAGAAACTAAAATGTTTTGTTTTCCTACTTTAACGTTATGCCCAACTTGGACAGAATTGTCAATTTTAGTTCCTTCTCCGATAACAGTAAACCCAAAAACAGCCCTATCAACTGTAGAATTAGCACCTATTTCAACGTCATCTTCTATCAAGACGCCTCCAAAATGATGGATTTTAACGTTTTTATAGCCTTCATCTGAAGGTTCTTGAGCAAAACCAAAACCATCAGCTCCTATAACCACCCCTGCATGGATGATGGAGTTTTTTCCTATCTTAGAATAGGGGTATAGCACGACGTTAGGATAGACTACTGTGTTTTCTTCGATTTCACAAAAGGCCCCTACAAAAACTCCTGGATAAAGGACCACCCCCTTTTTGATTTTTGCCCCAGTTTGTATGTATACGTTAGGATAAATAGCAACTGGTTCTTCTATTTCCACCCCATCTTCTATAAATGCCTTTTCACTTATTCCCCATCTTATACGAGGTTCCTTTTTAAAAAGTTCAGTAATCTTAGCAAAGGCTAACCTAACCTCCTTTACCTCGACCACAGATTTTTCTTCTAATTGATTGGCCAAACCCTTAGGACAAAGCACAGCTTTTGCTTTAGAGGCTTTAGCCTGAGGTACTTTTTTAAAAGAGTCTATAAAAATTAATTCATCTTCTTTGGCAAGAGGAATGGCATTAACTCCTCTTATTTCAAGGTCTTCTCCTATCAGTTCTCCTCCTATTTTTTTGGCTATAAAAGATAGTTTATAAGCTTTCAAGTTTTCACCTCCGTGTTTTTTCATTTAAAGATACATTTAAAGATACAATTCTTTATGACAAAATCCAGAGGGGGACGTTAAAATTGTATAAACAGGCTAAAAATTTTTAGGTACATTTTTATTTTTTTACCTTGACATAAGCCAAAATTTTGTTATTTTAAGGATTAATTAGACTATAGGCGCGTAGCTCAGTGGGAGAGCGCTTGCTTGACGCGCAAGAGGTCGGCGGTTCGATCCCGCCCGCGCCTACCATTTTTGTTTAAACCTTGAGGAGAAAAGGGTTTAGGTTTGAAAATAGTTATTCGGGACATCGGGGAGTTTGACCTTCAGCCAGGTCAACCTTTAAAAACAATTTTATCTGAAATCAAAAAGGTTTTCAAAAAAATTCCTGTAGGTTTTAAGTTTCAAGAAGAGTATTTAGATTGGCATACACCAATTACTACTTCTTTGGGCAACGGAGAGGTAATCGAGCTTATCCCTGTTTATCCTGACAACAAAGAAGCTTTATGGTTTTTGAGACATACTGCTTCCCATGTCCTTGCTCAAGCAGTAAAGGAGCTTTTTCCAGAGGCAAAGTTAGGTATAGGACCTGCGATAGAAGAGGGTTTTTATTACGACATCTATTATACAAGACCTTTTAATGAGGAAGATCTGCAGAAAATAGAAAAAAAAGTTAAAGAAATCATTCAAAAAAGATTACCGTTAGAAAGGAAGGAAATTAGCAAAGAAGAAGCTGAAAAACTGTTTTCTTCGTTAAAAGAGGAGTTTAAGCTTGAACTTATAAAAGAGATTAACGAAGATGTTCTTTCTGTCTATACTCAAGGAGAGTTTGTAGACCTTTGTAGAGGTCCCCATATTCTTTCAACAGGAGACATCAAGGCAATAAAACTTCTTTCTGTGTCTGGTGCTTATTGGAGAGGTGATGAAAAAAATCCTATGTTATGGCGTATTTACGGAACTGCTTTTTTTAGTAAAGAAGATCTTGAGGAATATCTAAAAAGACTTGAAGAAATCAAAAAGAGAGACCACAGAAAATTAGGAAAGGAGCTTGAGCTTTTTACGATAGAAGAAGACATAGGTCCTGGATTAGTTATCTGGCTGCCGAAAGGTGCACTTATTAGAAATTTGATAGAAAATTTTTGGAAAGAAGAACATTTTAACCGAGGATATCAGTTATTATATACCCCTCATATAGCCTTAAGAGACCTGTGGAAGGTTTCTGGACATTTAGATTTTTATGCAGAAAACATGTTTCCTTCTATGGAGCTTGAAAACAGAGCTTATCAGTTAAAACCGATGAATTGCCCTTTCCATATATATGTGTACAACCAAAAAAGAAGGAGCTACAGAGAATTTCCTATCCGTTTTTGTGAGCTTGGGACGGTATATCGTTTTGAAAGAAGTGGGGTTTTACATGGCCTTTTAAGGGTTAGAGGATTTACTCAGGACGATGCCCATATCTTTTGTCGTGAGGATCAGCTTGAAGAGGAACTTACCAATGTTCTTGATTTAGTAGTTTATTTTCTTAAGGTGTTTGGGTTTTATGAATACAAAATTTTCGTTTCTACCAGACCAGAAAAGTTTGTAGGAGATCCTAAAGTTTGGGACAAAGCAGAAGAGGCGCTTAAAAAGGCTTTAGAAAACAAGGGACTTCCTTATGAGATAGACCCGGGAGAAGGAGTTTTTTACGGCCCTAAGATAGACCTTAAGATTAAAGATGTCCTTGGTCGTTTTTGGCAATGTTCTACCATTCAGGTAGATTTTAACCTGCCTGAAAGGTTTGATTTGGTTTATGTAGGAGAAGACAATAAATTTTATCGTCCTATCATGGTGCATAGAGCTTTGTTAGGGTCTTTAGAAAGATTTTTAGGGGTTTTGATAGAAAACTATGCAGGCGCCTTTCCTTTTTGGATCTCACCTGTACAGTTAAAGGTTTTAACCATTACCGATAGAACCATTCCTTACGCAGAGAAAGTCGCTCAAACTTTAGAAAAAGCAGGTTTTAGAGTAGAAAGAGATTTTAGAAGTGAGAAACTTAACTATAAAATAAGGATAGCTCAACAAGAAAAGGTGCCCTACATGATAATCCTTGGAGATAAAGAAGAAGAAAATCAAGTGATAAGCCTTAGGTCCCGTACAGGAGAGGTCTTAAACAATCTTTCCTTGGAAGATCTTATCTCTAAACTAAAAACTGAAAATCAGCCTTATTATCAACTTAATGAAAGGTCTTAGGTTTTCTCTTCGTCATAAGGTTAAGGTTAAGGTTTTAACATCTCCAAAAACTAAAATTCACTTAGGAGGAAAGTGTTAGCATGCAAAAAGAGTTGAAGAAAAAATATCGGGTTAATGAACAGATTAAGGCTAAAGAAGTGAGACTGATAGGTCCTGAGGGTAGACAGATAGGTATTGTTTCTTTAAACGAAGCCTTAAGGTATGCCGAAGATTATGGTTTAGACCTGGTAGAAATAGTCCCTACTGCCAACCCTCCTGTATGTAAAATAATGGATTTTGGAGAGTTTTTATATCAAGAGGCTAAAAAAGCTAAAGAAGCTAAAAAGAAACAGGTTCAGGTTGAAACCAAAGAAATTAAACTTAGTCCTAAAACAGATAAACATGATTTGGAAGTAAAAATTAAACATATTATCAGGTTCTTAGAAGACAAAAATAAAGTAAAGGTGAGAATTGTTTTTAAAGGAAGAGAAATAGCTCATCCCGAAATGGCAGATAAGGTGTTACTAGCTATTTTGGAGGCGGTAAAGGATAAGGCTCAGGTGGAAAGTCCTCCTAAGTTAGAGGGAAAACAGCTGATAACCATCCTGGCTCCTTTGGTCAAAAAATAGGTTTTTAATAATTTTTGTGTTTAATCCTCTTTAAAAGTTATCATTCTGCATTATATTTTCCAACGAATTTTTTCTTCAAATTCACAGGTAAGTTTTGAATTTTGGAGAAGGGGGTTGCTTATGGCTATTTATGAATATGAGTGTTTGGCTTGCGGACAGCAGTTTGAGATTTGGCAAAAAATTACTGAAGATCCTCTTAAAACTTGCGAAAAGTGTGGAGGAGAGTTAAGAAGACTTATCGGAAATACCGGTTTTATTTTAAAAGGTTCTGGTTGGTATGTTACAGATTATGCCCGTAAAGAAAAAGGCCAGAAAAGCAATTCTAAAGAAGAGGGTTCTCAAAAAAAATTCTAACGATTCTTAAAAAGATGTTCTTTTAACAGGAACGCTAAATTTTTTATTTCTTCTTGAGCTTGAGGTATCGCCCTTTTGTTGATAAAATCTTCCCATACGAATTCTGGCCCTGTAGCTAAAAGAGTGGTAGCTACACCTTGAGGAACTAAAAACCTTGCACTTTCTCTTTTTAATTCTTTCATAAAATCTTTGTAATACTTCATCGTATATTCTATGATTTCTTGGTAGGTTTTAACATGGTAGTCGCTAAAATTTTTAGGTAAGATAAACTTGTCAACCTCGGTATATCTATGAGAACGTTGATTGAAATTAAGCCAGGTGTGTCTTACGAATTGGTGACTAAAGATTCTTGAAAAATTATGAACGATTACTCCAACCCAGTTAAAGGGATAAGGTTTCAGTTGTTTTATGATGATGACCTCAGGGGTAGCAAAAAAGTTATTATGGTCTTCTTCAAGAAGATGGTAAGGGAACTCTAAGAGTGTGCCCTGATATAAGTTTTGGTTATTTTTAAAATAAACAATCTCAATCGAGGTTAAGTCAGGAGGAATTTCTATTAGTTTAGCAAATTGTTCCTCTGAAAGATTTTCTGCAAGATGTCTAAGATTAAACAAGGCCTGTTTTTTAGGTTCATCCCAAAATACTTTAAAGTAAATTTGTGCAAGCACAAGTTTTTGCTCAACTTCGATATTTTCAGTGTTGACGAAAACCGGAGTATGGGCAAAAACACTGTAGTGTTCTAATTTTTTTAGATGAAGAAGAAAATTTTTAAAGGTCTCAAAGTTTTTAAATTTTTCTTCAGAAAAAAGGGCCAAAGGATGGGAAGAGGCATAACATATTCTTGCTCCTAAATAGCTAAAAAAAAGAAAATCAGTGATAGCCTTAATATCAGAGTTTTCAAATACTACAGAAATAAGTTCTTTTTGAAGATGTCTTAACTTCTCAAGTTTCATTTGTAGCCACCTGTTGACCCAAAACCACCTCTGGAAGCTTTTTGGGGTGGTTCTTTAGTTTCTACTATTTCAGGAAATCCCACCTGGATAAATATGGCCTGAGCTACCTTTTCTTGAGCTTTTATAAAAGCAGTCTTTTGGGTGATGTTAACTACAGGTATTTTTATCTCATCCTCAGCACCACAGTAATCAAAGTCAATAATTCCTGCTGAGTTAGGAAGGATAAGTCCTTTATTTTTAAAAAGGGAAGAACGAGGAAAAATTAAAAGGGCATAAGGGTAGGGAGCTTTCATGACTAAACCTGTTCTTATAAGTTTAAACTCTCCTGGTAAAATTTCTAAATCCTCCAAAGCAAAAATATCATATCCTACCGAACCCTCGGTACTTCTCTCAGGAAGCTTGGCTCTTTCGTCCTTTTTCCAAACCTCTACCTTCATTTTAACTCCTTTTACGATTACATTTTTATTTACTTAAATTTTTATCTACTTAAAAAATAAGATAATTTGGTTAAACCTAAACTAAACGAAAGGTTTTCTATCCGAATTGAATCATTCCTGGAAAAAAATGGGATTTTGGTTAGGTTTAAAATAGCCTGTAATCCATGATCCAAAAAAGTCTTTATGTAAACCTCTGCGTTTTCTTCTGCGGTAATAACTCCTATGTCTACTTGAATTGCTTTAAACACATAGGAAACCTGGTCTAAGTTGTAAACAGAAATTCCGTTATAGATTCTTCCTATATGCTCCTCTCTGGTATCAAAGGCTGCCATAAAGTAGAAGCCTTCTTTCTGGAGTTCTTTATTTTCTAACAGAAATATCCCTAAGGGAGAAATGCCCCCTAATATTAGGTTCCATTCTCGGGAAAGACCTAAGAATTTTTTTATATTAAACTTTAAAGTTTTAACGTTATAGCCTACACCTTTAGTGCCAAGGGTTCCTAAAAAGTTTAAGTCTTTTCTTAGTTGAGCAGAGGTTACTCCAGCAAGTTCTGCCAACTCTCCAGAAGAAAGGGAAACGATACCTTTATCCTCAAGGCTTTCGAGGATCTTAAGATAAAAAATTAATCTTTCTAAGGTGTTTTCTGGTAGGTCCTTAATTTTCATTCCCTTTTATGATTTTCGGTATATTTTGGTTGTAAGGAGGATATATCACCCCTTTTTCTGTAATGATAGCAGTAATCAACTCTCCTGGTGTTATGTCAAAGGCAAAGTTATAGGCCTTAGCATTTAAAGGAGCAATCCTCGATTTTCCACAAGAGAGTACCTCTTTAGAGGTTCTTTCTTCTATAGGAATTTCTTCTCCTGATGAGATTTCTAAATCAAACGTAGAGGATGGAGCAGCT
Organism: Thermodesulfobacterium hveragerdense DSM 12571; assembly: GCF_000423845.1. GTDB lineage: Bacteria > Desulfobacterota > Thermodesulfobacteria > Thermodesulfobacteriales > Thermodesulfobacteriaceae > Thermodesulfobacterium > Thermodesulfobacterium hveragerdense. The sequence goes on along the minus strand of NZ_AUIT01000010.1, from coordinate 2,736 downwards.
ACAAAGAAGGGTATTTTATGATAGTTAGCAAGGACAGCTAAACTATAGGTTCCTATTTTATTTGCTGTGTCTCCGTTTAAGGCGATCCTGTCAGCACCTACTATGATAGCCTTGATTTTCCCTTTTTTTATAAGATAGCCCGCAGAGTTGTCAGTGATGATAGCATAAGGTATGTTAAGCTTACTAAGTTCCCAGGCAGTAAGTCTTGCACCCTGTAAAAAAGGTCTTGTTTCATCTACGAACACAAAGATTTTTTTATGTTTATAAGCCTCTCTTATCACTCCTAAGGCTGTTCCATAACCTCCTGTAGCTAACGCTCCGGTATTACAATGGGTGAGAACCCCTCCCTCAGAAATAAGATCTTTCCCAAAGGTTGCCATCGATAGATTTCCTTTTATGTCTTCTTCCCAGATTTTTAAAGCTTCTTTTTCTAAAATAGAATAAAGCTTTGTTAAAGTTTTTAATGTTATTGGTTGTTTTTCAACCTCTTTAAGAAATTTTTCACAAACCCCTCTCATTCTGTTTACAGCCCATTTAAGGTTAACAGCCGTAGGTCTGGCTGTTTCTAAAAGTAGACTAATCTTTCCTATTTCTTCGCTTATACGTTTGATGGAAAATTTTTTAGTCTTAGTTTTTTCTAAAAAGTTTTTAAACCCTATGGTGAATCCTATGGCAGCACTTATTCCGATAGCAGGAGCCCCTCTTACTACCAATTCTTTGATTGCTTTCCTGACTTTATTTACGGTGTTACAAAAAACATATTTTTCTTCTAAAGGAAGCTTTCTTTGGTCTAATAAAAAAAGTCCTTCTTCATCCCAGATCCAGGCCTGTATTATGTCTGCTTGAGCTGGGGCTTTTATGTTGTTTTTTTTCTTTTTCATTTTTCTAACAACTCCTCCAAAAGGTTATTAACTACTTTAGGATTGGCTTTTCCTTGGGTTTTCTTTAAAACTTGTCCTACGAAGAAACCAAGTAATCCTTTTTTTCCTGCTTTATATTTTTCTACTTCTGCAGGATTTTCTCTGATTACTTCTTCGCAGATAGCCTTTAATTTTTCTTCTGAACTTTCTTGGACTAACCCTTTTTCTTCTACCAATTTTTTAGGATCAACACCCTTTTCGTAAACCTCTGGAAAGATTTGTTTGGCTATGGTTATAGAAATAAGGTTATCTTCAACCAACTTAAGAAGTTGGGCTAAGTTTTCAGGGGTAAGTTTTGACTGAGTAATGGTTATGTTATCTCGATTTAAATAACGCAAAACTTCTGTTAACATAAAATTAGAAACCATCTTTGGATTAGGATAAAATTCTAAGGTTTTTTCAAAAAATTCAGCAAAATCTCTTTCTTCTATCAAAATTTCTACTTCATAAGGGGTGAGTTGATATTGCATTAAAAATCTCTGTTTTTTCACATGAGGAAGTTCTGGAAGTTCATTTTTTACCTTTTGTAACATGTCATCATCAATCTGGATTTCTATAAGGTCTGGATCAGGAAAATAACAGTAGTCATGGGCTTCTTCTTTTCCTCTCATCGGATGGGTAGTTTGGGTAGCTTCATCATAAAGTCTGGTTTCTTGAACTATGGTTTTACCTTCGAGAAGCAATCCTATCTGTCTTTTTATTTCGTAAGATAAGGCCTTTTCTACGTGTTTAAATGAGTTCATGTTTTTAAGTTCTACTTTAGTACCAAATTTATCACTTCCTTTAGGTCTAACCGAAACATTAGCATCACATCTTAAACTTCCTTCTTCCATGTTTCCATCACAAATACCTAAATATCTTACGATTCTTCTTAAAGTTTTAAGATAAGCTACAGCTTCTTCAGGGGAAGAAAGAGTGGGAGTGCTTACTATTTCTAAAAGTGGGGTTCCGCACCGGTTAAAATCTACGTAAGAAAAGGGTTGTTTCTCGTCATGGATTAGCTTACCCGCATCTTCTTCCATATGAATCCTAACTAAGGGTATGATTTTCCGTGTCCCGTTTACCTCTATTTCTATTTCGCCGCCCTCAGCTATGGGAAGTTCGTACTGAGAGATTTGATATCCTTTGGGTAGGTCTGGATAAAAATAGTTTTTACGAGCCATTACAGAGGTTTTGTTGATTTTACAACCAAGGGCTAAACCTAATTTTATAGCAAATTCTACTGCTCTTTTATTGATTACTGGAAGTACCCCTGGCTGTCCTGTACATACCGGACAAACTTGAGTATTAGGCGGGTTACCAAACTTGGTGGAACATGAGCAAAACATCTTAGTTTGGGTGTTAAGCTGGGCATGGACTTCTAATCCTATTACTGCCTCAAATTCCATAAACCACTCCTTTAGAGGAATTTGATATTGAGAATATAAACGTTATCATACAATTTTTTTATTCTGTGTCAATATTAACCTGTAGAAGATGTATTTAAAATTTCCTTTTATCTACTATGAGGTGGTGTTTCATTAATTGTGTCTAAATTTTTGGGGTAAAAAGCTCCCTCTCCTGGTAAAAATGATGAAGTTAAACTCAAAATTAAGAAGGAGGGGAAGCGGTTAGATTTACAAGGTGGTATATTTGGTATTGTTGGAGATGAACGAGAGATACAGGAGTAGGAGTTTACCTGGATTTAAAGAAGCGATATCTAATTTTAGGAAGGAGGCTTCTTAGACACTTGTCAAGAGAATTGTGTCTCCTTATAAAATCTCTTTACAAACATTTGCCTCAATTCGTATAAAGCAGACTTAATTAAAGGAAGTGG
>NZ_AUIT01000009.1 GCF_000423845.1 Thermodesulfobacterium hveragerdense DSM 12571 | reverse complement strand
TTTAAGAGGAGTGCAGCAGCCATTTTGATACCCTCTTTTGATTCAATTTTTGAGATTTCACTTAAAACTTTTTCTAAATCTAAGTCTAAGTTTTCCATTTTACAGACCTCCTGGTTAGTTTAGTCTTTTAGGTTTTATGTTATCATTAATTTAAAAAATATTAAAAATTTTTATTATGCCTCTAAAATATTTTATTAAAAGACACAATTTATATTCTACTCCCTATAGAGATAATGTGTTGCCCTGGTGGATGTATCGGAGGTGGTGGTCAGCCCATTCCTACCACAGTTGAGGCAAGGGAGGAGCGTATTAAAGGAATATATGAAAGGGATAAAAAGTTACCTATAAGAAAAAGCCATGAAAACCCTGAAATAAAAGCAATTTACCAAGAGTTTTTAAAGGAACCTCTTGGAGAAAAATCTCATAAGCTTCTCCATACCCATTACACTCCAAGAGGGTAAAAAAATATGTTAGCAGGAGGGAGAAACCATGGTTAGTAAAGTTAGAACTTTCAAATCAGAAAAAGGGTTATCTCAGGATGTAGGTACTTACAGAAGAGGAGAACTTAGAGGTGTCATTCGGATAAACGAAGAAGTTTGTGTAGGATGTGATACTTGTAGAGGAGTTTGTCCTGCTGATGCTATAGAAGGTTCTGTAGGAGAAAAGCATAAGATCAACTTAGACAAATGTGTGGTATGTGGGCAGTGTTTGGTTAACTGTCCTTTTGATGCTGTTGAGCAGATGAGCTTTATGGAGGATGTATTGGCCAAACTAAAAGACAAACAAACCAAGGTGGTTGCGATAGTGGCTCCTGCGGTGAGGGTAGCTATAGCAGAGGAGTTTGGCGCAAGGCCTGGGACCTTAGCCTTAGGAAAACTCTGGGTTGCGCTTAAAAAGGCTGGATTTGAGATTTATGATAACAACTTTGCAGCTGACCAGACTATCTTAGAGGAAGGTACAGAGCTTTTAGCAAGGATTGCCGCACATGCAGGATTAAAAGAAATGCCTGTTTATCTATGGGGTAAAAAAATAGTGTTAGAAGTAGAGGAATATAAACACAAACCTTTACCACAGTTTACCTCTTGTTGCCCTGCTTGGGTAAGGTATGTAGAGCTTTATTATCCTGATCTTATTCCATACCTTTCAACCTGTAAATCTCCTCAGCAGATGGCTGGAGCTACGGCTAAGACCTATGGAGCTAAAGATGTGTGGAAAGTTGCGGTAGAAAAGGTTTATACCGTAGGGGTTATGCCATGTACAGCTAAGATTTTTGAGGCTTTTAGGCCTGAGTTTGATTCTGCCGGTAGATATCATAAAAATGAGAGTATAAGGGATGTAGACGCAGTACTTACTACCAGAGATTTGGCAGAAATTTTTAGAAGACTTAACATCGATTTTATGAGATTACCAGAAGAAAGGGATCCTAAACATTTTATGTGGTATTCAGGAGGGGCCACAATTTTTGGTGTAAGTGGAGGGGTGATGGAGGCTGCGATAAGGTTTGCTTTTCATGTTCTCTCTGGAAAATCACCTTCTCCTACTGCTTTAGAATGGGAGTTTCATGATGTAAGAGGGCTTACTAACCCTGTGGTTAGAGCTACAGTGACCATACCTTTGAGACCTGAATATCAAAAAGTTTTTAATGATAAAGTTATAAGACTTAAGGTTTGTGTAGTAAACGGTATTGGCTATAACGGGGCCCATTTAAAGCCAGTGGTTGAAGAAGTGCTTAAAGGAAAAAGCCCCTATCAATTTATAGAGGTTATGAACTGTCCAGGGGGTTGTATTAATGGAGGAGGGCAGCCCAAACAGGCGATGAGTATAGGGTTTATTCAAAAAGTATTTTATAAGCTGGGTAGAGGTTAAACACAAACTAAGTAAGAACACAGGGGGGAAACTATGCAAAGAGTAAGCAGAAGGGATTTTATAAAGTTTTTAGGCATAAGCTATGTAGCCTTTACCATAGGGGTGCCTAAGGTAGTTTATTCTCAGGAGAAGGTTAAAGAAAACTTTTTTGAAACCTCTGTAGGTAGAGAAAAGCTTGAGCTTATTAAAGCAAGACAGTCTGCTCAATATAAAGACGATAAGATAGTAAGAGAAAAATTTAAAATAGCTGCAAGCCATGAAAATCCGATGATTAAAGAATTTTACACAAAGTTTGCCCAGCATCCTTTAAGTGGAATAAGCGAAAGACTTTTACATACTTACTATAAGAAAAGAGGATAACTTCAATCCCTTGGGGGTAAAAACTATTTGGGAGGCCATCTCTGCATACCCTTCCCCTCCTTCCCCAAGGGGTGTTTTTAGGGAGGTTTAAAAAACTTGTTTAGAAAAGAGGTTGATTTTCTTGGAGAAAAACTTGTTCCACAAGAAGTATACTATGGTATCCATACTTTAAGGGCCTCAGAAAATTTTCCTTTATCTGAAGAAAGGGTTCATAGAGAGCTTGTCTGGGCTATAGGTTTGGTTAAAAAAGCCTGTGCTTTTGCCAATAAAGAACTGGGATTTTTAGAGGAAAAAAAAGCTTATGCTATTTTAGAGGCCTGTGAAGAACTTGCTGACGGAAGGTTTGATGACCAAATTCTAATCCATCCTCTGGCAGGAGGTGCAGGCACCTCTTTTAACATGAACGTTAACGAAGTCATTGCTAATCGTGCTCTTGAAATTCTGGGTCATCCTAAAGGAAGGTATGAGATTGTGCATCCTATAGAAGACGTAAACCTACATCAGTCAACCAACGATGTCTTTCCCACGGCGGTGAAGATAGCGGTTTTAAGACTTTTGAAAGAGTTGGCTCAAGAGGTAACACTTCTTCAAGGAGAGTTTCAGAAAAAGGAAAAAGATTTTGCCAAAGTCTTAAAGGTTGGTAGGACTGAGATGCAAGATGCTTGCCCTGTAACTTTAGGGCAAGAATTTGGAGCTTGGGCTGAAGCCTTAAATCGAGACTGGTGGAGGTTGAATAAAGCCTCAGAAAGGGTAAGACAGGTAAACCTTGGAGGAACAGCTGTAGGTACAGGTCTAAACTGCCCTAAGGAATTCGGAGAAATAGCCATAGAAAAGTTGAGAGAGATTACAGGACTTCCGGTGGCAAAAGCAGAAAACCTTTTTGAGGCCACACAAAACATGGATGCTCTCTGTGAGGTTTCCGGTTTTTTGAAGACCTTAGCAGCAAACCTTATAAAAATAGCAGGAGACCTAAGATTTCTTTCTTCTGGACCTAAGGCAGGTATAGGAGAAATTAAACTCCCAGAGTTGCAGGCTGGTTCCTCTATCATGCCAGGTAAAATAAACCCAGTTATTCCTGAGATGGTAATTCAAGTAGGTATAAAGACGATAGCAGCAGACCATGCCATAACCTTAGGATGTAGCCTTGGTAATTTAGAGTTAAACCCTTTTTTACCGCTTATTTCTCAAGAACTTATTACAAGCTTAAAACTTTTAAAAAAAAGTTGTAACATCCTTAGAGAAAAATGTATCTCAGGCATACTTGTGAATCAAGAACGATGTAAAGAATTGCTTGACCAAAGTGCTTGTGTGATCACAGCCTTTAGTCCCTATTTAGGTTATGAAGTTTGTGCAGAGGTTTTTAAAGAGGCTGTGAGTTCAGGTAAACGGGTAGAAGAAATCTTGTTGACTCGAGGTTATTTCACGGAAGAAGAGTTAAGGTTGATACTTGATCCTCAGGAGCTTACTACCCCAGGAATTGCTGGGTTAGAAAAGTTAAAAGAAATAATACAAAAAAGGGGGGATAAAGAATGTTTTTAAATTTTGAAACGGTAGAGGCACAAAGTCTGGCAAATCGGATAATAAAAGAAAATGAAATAGAACGGTATTTAGAGAAGGGAAGGGATTTTATCAACGACGAGGAAATTTGGGAAAAATTAAACAAACATGTTGAGCCAGACCCGGTTAGGGTAAGAGAAATTTTAGCTAAGTCTCTTGCTATTGAAACTCTTGAACCTGATGAACTGGCTATTTTGATAAACGTCAAAGACCCAGAACTTTGGGAAGAAATGTTTGCTACGGCAAGAGAAATTAAAAAGAAGGTATACGACAACCGTATCGTTACCTTTGCCCCACTTTATTGTGGTAATCTTTGTATCAACAATTGTCTTTATTGTGGTTTTAGAAGAGAAAACAGGGTAATCAAGAGAAGGGTGCTTACCATAGAAGAGGTAAAGACAGAAGCAGAGGTTTTAGCAGGAGAGATAGGGCATAAAAGGCTGATAGTGGTTTATGGAGAGCATCCTGCTACCGGGGCTGAATATATTAGAGATACAATAGAGGCTATCTATTCGGTAAAGGTGAAGACTCGAAGGGGATATGGACAGATCAGGAGGGTTAACGTTAACGCTGCCCCTATGTCCATAGATGAGCTTAAGATGCTTAAGGAAGTAGGCATAGGAACTTATCAGGTGTTTCAAGAGACCTATCATCACGAAACCTATGCCCAAATTCATCCAAAAGGAACGGTAAAACACCATTATCAGTGGAGGCTTTATTGTCATCACAGAGCTTTAGAGGCAGGTGTAGATGATGTGGCATTGGGGGTACTTTTTGGTCTTTATGACTGGAGGTTTGAGTTGATGGGACTTTTATACCATGCACGAGACCTTGAGAAAAAGTTTGGGATAGGCCCACATACCATTTCCTTTCCCAGGCTTGAACCTGCGGCTAATACCCCCTTTGTGCAGGAGACAAAATACAAAGTTTCAGATGAGGATTTTAAAAAAGTAATCTGTTTAATCAGGCTGGCTGTACCATATACGGGTATGATACTTACCGCAAGAGAACCTGCTCATATAAGAAAAGAAATTTTAGGTTTAGGGATTGTTACTCAAACGGATGCTTCAACCAAGATAGGAATAGGAGCTTATTCTGATAGGTATACAGAACAAGAGTTAGAAAGACAGCAGTTTCTGATAGGAGATCCTCGGAGTCTTGAAGAAGTAATAAGGGAACTTGCTGAGATGGGGTACATCACCAGCTTTTGCACCGCAGGTTATCGTTGTGGAAGAACTGGTGAAAGAATTATGGACCTTTTGGTTAAGGGTAGAGAACGGATCTTTTGTAAGTTAAATGCTGTCCTTACCTTTAAAGAATGGCTTGATGATTTTGCCTCAGAAGAAACCAAGGAGGTAGCCCAAAAAGTTATAGAAAAAGAGATGGAAGAACTTAAGGGTATGGTTCCTGAAGGGGTTTATCAAAAACTTTTAGAGTATTATCAGAGGATTGAGAATGGAGAGAGAGACCTTTATTTCTAAGTTTACAGCCTTAGCTAAAAGGATAAAACAAACTTATGGAGTAAACCTTTGGTTGGTTGAGGTACTTGGGAAAAGACATTCTTATGTAGCTGGTCATAAGGAGGATAGCTTTTTGCCTCCAGAACCTATATACCTTAACGACAGATTTGCTGTTGTTTCTAACGAGTGGGAGAAAATCCCAGAGGAAGAGAGAAAACAACTGATAAGTTCTTTAAAAGAGGACCTTTTAAAATGAATGTTCCTAAGGGACAAAGGCTTCACATAGCCCTTTTTGGAAGGAGAAACGTGGGAAAATCCTCTTTGATTAATGCTTTAACCGGACAAGAACTTGCGATTGTTTCAGATATTCCAGGAACTACCACTGATCCTGTAGAAAAAAGTATGGAAATTCTTCCTTTAGGGCCTGTGGTAATCGTAGATACAGCTGGAATCGATGATGTAGGTAAACTTGGTGAGTTAAGAAAGAAAAAGTCTTATGAAGTTTTTAACAAAGCAGATTTAATTTTATTGGTAATAGACCCAATCACAGGTTTCGGAGAATTTGAGGAAGAGGTAGTAAAAAAGGCTAAGGAGTATGATACTCCGTTAGTGTATGTGATAAATAAAATAGACCTTTATCCTCAGGCTAAAACACAAAAATTTCCAGAACCTAAAGTTTTCTTAAGTGCTAAGACCAAAGAAGGGATAGACGAGTTAAAACAGGTGATCATAAAGCATGCACCCAAAGACTGGGCTCTTCCTACGATTGTAGGAGATTTGATAAAACCTGGAGATTTTGTGGTATGTGTAGTTCCGATAGATAAAGCAGCTCCTAAAGGTAGACTTATTCTGCCTCAACAGATGGTTATAAGAGACATTTTAGATAATGAAGCTATCGCTTTGGTGGTAAAAGAAAGGGAGCTTAGGTTTGTTTTTGAAAAGACCAAGGTTCAACCAAGTCTGGTGATAACGGATGCTTCGGTTTACACCAAAGTTTCTGCAGACACTCCACCAGACATAAGGCTTACGTCTTTTTCTATTCTTTTTGCAAGATATAAGGGGGATTTGCAAACCCTGGTAGAAGGGGTTCTTGCTGTAAAGACGCTTAAGCCTGGAGATAAGGTATTGATCGCAGAGGCTTGTACCCATCATCCTGTAGAAGATGACATAGGTAGGGTAAAAATTCCCAGATGGCTTAGGGCTCAGGTAGGACAAGACCTTGAAATAGAGGTAAGAGCAGGTGGAGGGCCTCTTCCTGAAAACCTTGAGCAATATAAACTGATCGTTCATTGCGGAGCTTGCATGCTCAACAGAAAAGAAATGCTTTCAAGGATTATGCAGGCTAAAAGTGCCAAGGTTCCTATCGTAAATTATGGGGTAATGTTGGCCTATATGCATGGGATTTTAAAAAGAGCTCTTTCTCCTTTTCCTCATTTGCAACGGTTGATTGTTTCTGAAATCAGAGATTATAAAAAAATCGCAGATGACTTTAAATGCATAAAAGTTTTCTTTTTGAAAAGAACAAACAACTAACCGAAGACAACCTGATAGAAAAAGTTTTATCAGGGATAAAGTTTTCAAAAGAAGAAATTGCCTTTCTTCTTTTAGAAGCAAACCCTGAGTGGGTATATGAGATAGCTAATGAGATAAAGAAACGAGTAAAGGGAAATGTAGTTTATTTAAGAGCGATCATCGAGTTTTCCAACTATTGTAGAAACAACTGCCTTTATTGTGGAATAAGAAGAGATAACAGGGAACTCAAACGTTATCGCATGAAGGAAGAAGAAATTTTAGAAATAGCAGAAAAAATAAGTAAACAAGGTTTTAAGACCATAGTCTTACAATCTGGTGAGGATCCTTTTTGGGATGCTAAGAGGCTGAGTAATTTGATTAAAAAAATTAAAAATTTAGGGGTGGCAGTTACTCTATCTGTAGGTGAAATGGATTATGAGGATTATAAGGTTTTAAAAGAGGCTGGAGCTGACAGGTTTTTACTCAAACATGAAACGATAGACAAAAGACTTTTTAGTTGGTTAAAGCCAGATACTAATTTAACAAAGAGGGTTCGTTGTTTAAACTGGTTGAAGCAGCTTGGTTATGAAGTTGGTACAGGCTGTATCGTTGGTTTACCAGGACAGAGAATAGAGACCTTGGTCGAAGACCTTCTTTTTTTACAAGAAATTAGCCCAGAGATGGTAGGGCATGGCCCATTTATTCCTCATCCTCAAACTCCTCTGGCTTTTTTTCCTTCGGGACACCCTTGGTTAACCCTTAAACTGATATCCTTAACCAGGATGATTCTCCCAAAAGCTAACATTCCTGCCACTACAGCTTTAAACGTTTTAGCACCTGATTTAAGGTTTAAGGCTTTCCTAGCTGGTGCTAATGTTCTTATGCCAGACTTAACTCCAGATCAATATAAACTCCATTATGAAATATATCCAGGAAAAGGAAGTTACCGAATAAATTTAGAGGAATATTTTCGGTTTTTTGAAAAAGAAAACCTAAGGACCGACCTGAAACCTGTTTAGCCTAAGTTAGGTCAGCCCTTAGGTGTAAAGATCTTAGATTAAGGAATAAACGGAACGTTTAAAAGTTTTAGCCCCAGGTAAGTTATTCCTATAGTAGCCACTCTTTTAACCCAAACAGGGCTTAATCTTTTAGCAATCCTAGGTCCTACAAACCCGGCAGCGATTGCTCCTACAGCCATGACTACAAACAATAAAAGGTCAGTTTGTCCAAAGAAGAAGTAACGTGAGCTTGCCATCAAGGTGTTAAAGAAAATGGCTAAGAGAGAACTACCGACCACCACATAAATCGGAAGACCCATGATTACTGTCATAAGTGGAACTACAAAAGGTCCTCCTCCAAAACCACCTAAACTGGAGGCAACTGCTATGAGGAAACCTCCTATGGCACCTATTATCATGTTAGCATAAAACTCTTGTCCCCAAAATTCTATTCTTAACTTCATGGTTTTCACCTCCTAACTAGATTTTTTTTCCTTAGCTTCTTTAGCACGTTTTAGGTACTCCTGAAGTATAGCCCTTTCCTTTTTGTTCTTTTCAAGATATCCTGGTGTTGTCTGCCAGAATAGAAGAGCAGCAAGGATCAACAGGATTATCCCGAATATGAACTTATACTCATCTACAGTCACAAACTGGTTCAATAGAGGCCCTATGAACCCACCGATTAGCATAAAAATACCTACTCCTATACCAAGTTTCCAGTTGATAAATCCTATTTTTGAATAGTTGTATATTCCTGCGGCTTGACTAAAGAGAACTGTTGGCATAACTGAACCAGCAACCACACCGTGAGGCAATCCATAGATGAGAATCAATAAGGGGTTTAAGATAAAACCACCTCCTGCTCCCATGATTACTCCGAACGTACAAATAGCAAAGGATAAAATAAGAGGCCCAAATATGTTGGTAGAAGTTCCAGCTACAGGAAAATACACAGTAGGAAAGGAAATTTGATGGGTTAGTTGAATCGGATCGCTTTTTACTTCCTTGTTAGCTACAGCTAATACATTAAATTCTCCTTTAGGGGCATTGCCAGGAAGGGTTATCTCTGCTTCAAAGGTCCCATCAGGATTATTCTTGATTTTAGTAAGCACAAAGATTTTTTCAAAGTCTTTTAATCTGGTTTGAATTAATCTGGCAGCCTCTCTACTTATTTCTTTTTTATCAGTAAGGGGATCTAATTTAATACCTCTTGAACCTATAATAGCTCTTAGAACTGTAGATTTCCATACATCGATTTGTTTGATTTCTTTGGGAGGAGTGATAAAGGCAACATTAGCGTTGCTTTCTCTTAAAAATTCTCCTATTTTCCATTTCTTATTTTGTTTATACTTTTGATAGATTTCCTTTACCGGTTTTTCTTCTACCGTACCGTTTTTGTCTATCTTAGCTATATATTCCTCATTAATCCAAATTTGATAGAAAGCAGGTATTTCTTTACTTAAATAAAATTTAAAATCTTTTCTATCAAGTCTACTTACCTGAACTTTTTCTTTTGAAGTGATTTCGATGAAGTTTACTTTGTAGCCCTCAGGGACTTTACCTGTAAGTTTGATCTTTTCACCACCTTTGAAAGAGGTTTTATCAGCCTTTAACTCAATCTTTAAAGGTGGTGCCTCAGCCTCAGGTTTGGTAGCATTTCCCTGTGGCTGAGCTAAGAGGTTTTTAGAAAAAACTAATAAAAAGAAAAACAAAAGAAAAGACCATAAGTTTAACTTAAACTTGTACCGCATAACCTGCCTCCCTCCTTTGGATTTTTTTGATAGTTTTATCAAGGATCATGCCTGAACAAAAAAACTATAAAGATTAAAAGAATTAAGAGGTTTAAAAGATTAAAAATATATAAGTTTTTTATTCTTTGGACCTTTAAGCGCAGTGGGTTGTCCCGTTAAGGACAGATCTTTACAAAAGGTTTTGTTAGTTAGGTAAAAAACCTCAGGTTGTATTTTCTGAAAAGGAATTCTTGGAAGGTTTTGATTGTTTTGAAAACCTGTTTTAGTTGGTCTCTGTCTTTTTTAGAAAGTTCTTGCGGGTTTAAATAGTTGTCAGGGGGGTGTCCGGTTTGGAGTTTTTTGGCTTGATTCAAAAATTGAAGAGAAAGGATAAACCTGTATCCTTCTTTTAATTCAGAGGCAAAGTCTAAAGAGAGAATCCCTTCCTCTTTTAGAGCATCGATTCTATCAAAAGTGTTTGTATGCCAGAGGTTGTACTCTAAGGCCAGAGCTCTAATCCCCTGGACTATGGGGAAAATAGCTGTTTTTTTAAGGTCTAATTTACCTTTGTTAAGGCCTTCTTTTTCGGTTATAAACCTTCCCAAGAAATTAAGAGGTGGTTCAAACCTTATGGATTCTGCCGCAAGACACACGATAAGTCCTTTGTTTTTACTTATTTTTTCTTTTATCCAACTTCTGATCTCCTTTTCTATCTCTTCATTCCCATAAACCATTCGAAAATCTAAAAAAATACAAAGATTAAGCAAAGCCTCTTTTTGAGAACAGTCCATCCAGTTAGAAAGCCGCTTTTTCCAGGTTTGCAGATCTCCTCGCCAAAGGGGATTAGAAATCATAACCCCACCAGGACAAGGAGGGAATCCTACTTTTAAAAGATTTTCGATAAAAGTAGAAGAAAAGCGTTCAAAAAAAAGGTCTACCTCTTTTTTTCTATCTGGTAAATCTTCATAGATTAAGGCATTATCTTGGTCGGTTTTAAAACTTTGTTCTTTTCTTCCTTCACTTCCAAGTACAAAGAATCCAAACTTAGCCGGAAAATGAAGCTCTATCTCCTTTAAGGTTATCTCCCAGGTTTTTTTTATAAACCTGTCGTTTATTTCTGCAAGGTATTTCCCTAAGTACTCCGGGTTAAAACCTTCGGAAATTTGATTTAACAATGCTTCTTTTACCAGGCTGTAAAGTTTGGCTAACTCCTCTAACTCGTGGGCCAACTCCACTTGATATAGAAGAGAAACCAGGTTTTTGCTTTGAAAACTTATGATATCAGTATCTTCAAGTACTCCTTGAAGGATTCCTTTATCAAAAACCGCTACTTTTCTTAGTCTTTTTTCTGCCATAAGAAGGATGGCTTCAAACAAACGGTGGTCTGTAGAAAGGCTGACAAGAGGAAAGGTGGCTATTTCTTTAGCTTTTATTCCAAAAGGGTCTTTCCGTTGATATACCACTTTTTGTAAAATGTCCCTTTCAGTGATAATCCCTAAGTCTTCTTTTCCTTGCACCACAACAAAACTGTACTCTTTTTCTACCATAAGTTTAATTACTTTATCTAAGGAATCTTCTTCCCCCACAATAAGAGGAGTTTTTAAGGGTAGATTTTTTAAAGGTTGATCAAAAAATGAATTCTGGAGCATTTTAAATAATTTTTAGCGGTAGTTTTTTCAGTTTTTTATTCCTGTAAGAATAAACTAATTTTAAAAAAAGCAAAGCAGTCATGTAGGCATCTTCTAAAGCATTGTGAAAACTGGTGGTAGGTAAATCATATTCTGCTAACAGTTCGTTAAGCTTAGGAATTCTATCTAAGGTCTTTTTAGGATAAAGGTCTAAGACATCAAACCCATAAAAAGAGACGTTTAGGTTTAGTTCTTCTTTGAGATGTTTTTTTAGCATTTCTAAGTCAAACTCTAAAAAATATCCTACCAATACTGCACCCTTGGTAAACTCTAAAAATTGATGCAAGGCCTCTTTTCTTTCAAGACCGTTTTTAAGTTTGTCTGGTGTAATCCCGTGAATCTTGATAGAGTCTTCAGCCCTGAACAGGTCTGTTTTAAAATATAAAATTAGTTTTTCAGAAAAAGAAAGGGTAAGATCAACAATCTTATAAGCACCTACAGAGATAACCTCGTCTTTTTTAACATCAAGCCCTGTGGTTTCGGTGTCTATCACCACGAAGGTGGTATCTTTTACTTTTTTATCTAGGTCGACCTCCCAACTTAAGTTTTTCTCTTTTCGAAAAAAAGTATAGTAAGTTCTCTTTAAAGTTGTGGTTAACACTTTCCACACCTTCTTAAGATCCTCGTTTATCTTAAATAGCTTAGACGGTATTTTTCAAAAATCATTTTTTGCAAATTTTCTATGAATTTAAAGACTTCTTTTAAAAGGTTTAGGTCTCCTTTTTCTAACTCAGATGGGTCTAAATAATCGTGAGGTTCTTGTTCTCGGTTAAAATTATCTATCTGAATTTTAAAACGTAAGGTGGTAAGAAATTTATAGGCCTCCTTCAGGTCTTTAGCTGTTTCAGGTTTAATACTTCCTGAGGATTCTAAACAAGAAATCCGTTTAAACGTGTTCATGTTTTTAATTCCCTGTTCTAAACTAAGTACCCTTACCAGACAAACCAAAGGTAAAACCCCTGATTTAAACAGGTTTAATTTACCTTTAAAAGGACCAGATTTTTCTACCAGGAGTTCTTTAAACAAACCTAAAGGTGGTTTGAGTTTAACTGCGTCCAAGGCTAAATATGGTAAAATACGGTCGGTTTTTTTAATCTTCTGTAAAATATTTTGGTAAAAAAGGTCTGCCTCTTCAGGTTGGACACCTATGAAACGAAGGTCAAAGAAATTAGCTTTTTTACCTATATCTTTTAGGTCAGGATAGGCTATCCAATGAGAAAAAGTTTTTTCCCATTCGTGTAAGGTTTTTACCCAGTAAGGTTGGGTAAGATATTCCTCTTCTATTTCAACCCCTAAAAACTTCAGATTTTTGGCCAATAACAAAACAACCTCAAAAGCTTCTTCTGAGCTGTTTTTAATTAGAAAAATTTTTAGTTTTGTTTTAAAACTGGCTTCTCTTCTCCCATGGGCTCCGATAACCATTAGGCTTGGTAGAAGAGAAAGGTTTCTTTCAGATAGGGTTAGAAGAAATACCTTTTTGATGATCCCATCCCTTATTTCAGAAAGATATCTTCCTATCAACTCTGGGTCTTTTTCTTTTATGGCAAAATCTATGGCAGAATAAAAACAGTGGTAATAAATTTTTTTTAGTTCTTCTAAAGAGTTGGTTCTTTCTATTTCTTTAGTTATGGTAATAAGGTTTTTGCTGCCAAGGGAGATGATGTCTGTATCCTCTAAAATACCCACAGGTATTCCTTCATCAACCACCACTATTTTTCTTATACGGTGTTGTGTCATAAGAAGCATAGCTTGAGATAAGGGGGCTTCTTTTTCTAAATACACCAAAGGGAAAGAAGCTATATTTTGGGCTTTAGTTTCTTTTTTATCCAACCCCTGATATAGAAGTTTTTTTATAACGTCTCGCTCAGTTATAATCCCATATCCCTTTTCTAATTTAACTAAACAAGCGGTGACATTTTTTTCTACCATCTCCTGAATGACCTTTTCTACGGAGTTTTCTCCCTCTACGATGACAGGGGGGTTTAGGTTCAATTTTGAGAGAGGTACAGAGCTAAAAGTTCCCCACTGGTCTTTTTTCTGGTTTAAAGCTTCTGCCAGTTTTTGAGCCAGTTTTTGGGTATAAAAACTTTGGACTACTGAATAGTTTTGAAAAAGGTTTAAAAAATCCTCTTTTTTAATTAAAAATACTACGGTATCTTCTACCGCACGGGCTGAATGGTCAAGTTCCTGATCAGTTATTAAGGGTAAATAACCAAAGGTTTCTCCTTCTTGAAGTTGGTCTAAGATAGTACCTTCTTTTTCTAAGACTACATATCCTTTCCTTACAATATATAAATATTCAGAGAGGTCTTTTTTCCGGTAGATAACCTCGTTTTTAGGATAGACTTTTACCTTTATTTTTTCTACTAAAGTAGCTATAACAGATGAGGGGAGCCCCCTAAAAGGGGGTACCTCCCTTATAAACCTTTCTGCATCAAGCATGCTATTCTATCCCCACACCCAGATAGGTTCTAACCTTTTCCTCTTCAAACTTTTCTTGAGCTTCTTTTTCTGGTGTCAAAAGAGATACTAAGATAGCCATGATAAAACTTGCTGGCATAGAAATAAGAGCAGGATTTTTCCAAGGAAAGATGGGAGCAGGGTTTTTAAAAATGTCTACCCAAACAGTGGGGCTCAAGATGATAAGAACCACAGAAAGGGTAACCCCTGTCAAGATGCCTGCTACTACACCTGAAGTAGAAATTTTTTTCCAGAAGATAGAAAGAATTAGAGAAGGAAAGTTAGCACTGGCAGCTATAGCAAAGGCAAGTCCTACCATAAAAGCCACGTTTTGTCCCTTAAAAGCTATACCAAGAAAAATCGCAAGGATTCCTAAGATAAGGGTAGCTAACCTTGCCACTTTTACCTGTTCTTCTTCTGTGGCTCTTCCTTTTTTTATTACGTTGGTGTATAAGTCATGAGAAAGGGCTCCTGCTCCTGCTAAAGTAAGTCCTGCAACCACCGCAAGAATGGTAGCAAAGGCTACCGCAGCGATAAATCCTAAAAATATCGTTCCTCCCACAGCCTCTGCCAAAAGAGGAGCTGCCATATTTCCGCCTTTTTCTATACTTTTAATCAAGTTTTCTCCTACTATGGCAGCTGCACCAAAACCTATAATAAATGTAAGAATGTAAAAATATCCGATAAATCCTGTAGCATAAAAAACCGACTTTCTGGCTTCTTTAGCGTCAGGAACGGTATAAAATCTCATAAGTATGTGAGGGAGCCCTGCTGTTCCAAACATAAGGGCTATACCAAGAGAAATAGCATCCCATGGATTGGCTACAAGGCCTCCTGGAAGAAGCCTTTTTTCTCCATACTTTTCATTGATAAAACCAAACAATTCATTAAAGCTAAAACCAAACTTAACCAACGTGAGAATGGCAAGCAAAGTAGCTCCACCAAGCAAAAGACAAGCCTTGATAATCTGAACCCAAGTAGTAGCAATCATTCCACCAAAAAGAACATAAATAATCATTATAGTCCCTACTAAAACAACCGCCAAATCATAGGGTAATCCAAACAAAAGTTTTATAAGAGAACCAGCTCCTACCATCTGAGCAATAAGGTAAAGAAGAACGGTAGCCAAAGACCCAAAAGAAGAGGCAATCCTTATAGGCTTTTGTTTAAGCCTGTAAGCTACTACATCTGCAAAGGTATACTTACCAAGGTTTCTTAATTGCTCAGCTATAAGAAACATCACTATCGGCCAGCCTACCAAAAATCCGATGGAATAAATCAAACCATCATAACCTTTTAACGCTACCAACCCAGCAATCCCAAGGAAAGAGGCTGCACTCATGTAATCTCCAGCCAACGCAAGTCCGTTTTGAAATCCAGTGATACTTCTTCCTGCTGCATAGTACTCAGAAGCTGTCTTAGTCCGTTTCGCAGCTAAGTAGGTAATATAAAGAGTAGTTAAAGTAAATAAAAAGAAAAACAAAATAGAAACCACGTTAGGTTGCCCTAAGGTTGTCTGCATTTCCATCTTACATCCCCCTTATTTTAATGTTTTTCTATTTTTCTTTTAATCTCTTCAACCAACCTATCATAGACGCTGTTTGCCCAAAGGGTATAAACCCCGGTTAATAGCCAGGAAAAAATTATTACTGAAATTCCAAGAGGAATTCCTAAAGGTATTGATCCGGTAATCTTAATGGCTAAAAAGTCTTTTTTAAAAGCTAAAAAGTAGATAAAACCATAATAGATTAACATCTGGATAAAAGTAAGACCAAAAGCTACCTTGTTTTTTTGAGAAATTAACGTTTGAAACTTAGGAGAACTTAACACCTCTTTCATATTTAAACACCTCCTTTTTGAGATTTATTTTCTGATAAAATAAATAGCAATAGTTATGCCAAAACAAAGAATATAGAATTATCAATTATTAGATGGAAAAACACCAAAAATAGTAAAAACTTTGAGGAAAAATTCCTCAATTATTTTTAAAGCCCAAACAAGACAAGAGATGAGATCTTAACTGGGGTATCCCCTTAGATTCTTTACAAGAGATTAGGAAAAGAGGAGTTTCTGGATTAGGTTTGAATGTTTTTTGATAAACAGAGGCTTGACGTTCTACTTCTCTAAGGGATAAGGTATCGATCTTGTTTAGGATTATACAGTGAGGTTTTTTAAGGTGTTTCACAAACTCAACCAGCTGGATGTCTGCCTCATCGGGATTACGTCTTATGTCAAAAATAAGGACAAGATTCCTAAAGTCTCTCACTGCTTTTAGATATCCTTCTATCAGGTATTTCCAGTGTTTTTGTACCTCAACAGGGACCTTAGCAAACCCGTACCCAGGGAGGTCTACTAAATAAAACTTAAAATCTATTCTAAAAAAGTTTAAGGCTTTGGTAAATCCAGGGGTAGAAGAGACTTTGGCTACCTTTTTACGGTTTAAAAAGGCATTGATTAAAGAGGATTTACCTACGTTTGACCTTCCTAAAAAGGCAATTTCAGGAAATTCTGGAGGAGGGAGTTCTTCTAACTTGAAAACACTTTTTACAAAATCTACATGCTTAAACATGGTTACTCTTGTTTTAAGATTATGAGGGCAGGGTTTAAGTAAGCCGGGTTCTGTTACCTGGGTAAAAATTACCCAGGCGGTGATTATTTCTCTGAGAAGAGGATTACTCCTCTTCTTAAGCGGCCTACCTGAGCCTTAGCAGGCGGGGCACCCATGGCTCTGTTTGGCCTTGCTCCGGACGGGGGTTGCCGTGCCACCAGGTGTTACCACCCGGTGCGGTGGGCTCTTACCCCACCTTTTCACCCATGCCCGCACCAGAAAGGAAAAGTCCTCTCTGGCCGCTGGCGGTCTGTTTTCTGTGGCCCTTTCCAGGGATTACTCCCTCCGGGTGTTACCCGGCGTCCTCCCCTGTGGAGCCCGGACTTTCCTCCCCAAGGGCTAATCCCTTGGAGCAATCACCTCTTAAACCCTGCCCTCTGGTTTTAAAACATAGGTTGTTTTTTAAATTTTTCAACCAGAACTGACCTTCTTTTCAAAATTTGAGCCTATCCAAAAAATAAACTCTACGTTAAAATTACCTATAAAACTGTTTCATAAGGAGGCTTAATGTTTGATTTTGTAGGTTGTGGGGCGCTTAATTGGGATATTTTTTTTGAGGTAGAAGACCTTAATATTTTAAAAGAAAAAAACATACAAGCTATCCCAGGGGGCGAAATAGCCTTAAAAAGAAAGGAGTTTTTAGAGGTACTTAATTTTTTAGAGAAAAAAAGCAACTTTTTGTTTGAAGGGGGAGGTGGTTCTTCAGCTAATACCCTTTATGCCCTTAGTCTTTGGGATTTTAGGTGTAGTTTTTTAGGGGCGGTGGGAGAAGACCCCTTTGGCACAAAGATTTTAGAGGAATTTTCTTCGGTAAATCTTGTTTCTGAGTATATCATAAAAAAAGGAACTACCAGTTTAGCTTTGATAATCTTAAGCCCATCTCATGACAGGTTTATCATCGTAAGTCCAGGGGATGCAGAAAAATATCTCCCTTCTCTTTTATCAACCAAGGTCTTGCCTGCAGGGGTTTACCACTTTTCTTCCCTTGCCTCCGAAGAAGGAAAGAATTTTCAACTGAATCTTCTTAGCAAGGTTACTCCTTTTTGTTTTGACCCAGGTAGAATATACACCGCTTTGGGATGGGATTTCCTTTTGCCTTGGTTAAAAAAGACTAAACATCTTTTTATCACAGAAGAAGAACTTAGCGTGTTAAACAAAACTCCTTATGACCTTTTAGAGTTAGGTATAGAAAAGATATTTCTAAAACAAGGCAAAAAGGGCGCAACCTTGGTGAGTAAGGATAGGTTTATCACAGCCTCAAGTCTAAAGGTAGAAAGGCTAGTAGATAATACCGGGGCAGGTGATTATTTTAACGCTGGAGTAATGGCAGGTATAGCCTTAGGATTGCCTGACGAGAAAGCTTTAAGCCTTGGGATTTATACCGCAGGGATAAGCCTAAGGGATTACGGAAGGAAAGGTTGCTTGAACAAAAAGGAGTTTCAAAATTATGTAAGTTTGTTAAAATAACAGAGATAAAAATTAAGAAGGTATTGAGATGTTAGAGGCTGATTTAAAGCACTTAAAAAGTTTTGCCCAAGGATGGTTTAAGGATGTTTTTTATGGAGATCTTTATTTAGAAAGGGTTGAAACGCTTAAAATAGTGGTTGAGCCAGACAGAATAGACGAGGTCAATTGGGGTGTAGAAGAAGGTTCAGCCATAAGAAAAATCACCCCAGAGTTTATTAACAAACTCTATTTTTCTAATGGATTTTTTGAGGAAGGTTTAAGAGAGTTGATTTTACAGACAAAAAGACCTTGTGAGGAAGAGGTTTCTAAAAAACTAACCACCAGGCTTGAATATTTAGAAGAATTAAAAAATAAGGTTTGGTCTACAAAAGAGATAAAACACTATCGTCTTTTTTATAGCGAGGTCATAAAAGAGGTATGGATTTTTACTTCTGAAGGAAATTTTTCCTCTGAGAAAAGGGAATATACCAAGTTGGGAGTGATAGTAGTTGCAGAAAAGGATGGCAGGCTTGAGAGAGGTTATGAGGTCGTAGGGAGAAAGATGAACTTTGAACAGGTAAAGGATTTAGAAGAGTTTTTAGTTCTTCCTGAACGAGCCTCAAGGTTGGCTGTAACTATGCTTTCAGCTAAGAAGGCTCCTGCAGGGGTTATGCCTGTAGTCTTAGCAGGTCAGGCAGGAGGAACGATGATACATGAGGCTGTAGGACATGGTCTTGAGGCAGACCATGGAGAAGAGGGGCTTTCGGTTTATTCAGGTAAGATTGGGGAAAAAGTAGCCAGTCCTTTGATTACGGTGGTTGACGACCCAACGATAGAAGGTCTTTATGGTTCTTATCAGGTGGATGACGAAGGTATCTACACTCAACCGGTAGTTTTGATAGAGAACGGAAGGCTTAAAACCTATCTTTATGACAGGTTAACTGCATTTAAATACCAGAAAACACCTAATGGACATGGAAGAAGACAAGATTATAGGTGCATCCCTATACCTCGCATGGCCAATACCTATATAGCCAAAGGTCCTCATAAGTCTGAAGACATCCTTAAAAGCATAGAAAAAGGGATTTTAGTAAAAAAGATGGGCGGAGGAGAGGTTAACCCTTTAACAGGAGATTTTGTGTTTGAAGTAAGAGAAGGTTATTACATAGATAAAGGAGAGATAGCCTATCCTGTTAAAGGTGCTACTTTAGTAGGAAATGGTCCCAAGGTATTAGAAATCATAGACATGGTAGGAGAGGATTTGCATTTTGAGCCTGGGGTTTGTGGAAAAGACGGCCAAGGGGTTCCTGTTTCAGACGGGCAACCTACCTTAAGAATCCCTGAGTTGACTGTCGGAGGTATAGTAGAGTAATAAGAGAGGTGAACAAAGATGTGTGGACTTTTTGGGATTTTTGGTGTAGAGGAAGCTGCTAACTATACATATTTTGGGCTTTATTCGCTTCAACACAGAGGTCAAGAAAGTGCTGGGATTGCGGTTTATGATGGAGAAACCGTAAGAGAGTGGAAGGCCTTAGGGTTGGTAAGTGAAGTTTTTAACGAAGAGGTGTTAAGAAGACTTAAAGGTAAAATAGCTATTGGTCACGTAAGGTATTCCACTACAGGTTCCAGTATTGTTCAAAACGCTCAGCCTTTTTGTATTAGTTTTGCTAAAAAAAAGATAGCTATTGCTCACAACGGAAATTTGGTTAATGCCTATCAGATCAGGTGTTCCCTCGAGGAAGAAGGACATATCTTTCAAACTACGATGGATAGTGAAGTTATTATTCATTTAATCGTGAGAAACCTTAAAAAAGGACTGGTAGAGGCTATTTCTGAGACGATGAGAAAGATAAAGGGGGCTTATTCTATTCTTCTTCTTTATGATGACACTTTAGTTGCCTTCAGAGATCCCTGGGGTTTTCGGCCTCTTAGTTTAGGGATGATTAACGGAGGTTATGTAATAGCCTCTGAGACCTGCGCGTTTGATCTTATCGGGGCTCAGTATTTAAGAGAGGTAGCTCCAGGGGAGATTTTGGTCATAACTCAAGAAGGGCCCAAGTCTTATTTTCCCTTTAAAAAAGAAAAGTTTCCCAAGAGCCACTGTGTTTTTGAGTTTATCTATTTTGCCAGGCCTGATAGCCATATCTTTGGCAAAACTGTATATCCTGTAAGAAAACAGTTAGGTAAAAATCTTTATAAAGAATGTCCTTTAGAGGCAGATTTTGTGATGCCCTTTCCTGATTCAGGTACTTATGCAGCCATCGGATATTCACAGGCAAGTGGTATCCCTCTTGAGTTTGGAATGATAAGGAATCATTACATAGGAAGGACTTTTATACAACCTTCGCAGCGTCTTAGGGATCTTTCTGTAAAGATGAAATTAAACCCGGTAAAGGAACTTATCAAAAATAGAGAAATTATTATAGTAGACGATTCATTAGTAAGAGGAACAACCAGTAAAAACCGGTTTAGAGGAATAAAGGAGCTTGGACCTAAAAAGGTCCATTTTTTGCTTTCTTGCCCTCCGATAAGGTTTCCCTGCTTTTTTGGGATAGATTTTCCTTCGAGGTCAGAGCTTATCGCAGCTAAACATAGTGTGGAAGAGATAAGAAAGTTCTTAGACATAGATACCCTTTATTACCTTAGCATAGAAGGGTTGGTTGATGCTTTAGGTGATCTAAGAAACAAGCTGTGCTTAGCCTGTTTTACCGGAGAGTATCCGATAGAGGTTGATTTTAGTTTTAAAAAAGACATCGCAGAGGTATAAAATGGCAAGTTTTAAAAGTTTACAAGAGTTTTTACAGGTGCTGGAACAGGAAAAGGAGTTGATAAAGGTTAAAGAAGAGGTTTCTCCTGAGCTTGAGATAACAGAGATTACCGACAGGGTTTGTAAAAAATTTGGCCCAGCCCTTTTGTTCGAAAAAGTAAAGGGCTATAAAATCCCTGTGGTTACCAACCTTATGGGAAGTTATAAAAGGATATGTTTAGCCCTGAGGGTAAAGGATCTTGATGAGCTTGGAAAAGAGGTTGCCGAGTTTATAGAGGTAACAAAACCTGGGTCTTTTTTTGAGAAATTAAAGCTTGTCCCGAAGCTTTTACGTGCCTCCAATCTTTTTCCTAAAAGGGTTGAAAAAGCTCCCTGTCAGGAGATAGTTTGGGAAGGAGATGAGGTAAATTTTTATAAACTTCCTATTCTAAAATGTTGGCCTAAGGACGGAGGTCCTTTTATAACACTTCCTTGTGTGATCACCAAGGATCCTGAAACCGGAACTTATAACGTAGGTATGTACCGGATGCAGGTGTTTAGTAAGAATGAAACCGGTATGCACTGGCAAATACATAAGACCGGGGCTAAGCACTATAGAAAAGCAGAAAGAAAAGGAGAAAAGTTGCCGGTAGCCGTAGCTATAGGCCCCGATCCTGCAATTATCTATGCGGCCACAGCTCCTTTACCTGAAGACATAGACGAGTTTTTGTTAGCAGGATTTTTAAGAAGGTCCCCGGTTGAACTGGTAAAATGTTTGACTGTGCCTCTTGAGGTGCCTGCAGAAAGTCAGATCGTCCTTGAAGGATATGTAGAACCTTTTGAAAGAAGACTTGAAGGACCTTTTGGGGATCACACCGGTTACTATACCCCTCCAGACTACTATCCAGTGTTTAGAGTGACCTGTATTACCTTAAGAAAAGATGCTATCTATCCGGCTACCATCGTAGGTAAACCTCCTCAAGAGGATTGCTTTCTTGGTAAAGCTACAGAAAGGTTGTTTTTACCTCTGCTAAAAAAGATCCTTCCCGAAATAATAGATATTCATCTTCCTTGGGAGGGGGTTTTTCATAACTTAGCCTTTGTGTCTATAGATAAAAGATATCCGGGTCATGCCTTTAAAGTAGCCTCAGCCTTATGGGGCCTTGGGCAGATGATGTTTACCAAAATAATCGTGGTGGTTGACAAAGAAGTAAACGTTCAGAACATAAGTGAGGTGCTGTTTTACATGTCAGGCAACGTAGACCCAGAAAGGGATGTCATGGTAGTTAAAGGACCTGTTGATGCCCTTGATCATGCAAGTCCTTATCCAGCCTATGGTTCGAAGATGTGTATCGATGCTACCAGAAAATGGAGAGAAGAGGGATATTTAAGGGAATGGCCAGAAGAGGCGGTTATGTCTGATGAAATCAAAACCAAGGTTGAAAAAGTTTGGAAAAAAATCGAGGAACAGATGAGGAGGATAAAGTAAGATGTTGGTCGGGGTTATCAGTGATACCCATGATAACATTTTTAACACAGAAAAGGCTATAAAGGTTGCTCAACAAAAAGGCTGTGAAATCCTTTTCCACTGTGGAGACCTGATTTCTCCTTTTATGATACCTCTGTTGGGTTCTTTTCAGAAAGAGGTGCATTTTATCGTTGGGAATAACAGAGGTGATATAGCCTTGATGTATGAACATCTAAAAAAATATCCGTGGATCAATTTTCACGGAGAACAAGTGTTTTTAGAGATAAAGGGTTTTAATATAGCGATGGTGCATTATCCTAAACTTGCCTATGTTTTAGCAAAAAGTCATGAGTTTGATTATGTTTTTTGTGGTCATACCCATAAGTTTGAAGTAAAAGAGATAGGAAGGGCCTTGGTAGTTAACCCAGGAGAGGTTTTGGGAAAAGAGGGAATTCCTACGATGGTAGTCCTTGATTTAACTTCTAAGACCTGGGAAAAAATAGACCTTCTGTAAGGAGGGCGTAAACCATGAGATTAAGCCGATATTTTATGCCTACCCTTCGCGAAGACCCTTCAGAGGCTGAAACTGTTAGTCATAAGTTGCTTTTAAGGGCCGGAATGATAAGAAAGTTAGCCTCTGGAATTTATAACTTTTTACCTTTAGGTTTTAAGGCCTTAAAGAAGATAGAACAAATAGTGAGAGAGGAAATGAATAAGGCAGGTGCTCTTGAAATACTTATGCCTTTGGTCCAGCCTGCTGAACTTTGGCAAGAAACAGGTAGATGGGAGCTTTATGGCAAGGAACTTTTAAGGATAAAAGACAGAAAGGACCATGATTTTTGTCTTGGGCCTACCCATGAAGAGGTAGTAACCGATATCGTGAGAAGGGATGTGAAGTCTTATAAGGACCTACCTTTAATCCTTTATCAGATCGCGGTTAAGTTTAGAGATGAAATACGCCCCAGGTTTGGTATCATGAGGGCACGAGAGTTTATCATGAAAGATGCCTACAGTTTTGATGCTAACGAAGAAGGTTTAGAAAAAAGTTATCAGAAAATGTACGAAACCTATCATCGTATCTTTGAAAACTGTGGTCTTAAGTTTAAGGCTGTAGAGGCTCATACCGGAGCTATAGGAGGGGATGTTTCTCATGAGTTTATGGTACTTGCAGAAACTGGAGAAGATACCATAGCCTTTTGTGAAGCCTGTGGTTATGCTTCAAACATAGAGTTAACCCCTGCCGAAACTTTAGAAACCTACCCTCAAGAATCACCTAAGCCTTTAGAGAGGGTTTATACCCCAGGGGTAAGGACAGCTAAGGAGGTAGCAGATTTCTTAGGTTTACCTGTGGCTAAAATTACCAAAACCTTAATCTATATCGTAGAAGAAAACGAGGCTGTAGCAGTTTGTATAAGAGGAGACCATGAGGTAAACGAAGTAAAACTTGAGAAGATTTTAGGTGGTAAACCCTTTAGGATGGCAAAGGATGAAGAAATAAGAAAGATAGCAGGAGCCAACCCAGGTTTTATCGGCCCTAAAGGGTTAAAGATAAAGATAATTGCCGATAAAAGTTTAGTTGGATATCCTAACTTTGTTATAGGTGCTAACGAAGACGAATATCACTATATTAACGCTAACCTTGGAGAAACCTTTACTCCAGACATAATAGCTGATGTCAGAAAAGCAACGGAAGGAGACCTTTGCCCTCGTTGTAGAAAGCCATTAAGTTTTTTGAAAGGGATTGAAGTAGGACATATTTTTAAGCTTGGCACTAAATACAGCCTTCCTATGAAAGCCATGTTTCTTGATAAAGACGGCCAGATGAAACCTTTTATCATGGGGTGTTATGGTATAGGGGTTAGCAGGGTGCTTGCGGCAACCATAGAACAGAACCATGACGAAAAAGGTATCATTTTCCCCTGGCAAATAGCACCTGTTCAAATAGGAATTATACCTTTAAAAGATAGTTTTAAAGAAAAGGCAGAAAGTTTATACCAGGGTTTAAGTCAAAAGTGGGATGTTTTGCTTGATGACAGAGATGAACGCCCAGGGGTAAAGTTTAACGACCTTGATCTCATAGGGGTGCCTCTGCAAATCATCTTAGGTAAGGCTTTTGAAGAAAAAGGAGAGGTAGAAATCAAGCAAAGGAAGACAGGAGAAAGGGTATATCTTAAGCCTGAGGAAATAGAAAACTACGTCCAAGGGTTTGCGAAAAAGGGAGCTTAGATGAGCCAAAAAATTGTTAAGGCTATAGGGCTTGTTTTTGGAGACATAGGAACAAGTCCTATCTATACCTTACCTGTTATTTTCCTTTTTCTGCCACCCACGAAAGAAAATGTTTTAGGCGTATTATCCTTGATCTTTTGGACTTTGATTATCATCCCTACCATTCAATACACCGTCTTAGCTATGAGTCTTAGTTTGCGAGGAGAAGGAGGCACTTTAATTCTTTCTGAGATTTTGCGTACTTTATTAAGAGGTCGTAAGAGATTTTTAGGCTCGGTGGTTTTTTTGTCTTTTATAGGTATTTCCTTTCTTATGGGAGATGGGGTTATCACCCCTGCCATAAGTATAATGAGTGCTGTAGAAGGAATTTCTTATATCCCTGGGTTAAGACCTTTAGAAAAAACAGAGGTAGTTTTACTCAGTGTGTTAATTGCTTTAGGTTTGTTTTATTTTCAGAAAAGAGGGACAGAAAAGGTTTCAGGGGCTTTTGGCCCTATCATGAGCCTTTGGTTTTTAAATCTTTTTATCCTTGGGTTTTTAAACTTGTTTTTGAGTCCTGAAGTTATCTTAGCGATAAACCCTTGGTATGCCTTAGAGTTTTTCAAACAAAACGGGTGGAAGGCCTACCTGATCTTAGGAGAGGTTATCCTTTGTGCTACAGGTAGTGAAGCTATGTATGCTGACATGGGGCATCTTGGGGCAAAACCCATAAAAAGAGCTTGGTATTTAGTTCTAACAGCCCTGGTGGTGAACTATTTTGGCCAAGGGGCTTTTCTTTTAAGACATCCGGAGTCGAAAAGCATTCTTTTTGAGATGTGTTTAAATACCTTTGCCCCAGCTTATGTGCCTTTTTTGTGTTTAGCGTTGATGGCAACGGTGATCGCCTCTCAAGCTATGATCAGCTGTATGTTTAGTGTGGTTTATCAGGCGATGTCTGCCAGATATTTGCCTTTAATGAGAGTAAAGTATACTTCTCCTGAGCTACATTCTCAGATTTACATAGGAACGATCAATTGGTTTCTTTTCTTAGCCGTGGTTTTTATCATGTTTGAGTTTCAAACCTCTACCAATTTGGCAGCAGCTTACGGTCTTGCAGTTACAGGAAATATGACCATTACAGGGATTTTTCTCATCACGATTTTTTATCTAAAAAAACGATATCCTTTTTTATTCCTTGCAGTCTTAACCACTTCTACCACCTTTTTATACTTTACTTCAACCCTTTTTAAGCTTCCTCACGGAGGATTTTGGGCTCTGGTACTTGCTGTAATTCCTTTTTCCATAATACTTCTTTATACCCAAGGACAAAAAAGACTATATAAAAGCCTGAGGTTTTTCAATCAGAAAGAATTTGTGACTAATTTTGCTAAATTTTATAAAGAAAATCCTAAAATCCAAGGCAAGGCACTTTACTTTATCCGTGACCCTGAACATTTTCCCCCCTACGTTATCGAAAACATCTTTGTTCATGGGATTCTCTATGAAGAAAACATCTTTGTTTCCCTAATAAGAAAAAACGAGCCTTATGGTATTACCACCAGTTTTTTAGAAGAAATCTGCCCTGGAGCTAAGTTTTTTGAGATTGCTTACGGTTATATGGAAAGGCTTAAGGTTGAAGATATCTTAAAAGAACAGGGTATAAACGAACGGGTTATCTTTTATGGCCTCGAGGATATCGAGACTCAACATCCTCTGTGGAAAATTTATGCCTTTATAAAACAAATTAGCCCCCATTTTGTTAAATTTCTCAACCTTCCTCCTGCCAAACTTCACGGAGTATTAACGAGAATAGAGCTGTAAGTCTTTATTCTAAGGCTTTTTTAGAAGGTAAAAGGTTGGTATTTCTAAAGGTTCTTATAAGGTTGGGATGATGAAAAGGTATCTTCATCTTTTTTACATGACATACTTCACATTTTAAGTTTGCACCTATAGGTAAGATGTTTTTCTGGTACTGTAAAGGTTGCAGGTTATCTCTACCCATACCATAGGGGTTAAAAGCTGGATATAATGCATGGGGAGAGCCATGACAGACAAGACAAGGTAGTTTTTGTGTGTTATCCTTTCTTACTCGGAAAAGGCCTGAGACATCTTCAGTCCAGTTATTATAACCCTTAGCCTCTTGAGCTGGTTTTTGAAAGCCTTTATGGCAGTTAAGACAGTCAGGTTGCTGAACCCAGGGCTTTCTTGGTGTTATCTGGTCTTTAGGTATTGGGGGGTTGAGATGTGCAAGCAAAAATTTGGAGGTTTTTGTGTTCGTTTTCTTGAGAAGAGATGTGGCATGAAGATCTATATTTCCATGACAATCAACACACTCTAACCCTAATTTTTTATGAATATCTCTGTAACATTTGGTATTTCCTTTGGGATGATCAGGATGACATAAATAACAGGCTTTTTCATCTTTATAGGGCATATAGTTTGCATGCCATCCATGCATGGCTGCTGAAAAACTATTATGACCCTTTATTCCCTCACTCCCTACGATAAAATCGGCATGACATTTTTGACAGAAAACAGGTTTCCCTTGAAGAGCAGATTTATAGAAGTTGGTTTGATGGTTTTTATCATGGGCTTTAAGTATGTTAATGGCTGTTTGATCAGAGATACCGGCTACACCATTCCATCTTGGGCCTCCTTCATGACACACATAGCAACGGAACTCAGTCGCTACAGGAGAAACGGCTTTGGTGCGCTGTAAAACTTTGCCTGAAACTTTATCTACAGCTTCTATCTCAAAAACAGGATAAGGGTTGTATGTTCCGTCGTTTTTATAAGGTAAAACAGGGATCCCCTTAGCTATAAAAATTTTTCTTTTTTCATCCCAATCAAAAGTGCCGTTAAGCCCTTTGCCAGTTAACCCTAAATCCTTAGGAATGGTTTGGTTAAAAAATTCTGTAGCATAATCCCAGAAAAGGACATGTTTAGAGGGTGTTTCAAAACCAGGTTCAACTTTGTAAACTAATTGAACTTTTGTGTTGTCAAGCATTTCAGGTTTAGGCCCTCTCTTAATAACCAAAGCTTCAAAAGTGCTTCCAGGATATAAGAAACTAAACCATCTGTCTGCATCGGTAACACATTTCATACCCAGAGGACTAAAAACAAAGATAACATACTGGTCTTTTTGTGGGTCAAAGGTAAAAGGTTGAGTTTTAAGTTCTCTGATAACAGGTTTAAGTTCAGGGGGATTTTCAGGTTTTCTTAAAAGTTCTTTAACAATAAATGCAGCAAGAGCTTCTCTCTCTTTTTCTGTACCTATAAATTTAGGCATATAACCAAGAACTTTTCCTTGTCCATATAACTGGGAAACCATTCCAAAGTAGGTAAAACCCCGGGCTTTTTCAACCACATCGTTTCTT
The DNA here is from genome assembly GCF_000423845.1 of Thermodesulfobacterium hveragerdense DSM 12571. Classification (GTDB taxonomy): domain Bacteria; phylum Desulfobacterota; class Thermodesulfobacteria; order Thermodesulfobacteriales; family Thermodesulfobacteriaceae; genus Thermodesulfobacterium; species Thermodesulfobacterium hveragerdense. The sequence continues at coordinate 49,115 of NZ_AUIT01000009.1, read as the reverse complement.
AGCCCTTTTATGGTGTGGCAGGATAGACATTGTAGGTTGAAAATTTCTCTCCCCGCCAAAATTTTATTGTCTTCTGTAACTTCTTTAACCATAGCCCATCTTGCATGTTTTAAAAAACCTTCGCTGTTAAGTTTCTTTTCCTCCTCAACCCTTATCCCAAAAGAATAAAGATAACCATATATTACATAAGGTCTTCGTGCATACTCCCTTATATGTTCAAAACTACCTAACCATAGCAACCCTATAAAAAGAAGGAGAAAGGCTAATAACCTTTGTAACCCAGGATTGACTTTTACTAAAAAAGCAAGAGAAATTAGATAAATCAACGCAGAGGAAACATAAAGAACTTTTTTAGCCATCAGAACCTGTCTGTTAAACAAAAAGTTAAACAATTTAGATAGTTCTGGGACGGTTAGAAAGTACCAAATACTTGAAAAGAATATAAAAGGAAAGGCTACATAAAGCCATTTTACGTTATATTTTAAAAGAAAAGGTCTTTTCTCCTTGGGAGAGAAAAATAGAGTACTAAAAATTCCAAAGATACCAGCCAACATAAGGCTGATACCTGTTCTAAAAAATAGACTTGGAAAGCTTGAAGGATTAAAAAAACCGTGCCAAGGATTTCTGGTTTCTAACCATTTTCCAGGAGTTAACATAAAACAAATAATACCGTTTATGACAAATAAGCTCATCCAGGCAGAGATGGCGTATAGCAGCGCTACCCTAAGACGCAGTTTGTCAGACAATTCATCGAACTTGTAGTGGTATATCAAAAGAGCTACTATTTCCACAAAGAAAAACACCCATTCTATAGCCCAGAAGAAAACAAACTGATTTATAAGGATTGAGGTAGCCTCAGGGCTTGCAATCCCTATGATAAACCAAATACCTACTCCAGAAACCCCGCCCAAAACCATCGTGATCAAAAGGAAAAACCAGGTATGTTTACGCACAAATTCTCGTAAGTCTTGATCGTTGGTCAACACAGAAAGTCTGTCTGTATACCAGAGAAAGATTCCTCCTCCTACGGCAAAGTGAGAAATAAAAACATGAAAAACCGCAATAATTGCTACCCAAAGCCCAGGATTTATAAAATAAGTTTCCCAAACAGGATAGTTCATACTTTTCTTTCTCCCTGCTTAGAGAAACTATTTTTTAAAAAGTAATACACCGTAACAATCCCTAACCCCAAAAACAGTAAAAACACCAAGAAAACATCCATTTGAGGAGAAACTTGCAACAGTTCTGTTTGATAATAAGAAGACAACTGAAGGGCTCTCAAGTTAAACCTGTTTACTACCATAAAAATAAGGGTAAGTATAAAAAACGATGTAGTTAGTTTTAAGTGATGCTTTTTGCTAAAATATAGAGAACCGATAACACAAACAATGCTTAAGTAAAAAAAGAAAGCAACTTTTGGGTCATTGCCTAAAAATAAGCCTCTTATCTCTGAAGGTAGAGATAATAGAAAGGCTATTCCTACTCCTATTTGCAACAGGGTTAAGTAAAAAAATAGGTTTAGCCCTTTTATAAGGCACATTTTATCGTTTTTATAATGTCCCAAAATCCCTAAGCTCAAACCGCTTACAGCCAAAGACCCTACCAAAAAATGTAGATATTTAAAATATAGATAAGGTATATCTAAGGGCAGATAGGTGCCTTTTCTATTAGCAAAATAGACGTGCCACTTTTCGGGGTTTTCCAGAAGTGTAAGGTTGCTTATTAAGATAAAGACTATATAAAGAAGGATAAAAGCTTGAATAAAAATAAAAGGTTTGAAAGGCTTTTGAGAAGAACTTTTCTTAGAGATGAGGTAAGAAAGATAGTAGACCAAGATAACAGAAGGGATGATAAGCATCCAATAGGTAGCAAGTATGATAGAACTTGTAAAAAATAGAGGTCCATAGACTACCTGAAGGAAAAGAAGGGCAGGGATGGCCATGTTGATAGCTAAAGCAAACAGAATCGGTTTTTTCTTAAGAAAAAGACGAGCAGTTTCCGGAAGGAAGTCTTCTTTTAACTGTTGGTATGCAAAAAACATCGACCATCCTAAAATAAGATTGATAAGCAAGATATGGAGGAGAAAGAAGGTATGCTCTAAGAAAATTAAGAATGAAGAATAAAAAGGAAGTTTTTCAGGATAAAAAACCAAGTTTTCCATATAAAAAATTTTAGAAGAACCTCTAAAAAAGGTCAAGCTATTTTTATACCCTAACTTTCCTTAAGTCTTTCTTTAAAATTTAGATTATAATTAATGAAATACTACCCATTTTTTCCCTCTCTATCCTTTAAAAATTGGTTATTAGGAAGGGAATTTTAACTTTAGGGACAGAATTTTGATCTAACTATTCTTAATTTCAGGGATAATTTTTTTGATCGAACGCGAGGTCTTGACAAAGTATTGAGCAATAAATAAAATGAAATAAAAATTTTTAAAAATTGCAGGAGGTGATACTATGAGGCGTAAGGTGCGAGGGTTTACGTTGGTTGAATTGGCGATTGTGCTTGTGATTATTGGTATCATATTAGGTGCCATATTTAAAGGACAGGAGTTAATATATAATGCTAAGATTAAAAGGATTCAAAGCCAACTTAAAGAGTTTACCGCAGCTTTTTATACCTATTATGACAAGTATGGATATTATCCAGGCGATGATCCTACAGCTTCAAACAAATTTACAGGTGCACCGAATGGGAATGGCAATGGTTGGGTAGAGGGAGGTTATTGTGATACTGCTGGTGAAGAATCATGCAATCTATGGAGACATTTAAAGTATTCTAATATTATTTCTGGTGATCCTACGGATAATAATCCAACCTCTATGGTGCCAAAGCATGTGTTTGGTGGACCTATAGATATGTTTACCGGAACTTACACTGTTGGTGGACAAATAAAGTCAGGTTTATGGATTACCCTTAGAAATTTAGAAGCTCAAGCAGCAGCAGCCATTGATAGAGCTATGGATGACGGTAAATGTACCACTGGATCAATAGCAAGATATGCTGGTGCTACATGCAATGGTAATGACTATCCTTCTTCTGGATATTTAGATATTTGGATGAATTTTTAAATAATCTAAGAGGATACCTGAAAACCTTAAGTATCCTCTACTCAAAACATGAAAAGCTTTGAGATAAAGAATACAAAAGGTTTTACTCTTATAGAAATTGCTATCGTGTTGATAATCTTGGGATTTCTTATTGGTTTAGGTGCAAGTTTAGTTGGGGTTCTTACTAAAAGAGCTAAGCTTACAGAAGCCAAAGAAATCGTTAATGCAGCTGTGGAATCTGTGATAGGTTTTGCTGCTCGTGAAAACAGACTTCCTCTTTCTACAGAGTTTACCCAGATAGTAAGAAATCCTTATGACCCGTGGAATAAACCACTGGTTTATTTTGTTGACCTAAATTTAACCAGTAATCCTAACAACCCATCAGAAGGAATTTGTGGAAAAAGGACTTCCAATTTGGTAGTATGTTTAGATGCAACCTGTACAAATCGGATTGAAAATGTAGCTTTTATAGTGGTAAGTGGTGGTCCAAATTATAATGTCCAAACTGGTTCTAATGCTACTTCTTGTCCTTCAGGTAAAACATGTTATATAGTTTATACTCAGGGAACCCCTAACATAGATGGTTATCCATACGATTTGGCAAGACCAGAAGAGTATGACGATGTAGTCAAATGGATTACTTTAGAAGAAATGAGAATAAAGATAGGTTGTCAAGGAGCCCAACTTAAGATTTTGAACAACGAACTTCCTTATGGGTATGTTGGTTCTCAATACAGTGCTACAGTTTATGCCCAAGGAGGTGTTCCTTTTTTAGTAGGAAACGGGAAGTATAGATGGTGTGTTCAGGTTAATGGTACATTACCTGGTATTAACATAAATCCTAATGCTACTTCAAACGATTGTTTGAGTCTGGATGAAACATCCTGGGGACAAGCTGATGTTTTAACTTTAACAGGATCCCCTTCACAGCAGGGAAGTTTTTCTTTAACCATCTTTGTAAGAGATAACCAAGACCCTAACGGAGGGAACGATAACATCGCCCAAAAGACCTTGGTGCTTACGATAAATCCGTCAACTTCTTCTTCTACAGGAGGACCTCAAGGAGCTATGGTGTCCTTTGATAACAACATCAATCAATTTTTACAAACGGAAAACAATCAAAATGCAGTTAATGTATTTGGTAACGTTTTACAATTAGGAGGAAACCAAGGCAACACTTTTGGTTGTTTTTGGTTCCCCTCTTCTTATCAGCTCAATGGCAAAACCATGAGGGCTTATTTTGAGTTTAGGTTTCTCAACCCTGATACCTCATCTGATTCAAGAAATTACGCAGATGGTTTTACTTGTGCTGTGGTTGCTGAGAGTATGCCTACAAATGTCTGTGGGGGTACTGGAGAGAGGTTAGGTTTTGATGGTTTGTCCTATGATTCTGTGGCGGTTGAATTTGATATCTATCCGAATGGAGGAAGGAACGATCCAGGGACTTATAATCATATTGCCATCGTTAAAAGAGGCAGTGTGACACACGGTAGTTCTACTACGATGGGCTCAAATCCTTTATGTAATAATCAAGATCCAGGGTGTCGTTATACCAGCAATCCTACCTGGTTAGAGGATGGCGTGAAACATTCGGTAAGGATAGAAATTCACACAAAGTGTAATCCAAACTGTAATAACTGTGGTTCCAATCCTCAAAACTATGCCCTTATCAAAGCATGGGTTGACTGCATTAATTGTAATGATTTAACCCTTGATTACTCGTCAACCCCTACAATTTATCATTGTTTTCAATTACCTTCTTCTATGAGTTCGGTCAAGTTTGGGTTTACTCAGGCAACCGGAGGTAGCACTCAAACTGTTGAAATTAGCAATTTTGGGATAGGATTTTATTAAGGGTTCAGGAAGGTATGGAAAGAAAGCCTATAGGGCAGCTTCTTAAAGAGGAAGGGTACATTACTGAAGAGTACATACAGTTTGCTTTACTTGAACAAAAAGCTACAGGAGAGAAATTAGGAGAGGTTTTGGTAAGAACCGGTCTGGTAACAGACCTTGAAATTGCTATAGTTCTTGCTAAGCAATCTCGACTGCCTTTTGTAGATTTATCTCAGACTAACCCTTCTAAAGAGGCTTTAAATAGTATTTCACCTTCTTTTGCAAGAAAATATGGGGTTCTTCCGATAAGGATAACCACAGACAGAGCTCTTGAATTGGCTATATCTGACCCTTTTAACTATCAATTAATCGAAGCAGCATCAAGAGTTTCAGGATTAAAAATCTCTCCGGTTGTTGCTTCTTCTGCACAGATTAATAAAGCTATAGAAAAATTTTATTATTTTTTAGAAAATCCGGTTGAATCTCAGATTTCTACTATAGTTGAAAAATTAAAAGTTAATCCTCAAGCAGATTTTAATGCGGAAGAACTTTTAGAGAAAATTTTGATTTTAAGTATAATGAAAAGGGCTACAGACCTACATATCAGCCCTACAGAAAAAAGTGTCCGTGTTTATGTTAGGATAGATGGAGTGCTTGAACCTTTAGTGGTTTTTCCTAAGGCTGTATACGGTAAGTTAATAAACGTAATCAAAATAAAAGGTCTGATGGATATTGCAGAATCAAGGCTTCCTCAAGATGGAAAAATGCAGTTCTCTTTTTTAGGGGAAACTTTTGATATAAGGATTTCGAGTGTAAGAACTCCTTTTGGAGAAAATTTTGTTTTAAGGTTTTTACCCTCAGGAGCCTATGTCCAGCATCTTTCATATTTAGGATTTTCTGAGGATCAGGTTGAACTTATTAAGAGGATAATGTCCTCTCCTTATGGGATGTTTTTGGTTACAGGTCCTACAGGTTCTGGTAAGACGACTACCTTGTTTGCTTGCCTTAGGACACTTAATCTTCTTGAGAAAAACGTACTTACGGCAGAAGATCCCATAGAATACGGGTTGCCTTTAATAAGGCAGACCCAGGTACACGAGGACATTGGTTATAATTTTGCTAAAGCTATAAGACACTTTTTAAGACAAGACCCTGATGTAATCTTGGTAGGGGAGATAAGAGATGAAGAAACTGCTCAGATGGCAGTAAGGGCTGCTCTCACAGGTCATCTTTTCCTTTCTACCTTACATACCAACAATGCCCTTTCTACGATTTTTCGTTTGAGGGACCTAAACATCTCCTCAGATTTATTGGCCTCAACCTTAGTAGGTCTTTTAGGGCAAAGATTAGTTAGAAAAGTCTGTCCTTACTGTAAAGAAGAATATCTCCCACACCCTAAACTACTCGATTATTATGAGCTACCTAAAGACGGTATCTATTATAAAGGTAAAGGGTGTGAAGCCTGTAGGTTTAAAGGATATCTTGGAAGAACGGTGATAACAGAAATCGTGTATATAGACGAAGATTTTATTAAACTTCTTTCTAAAGAGGCTACTTTCCCAGAATTTTTAGAACTTATGAAGGCAAAAAATATTAAGACGTTACGGGAAGATGCCAAAAACAAGGTTTTACAAGGAATAACCACGGTTGAAGAAATAAGAAGGGTGATTGGTTAATGCCAGTATATAAATATCAGGCTTTGAACCAAGAGGGGTTAAAGGTAAAAGGAGAGGTTGAAGCTTTAAATTTAGAAGAATTCTTTAATTATCTTTCTAAAGAAGGGCTTATCCTTTTAAAATATAGAACAACCTTTTTAAGTGAAAAGTTTGCTTTTAGAAGGATAAAAAGGAGAGATTTGGCTGAGTTTTGTCATAATTTAGCTTTTTTACTCTCTGCTGGTGTGCCTGTTCTTTCTGCTCTTAAAGATTTGCAAGAAACGGTGGTTAATCCTCTTTTAAAAAGAAAAATAGCTCAAATCATAGCTGATATGTTAACAGGAACTCCTCTTTCAGAAGCAATAAGTAAAACCCGTATCTTTCCACCTGTAGTAAATTTTTTGGTTAAAATAGGAGAAGAGACAGGAAGACTTGGAAAAACCTTAGACGATGCAGCTAAACATCTCTATAGGGTAGACGAAATCATTTCTCAGACCAAAAGAGCTATGATGTATCCTGTATTTGTCTTATTTTCTATTTCTTCAGCTTTTCTTTTCTGGTTACTATATGTATTACCTAAAATTTTAGATGTTTTTAAACAGATGCAGATTAAACTACCTTATACTACCATCATCCTGATAAAAGTTGTAGAAATGTTCCAAAGGTACTATCTTTTGATTTTATCTATCCCTGTATTATTAATCATTTTAGGATTAGGGCTTTATAGAAACCCTAAAACCCAAGTATTTATAGAAAAATGGTTGCTTAAGATTCCTATAGTAGGATTTGTAAAAAGATCCAGTTTTCTGGCTTTCTTTTTTGAATATTTTTCTTTACTTTTAGAAACAGGGGTAGATATTTTAAGAAGTTTTGATTTAATGTATAATTCTTTAAGGACCCAGCTTACGAAACAAACAATTTTAAGAATAAAGGAAAAAATAACCGCTGGCATATCTTTAAGTGAAGCTTTAAAACAGGAAAAGATTTTTAATCCCTTTGACATTAGAGTAGTTGATGTGGGTGAAAAAACAGGAAGACTTCCTGAACAAATGAAAATACTGGCAGACTATTATTTTACTCAAATACAAAACTTAATTCAAACTATAAGTAAGGTTCTTGAGCCTCTTATTATCAGTATAGCTGGTATAGTTTTTTTGATCATAATCATCGCACTTATAGGCCCTATATATGAACTTATTTCTCAACTTGGGAAGCTTTAGGTTATATGATACTGTTTTTATTATTAGCACTTATCTTGATAGCCTTAGGGTATTTTTTTATTTTGAGCATCGACCCTAATTTAAGCTATGAAAAGGTGTTGTTTCAAGTTAGGACAGGACAAATTTGTGTAATTTTGGGGAGTTTTTTGTTAATATTCTATATTTATAGAAGATTGTAAGTATGAACCTTGGAACTAAGGAAGAAGAAATCTTTAACTATTTAACCTTTTTTGGGCTTAAAGAGCCTCCTTTTTCTCTTACCCCTGACCCAGCTTACTTTTTCCCTTCGTCTAACCATATAAAAATTATAGAAATATTAAAATATGGGATTTTTAAAAAAGAGGGTTTTATAGTACTTACTGGAGCCCCAGGTCTTGGTAAAACTTTAATCATTAAACTTCTTTTAAATTTTTTACCTGAAGACTACCAAAAAGTTTTTCTCCTTACTCCTACTCTTTCGCCTCAAGAAATCATATCAGCCCTTTGTCGAGCACTAAACCTTTGTGTTGAGGAGGATTTTTCTCTTTCTAAAGAAACAACGTTAAACTTATTATATAAAGCCCTGAAAGAACTACAACAACAGGGTAAAACTCTGATTATCATCATAGACGAAGCCCAAAATCTTCCCATAGAAACCCTTGAAGAACTTAGACTTTTAAGTAATTTCGAGACAGAAAAGAACAAGTTAATACAGTTTTTTTTGGTTGGACAGCCTTTATTAACCGACAAACTAAGGAATGATAAGCTATATCAGCTATCACAGAGGATTACCATATGGGAAAATTTAACACCCTTTAACTTAGAAGAAACCGGAGAGTACATCAGATTTCGCTTAGCTAAGGCAGGACATCCTGTGATAATTTTTGAAAGGGGTTTTGAAAAACTTTTATATAAAATGACACAAGGTATACCAAGGCTTATAAATAAGCTTATGGATAGGACTTTACTGGTAGCCTATGCAGAAAGGTCTCAAAAAATCAAGAAAAAACATCTTAAGATAGCCAGAGCCTCTTTCCCAGATGAAGTTTTTCCTATAAAAACAAGAACTTTTTTTGGGATAAGGACTAAATGAGTAGAAAAAATATGTGGATTGTAACACCTTTAAAAGAAGATTTGTTTACAGGATTTTATTTTAGTAAAAAAACTAAATGTTTCGAGTTTTTTCCTGAAATAGATCTTATTCAACTGAAAAAACAAAGAGTTTATTTGGTGTTGGATTCTCAGGTTTTTTTGGCAGACCTTTTAAACATTCCAGGTAAAGTATCTGAGTTTATTAAAGTACAAGCAGAGAATCGAGTTAAAGAGAGTGGGGTTTTTTTAACTACTCCCAAGGTAGTCTATAAGGTTGTCGAAACCTTAGAAACTACTTCAAAAGTCTTTGTTTTTGGTATAGAAGAAAAGGATATTAATAATTATTTGGAAAAGTTAAAAAATATTCAGGCAAAAATAGAATTAATTACCCATAAAGTTCTTTGTATTTTCTGTTGTTTTCAAAGGATTCTTTTTTCAGAGAAGATGGGTTTCCCTGTATTACTGGTTATTTTTGATAAAACCAGAATTTGGTATATAGTAGCTTCTAAACAAGCTCTTCTTTATGTAAGGTTTACAGTAATAGATGAATTTCTTGGAATTTCTTCCCAAACGATTTTAGAAAACGTTTTGATGGTGAAAGATTATGTATATAGGTTTTTTCAAGAAGATTTAAAGGGTTTAGCCTTTTTAGGTAAAGGGATAGAACAGATAAACTTAGAGGAAATTTTAAGAGAAAGTAACTTACCTTTGATCAACTTTGACTCCAAACTTCCGGTTGAAGTCATGGAATATCCAGAATTTTTTGGAGCAACAGTATTAGACCCTGTTTTTAACTTTTTGCCTTTTTCAGAAAAACTATTTTTAACTCAAATAAACTGGGTTGAAAGGTTAATGCCTGTTTTTTGGGGATTAACAGGGATTAACCTTTTATTAGGACTATTCCTTTATAAACATAATTTAGAGTTACAAAAACATATCGATTCTGAAGTTTTGTCTGTAAAAAAGATAATCAACGAACTTAGTTATAGAATACCAGAAACTTCGCTTCCAAAAATCAAAACCTATCTTGAGTTAGAAAAAGAAAAAAGAACTACTTTAAGACTGGATGAATTTTTACTATGGCTTTCTCAAATTTGGGATAGTGACTTTATTTTAAAAAATGTAACAATAGGAAATAATAAAATTATAATAGAAGTTGAAATAAAAGGAGACTTGATGATTGCCCAAAAAAAGGCAGAAGACTTGATTTCCCATTTTGAAAAACAATTTGAAATAGAAAAAAGTAGCTTTAACTTTTCAGGAAAGGAAAATAAAGGCATTTTAAAATTAGAAGCGGTTATAAAGAGATGAGAGAGCAGTTAAAAAACTATAAAAAACAAATTATTTTGTGGTATGTGAGCTTACTGCTTTTCTTATTTTCTTTGCTGTTTTTAAGTTATCAATTGGGAAGGTTATTAAATAATCAAAAAAATTATAACACCCTTATACAAAACAAACAAATTTTAATCTCTCAAGTTCAACAAGTTTACTTTCTTATGACTGAGGTTAATCCAGAAAAGTTTATTCCTCTCCAGAATATGCCTATATCTGTCTCTATTGAGATAAAAAATCTTAATTCTTTACTTTCTATTCTTTCTTCTTTATCCTCTGAGAAGGGAAGCTTGTTTAGGATAAATGAAGCTACTATTTCCTCTTGTGAAAAAAAAGATAATGCCACCTTGAAGGATTGTTTTTATATAATGAACATTACTGGAGAAAAAATAAAATACATTTTAGATTAAGTTATGAAAGAGAAGTATAAGATATATCTAATTTTTTGGGGACCCTGTGTAGTATTGTTTTTGAGCTTTTTAATCTATTTACTTTTTACAAAGAAACAACTTGAGTCAGACCTATATCGTGCAATCACTTTGTCTTCAACCTATATAGAGATTATCCATGAGTTTAATAATCTACGCTATTTGACCCCGCTTAAATTAACAGAAAGATACACCATAAATAAAGATCCTTTTTTACTTCCATTCCAAGATTTTCCCAAATCTTCGTCTTTATATACGTCTTCGTATACTTTTGTTGAAAAACCAAAAATGACTTTAAATATGATTTATATAGAGGGGAAGAATAAAAAATGTGTAATAAACGGAGGAGTGTTTGCAGAAAAAAGCAAGATTAACAAGGATATAAAGGTTTTGAAAATAGGAGACTATTATGTGGATTTACAGGTTAAAGGACAGACTAAAAGAGTTTTTTTGGGAGCAACTGTTAGTTTTTAGTTTTGTTTTTTTAGTAAGTTGTGCGGCTAAAGACTATGAAGTGGAAAAAAACTCTTCTGATTTTTTAAAACTTCATTCTTTTAACGAAACTCAAAAACCTGCTTCTAATTTTTCTAATTCTTCGCAAGCCCCTTCAAAACATAAGGTATTAACCCCGTTATATAAAGAAGTTTCTCCACTTGAAACCAAGGTGCTTAAGGTTTCTTTTAAAGATGAGAACTTTGACAACGTTCTTTATTTTTTGGCTAAAGAAGCAGGTCTTAACATAGTGATTTCTCCTGAGGTGTATAAATATGTTCCTCAGGAAAATAGAAAAATAACCTTTCAGTTCCAAAACCAACCATTAAAAAATATCTTAGAATCTATTGTTGAATCCTTAGACTTACACTATCAAATCAAAAAAGGAGTTCTTTATATTACTCCTTTCGAAGAAAGGACTTTTCATTTAGATTTTTTACATTTAGTTCAGGAAAGTGAGTTTAATTTAGGAGGAGATGTGCTGGGTGGGGCAACAGGGATGGGAACTTCTTCAGGCAGTTCTACCGGAGGAACTTCTTCATCTGGTAATTCTGGGTTGAAAGGAAAATACGAAATAAAAGGACAATTAGAAAAAAAACATATAGATGTATATACCCAGATAGAGAATTCACTCCAAGATCTAATTAGTGAAGAGGGACTTTATACCCTTAATAGACTTACAGGTACTCTATACGTCAAAGATAGATCGAGCCATCTTAAAATGATTGCTAAATTTATAGAAAACTTAAAAACAAAGTATAAAAAACAGGTAGTTATTGAGGCAAAAATTATAGAGGTAGTACTAAATAAAGAACATAATCTTGGTATTGATTGGTTAGAAATCGCTAATTTACCTTTAGGCCAAAATTCGATACATTTGGACGAGCTAACCTCTCGTTTAACCACAAAAAATAACGAACCCACCATATCTCTTTCTTTTAGGGGGACACCTAATCTCAACCTGATTTTAAACGCATTAAAGCAGTATGGGAATATAAATCTACTTTCAAACCCTCGTTTAAGAGTTATCCATGGACAACCTGCTTTGATAAGTGTAGGTAAATCTGTAGAGTTTGTAAAAGAAATTACCAGAAATTTGGTTTCAGCTCAACAAACAGCCCAGGTCCAAACTAATATAGAAACATCTTCTATTTTTGAAGGGGTTTTGTTAGCTGTAACACCTTATCTTACAGAAAATGATGAGATTTTTCTTCACGTAGTACCTATAAAAAGCGACATTATTGCTTTAAAAAGAGAAGATTTTGGCCAAGATACCTCTATAACTTTACCAGAAGTAAACCTTCGAGAAGCTACCTCTATAATAAAAGCAATCCCAGGGGATATAATAGTTTTAGGAGGACTTATTCTTGAAAAAGATACAACCAACGAGAAAAAAATTATGGGAATAGGGGATGTACCTATTTTGGGGAACCTTTTTAAAACCAAACAGAGTTCTAAACAGAAAACTGAGCTGGTAATAATCATAAAAGTAAACTTAATATAAAAAATGAGTAAACTTTACGATATTTTGCAAAAAATAAAAGACAGAGAAACTCCAAAAGAGGATTTAAACAGACAGACTTTAACAAGAATAAGGCAGTTTTTGAAAATAAGACCTATGGTTTTGTTCCTGGGATTTTTAGGATTAACCGTTATTTCAGGAATAGGACTACTTTTTTTAAGTTATTATATTAAATTTTCTCTTCCTTTAAACAAAAATAAAAACCATACTTTTGTCAATCAATTTTCTTCAATACCAAGGAATAACCTTCCTAATAACACAGCCTCTTTATCGACAGACACAAATCTTTCTTCTATGACTAAAACCATACCCTCTAACCCCTCAGGAAAACCTAATAGACCATCTTCTATGATGAACAAACCTCAAAAAAAAGTCTATAACTCTTATCCTTCAAGTCTTCCAAGCCCTTCCTATTCGTCTTTTTCTCAAAAACCGAATAAAGAACAACCTGTAGAAGGCTTTCTTATGACCCAAGAAGATTTGTTGAATAACCTTTTAATTATGGCTGAAGAAGAAAGAAAAAAAGGAAATTATCGAAAAGCAATCTTTTATTACAAAAGTTATCTAAAAGAAAAAAAGGACCCTTGGGTGATGAACAATGTAGGAGCTTGTTTGATGGAAGCTGGAGAGCTTGAGGAGGCTATAAATTTTTTTAATAAGGCCTTATCTTTAAACAAGGATCCCATGATACATTACAACTTAATAATAGCCTATTTTAAAAAAGGAGACACTACCAAAGCTTGCATAGAATTGAAAAAATTAGAAAACAATCCTGATTTACACCAGCAAATAACTCTTCTTAAAGAATTTTGCCAAAAATAATCACACTTAAAGTTCTTTGATTTCTTCCCAGGATAAAAGATGAACCCCTTTTTCCTGTAATAAATCTATGGTTTTATCTAAGTTGTTAGTCCTTAAAACCACCACTGCTTTTTCTCCAGATTTTTCTACAAAAGCATAGATATACTCTACGTTTATGTCTGCATCGTAAAGATGTTTAAGTACTCCTGCCAGTCCTCCAGGTTCATCTTTTATCCCTACGGCAACCACGTTGGTTATCTTAGTGGTAAATCCCGCTTCTTCTAAAACTTTTTTAGCCTCCTCAGGTTGTGGCACTATCATTCGGAGGATTCCAAACTCAGAGGTGTCGGCTATAGACAAAGCCCGGATGTTTATCCCGTGGTCTGCTATAGCCTTTAAAGCTTCATAAAGCCTACCTTTTTTATTTTCTAAAAACACTGATATCTGTTTAATCTTCATACCAATCCTCCTGGTTTATTTAAGATTACGTTTGTCGATGATCCTTTTGGCTTTACCCTCACTTCTCGGGATAGATTTAGGTTCAACCAACGTTACCTTAACCCTTACCCCAACCGTTTGTTCTATCTTTTTTTCTAAACGTTTTCTTAGGGTTTCTATCGTTTTTACGTCGTCTGAAAAGATTTCCTTAGACATCTCTACTTGTACCTCCACTTCATCCAGATAATGAGGACGAGTAAGGATGATTTGATAATGAGGTTCTACGCCCTGCACCTCAAGGATAGCCTGTTCTATTTGATACGGAAAGATCATCACCCCTCTTACTTTTATCATGTCGTCAGACCTTCCTTTAATCCGTTCTATCCTTGCCAAGGTCCTTCCACAGGCACATTTTTCTCTATGGAGGGTGGTGATGTCCCTTGTTCTAAACCTTATCATCGGCATACCTTCTCTGGTTAAACTGGTTAAAACTAACTCTCCTTCTTGTCCCTCAGGAAGAGGTTCTCCTGTCTCAGGGTCTATGATTTCTGGGTAAAAATGGTCCTCCCACACATGAAGGCCTTGCTGAGCAGAACATTCATGGGCTACTCCAGGCCCGATAATCTCCGTTAAGCCATAGACGTTGTAAGCTTTAATCCCCATTCTTCTCTCTATTTCCCTTCTCATTTCTTCGGTCCACATCTCTGCTCCAAAACTTCCTATTCTAAGCTTTAGGGTTGAAAGGTCTATACCCATCTCTTCTTTTGCATACTCAGCCAGGTAAAGAGCGTAAGAAGGGGTACAGGCTATAAAGGTGGTTCCAAAGTCTTTCATCAGTTCTATCTGTCTTTTTGTATTCCCGGCTGAAGCAGGAACTACCGTTGCTCCTATTTTCTGGGCTCCATAATGAAAACCTAACCCTCCGGTAAATAGACCATAACCATAGGCTATCTGAACGATATCGTCCTTGGTAGCCCCTACCATAATCAAACAACGGGCCATCACCTCAGCCCAAAGGGCGATGTCTTTAACCGTATATCCGGCAACCACAGGCTTTCCGGTGGTGCCACTTGAGGTATGGATTTCCACTATCTCTGATAGAGGTACGGCAAACAATCCAAAGGGATAAGCCTCTCTCATATCATTCTTACTGGTAAAAGGAAGGTATTTAATATCTTCCAAAGACCTGATATCTTCAGGCTTAATCCCTGCTTCATCAAACTTTTTTCGATAAAAAGGAACCTTTTCGTAAACTCGTTTGACTATCTCTTTTAACCTTTGAAGCTGGATTTCTCTTAATTTCTCTGGTTCTATACATTCTAACTGTTTGTCCCAAAACATCAGACTTCCCCTCCTTCTACACATGTTTTATATGTGTTAGACAAGCTTTAAAAGCTCAAACCCGTTGTCTTTGAGTTTTTTTAGGGCTTCTTCAAAATTTTCTACCTCAAAAATAAAATAGGCTTTTTCCCTACTTTCTGCTACATAAACCAAAGCATTTTCTATGTTTATTCCTTTAGAAGAAATAAACTTTACTACTTCATAGAGACCACCTGGCTTATCTTTCATCTCTATTCCTAAGGCAGGGTTTAAGGCTACCACAAACCCATTTTTTTTGAAGAGCTCATAGGCTTCTTTAGGTTTGTCTACTAAAAATTTTATGATACCAAAATCCCTGGCATCTGTGATAGAAAATCCAAGTATGTTTATATATGCCTCTGCCAGCAGTTTGGTAATTTTTTCAAGCTTACCAGGTTTGTTTTCCACAAATATAGAGATAATTTCTACCTTGTACATAAAAGCCTCCTAAATGTTTTAGAATTTATAAAGTCCTTTTATCTATCACCCTTTTAGCTTTACCTTCACTTACAGGCAAGGTTCCAGGTTCTAATAATTCTACCTTAGGTTTAACCAAAATGGCTTCTCTCAGTTTTTCTACAATCTCTTCTTTTAGTTTGAGCAACCTTTCTATCCTTCCGTCAAAAAATTCTCTGTCTATTTCTACCCTTACTATCATTTCATCGTAGTTTTCAAGCACTATTTGATAGTTTTCAGCTACTCCTTTGATACCCATCAACACTGATTCTATTTGCTGAGGGAAGATGTTTACCCCTCTTACGATGAACATATCGTCTGCACGTCCTAAAATCCTGCTAATTCTTCTATGGGTCCTTCCACAGGCACAAGGTTCTGTAAAAAAGAACGTGAGGTCCCTTGTTCGGTAGCGAATAAGAGGCATCCCCTCACGGTTAAGCGAAGTTAACACCAATTCTCCTATCTCACCTTCCTTAACAGGCTCTCCGGTTTCAGGATTTATGATCTCTACCAAAAAAGCGTCTTCCCATATATGTAGTCCCTCTTTATACACACACTCAAACCCTACTCCAGGGCCTCCCATCTCAGACAAACCATAACAGTTGTAAACATCAATTCCTAATAGTTCTTCTATCTTTTTTCTGGTTTCTTCACTATAAGGTTCTGCTCCTAAATAGGCTCTTTTAATCCTTAGATCTCGTTTTGGGTCAAGGCCTTTATTTAAGATTACAGAGGCTACATAAAGGGCATAGCTTGGGGTCATGTGAAAGCAGGTTGTACCAAAGGTCTTCATAAGTTCTATTTGTCTTTCTGTATTTCCCGGACCCGCAGGAATTACCAAAACCCCTAACTTTTCAGCCCCATAATGCATTACCAAAGCTCCGGTAAAAAGTCCATAAGTCATAGAGTTTTGAAGCACATCTCCTCGAGTTGTGCCTGTCATAACTAAATTCCTTGCGATCAACTCTGCCTGAGCGTCTACATCCTTTTTGGTAAAAAATAACGCCTTTGGTTTTCCGGTGGTACCACTTGAGGTGTGTAGTCTTACTACCTCTTCTAAAGGTACGGCTAAAAGCCCATAAGGATAGTCTACAAACAAGTCATCCTTAGTAGTAAAAGGTAATCTCACCACATCTTCTAACGACTTTATGTCTTCAGGTTTTACCTTTGCTTCTTCAAACTTTTTACGATAATGGGGTACCCTTTCATAAACTAACGTTACCACCTTTTTAAGTTTTTCTAACTGCAGGGCTTTTAGATCTTGTTGAGGCATAGTCTCTATCTTTGGATCCCAAAAGTTTACCTCCACCTTTCCACCCTCCTAAGGTTTATCAATTTTAGTTTTCGTAAATGATTTTTCCCATATGCCTTACGTCGTATCCTCCTAAGTTTACCACCATCTTTTTAAACTCTTCGTCATTTCTGATTATGTCTAAAAAGGCCTGAACCATCTCTAAGTCTAAAAATTCCTTGGGAATAAGGATATCATAACGTTCTTCTGCTAAAGGTATAAAATCTAAATCTAAAGCCTTAGCCGCCGCATAAATCCCAAGCCCTACATCAGCCCTTCCACTCGCAACCGCCTGAGCTACTCCCATATGAGTATATTCTTCTTGGTCATAACCTCTTATCTGAGAAGGATTTATTCCTAAATCCTTCAAATGTTTGTCAAGAAGAAGCCTTGTTCCTGAACCAGCTTGTCTGTTGATAAACACCACATCTTCTCGAGTAAGGTCAGAAAAACTAAAGATGTTTTTAGGATTACCTTTTTTTACGATAAACCCTTGTATCCTGTAAACTAGATTTACCAATACTACCGAACGTTCAGGCAAGATTCTTTTAATAAAAGGTATGTTATATTCTCCGGTTGTTTCATCTAAAAGGTGTGTGCCTGCAAGATGGGCTTCTCCTTTCTTGATAGCTATAAGACCTCCCATAGATCCTACATGAGCTGAAGAAAGAGAAATATGAGGATATTTCCTACGTAAGAAGTTGTAGACCACATCAAGGGTATTGTCATGGCTTCCTATACACACTAAGGTGTAATCTATCTCTTCTTTGTTTCTCCAGAGAAACACCTCTACCTCTTTCCCAGGAGAAAATCCCTCAATACCTGCTGGGATCCATAGATAACCGTCTGCCCTAACCACTGACATAAGTAATCCAGCTCCTCTCCCCAAAGGAGAAACTATGTACTTTTCTCCTACCTTTCCCACCTTTACCCTTACAAATTCATCTACTCCTACAGGAGAAGAAAGTTGACGAGAAAGAAGGCCTTTGATCTTTTCTTCCTTGGGTAGTTTAGCCCCTAAGTAAAGCTCAATAAGAGGTCTTACAAAAAGTTGATAACAAAAGATGGCTGAAACTGGATAACCAGGTATTCCTAAAACAGGTTTATTTTTACAAAAACTTGCGATAAAGGGCTTCCCTGGTTTGATAGCTACCCCGTTAATTATAACCTCTCCTAACTCACTTAACACCTTATAGGTAAAGTCTTCCTTACCATAGCCTGAACCAGCATTTAAGAGTACCATATCATTTTCTATCAAAGCTTTTTCTATAGAAGATTTTATAGAAAACTCATCATCTTTAGCTATAGGATAAACTTTAACCTCAGCTCCGTCTTTTTCTAAAAGTCCTTTCAAAACAGAAGAGTTATATTCTATCAAGCTGGGTGGGTTAAGACCTTCTTTTTCAGCCTCTTCAGGAGTTAACAATTCAGAACCTGTAGGAATAATGCCTACCTTGGGTTTTTTTCTTACTACAACCTCTAAGATACCACTTGCCAACATAGCCCCGATTTCAAAGGGTCTTATAAAATGATTTTCTGGAATGATCATCTCAGTAGCCACGATGTCTTCTCCCACAGGACGGACGTCATGGTAAGGGGGATAAGATTTGTATATCTCGATAAAACCTTCTTTAACATTAACCTCTTCTACCGGAATAACTGCATCAAACCCCTCAGGTAAAGGGTCACCTGTCTCTATCCAGAGGGCTTGCTCTCCTATTTTTAAAAGCACAGGGTCTTTTTCTGTAGCGTTAAAGGTATCTTTAGAATGAACAGCATAACCATCCATCGCAGCTGAATGGAAATAAGGAGACGAACGTTTAGCAAATACAGGCTCTGCTGTGACCCTTCCTAAGGCTTCTTTAACCTTTATCTTTTCTACAGGAAGAGGATGAAATACCTTTTGTTTAAAGTTTTGCACCAAAATGTGTAATGCTTCCTCAAGACTTAAGATTTCATGAAAAACCTTTTTTCCCATTACTTAATCTCCCTTATCCCTAAAACGTTAGGAGACCTTCTAACAAACCCACGTTCTTGGGCAACCACATCTAAAGGAAGGCTTATTAGGTCTATAAGATAAGGGTCAGGATATTTTAAATATAGGGACATGGTTTCTTTAAAACTTTTTACATAACTTTTGCAGTCCTTACAAAGTTCAACCCTTATTTCATCTTCATCTACCAAGAGGTCTATCTTTTCACAGTTGGTATGACCACAATAACTGCATCCAATCCTTGGTCCTTCTTCTTTATAACCACAAACAGGACAAAGAAAATAACGTTTGTTGTTTTCATCTATAACCGATAAAGAAAAAAACTTCCCACACACAAGACATATTTTCTGATCTTCTGAATTGAGCTTACCCTTTCTAACTTCTAAAGCAAGTTTTCTAAAAAGAGGCATACTTAATAAAAAGAGCATTCTTGTTATCTCTTCCTCAGCAACTTCTTCTTCAGGGAAAGCTATTTCCCATAATTTTTTAGGATAAAAAAAAATCTCTTCTTCTTTTCCTTCTAATCCCTCTTTTAAAAAAGAAATAAATTCATAGGGTACCTCAAAGGTTTTCCCAAAAATTTCTAAAAGTTTACCCAAGCTTTCTGAAGGATTCTCGGTTTTAAGAATTTTTTCACATTCTTTGTTAAACCCTGCTACCTTGTCATATAAACTTAAAACCTCTTTTAAATGTGGTTTTTCTGTGATAAGTTTTTCTATCCAAATCTTTAAATCCATTTTTTTCTCCTTCTTGTTTTGGATTGATTTTTTGACCACATTACTTCTATAATAACTTAAGATAAAAAAGAAAAAAGGGGGAGAAAATACCTCCCCCTTTCTGTAAGATTTTAGTTTTTTTCTTTTTTCTATCCTTTTATCAACCCTATGTCTTTAAGCACAGAAGGTGAAAGGGCAACTCCTTTCTCGATGAGGGTTCTTAGCATCTGTCCCATAGCGATCAAGTTTTCCGGTTTTTTCGGATTTTCTGCTAAGTTATACTCTTTAGGAGAAGCCTTTAGAGCATACACTACCCCCAAGCCTCCTAACTCTGTTTCTCCATAAAGTACAGAGTATCCTTCTGCTTTAGCCTCTTTAATCAATTCTTCGCGGTTTCCATACTTGATGGCTTCAGTAGGACAGGTTTTAGCACAAGCTGGACTAAGCCCAGCTTTAACCCTGTCGATGCAGAAATGGCACTTAGAAATCTTTCCGTTTTTATCATACCTTGGTATGTTAAAAGGACATGCGGCTTGACAGGCCTGACATCCGATACACTGGTTTTTATCATAATAAACTATACCGGTTTCAGCATCTTTTTTAAGAGCCTTTACAGGGCAGATTTCTACACAGGCAGGTTCTCCACAGTGTAAACACCTGTGACTTACGAACAACCATTGAACTTCCCCTTTTTCGTTTACTTTTTCGATAAACCGGATACGGTTATAGGTATATCCGGTGAGGTCTGGTGGGTTTTCATGAGTTCCGTTGTTTTTGGTCTCTTCTGCTGGAAGGTCATTCCAAGACTTGCAAGCCACCTGACAACCTCTACATCCTACACAAAGGTCTGGAGTTATTAATAAAGCTTTGCGTGCCATACTTTTCCTCCTTTTAATTTTTTCAAGGAGGTAGGTTCCCCTACCTCCTTTTTATTGGGCTATGCCTTTCTTATGTTTACGATAAAACACTTTGTTTCTTGTATAAAGGTATTTGGGTCAACCACGTTAGGTGTAATAAGGTTAGCACTATCCCCTCCATTCTTAGGGAACTTCCATCCATAATGCCAGGGGATGCCTATCATATGACACTTCTTCCCCTGAACGATAAGTGGCCTTATTCTTTCTGTAACGATAGCTATTGCCCATATTTCTCCTCTCGGACTGGAGACTATTACCTTATCCCCGCTCTTTATGCCTTTTTCCTTAGCAAGCTCTGGGTCTATCTCTGCAAAAATCTGAGGTTCAAGCTCTAACAACCATGGAGTATGTCTGGTCATAACACCGGTCTGCCAGTGTTCAGTAACCCTGTAAGTGGTACCTACATAAGGATATTTAGGATCAGTACCTACTACAAATTTGTCATCTGGACTATCGTAAGTTCTGGCTACAGGATTAAAATGGACTTTCGGATAAAGTAGGTTCTTAAAAGGTGATTCAACAGGCTCATAGTAAGTGGGGAAAGGTCCATCAGCTAAACCAGCTCCAAATATAGTTCCTACACCAGAGGGTTTCATGATAAAAGGTAATACTCCTCCTTCCATCGCTAAAGGTGGTTGTGGGCCATCAGGAACATCTCCGACCCATTTTTTATTCTGTGCATCCCATTTAATAACAGGTCTTTGTGGATCCCAAGGGTTGCCCATAGGATCAACACTTGCCCTGTTGTAAATAATCCTTCTGTTAAGAGGCCAACACCAGGCCCAGTTAGAATACAAACCAAGACCTGTAGGATCTTCTTTCCCTCTTCTTTTCATCATGTTGCCTGCTTCAGTAAAAGAAGCAGAGAAAATCCAGTTTCCACAGGCTGTTGAACCATCATCAAGTAAGAACACAAAAGATGGAACCTGTTGTCCTTTTTTGTAAGTTTTTTTGTCTATAGGATGAGAAACCACATCTTTGGTATAGTAACCGTTAATCTCTTTGGCTACCTTTTCTATGTCTACATGTTTGTCCCCATAATTCCAGTTAAGTTTGAGTATTGGGTCAGGGAAAACCCCTCCTTGTTTCTGATAAAGTTCTTTAATCTTATGATAAAGCTCATTCATGATCTCGGCATCAGGCATACACTTTCCAGGAGGTTCAACAGCTTTATACCTCCATTGAGCTAACCTTCCAGAATTAGTGATACTACCTTGTTTTTCTACTGAAGAAGCACAAGGTAAGAAAAACACCTCGGTCTTAATCTTCTTAGGATCCATCCCAGGCCCTTTCCAGAAGGAAGAGGTTTCATTGTCCCAAAGGTTTACACAAACCAGCCAATCAAGCTTAGACAAAGCCTTTCTGACCTTATTAGCGTTAGCACTGGAGCAGGCTGGGTTTTGTCCCCAGGCAAAAAATCCTTTAATCTTCCCTTTATACATGGCATCAAAGATGTCATACCAGCTATAAGTAGTATTATCGTCAAGTTTAGGAAGATAACCATAACAAAAATCGTTTTCTTTGGTTGCATTATCTCCATAAAAAGCCTTAAGCAAGCTCACGATGTATTTAGGTCTGTTTTTCCACCAGTTGAGACTCTTGGGTTCTGCGGTTTTTGGGGTATTTACCTCTATATAAGTTTTTAAATCAACCCAAGAAGCCTTTGGAGTGGGTAAATATCCGGGTAACACATGGAAAAGAAGCCCCATATCTGTTGAGCCTTGGACGTTACTTTCACCTCTTAGGGCATTAACACCACCTCCAGCCATTCCTATGTTACCAAGAAGTAGTTGAATGATAGACATCGCTCTTACGTTCTGAACTCCTACGGTATGCTGGGTCCATCCCATCGCATAACAAATAGTGGCGACTTTGTTGGGCTTCCCAGTTGAGGCGATGATCTTATAAGCTTCAAGAATTTTTTCCTTAGGAGCACCTGTTATTTCTGCTACCATATCTAAGGTATATCTACGATAGTGCTTTTTTAAAAGCTGAAATAAACAATTAGGGTCTTTAAGGGTTGGGTCTTTTTTAGGAACCCCTTTTTCGTCTAACTGGTATTTCCAGGTAGCTTTATCATATTTTCTGGTTTTTGGGTCATACCCTGAAAAATATCCATCTAAGTCTTCGGGACCTTTAAAGTTGGGATCTACTAAATAAGAAAGGTCGGTATAGTTGATTACATACTCTTTGAAGTAGAGTTCATTATCTATGATATATTTGATAAGACCACCTAAGAAAGCTATGTCAGTGCCTGGACGGATAGGAACATACAGGTCTGCTTTAGAGGCTGTTCTGGTAAACTTGGGGTCTATGACTAAAAGTTTAGCTCCTTTTTCCTTTTGGGCCTTCAATATCCATTTCATCGATATAGGATGGTTTTCAGCAGGGTTACCACCCATAACGATGATTACATCAGCGTTTTTAAGGTCAACCCAGTGGTTGGTCATTGCGCCACGTCCGTACGACTCTGCCAGAGCCGCTACGGTAGCGCTGTGTCATATTCGCGCCTGATGCTCGATGTAAACTAATCCTAAGGCCCTCATCAGTTTTTGTAAGAGATAACATTCTTCATTATCCAAGGCAGCTGACCCTACATGAGCAATAGCTTCAACTCTGTTTACCACTCGCCCTTTTTCATCTTTAAGAATAAAATATTTATCTCTTGTAGCCTTAACCCTTTTAGCTATCTCAGAAAGAGCCCATTCCCAAGAAACCTTTTTCCATTCGGTAGCTCCTGGAGCACGATAAAGAGGTTCTGTAACCCTGTAAGGATTGTTGGCCATTTGCAATAAAGAAGCTCCTTTAGGGCATAGGGAACCCTGATTGATAGGGCTATCTGGATCACCTTCTACCTGTACTACCTTGCCTCCTTTTGTATAAACAATTATACTGCATCCTACAGAACAATAGGGACAAATAGAGGTACTTTCTTTAGCGTTTTTGATTTTGAGTTCTGTAGCTGCATAAGACTTAACAGGGGTAAGGTCTATTGAAATAGAACTTAAAACCAGAGAACCTAACGACAATTTTAAAAAGTTTCGCCTACTTATTCCACCCATAACATACCCTCCTTTTTATTTCCTTCTTTAATTATTTAGTATGATTTTTTATTTCTAAAATCAAGGGTTATAATGATTAATTATAGTTAATTTTTAAAAATAATTGTTTGATTTTTTGAAGTTTTTGTGTTAAAATACAAATTTTTTGTATATTCGTTAACAATCAAGAAAACTAAACTTAGTGTTTGCAGTGGTTTTTTAGTTATAATTTAATGAGATTCAACAACTCTCTTTTTAGCTTGCTTTTTAGAAAAAAACAAGCTAAAATAGTTATAATATCTTAAAATAGGAGGATTCCTATGCTTTCAAAGATACCTTTTGACCTTTCAAAGATTGATCCAGAGGACTTAGATAAACAGATTCTTAGGATAGCGATCATAGCTGAGCTTGATGCCATCAACCTTTATGAACAGCTTGCTTCTTTAACTGAAGATGAAAACTTACAAGCTGTACTTCTTGACATAGCCAGAGAAGAAAAGACACATGTAGGAGAGTTTTTATCGATGCTTTTAATCAAAGATGAAGAACAGGAAGAAGAGCTCGAGGCTGGCGAAGAAGAAATAAGCGAACTCTTAGAAGACGAAGAAGAAAACTAACGATCGTTTAGGATTTTTACTCTAAAGCTATCTTTTATCATGGGATTTTGGGTTAAGTTGTTTTTTTCAAAGGTATTTTTATGGATAATTTCGGCCTGCTTCTTTTTTGTCCCTGTTCAAGCTTTTGGTTCTGTTTCTAAACCTTTGGAGGTTACTGCTCAAAAGGTGGAAGCCTTTAATGATTTTAAAATTTTGGTAGCTGAAGGGGATGTGGTAATTCAGACTAACAGTATGCTCATCTGGGCTCAAAAGGCTAAATACGAAGTTTCTACCCGCTACTTAATCCTTTATCAGTATAAAATTTTTGATTTTACCAAAAATGCAACCTTTGAAGGAGATCAGGCCTTTTTAGATTTGAGAAACGAAGAGTTTTGGGGAAAAAACATCTTTATGTTTTTGAAAAAGGAAGGGATCAGGATTAAGGCTAAGGATTTACATAAAAACGCCTTAAACGAATACCTGGCTAAAAGTGCTTTGGTTAGTTCCTGTGAGTTTGATTGTGAAAATGAAAAAGACTTTCCTCCCTGGAGCTTAGAAGTTCGAGAGTTTGTTTTGACCCCAGAAGGGATAAGTAAAGGAGAGGCTACCAAGTTTAAGATTAAAAAACAAACTGTGGTTTCTGTGCCTAAAACAGCCTATGTTCCCAAGGTAACCCTCCCGATGGTTCCTCAAAGAAGTACAGGTTTTTTATTTCCTAAAATAATTCAGGGGAATAGATTAGGGTTAGGACTTCAACTACCTTTTTTCTGGCCATATACCGACCAGGTTGATTTTACCTTATCGCCGATGTTTCTTACCAAAAGAGGTTTATTGTTAGATTTAGAAAGCCAGTTCAGATTGATAGAACCTTTAGAAGGGGTTTTTAAATTGAGATATCTAAAGGATAATAAAAAAACTTTACTTGGCGATACAGAAAAAGAGGAAGAGAAAAAACATAAATGGTGGTTTGTAGGGAAAATCGATTACACACCTAAACCAAATCTTGATTTCCATCTGGACATAGATGTGGTCTCCAATAAAGACTTTTTGGAAGAGTTTGACATAGGAGAAAATGGCTTTTCCTCTTCAAAGACTTTTTTTTTAGAAAGGTTTCATCGCACTTTAGAAGAAAAAAATCAAGAATATAGAACATCTCGTTTTTGGGCTCAATATTATCGTGGTAGTCTTTATTCAAGGATAGAAAGTTCCTATCTTGACTATCATGGAGCTTCTGATAAAGACACGGTTTTACAACCTCTTTGGGGTTTTCGTCTAAATTTGTTGCCTTTTAAGACCATAGGAAACCTTATGACAAACTTTAGCTTGGTACATAACTATAGTTTTAGAAAAGAGGGGTACTATGGGCACAAACTAAGCTCAAACTTAGAGATAGCTTATCCTTTTAAAACCTCTTTTTTGTTGAACGAGTTTAAGGCAAGTTATTTCCTAAACCATTTTATCCTTGACGATTCTACAGGTTTTTCAAAAAACAGTTTAAACAACCATTACTACGATGTTTCTTTTACCACCTATACTCAGATTTTTAAGTTTTATGAAGTACCTTTACCTTTAAACCGCAACTTAACCTTTTTACACGTCTTAAAGCCATATGTAACCTATTATTTTAAGAAAAAACCTTCGGAGACAAACATACCTGTTTTTACCTATGAAGACCTTTCTGATGAAGAGATAAATACCTTAGAATATGGGTTATGGCAACTTTTTCGACTTAAAAACCAGCCAGACTTTTTAAGGGTAAAAGTTTATCAACAGTATCAGTTTAACGTAGAAGAAACTCCTACCGCTACCTCAAGTGAGAAGAGAAAGTTTTCAGACTTAGGCCTTCAGGTGCTGTTAAATTACACCCCACACCTTTCTTTAAGATACGATGGAAGTTATAACTTTTATGGATTAGGTTTTAAAAAACACTCCTTTGACCTTGGGTTAACTGATTGGATGGTTGACCGTGTAGGCCTGACTTTCCAGGATGATAAAGCCTGGAATACAAGACAACTTACCCTTTCCCTTTCTCACCGATTTTTTCAAAGGTTGCAAACAGACTTTTATCTGAGTAGAAATTTAAGGCTTGAAGAAAATACCGAGATGAGGTTGGGTCTTTCTTATGTACATGATTGCTATCTATTAGGAGGAGGTGTTTCAGTCACCCCTAAGGACACAAAATTTTTCTTTAGGGTAGAATTAAAAGGTTTAGGAGGTTATGGATTAGAAAAATAAAGGTTTTAGCCCCTGGGCCTTTAAAGTTTAGTTTTATAGAAGAAGGAATTTCTTACTATGCCAAAAAAATTGCCCCGCTATGTCCTGTAGAGGTATGTCTACCTAAGGTTAAAGGTAGGATAGAAAAAAAGGAAGAAAGACTGAGGATAGAAGAAAAAGTTTTAAAAAAGCATCTTTCTGAAGACGAAATTTTGGTGGTTTTGGATGAGAGAGGACAAACTCTTAATACCATAGAACTTGCCTCTAAAATCGAAAAATGGCTTGAGGCCTCAAAAGATTTATGTTTTTTAGTAGGAGGTCCTGAGGGAATATCTCCTGAGTTAAAACATAAAGCCCATTTTCTTCTTAGCCTTTCTCCTCTAACCCTTAACCACGAAATAGCTATTTTGGTGTTGATGGAAGCCCTTTACCGAAGTTTTACCATATTAAAGAAAATCCCTTATCATAGGACATAATAAACAAAAAAATCAGATAAAAAATACAATTTTTAGCTAAAATCGTCGAAAAACACTCTTGACTTTTATTCTCATTATCGCTAAATACTTTAGCTAAGATGTCCTGGGTAGACCTTCGAGTATTAGAAAAATATGCAAATTTTTCAGAATTGGTGGTTAACTCTTTAGGAGATAAAATAGCCACGGTTGTTGAGGATGAAGAAGGACAAAGGTTTATTTGGGTTAATGGTAAGACCATAGATGAGCCTTTTGAAAGGGTAAATTTACTTCAGTTTACACCTAACGGAGATTTGATAGCTTCTGTTCAAAAAGACGGGTTGTGGACAGTTTGGAAAGAAGGTGTTTTATGGGAAGAGTTTTTTGAATATCTATGGAACCTAAAAACAGATAACTCAGGGCAGAAGGTCTTAGCTAACGTTAAAATCGACGGAAACTACACGGTTTGTGTGGATGGGATTCCCTGGAGTCATAGTTTTTATGATACCAGAGATCTTTTTGTGTCTCCTACAGGGGCTAAAGTAGCTACTTATGTGAGGTTAGAAAATTATCCGGTGTTAGAGATTTTTAACTTTGCCAAAGGAATGTGGTCGCTTGCGGTAAACGACGTTTTTTGGGATAAAAAGTTTTTAGCCCTTTTTGGTTGTTGCTTTAGCCCTAAGGAGACAAGGGTAGCTACAGCTGTAAGACTTACTGACAGAAGCTTTACCATAGTGGTAGATAATGTGTGTTGGGAAAAAAGTTTTTACCAGGTTTGGGAACCAAGGTTTTTAGATGAGAATCAGGTGGTTGCTCCTGTAAAAACTTCTCGAGGATGGGAGTTATACTGTGATGGTAGTCCTTTTTGGGAAAGGTCTTTTACCCAGTTATGGAATCTTAAGGTTTTTCCTGAAAAGAAGATGGTGGCAGCGGTTGTGGCCTTAGAGCTTGGAAAGTGGACCTTAGCAGTAGATGGGAAAACTTGGAAGCCAACCTTTGGACAGATGGTGTTAGAGCCCCATTTTAGTCCCGATGGAGAAAGGATAGCCGTGGTAGTAAGACATCAAAACCGATGGGGATTGGTGGTAGACGAGGTTTGTTGGGACCTTATTTGGGAAAGGATAGGAGACTCTGTATTTAGTCCTAAGGGTAGTAAAATAGCAGCTAAAGCCGAAAAAGATGGAGGATATTATCTCCTGGTAGAAAATAAGGTTTTAGAAGGCCCTTATACCTATTTATGGGATCCAGTGTTTTTAGAAGAGGATATCCTGTTGATAAAAGGTATAAAAGAGAAGAGCTATTTTACGAAAGAAATTAAGGTGTGAAACTTATGACGTTTTTTGAGATAGTAAGAGGCCCTTTGGCTTGGGTGTCTTTTTTGGTCTTTTTTTTAGGTTTAGTTTATAACCTCTATAACTTTTTTAAAAGAGCTCAAAAAGATAAAGTACTCTATGGATATTTTAGTCTTAAACATACGCTTAGGTCTTATCTATTTTGGCTTTTACCTTTTGGTAGCTACAGCATGAGACAAAGGCCTCTTTTTACTGTGATAAGCTATGTCTTTCATGTAGGGCTTTTGTTAACCCCTCTCTTTTTTTTAGGTCATATCGAAATGTGGAAGGAATCCTGGGGGATAAGCTGGTGGGCTTTACCTAATATTGTTTCTGATTTTTTAACAGTCTTAACCATTATCTGTGGAGTTGTTTTACTTTTGAGACGTTTTTTGGTTAAGGATGTTAAGTATCTAAGCACCCCAGTAGATTATGCTCTTTTAGCTTTGGTGATCTTAGTTTTTTTAACCGGGTTTTTAGCAAGATATCAGATGTTTTTACCCTATCAGGTTATAGCAGGTTTACATATTTTGTTGGGAGAGGTGATGTTAATTTTTATTCCCTTTACCAAGTTTTCGCATATCTTTTATTTTTGGTTGATTAGAGCCTATACTGCCTCAGAGTTTGGTGCGGTTAGGCGGTCAAAGGACTATTGAGGAAAAACATGGAAGGGTTTGTAAGAAAACCGGTTTCTGATATAGGGATAGACAAAACGATAGAACGATTAGACCAACAAAAGATTAAAAGGGCTATCGAGAGGGTTTTAAACGAAGAGGTTACGGTAAGATTTAAGATCTTTTTAGAAACTTGTATGCGCTGTGGTATGTGTTCTGCGTCTTGTCATCATTATCTTTCTCATGACAGAGACCCAAGTTATGCGCCGGCCTCAAAAGTAAAGCTCACCTTAGGAGACTTGGTTGCTAAAAAAGGCAAAATAGAAAAAGCCGATTTAAAGCGATATGCAAGGATTGCTTTTACCGAATGTAATCTTTGTCGCCGGTGTACTCAGTTTTGTCCCTTCGGTATTGATATTGCCTATTTGATCTCTTTGGTGAGAAGACTTTGTGGGGTTTTAGGGGTAGCTCCTCAGTTTATTCAGGACCAGGTCTACAGTCATATGTCTTCTTACAACATGCTCTGGTTTAAACAGGATGAGTGGATAGACACGATACAATGGATAGAGAACGAGCTAAGGTATGAGATAAAAAATGCAAGGATCCCTCTTGGGAAAAAAGATGCAGACATTTTGTTACTTATTCATGGTCTTGAAGCTAAATACATGACCCCTTTGCTTTCTAACATGCTTAAGATTATGCTTGTCTCAGGGGTTGATTTTACTTTACCTGACACAGACGGTTGGGATTATACCAATAAGTCGCTTTATATGCATGATTTTGAGACGATGACGTTGGTAACCAAAAGGCATTATGAAATAGCCTCTAAACTAAGGGTTAAAAGGATTTTGATTACAGAGTGCGGACATGCCTATAGAGCAGCGCTTTATGAATCAGCAAGACTTTTAGGCTGGAAAGAGGCCCCTATACCTTTTATCCATGCGGTAGAGTTTTTCTATGAGATTTTAACCCAGGGAAAGATAAAGATCGCTCATAAGGTTAAAGAAAAGGCTACCTTACAAGATCCTTGCAACATAGTGAGATACAGAGGGTTAGGACAAAAACTCAGATTTATAGTTAGGGAACTTTGTGAAGATTTTGTGGAAATGACCCCTAATCAAGAATACAATTATTGTTGTAGTTCAGGAGGAGGGATGGTTGATGCAGGGCCTCCCTGGAAGGGGGCAAGGATAGAAGGAGGAAAAGTCAAGATAGAACAGATAAAAGAAACAGGGGCATCTTTAGTGATAGCACCTTGTCATACCTGTCATAAGGGGATAGAAGATTTGATTGAGCACTATAAAGTAGAGGCCCATGTTAAATTTTTGGCAGACCTGATAGCAGAACATATGGAAATCCCTGAGAGGTTAAGACCTTAGGATGAAGAAAGAAACAGTCTTGTTGATTTTAGGGTTAGGTTTGACGGTTTTATTCTGGTGCTGTTTGAGTAATCCCTTGGCTTTAACTGAACCCTTTAGAAAAGTGGAAAAAACTTTAACTCCTACAGAGGTCCAGAAAAATCTTCTTCTTATTAAACATCCTGAGGTTTTTGGGAGGTTAGAGTATGCCCCTGTTTTGTTTAACCACCTAAAACATGTTAAGGCGTTAGAAAAAGAAGGTTGTGGGATTTGTCACCCGGTAGATAATAACAAGAATCTACGTTTTGTTTTTCCTAAGGAGTTTTTATCTGTTAAAGATCCAGAAAAGTTAAAAGACCTTTACCATCAAGCTTGCATTAAATGCCATCAACAGAAAAAGCTTGAGCAAAAACCTTATGGTCCGGTAAGACTTTCTTGTGGGGATTGCCATGTAAATATTTATGCGTACAAAGATATAAACTATCCTAAGTTTGATTTTGATTTTGTTTACCATGAAACCCATGTCAAAGAGTTAGACCAAAAATGTGAGAAGTGCCATCATACCTATGATTTAGAAGAACGTGATAAAGGGAAGGCTCTAAAATATATCAAAGGTAAAGAAGAATCTTGCTACTATTGCCATGATTTTACTAAGAAGAAAGGTCCTGAGTTAACCAAGATATTGAAGATAGCTCAAGAAAAAAGTTTAAACCTTTCTCAGGCCTTTCATGGGTTATGTTTGAACTGTCATGTAGAATTAAAAAAGGATGGGAAAAAGGGTGGTCCGATAATCTGCAGTGATTGCCATAAAGGAGAAAAAAGGAGTTTGGAAGATCTGTCTAAAGCTCCAAGGCCAGAGAGAGGACAAAAAGAGATTTATTGGATGGAATTCCCTAAAGCTTCTAAGATGAAAGCAGTAGTGTTTAATCACCGAATTCACCAGTTTACAGCCCAGAAATGTAGAGATTGTCATCATGAAAGACTTGAAGGGTGTCGGAATTGTCATACCTTAGAAGGTAGTCCTAAAGGGAATTTTGTAAATGCTGTCACAGCTTTTCATTCAGTATTTTCAGACAGAAGCTGCCAGGGATGTCATCAAAAGGAGATAAAGGCAAGAAAAGAATGTTTAGCTTGTCATCATCTTGACAAAAAAGAAACCTCTCGCACAGAAGTTGCTTCTGAAACTACTTGTGTTAAATGCCATATAGGTAGAGCGAGGTCTGATATTAAAAATTTAAAACCCTATTCAGGAGAGATAAAATCTCAAATAGAAATAGAGGTTTTATCCAAGGAGTTTGAAAAGGCAACCATGCCTCATCAAAAGATAGTGAAAAGTTTGGTTGCTAAGACCTCAGGCAATAGACTTGCGGTATACTTCCATGATAAGGAAGAAACCCTGTGTAAAGGATGTCATCATAAAACGAACCCTGAAGGGAAAATAAAAGGACAAGAGGTTAAATGCAGTTCTTGCCATGGAATAAGTTTTGATGCTTTACACCCTGAAAGGCCAAGACTACAGGCAGCTTATCATGGACAGTGTATTAAATGCCATGAGTATTTAAAGATAGAAAAGGCTATGAGTTGTGATAGTTGCCATATACCTAAAAAAGAGAGAGGTTTACCTAGTTTTTAGGGAGAAAAAATGTATATATGGGAAAAACTTTTTAGTTATCATGGTGCGGAATATGTGATTTCTGGAGCCGCGTTTTTTATGTTCATCCTGCTTTTTTTATGGTTTAAGCCTAAGAAAAAGTTTTAGGAAATGGGTATGAAAAGAAGGGATTTTTTGAAAGGTTTTTTGAGCTTACCTGGGATTTTGGGAATAGGTTCAGCCTCTAAATTTATCGAAGAAGAAAGAGGTTTTAAAACCACCCATACCCAGGCCAACGCTAAAAACTGGGAGATCTACCTAAAAAGAAAAGAGAGCAAGTACGAACCTAAAGAAGGAAGTTATGGCGTACTTTTTGATGCTACTAAATGTATAGGGTGTCGTAGATGTGAATGGGCCTGTAATGAATGGAATAAAAACCCTAATCAGCCGATAGAAAATTTTGAAAGGTCAAGATTTGAAATCAATTCAGTTTTTGAAAAAATTAGAAGACCTTCTGCCGGTGCTTTTACGGTAGTAAATCGGTTTGATGTTGACGGAAAAGTTATCTATGTAAAAAAACAATGTATGCACTGTTTAGACCCAGCCTGTGCTTCTTCGTGTTTTGTTGGGGCATTTACAAGGACAGAAGAAGGGGCGGTGATCTATAATCCTACGGTATGCGTAGGATGTAGGTATTGTATGGTTGCCTGTCCTTTTGACATTCCTGCCTATGAATACTATGACCCTTTAACCCCACAGGTTACTAAATGCACGATGTGCTTTGACAGGATGGTTGAAGGCAAAGTACCTGCCTGTGTGGCTGTTTGTTCGGCTGATGCCTTGAAGTTTGGGAAACGGGAGGAGTTATTAAAACTTGCTTATAAATTGATTGCAGACAACCCACATAGATACTATCCTAAGGTCTATGGGGAGGACGATTTTGGTGGGACAAGCTGGTTATATCTCTCTCCGGTGCCTTTTAAAAGGATAGGATTGCCTACTGGACTTAAAAACAGCCCGGCGGTTTATACCAGAAACTATCTTTTTGCCGTAAAGGTGTTAGAAATTTTAGCCTCTCCGGTGCTGGTCTACTTAGCTTATAAGGCTATGTCTAAGAAGGGTAAAGACGAGGAATAAAGATGGAAAAGTTTGATTTAAAGGGATTTAAACAAAAGTTGCTCTTAGCTCCAGATTTTAAGTCTTATGTTTTTGGGCTCTTTACTCCTTGGAATGTGATAGCAGGAATAATTTTGCTTTTTGGTTTTTACGCGATGGTTTATAGGCTTATTTTTGGCCTTGGTCCTGCGACCAACTTAAATAACGACTATCCTTGGGGGCTGTGGATAGCCTTTGACATTTTAGCAGGTATCGCCCTTGCAGCTCCTGGGTTAACCTTAGGAACTGTGGTATATCTTTTTAGACTGAAAGATTACAAGAGTTTTGCCAGACCTGCCATCCTTTCAAGCCTGTTAGGATATGTTTTTGCGGTTATAGCCCTTCTTTTTGACCTTGGAAGGTATTATCGGGTGTTTTATCCTATCGTTTGGTCCTGGGGTTTAGAATCGGTGCTGTTTTTAGTTGGTTGGCATTTCTTTCTGTATATCATCATCTGTGTGGTTGAGTGGTTCCCTTCCTTTTTTGAATGGTTAGGGCAAGAAAGGTTGAGAAACTTCTTTTCTTCCTTGGGGATTTGGGCTACGGCTTTTGGGGTGATCATAGCCGGTGGCCATCAGTCAGCCTTAGGAGCACTTTTTTTGATAGCTCCAACCAAGCTACATCCCCTCTGGTATTCTCCTTTGTTACCTTTGTTTTTTCTTATTACAGCAGTGTTAGGTGGAATGGCTGTGGTGGTAATAGAAAGTTCGATTACTCATAGATATTTCAAACATCAGCTAAAAAGGTTTGACCAAAAGGCATTTGATAAGAAGACCCTTGGTCTTGGAAAAGCTTTGGCTGTGGTTTTGACGTTATATCTTCTTCTTAAGGGATTAGACCTTTTTCATCAAGAAAAACTACATTATATAAGTTTAAGTTCTACCTATGGAGTCTTTTTTGTGTTAGAACATTTGCTTTTTGGTGTAATTCCAATGATTTTACTTTTATGGGCTGTAAAGGAAGAAAAACCTTTTTGGGTGAGGGTATTGTCTTTTTGGATAGCCTTAGGGATAATAGTTAATCGTCTGACAGTCTGTTTGATTGCCTATAACTGGTATATTCCTTGGTCT
This sequence comes from Thermodesulfobacterium hveragerdense DSM 12571, assembly GCF_000423845.1. Classification (GTDB taxonomy): domain Bacteria; phylum Desulfobacterota; class Thermodesulfobacteria; order Thermodesulfobacteriales; family Thermodesulfobacteriaceae; genus Thermodesulfobacterium; species Thermodesulfobacterium hveragerdense. The sequence goes on along the minus strand of NZ_AUIT01000009.1, from coordinate 15,119 downwards.
CAAAAATACTATCCTTCCTGGATGGAGGTTGCTCTTTCTCTTTCGATGGTTGTGTTAATCATCTTATCTACCAGGTTTATGATAAGAAGACTTCCTATCCTTTCAGACTAATCGTTGTCCTTTTTGGGACAACCTTCAGTCCAAATAGGTAATCGGTTAGTAGAAAGACTCTTTATTAGGCAAGTAAGTTTTTTTTCTGTTTTTAGGCATAAATTTTGTTATTAAACTCTATAAAAACTTGGGGTAAAAAGTAGGCAGGGGAGGGTATATGAAAAAACAGGTGTTTTCTGTATGTGGGATGTGTTCTGCAAGGTGTCCTATAAGGGTTGAGGTAACAGATGGAAGGATTACCTGGATAGAGGGTAATCCCTATGCAGCTGGTATTGAGGGGGCACTCTGTGCCAGGGGCTCTGCTGGGTTGGTCCATCTATATGATTTTGAGCGTCCGCAAGGTCCTATGGTAAGAGTAGGGGAGAGAGGGTCAGGAGAATGGAAAAGGGTTTCCTGGGAGGAGGCGTTGAATTACATTGCCAACCGACTTTCTGAGATTATCGGTAAATACGGACCTAAGTCTGTGGCTCTTTTAGACCGAGGAGGTGGTCTTTTTGGAGAAATGCAAAGGGTTTTTATCAAGGCCATAGGTTCTCCCAACTATTTTAACCATGATGACCTTTGTAGAAAAGACGCAGATTTAGCTCTTCAAAGTTTAATCGGTATTCAGAGAAATCAAATAAGTTATGATTTTGCCAACGCCAGACATATAGTGTCTTTTGGTAGGGCCTTTTTTGATGCAGTTGTGGTTAAAGAGGCTAATAATGTATTAAAAGCTTTAGAAAAGGGAGCTAAGCTTACTTATTTTGACCCAAGGGTAAATGTAACTGCCACCAAGGCAACACGATACTTCAAAATCAGACCTGGGACAGACTATGCTGTAGTGCTGGCTCTGATCCATCAAATTTTAAAAGAAGATCTATACGACAGAGATTTTGTAAATAATTATATGACAGGTATTACAGATTTAGAAGACTTTATAAAACCTTATACTCCTAAGTGGGCTGAGGCAGAGTCTGGAGTTCCTGAGTACCAAATCATAAAATTGGCAAGAGAACTTGCGGAAGCTAAGCCAAGGGTGATAATCTATCCTTACTGGTTCGGTGCAAGGTATACAGATTCTTTCTATTATGCCAGGGCAGTCTGGATATTAAACTTTTTACTTGGAAATTTGGAACAGAAAGGAGGTTTGATTTTAGCAAAATCTCCTAAAGAAGTAGGAGCTCAACCGTTAAAAAGTCTTTTAGACCCCATTCCAGCCCCTCAAGATAAACGAATTGAAGCTGAATTAGGCAAAGGATTTTTATATGACGGCGCCGGTCATATCTTACATCTATACAAAGCGATCAAAACCGAAGAACCCTATCCTATAAAGGCGCTTTTTGTATATAGGTATGATCCCTTTGCCGGGATACCTTTAGAAGACATCAAGGAAATCACCAGGAAACTCGAACTTTTAGTCCATATTCCTGTAGATTATGGGACTACCGGTTGGTTTGCTGATGTTATCCTTCCAGAATCAACCTATCTTGAAAGGGATGACATCGTTGGTTTACAGAGAGGAGCTAAACCTGCCTTTATCTTAAGAAGGAAGGCCATCGATCCGGTTTATGATACCAAGCCTAGGTGGTGGATTTTTACTCAGTTATGTAAAAAGCTTGGTTTGGAAAAATACGTCCCCTATGAAAGCATTGAGGACATCTGGAATTATCAATTAGAGGGTACAGGAGTAAAAATCGAAGACTTTGAGGCTAAAGGTTTTGTTTCTCTCTGTAAGGAGCAGGTCCTTTATTCTCGGGATCAGCTAAAGTTTAAAACTCCTTCCGGAAAGATCGAAATAGTATCTTCTAAGATGCAAGAAAGAGAGGTTCCTGACTTTTATCCCTATAAAACTCCAGAGAAACCTAGGGTAGAAGAAGGAGAGTTTAGACTTATTTTTGGAAGGGCAGCCATGCATACCCATGTTAGGACCCAGAATAATCCTTTATTAAATGAAATCAAACCAGAAAACGAACTCTGGATAAACGACGAGGTAGCAGGAAGATTAAGGATTAAAGATGGAGATTGGGTAGAGGTTTCCTCAGGAGACTATACAGGAAAGATCAAGGCCAAAGTAACTCCTTTTATCCATCCTGAGGCAGTATTTATGGTAAGAGGATATCAAAACGACATCCCCTGGCTTAGCAGGGTTTATGGTAAAGGGCTTAACGAGGGAAGATTGCTTAAAGGTGCTTTTGATAAATTTGCATTAGGAAGCCATACAGGTGTTCTTTTTGAAACCTTTGTAACAGTAAAAAAAGCTTAAGAAGGAGGGGAGTTATGAGCCTTTATTATATATATCAGGATCACAACAGATGTATCGGTTGTTTTGCCTGTGAGGTTCACTGTAAAACCAACAAAGGGTTAGGCCCTGGTCCAAGGCTTTGCAGGATCATCCCAACTGATATCAAAACTATAAACGAACAGGTGGTTCAACGTTTTATCTTTATGCCCTGTTTTCATTGTGAAGATCCCTGGTGTGTAAAAGCCTGTCCCACAGGAGCCATGCAGAAAAGGGCTAAGGATGGGATAGTTTTTATAGAACCCAATCTTTGTGTAGGTTGTAAGAACTGTATCACTGCCTGTCCTTGGGGTATTCCTCAGTTTAACCCAGAGACCGGAAAAGTAGTAAAGTGTGATTATTGTAAAGACAGGATTGACCAGGGACTTTTACCTGCTTGTGTGTCTAAATGTACTACCCATGCTTTAAAGTGGGTTTCAGCTCAAGAAGCTTCCACCCTAAAAAGAGAAAAGTTTGTAAAAGAAGCCTATGTTAACCTCTATTAAGATGAAAGACCCTACGGTTGAAATAGCAGACGGGGTAAAATTGATAAAAGGGACTGATAGTGTCCTTCTCACCACCCTTGATAAACTCATAAACTGGGGCCGGGCAAATTCGCTTTGGCCCCTTACCTTTGGGCTTGCCTGCTGTGCGATAGAGATGATGGCAGCCGGTGCCAGTCATTATGATTTTGATAGGTTAGGGGTTCTTTTTAGAGCCTCTCCTCGTCAAGCAGATTTGATGATAGTAGCCGGAACGGTTACCTATAAAATGGCTCCGATTGTGAGAAGGCTTTATGATCAGATGCCAGAGCCTAAGTTCGTTATTGCGGTAGGTAGCTGTGCCTCAACCGGAGGAATTTTTCAAACCTATAGTGTTTTGCAAGGGGTAGACCAGATCCTTCCGGTAGATGTTTACATACCTGGTTGTCCACCAAGGCCAGAGGCTTTTTTCCAGGGGATTATAAAATTACAACAAAAAATTTTAGAAGGTTATAACAAATGAAAGGGTATGTTTTAGAACAGATAGAACCCTCAAAGTTTGTTTTACAGATGGGTCCTCACCATCCAGCTACCCATGGAGTGTTAAAGCTTTTTTTAGAACTTGAGGGGGAAAGGGTTGCCCGCTGTAGGCCTGAGGTAGGGTATCTTCATCGAGGTATAGAAAAGCTTGCTGAGACTAAAACCTATCCTCAAGTTGTACCTTTAACCGATAGGTTAGATTACATCGCAAGCATGATAAACAACGTAGGTTATTGTGTGGCTGTTGAGAGACTTTTAGGGATAGAGCCTCCTCCAAGAGCTAAGTTTCTCCGTACTATGGTCTGCGAATTGTCAAGGATTAGCAATCATTTACTTTGGTTAGCTACTCATGCCCTTGATATAGGTGCGATGACAGTCTTTCTTTATTGTTTTAGAGAAAGAGAACAGATCCTCTGGTTTTTAGAAGAAATTTGCGGAGCAAGGCTTACCTTTAGTTATCCAAGAATAGGAGGAGTAAGGATTGATGTAGAAGAAAAAACCTTAGAAAAAATAGACAGGTTTATCGATGGATTTTTTCAAAAAATAGATGAATACGAGGGTTTGCTTACAGAAAACAGGATTTGGATAGCCCGTACCAGAGGGGTTGGAGTTATAAATCCTGAAGATGCTATAGCTTATGGTCTTACAGGTCCCAGTCTTAGGGGTTCGGGAATAAACTATGATGTAAGAAAACATTTCCCTTATGACGCATACAGTGAGGTAGATTTTGAGGTCCCGGTAGGAAAACACGGAGATACCTATGATAGATATTTATGTCGTGTCCAAGAGATGAGGCAATCTGCTAAAATAGTTAAACAATGTATTCAGAAAATGCCAGAAGGAAGTATCCTGGCAGAAAACGCTATAGAGTTAGACCTTCCCCCTTCTGGTAAAAAAAAGCTTCATCCAGAAGGTTGGTCTACCGGTGCTTTTATTTCTTTTTTAAAAGAGAAGGAACCTCTTTTACCTGAAGGGGAAATCTATTCAGCAGTAGAAGGGGCAAAAGGAGAACTTGGGTTTTTTATCATAAGTGATGGCTCAGGGAGACCTTACCGGGTAAGGATTAGGGTGCCCTCTTTTATACATATTTCAGCCATTCCTAAGCTTGCAGAGGGTCAGTTTTTGGCAGACGTGGTAGCCATCATCGGAACCCTTGATATCGTTATGGGAGAGGCTGATAAATGAAACAACTGTTAAAAAAGATCTTGTTGATAGACCTTATAAAAGGGCTTTTAATCACCTTAAGAACCATTTTTACCCAGCCGGTTACCATAAGATACCCCAAACAAAAAAGAGAGATCGCTCCAGGTTTTAGAGGAAGACATGCCTTAGTTAGAGACCCTGAAACAGGTAAAGAGAGATGTGTGGCCTGTTTAAGATGTGCAAGAGTTTGTCCTTCTCAGTGCATCTACATCGGATACAAGGAAGATGAAACCTCAGGAAGAAGAGTGCTTACTAAATATGAAATTGAGGCCTTTAGATGTGTTTATTGTGGATATTGTGTAGAGGTATGCCCTGTAAATGCTATCGTCCTTACTGAGTTTTATGAGTATGCAGCATACGATAAAGAGGAAAATTACTTTACCAAAGAAAAGTTACTTCAAAACTGGGATGAGTTTTTAAGTCTTTATAAGCACCAAGAATATATAAACAAATTCTGGTATCTAAGAGGGATAGAAAGGATAAGACTTCCTTATGAAAAAAGGTTTCCTACCCCTATCAGGATTAAAAAGGAGGGTTAGCCTGTGACCCCAGGTACTTACTTACCGATAAAATACTTGCCTGTTTTTTTGATGTTAATTTTTGCTACCATTTTTAGTGTGGCCGCGATTTTTATAAATCAATTGCTTAGTCCAAAGAAAAAGACCGCTGTGAAACTTATGGCCTATGAATCAGGTAATTTGCCTTCAGGAGAGGTAAGAGAAAGGTTCTTCATCGGTTATTATGTGTTAGCTATCCTTTTTGTGGTGTTTGACGTGGAGTTGGTCTTTCTTTTTCCTTGGGCCTTAACCTTTAATAGCCTTGGTTTCCTTGGTTTCTGGGGGATGCTGTTTTTTATCTTTCTTATTTTGTTAGGCTATTTTTATGAGATCAAAAAGGAGGCTTTGGAATGGTTGAAGAGATCTTAAAGGACCTTCAACAGCAATTTAAAGAAGAAATTTTAGAGATAGGAGAGTTTAGAAAACAGAAGTTTTTGGTGGTAAAAAAAGATAAAGTAAAAGCTGTTTTAAGGTGGCTTAAAGAGAATTGGAGTTTTAACTATCTGCAAGACCTTTTTGGGGTAGATTTTTTAGGGAAGATCCCTCGTTTTGCGGTAGTTTATCAGCTTTATAGCCTTCCTAATAAGGTTCAGCTTAGGATAAAAGCCCTTATCGATGAAGAAGACCTTACCATAGACAGTGTAGTAGACCTTTGGCCTGTTGCCAACTGGTTAGAAAGGGAATGCTATGACATGTTTGGGATCGTTTTTAAAGGGCATCCAGATTTAAAAAGGATTTACATGCCAGAAGACTGGAAAGGTTATCCTTTGAGAAAAGATTATCCTGTTAAAGGGGAAGGCCCCTGGGATGGAGTAAAGGACCTAATCCGTTAGACTTAGGGAGAAGGACAAACCATGGATAGAACTTTAGATTTTTATCAGTTTGGTTTTTTGGTTTTAAAAACTGTATTTATCTTTGCTATAACCTTGGTGCATGTGGCCTTTACCACCTATGCTGAAAGAAAGATAATCGGAAGAGCTCAGGCACGTTTTGGTCCAAAAGAAGTAGGACCTCATGGTATTCTTCAGCCTTTAGCTGATTTTTTAAAAATTTTCGGAAAAGAAGACATAATCCCTCAATCTGCCTATCAACCGGTATTTAAGATAGCTCCGATCATAGTTTTTGCTTTTACCGCGGTTAATCTTACGGTCATCCCTTTTGAGCAAGGTTTTATTTTAGCAGACCTCAACGTAGGAGTTCTTTTTATTCTGGCTTCAGCCAGTTTGGCTGTATATGGTATTATCCTTGCAGGCTGGTCCTCTAACAGCAGATATTCCTTTTTAGGTGGACTAAGGTCAGCTGCTCAGGTGCTAAGCTACGAAATCGCTCTAACCTTAAGCTTAGCCTCGGTAGTTCTTATGGCAGGATCTCTTAAGCTGAGCGACATCGTCGTTGCTCAGCATAACTCCTTTTTTGGTTTTTATGCCATACCTCAGATAATAGGTTTCGTGGTTTTTGTGATCGCTGCCTTTGCTGAAACCAACAGAACCCCTTTTGACCTTCCTGAGGCAGAAACCGAGCTGGTTGCTGGGTATCTAACCGAATATAGTGCTTTTAGGTATGCCTTGTTTTTCCTCGGAGAATATACAGCTATGTATATCATGGCAAGCCTGGCAGCGCTGTGTTATTTAGGTGGATGGACCGTTCCTAAATATGTGATGGCTATTCTTCCTTTTTTGAAGTGGATACCAGGATGGGTGTGGTTTTTGTTAAAGGTGTATCTTTTTATCTTTCTTTATATCTGGGTTAGGGCTACTTTCCCAAGATACAGGTTTGACCAGTTATTAAGTCTTGGATGGAAAGTTCTAATACCTTTGGGATTTGTGAACCTTTTTATTACCATCTTGTTTAAAAAGTTGTTTGCATAGGAGAAAAGGATGGTTCTACAAGGTCTTTTTCTTTATTTTGCCTTGATGATTTTAGGGACAGGGATTTTAGGTATTACTCAGAAAAATCCTGTAAAAAGTTTGCTCTGGATTTTATTAACCTTTGTGCATTTAGGAGGGTTGTATCTTTTACTTAATGCAGAATTTTTAGCGGTGGTACAGATTATAGTTTATGCAGGGGCGATCTTGGTGATGTTTTTGTTTGTCATCTTTCTGTTAGACCTGAAAGAGGAAGAAAAAGGTGAGGTGTTTTTAAAGTCTTGGCAGTTAAGAGTTTGGGCTATTCTTTTGCTGGTGTTTTTTTTAGTAATAGGTGGTTTGAATTATAAGATTTTTTATCAAGGTCCTTATACCATAGAGTTTATAGAAAAGGAAGGACACAGTAAAGCCTTAGGCTTGGTTCTTTTTAGCGACTATGTTTATCCTCTTATTTTGTTAGGGTTTATCCTTTTAGTACCCCTTATTGGGATAGGAATTATGCTTTTTGGGAGGAAGACTAATGGTTCCTCTTAGCTGGTATCTTATTGTAAGCTTTTGTCTTTTTGGGATAGGTCTGGTAGGTTTTCTTATCAGAAGAAACCTGATAATGTTACTTCTTTCTATAGAGATTATGCTTAATGCAGTCAATCTTTCTTTAGTGGCTTTAGGCCATTATTTACAAGACATAAGACCTCAGGTTATGGCGCTTTTTATCATAGGGTGTGCTGCTGGAGCTGTAGCTGTGGGTCTTATTCTCTTGGTTATAACCTATCGTAATAAAGCAACCTTAAAAGTAGACGAATTCAATTTATTGAGGGAAGACTAAGATGGTAGTAGAAACCTCTATCACACCTTTACTCTGTGTGCTGGTTTCTCTTTTAGCTATACCCTTTATCATCGCTACCGGAGAAAGGAATCCTAACTTAAGAGAATTCTGGTCTGTTTTGGCAGGTATAATCAAATTTATCTTGGTTTTATCGATGGTCCCTGAGGTAGTTTCAGGAAAGATTTTAGAGTTTGAAGTTTTCTCTATACTTCCTGGGATCTCTTTGAAGTTTAGAGTAGATGCGATGGGACTGCTTTTTGCCCTTGGAGCCTCATTTTTATGGATCATTACTACGTTTTATTCTATAGGATACATGAGGGGCCATCACGAACAAAAACAAACTCGATTTTATGCTTGTTTTGCTGGTGCACTTTCTTCTACCATAGGGGTTGCCTTTTCTGCCAACCTTTTTACGATGTTTTTATTTTACGAAGCCCTTACCTTTGTAACCTATCCTTTAGTGGCTCATCATGAGACACAAGAGGCTCGAGCCGGGGCGAGAAAGTATGCCATTTATTTGATAGGTTCTGCTAAGCTGTTTTTGGTAGCAGCCATAACCATCACCTATCTTTTAGCAGGTACCCTTGAGTTTCAAAAAGGAGGAATCTTCCCTAGCCATATAGTAGAGGCTCATCGAGGACTTTTAAGTGTACTTTTTCTTATGTATTTTTATGGGTTTGCCAAGGCTGCTGCGATGCCTTTACATGGTTGGCTTCCTGCGGCGATGGTGGCTCCTACTCCAGTTTCTGCCCTTCTTCATGCGGTAGCGGTGGTAAAAACCGGGGTTTTTACCGTGTTAAGAACCATATTTTTTGTGTTTGGTCAAGAAACGATGAAACTTCTTTATACCACGGATTTGGCTCTTTTTATAGCAGCTTTTACCATTACCACTGCTTCGATCATTGCCCTTACCAGAGATAACTTAAAAGCAAGGCTTGCCTATTCAACCGTTAGCCAACTTTCATACATCTTACTCGGTGCTCTTTTGCTTACCTATCATGGTACTATCGGAAGCATTATCCATATCTCTAACCATGCCTTTGCCAAAATAACCCTCTTTTTTTGTGCTGGCTCTATCTATGTTTGTGCTCACAAAACTGAGGTTAGTCAACTCGACGGTATAGCGAAAAAACTACCTATTACCATGGCCTCTTTTACGATAGGAGCACTTGGTATGGTAGGTATCCCTATGGTAGGAGGCTTTATTACCAAATGGTATCTCCTTCTTGGTACCATAGAAGCCCATAATTTTTGGACCTTAGTTGTCCTTCTTTTTAGTTCTTTACTTAATGCAGGCTATTTTTTTCCCATAGTTTATAGAGCTTATTTTAAGGAATATAAGGGAGAAGGGCATGAAACCCATCATCCAGTCAAAGAAAACCCTTTTATGGCTACTACCCTTTTGATTACAGCTATCATCAGCGTTATTTTAGGTCTTTATCCGGACTTTTTAATAAACCTTGCTAAGGAGGTTATTAGGTGAGCTTGCCTCAGGAAAATGGAGCCCAAGAAAGACAAATACTAAAACATAACCCCTGGCCAGGATACAAAAGGGCATTTTACATAGTTTTTACCATTGCTGTTTTGTATTTGTTTTTCATCTTTTATCTGGGATACAGGCCTCACTAAAGGGGGGTACCTTTATGCAAGAAGAAAAAAAAGGTTTTTTTGATTATCAGGAAAACGTTAAGAGGTTTTTAAGAGGGTTTTATCTATTTTTGGTGCTGGTAGTTTTAATAGACCCTTTTATCCATAAACATGCTTATTTCGGTTTTGATGGTTATCCTTCTTTTTATGGAACCTTTGGTTTTGTAGCCTGTGTGTTGTTGGTGTTAGCAGCAAAGCACATTTTAAGGCCTCTGGTAATGAGGAGGGAAGACTACTATGATGATTAACATACCCCCTGCACTCATCCTCATCTTTGGAAGTTTGTTAATCCCTTTTTTAAGAGGTAGGCTTAGGAGCGTTTATATAGTAGGATTACCGCTTTTGACTTTTTTCTATGTAATTAGTTTGTCAGAGGGTATCTCATGGGTTTTTAAGGTGCTTGATTTAGAGCTTGTTTTAAAAAGGGTAGACAGGTTGTCTTTGCCTTTTGGGTATATTTTTTCTTTAATTTCGGTTATAGCTGCCATCTACAGCCTTCATGTTAAAGACAACCTTCATTTAGTATCTGCTTTTATCTATGCAGGTGCAGCTTTAGGGGTGGTTTTCGCAGGAGACTTAGCTACACTTTATGTTTTCTGGGAGATTATGGCCTTAGCTTCAACCTTGGTCATCCTTACAGCTAGGAATAAAAAAGCTATTTCTGCAGGTATGAGGTATCTGTTGGTTCATTTAGCCGGAGGTTTATTGCTTTTAGGAGGTATGGTACTCTGGTTTAAACAAACAGGTTCTCTTAAGTTTGAATATATCGGGTTGAATTATCAAGATTTAGCTTCTTGGCTTATCTTTTTGGGTTTTGGGATTAACGCTGCCTTTCCTATCCTTCATGCCTGGCTTCCTGATGCTTATCCTGAGTCTACCGAAACAGGAACGGTCTTCCTTTCTGCTTTTACAACCAAGACAGCAGTCTATGTTTTGGCAAGAGGTTTTTACGGGACAGAGCTTTTAATCTATATAGGGGCTTTGATGACCGCTTTTCCTATATTTTATGCCGTGATCGAAAATAATCTCAGGCGAGTGCTTTCCTATAGCCTTATAAACCAGGTTGGATTTATGATCACAGGTATTGGGATTGGGACCCAACTTTCTTTAAACGGTACAGTAGCCCATGCCTTTTGCCATATCCTGTATAAAGCCTTGCTTTTTATGTCTATGGGGGCAGTGCTTTATAGAACTGGGAAGATTAATGCCACTGACCTGGGGGGATTATATAAGTATATGCCTCTTACGACGATATTCTGTATCGTTGGTGCAGCTTCTATTTCTGGTGTTCCTTTAACCAGTGGTTTTGTTAGTAAGTCTATGATAGTTTCTGCCGCTGGTGAAGGAGGAATGCTATTTATATGGTTGACGCTTTTATTTGCTTCTGCTGGTGTATTCCATCACTCGGGAATTAAAATTCCCTTTTTTGCCTTTTTCAGCCATGACTCTGGCTTAAAACCTAAGGAAGCCCCTACTCATATGTTGGTAGCCATGGGAATAGCGGCTTTTCTATGTGTGGCTATAGGTATTTTCCCTGGAACGCTTTATGGTATCTTACCTTATCCTGTAGATTATAACCCTTATACCCCAGCCCATGTAATCGATCAAACACAGCTTCTTGCTTTTTCGGCCTTAGCCTTTACCCTACTTATGCTTTCAGGCCTTTATCCTCCTGAAATCAGATGTGTAAACCTTGATACCGACTGGTTTTATCGCAAGGCCACAGCTGGGTTTTTGTTTTTGGCAGAAAAGGTGATCGCTAAGATAGACTACCAGATAATCGGTGAGGCTTACGAAAAAATCTTTGTAAGAGGTATGTTAGCCTTAGCAAGGCTTTCTAAAAAATTTGATACTTCTGGGGTTGACAAAAGTTATCATAACTTAGCCAAAGGATCTTTAAAGTTAAGTGAGATTATAAAAGTAATCCAAACAGGAAAGGTTTCAGATTATGCCTTTCTCATGATCATAGGTTTGATAACCCTTTTGTTAATTTTGGTTTTACCGATGCTTTCTTAAAGGGGTGAGTAGATGGGTGAATTAGGCTTTCCAACCCTTTCTTTTCTTATTTTCTTTCCTTTGTTAGGGGCTGCTTTGATCTTTCTGGTTAAAAAAGAGAGTTTGGCTAAGTTTATTGCCTTAGGGACTACCCTGTTAAACTTGGTCTTTGGTATTCCTTTGTGGACAAATTTTGACAAAACCAATCCACAGTTTCAATTTGTAGAAACCTTTTGGTGGATTCCTTTCTTAAACGCTTACTATAAGGTCGGGATAGATGGAATAAGTTTACTTTTTGTTATGTTAACCCTTTTAATCAGTGTTTTATGTGTGTTGTGTTCCTGGACAGCTATTAAACAAAGGGTAAAAGAGTTTTATGCTTTACTTTTGATGATGGAAACCATCATGTTAGGTGTTTTTTGTGCGTTAGACATGTTTTTGTTTTATGTCTTTTGGGAAGCGATGCTTATCCCGATGTTTTTGCTTATAGGTATCTGGGGTAGTCACAACAGAATTTATGCCTCGGTTAAGTTTGTAATCTTTACCTTTGCTGGTAGTGTGTTGATGTTAATAGGGATTATCGTGCTTTATTATGCAGGAGGAAAGACTTTTGATGTCATAGAGCTTTCTAAAGTTCAATTGCCTGTAAACCTTCAATACTGGCTGTTTTTAGCCTTTTTTGTAGCTTTTGCCGTGAAGGTTCCCATGTTTCCCTTCCATACCTGGCTTCCTGATGCCCATACAGAAGCCCCTACCGCAGGTTCAGTGATTTTGGCTGGAATTCTTCTTAAAGTTGGGGCTTATGGATTTTTAAGGTTTACCATTCCTTTCTGTCCAGAAGCAACCCTTGGATTAAAAGAGATGATGCAAATAATTTCTGTTATAGCGATTATTTATGGAGCCTTAGTCACCCTTATGCAAACAGACTTTAAACGTTTGATAGCCTATTCCAGTATAAGCCACATGGGTTTTGTTACGTTGGGTATCTTTACCCTAAATAAAGAAGCTATAGAAGGAGCGATCCTTCAAATGATCAATCACGGTATAGTAACTGGTGCACTTTTTATGTGTATAGGTGTTATCTACGAAAGAACACACACAAGAGACCTGGGTAAATATGGAGGGCTTGGAAAGGTTGTTCCGATTTTTGTGTTTTTTTATACCCTTTTTTCTGCTGCAGCCATAGGTTTTCCAGGTACTAACTCTTTTATAGGGGAATTTTTGATAGCCCTTGGTGTTTTCAAAGACTGGATTTTTTTAGGAGCCTTCTTGCCTATGGGATTTGTCTTGGGAACCGCTTATATGGTTTGGCTTTATTATCGGGTTGTATTAAAAGAGGTGCCTGCTGAGATTAAAGACCAACTTTATGACCTCAACCTAAGAGAAGTGCTAATGTTTATACCTTTAGTGGTCTTGGTTTTTATGATAGGATTTTATCCCCAGGTGTTTTTAGGTGTGTTAAAGGACTCGGTGATACAAATCATCAATTTTCTAACCTAAGGCCTTTAGAAAGAGTTTTAGGAGGTAACCATGATAAACTTAACTCCGCTTTTTCCTGAACTTCTTTTTATAGGATTTACTTTGTTTTATTTTGTATTAGGCCTTTGGATAAAAAAAAGGGTGGTTCATTCCTTGCTGGTAATCGCTTTTTCTGTTTTAACTTTGCTTACGTTGTTTCAGGTTCAGGGAGAAGCCTTTAAAGGGATGTTTGTAGCTGATTCCTTTAGCCAAACCTTAAAGTTGGTATTTTTAATAAACTTAGGGATTTGTAGCCTTTTGGGTATGAATTACTCCCAGATAAAGTATGAACTCTTTTATGAGTTTAACCTTCTTCTTATGCTTAGCACCTTAGGGATGATGTTTATGGTTTCTTCTAAGGAACTTTTAAGTGTTTTTCTTTCTTTAGAATTTATGTCCCTTTGTCTCTATCTTTTGGCTGGTTTTGTGGTAACAGACCCTAAGGCAAACGAGGCCTCCCTTAAGTATTATCTCTTAGGTAGTATGTTTTCAGCCTTGTTGATTTTAGGGATTTCTATTTTTTACAGTATATTTGAAGGAACAACTTTTAAGATTATCGCTGAGAACCTTCTTTTGATATCTCAACATCCGTTTTATCTTTTTACAGGAATTATATTGATCCTTTCTGCCTTTACTTTTAAGGCTGGGCTTGCCCCTTTTCATCAGTGGTCTCCTGATGTTTACGAAGGCGCTCCTACTCCGGTTACAGCTTTTATGTCTGTAGGCCCTAAGGTTGCTGCCATAGGGGTTATGGCAAGTTTTTTGACAGAAGCCTTGTCTCAAAAACCTGAACTATGGGTAGGCCCTTTGATTTTTGTAGCCCTTTTAACCGCGGCCATAGGTAATGTTTTAGCCTTAAGACAGGTCAATCTTAAACGTCTTCTTGCCTATTCTTCTATAGCCCATGCAGGCTATCTTTTACTTGCGGTTATAGCCTGCTCAACCTCAGGACTCAAAACTATTTCTTTTTATGCTCTTGTGTATACCTTTATGAACCTTGGGGCCTTTGCTACTCTTATTTCTTTTCCTCAAGGAGAAAGGATAAATGCTTTTTTAGGACTTTCTCAGGCTAACCTATTTTTAGCTGTATCCATGTTGGTTTTCCTTTTTTCTTTAACCGGACTCCCTCCTTTTGGTGGTTTTGTAGCTAAATTTTTTATATTTAAGTCTATCATAGAGTCTGGATATACCTGGGTTGCGGTAATTTCTATTCTTTTCAGCATCCTTTCCGCATACTATTATCTAAGGGTTGGGGTAAAGATGTTTTTCTATGAAGGAGAAATATCTCTACCTTCTACACCTCTGTCTTTAAGATTAATACTCGTTTTTACCTTAAGTTTTACCATAATCCTTGGGATTTTTCCTTTTTTGCCTTAAAGTATCTATAGTAATTTTTAAATCAAGAATTATTTTTTAAAGAAATATGTATAATATAAAAATATATGGAAAAAATAAAAAAGGAGGGATTGGTATGGCCAATTTTTCATTAATTAAACAGTTAAAAAAGAAACTTTTCTACATTTCTTTGATATTCTTTTTGATAACCGGCTTTTTTTGTATGTGATGACCAAGCATTTTATCTATGCTAAGGATACAGAAAAACTTATTGGGATTCTTGCGAACGCGTATAAGATAACCATTAAAGATGAAGGAGAAACTCTTGCATCCTATGCCTCTTTGTTGGCCAATAAAGCAGTCAGTGATGTTTATGTATCTTTACTTATGGAAGCAGGTACACTTTCTGAGGTAAATGATGTCAATAAAAAGATTTTTGAAAAGTATGGCCAGACCCTTGGGAGTAGAATATAAATTGTGTCTTTTAATAAAATATTTTAGAGGCATAATAAAAATTTTTAATATTTTTTAAATTAATGATAACATAAAACCTAAAAGACTAAACTAACCAGGAGGTCTGTAAAATGGAAAACTTAGACTTAGATTTAGAAAAAGTTTTAAGTGAAATCTCAAAAATTGAATCAAAAGAGGGTATCAAAATGGCTGCTGCACTCCTCTTAAACGCTCTCATGAAAAAAGAAAGAGAAATATTCCTTAGAGATAGTATTGATAATAAAGCTAATGGTTACTATGAAAGACAACTTGCCTGTTTCTTAGGTA
>NZ_AUIT01000008.1 GCF_000423845.1 Thermodesulfobacterium hveragerdense DSM 12571 | reverse complement strand
AAGTTGTCTTTCATAGTAACCATTAGCTTTATTATCAATACTATCTCTAAGGAATATTTCTCTTTCTTTTTTCATGAGAGCGTTTAAGAGGAGTGCAGCAGCCATTTTGATACCCTCTTTTGATTCAATTTTTGAGATTTCACTTAAAACTTTTTCTAAATCTAAGTCTAAGTTTTCCATTTTACAGACCTCCTGGTTAGTTTAGTCTTTTAGGTTTTATGTTATCATTAATTTAAAAAATATTAAAAATTTTTATTATGCCTCTAAAATATTTTATTAAAAGACACAATTTATATTCTACTCCCTTCACAGCTTCAAATCCTTTTACAAGATTTGTTGTGCAAGAGTATATAATAAATAATAGAGCAGATGGCAGGAGAAGTTGAAGATGGGGAAATTCAGAAAACTGACAATTTCACTTGAAGGGGTTTATATCTTTGAGCCCACTGTATTTGAGGATCACAGAGGCTTTTTTATGGAAACTTACAACAAGAAAGATTTTGAAGAAATAGGATTTTTCTTTGATTTTGTCTAAGATAATCACTTCTTTAGTATACAAGCTGGCGTACTGCGAGGGCTTCATTTCCAATTAAATCTTAAGGCACAAACTAAAGTTGTGAGATGTTTAAAGGGAGCTATAATATAGTAAGAAAAGTAAGAAATTAGAGATCAAAAATCAAAACTCAGAGGCATGATTATGACAAAGGAACAAAAGTTTTACAATGCTTTGAAAGAGATATTTGTGGGAGCGAAGGTAGAGGGTGAGTCTGGCTATATCAATTTAATGCGAATTAAATCAAGATACTATGAAAAGGGAGTATTCCCTAAATTGCAAGAGGATATTAAAAAGGCAGTAGAGCCTTTTCCTGAGTTTAAAGAGGAATTATTTGATAAACTATATACTTTCTTTCAACGGTATTTTTCGGAAAGTGGCTCAATTTACTTTAGATATACACCCATTCATCAGAATGTTTATGAAAAGGTTTATACCGATGATAAAGATGTAATTTTATTCTGGAAAACACACATGCTTTATTATGTTAAGACTGACAGGTTGTTTAAGAATCTTGAGGTTGAAGTAGGTGGATATAAGTTTTTCTTTGATGTTTCTACACTTGAGCATAAAAAAGCAAATGAAAAAAGGGATGTAATTTTTGATTTTAAAGAGAGAAGAAAAGACGGGGTCCTGGTGTTTAATGTTTATTATTCTGAAAGGGGCAGGACTACAAAGATAGAGGATATTTTAAAGGCTTTGAGAAAGGAAGGAGTTAAGATAGCTGAAGATATTCTTGAGAAAGCTTTTAGGGTATTTGAAAAACAAAGTGAAGTAGATTACTTTATAAACAAGAATGCCAAGGAATTTTTGAGAGAGCAATTCAATCTCTGGCTTTATCAGTATGTATTTTCAGGCGAAAGTGAATGGACTGAAAAGCGGATAAAGCAACTTCAGGTTTTAAAAGATATTGCGTTTAAGATTATTGATTTCATTTCACAGTTTGAAGATGAACTTGTGAAGATATGGAACAAGCCAAAGTTTGTTTTGAATTCTAACTATGTGATAACCCTTGACAGAATTGCTGAAAAGGACAAGGAGTTAAAACTTATCGAAAAGATATTGAAGCATAAAAATTTCAATGAACAAGTAAAGGAGTGGAAAGAGTTAGGGATTGTAGATGAAAGTTTTAAGGAAAATGAAATAATTGAAAAGGATTTAATGGGAAAGCGTTTGAAGGAAAAGCTTGACAAATTAAAAAATGATGGTATATTTATAAGTGATTTAATGGGAAAGCGTTTGAAGGAAAAGTACAAACATTTGCCAGTTGATACAAAATATTTTAAAGATTTAGAATTTGAGATTTTAGGTTTATTTGATGATTTAGACAATTCATTAGACGGCTGGTTAATAAAGAGTGAGAATTATCAGGCATTGAATAGTATTTTACCGAAGTTTAAAGAAAAGGTGCAGACGATTTATATTGATCCACCGTTTAATAAGGAACAGGATGCAGATTATTTTTATTCTGTTAAGTATAAAGATTCTTCCTGGGCAACGATGCTTGAGAATAGGTTAAGATTAGCAAGGGATTTATTGAATGAAAAAGGAAGTATTTTTGTCAGATGTGATTACAATGGAAATTGGATTGTTAGACCTTTGATGAATGAGATTTTTGGAGAAGAGAATTTTAGGAATGAGATAATTTTGAGAAAAACAGCGTATTTAGCAAAAAGAGAAGTGTCTAACCTCGAGCAGGAAACCGAGAGCTTAATGAATTTCTGCAAAAACCACGAAATGGTATTTTTCAACAGAATATGGATACAAAGAGAACCGCAATGGGTATTAATGCAACAAAAACCAAACCGTGGGCAGACAGGCAAACCTATTATAATTGGGAATCAAGTTTTTCATCCTAATGAAGGATACTGTTGGGCAAGAGGGAATGAAGTAGCAAACAGAATGTATAGAGAGGGACGCTTGCAAATTAGGGGAAACAAACTTTATATCTTATTAGACAAAAAGGCACCAGGAACGAATTGGACAGATATAATAGGTTATAGTATGAATTGGCAATTTCAAACCGAAAACTCCGAGATTCTTTTAAAACGGGTCATAGAATCCACATCCAACGAAGGAGATCTTGTTATGGACTTTTTCCTTGGCTCTGGCACAACCACAGCAGTGGCACATAAACTCAAAAGAAAGTGGATCGGTGTAGAGATGGGAGAGCATTTTTACACAGTTGTTTTACCAAGGATGAAAAAAGTTTTATTTTATGATAAGTCAGGTATATCAAAAGAAAAGGATGTTAAAAAAAAATACAATGAAAACAAAGCAGGTGGCTTTTTCAAATACTACGAACTTGAGCAATACGAAGATACATTAAGAAGAGTAAAATACGAAGATTCAGACCTGTTTGATAATCCCTATCAGGACCCTTACAACCAGTATGTATTTATGAAAGACCTGAAAATGCTTGAGGCACTGGAGATTGATTACGAAAACAACAAGGTTAAAGTGGACCTATCAAAACTTTATCCAAACATAGATGTTGCTGAAACCTTATCGAATTTGCTTGGCAAGTGGATAAAGAGAATAACTTCAGATTTTGTTGAATTTGAAGGTGGCGAGAAGATAGACTTGAAAAATCTTGATTATAAACTGATTAAGCCGTTGATATGGTGGTAGGATGAAAAGCTTAGAAGAAAGTATTACAGTATTAAGAAGTTGCAAGAATGAACTCGAGGCGAGATTTAAAGTGAAAAGCCTCAGTGTTTTTGATTCTTATACTAAGGGAGAACAAATTCAATGGCTAAATTTCTCTTACAAAATATTTTAGACAATATAAGTCTATCTACTCTTCCTTATAGCTGGAATTCTTTTGATTTAAAAAGTTTTTCCAGAGATAAGCAATTATGGGACTTTCAGCAAAAGGCCATTGAGAATGCTTTGAAGGTCTTGTGGAAGTACTATGAAGATTTTGTGGATTTTCAAGATGGAGAAAAGCTTGAGGTCAATCAGGAAAGAAAAAAAAGATTGTTTGATTGGTATAAAGACAATGGATTAGAAGAAGATTTGGATATAAAGTTAGATAAACGCAGCAGAAAGATCTTTAATTTGCTTTCTGAATATTACATTTTTCAAGATGGGAAAGTTCCTTACTGGAATTATATAAATAGAATGTGTTTTTGGATGGCAACAGGCAGTGGTAAGACACTGGTTATCATTAAACTTATACAGATACTGAAACAGCTTATGGAGAGGGGTGAAATCCCTGAACACGATATTTTATTCTTAACTCACAGAGACGATTTGATTGAGCAGTTTAAAAGGATGGTAAACGAGGTAAATTATGCGAGTGCAGAAAATATTGAACTGCGGGAATTAAAAGAATATCCTGAAGTGAAAAGACAGAAGCCTTTATTTGGAACAACGGTATTTTTTTACAGGTCTGATAACATTGGAGATGAACAAAAGGAAAAGATAGTTGACTTTAGAAATTACGATAACGGTGGAAGGTGGTATATATTTCTGGATGAGGCACATAAAGGGGATAAAGAAGACTCTAAAAGACAGCATATATATTCAATTCTTTCAAGGAATGGTTTTTTATTTAACTTTTCTGCTACCTTTACTGATCCGAGGGATGTTATCACCACTGTATTTGAGTTTAACCTTTCTTCATTCATTGAGGCTGGTTATGGGAAACATATCAGCATATTGAAGCAGGAAATAAGGGCATTTAAAGAAGATGAAGATTACAGTGGAGATGAAAAACAAAAGATAGTTTTAAAATCTTTGATTCTTCTCACTTATGTAAAAAGGTTTTATGAGGCGATAAGTCAAATAGACCCAAGACTTTACCACAAGCCACTACTTTTAACACTCGTCAACTCTGTTAATAAGGAAGATGCAGATTTGAAACTCTTCTTCAGAGAGCTTGAGAGAATCGGGAAGGCAAAATTAGATGATAAAGTTTTTACAGATGCCATAGAGGAACTGTGTGATGAATTGAGACAGGAGCCTGAATTTGTTTTTGAGGATGGGAAAAAGTTAAAGATAGACGAAGAAATATTTAAAAGTATTACCCTTAAAGATGTTTTGAGATATGTTTACAATACTGATAGTCCAGGTGAGATTGAAATCTCCTTCAGACCGTCAGATAAAAAGCAGGTAGCTTTTAAGCTTACCACATCTGATAAACATTTTGCTTTAAGCAAAACAGGGGACATCCCAAACTGGCTAAAAGAGGAGTTAGATAGGTTTAATGTTAACCATCAATTTGAGGAAGAGGGATTTTTTGAGAGGATAAACCGAGATGACTCACCCATTAATATTTTAATGGGCTCCCGTGCATTTTATGAAGGATGGGATTCTAACAGACCAAATATTATAAATTTTGTCAATATCGGCACAGGAACAGATGCCAGAAAATTTATTCTGCAATCCATTGGAAGGGGTATAAGGATTGAGCCGATTGTCAATAAAAGACGAAGATTAATAGAACTATATAACAGCAAAGAAATAGATAATAATCTCTTTCAGAAATTAAAAGATTTTTGCCTTCCTTTAGAGACATTGTTTATTTTCGGCACAAATAGAAACGCCTTGCTTACAGTTATCAGCGAACTCAAGCAGGAAAAAAAAGAAAAAGGTAAGCAGATTTCCCTTTTTGTAAACAAATCTGTCCTAAAACAGCCCCTTTTAATACCTGTTTATAAACTGGCAGATTATCAAGTCTCTTGACAATTTTAAAAAGTATGTTATATTTACTTTTAATACCTGTTTATAAACTGGCAGATTATCCCATTATGAAGAGACGAGAGTCAGCTAAATTTGAGATTTCAAAAATGGAATTTGAAATTCTTAAGAGGTATTGTGAATATATAAGCGATGATAGGATTTTTCTTATGAATTATGAGGCTACTCCAGAGAAGATTCAACTATTAAGAGAAACTTTATATACTCCTGAACAGCACTATAAATATGAAGAGAAGAGTTTTAAAAATATTCACATACTGGTCCAGAGACTTTTTGATTACTTCAGTGTAGTTCCGAAAGAATTGAAAGAATTTAAGGAGTTAGGGGAAGAGATTAGGCATTTTAAAAACATAAGGGTTTATCTTAAAAATATTGATGAAATAATAAAAGATATTGAAACTGTTAAAGACTATCCTCTAAAGGTAAAAGAACTGCAAGAACAATATGGGAAAATCCCGGCAGAGGAATACGATAGAAAGAGAGAGGAAATGAAAAGTGAAATAGTTTTTGAAAGCAATCATAAAAAAATCAAGATTAAATATGTTGCCAATCATTATTACCTACCTCTTATTTTGTCTGGTGAAGAAAAGATAGATTACATACAACATATAATTAAAACTCCGAGTGAAGTAAAATTTATAAACGATTTAGATCAGTACTTAAAAGACCCAGGAAATAAGTTTAATAAATTTGATTGGTGGCTTTTTAGTAAACTAGATGAATCCCTTGATGAAGTGTACATTCCTTACTATAATCCAGATACAAATAGAATCAGCGAGTTTAAGCCTGATTTTATTTTTTGGTTAAAAAAGGATGATAGTTACTTTATTGTCTTCATTGACCCAAAAGGGACAAAACATACAGATTATATGCACAAGGTGGATGGATATAGAATGATTTTTGAAAATGGTGATGGCAGTAAAAAGGTTTTTAAGAGTGGAGATTTAAAAGTGATTGTCTATTTATTTTTGCGAACCGATGATATAAATAGACTTCCCAAAAATGGGTACAGAAATTATTGGTTTGATAATATTGACAAAGTTTTGCAAGCCATCAGTTGTTTTTGATTAGACAGTAACCTGACTTTGACAGTTTAGCAGTTTGATATAATTAAAAATAATTCAATGGAAGACAAAAATGGAGAGTAAAATAGCTAAAGCTTTAAAAATGCAACTAAATCCCATTGCTATAATATGGTCAGATAAAAAACCGGAAGGTGCTTTGCAGTTTAAAGAAGGCAAATGGGGATGTGTGATGTGGCTATTTGCAAATGCAGCAAAAGGAAAAACTGCGGTTTTTGATAGAAAAACCTATGGATGCTGGGGTGGAGGAGTTGGTTTAGGCTTTGGAAACAGATATCTTGATTTTCCAGGTGGTGAGGATTGTTTTTTCTATTTTCTCTCATCAGGTAATAAAAACTGGCAAACAGGTGTTGCTGTTTCAGAAAATATAAAACCCTTTGTTACAAATGATTTTCTTGAAGATTTTCTTGAAGGTGAAAGATATCTAAAAAATCCAGAAAATGTGAAAAAATTTGTAGAACAATTACCTATGATGGAAGTTCCAACAGAATATGTGGTTTTTAAACCTTTAAATGATGTAAACGATGAAGAAAAACCAGTTGTGGTTGTTTTTCCCGTTAATCCCCATCAGCTTTCAGCTCTGGTTATTCTTGCAAATTATAAAAGAAAAAGCTTTGAAAATGTAATTATTCCTTGGGCAGCAGGATGTCAGACAATTGGTATTTACGCTTACAGGGAAAGACAATCAATGCCTCAGAAAGCAGTAGTTGGATTGACTGATATTTCTGCAAGAAAACATGTTAGAAATCAGCTTGGAGACAACATATTTACATTTGCTATTCCATATGAGATGTTTTTAGAAATGGAGTGTAATGTTGAGGGCAGCTTCCTTCAAAGACCTGTATGGCAGAGTCTTTCTGAATTCATATAAAACTAAATAAGTTGCATTTAGAACAGCATCTATCCTGCTATTGATGTTTTCTTTTTTATCTCTGTTAAATCCAGTTAAAAACTTTACAAATAGAAAAGTAATATATGTTTGTAAAGTGTTGATAATACTATGTTTGGGTTAGTAAACTGGATTCTGGAATTTTTTTTAAATCTGTTAAAAATTTATAAAATTCCAGAAAAATGGTTTACAATTTTACAAAAGAGAAGTTTTGTTTATAAATGTTTAAAAGGTTATTTTTGATTTGCGATAGATTTTTTGGTGGATTCTTGCTCTTTTTCTAAAAGCCATTCCCTGAATTCAGGAAAGCATTTTTCAAATTGGATTTCAAGCCAAACTTTTTCTGAAGCTTTAGACCAAAAATCTTTTAAAAATTGAATAATATTGAGCAGTGAAGTGTCTTTGATATCTACGATTTCTCCTTTTTTCAAAAACATTTCACCCTCGCCCGTGAGAAGCCAGTTGAGGTTTATATCAAATTTGATTACAATTTTTTGTAAATTTTCTGTCCCTGGTTCACTTCTCCCACTTAAATAATGTTGTAAGGTAGGATAAGGAATACCTGTTTTCCTTGAGAATTCTCTTAAATTTAAGCCTAAATATTCAATCAAGAATTTTAATCGCTCCGAAAAATTTAAAAATTTTTTGTTCATTTTTGAAAAAAATTGTTTATTGTATAGAAGATAAACCGTTAGGAACAGGTGGCGCTATAAAAAAGCTTAAGTTATACCAGTTCAGAAGATATTTTAATAATGAAGGGAGACACATTTTTCCCTATTAACTTAAAAAATTTTTATAAATTTCATAAATCTAAAAGTGCTACATTAACTATAGCCTTAAAAGAAATTAACAACCCGAGTTGATATGGTTGTGTTGAAATAGATAATAATTATAAAAATAATAGGTTTTATTGAAAAAAGAATAAATAAAGACAAATCTCTAATTAACGGAGGTATTTATCTTTTAAAGAAAGGTTTGTTTTTTAATCTTAATTTCCCAAAAGAGTTCTCATTTGAAAAAGATTTTGTAGAAAAGTATTTTAATAGCTATCCATTTTATGGTTTTAAATCTGATGCGTATTTCATTGATATAGGTATACCAGAAGACTATGAGAAGGCTAAAAATGAGCTTAAAACATTATCGTTTTGATAAAAGCTGGGCTTTATTTTTAGACAGAGCTGGTTTATTAACAAAAATAGAAGGCAATTATGTAAAAAGTGTAAAGAATTGAAATTAGCTCAAGATTTTAAATTTTTCGAGTTTGTTGAATTTTCGAAAGAATTTATTATAAAAATTTTTCGTAGGAGGTTTAAAGAATGAATGAAAAAGCTGTCAAAAACTCATACGATGACGAGATTAATCTATATGAGCTGTTATTTGTTTTAAAGAAAAGAGTAAAACTTATCGCAGGCATTGTTTTTGTCGGTGTTTTGCTTGCAACTATTGGAGTATTTTTAAAGCCAAATATATATCAAGCAAGGGCTACGGTGTGGGTTGATTTGTTTTTTACACCTGCATTAAATACAGAATTTGCAGACAATTTATTCAAAGGAGTCCAATAAGGTATCTTTTATTTTACCAGTCCAAACAAATCGTATAGAGATAAACAACTTAGCAATTTCTATTTTAAACAGCTTCGAGATGAAAAGTAGAATTTTAGAGAGTATAAAAAATAACAAAGGAAAAGAAGAAAGTATAAATCTTGAGGCTAAGATCGATCCAAAAACTCAATCTATTACAATCACAGCTGAGCATAAAGATAAAAAATGGCAGAGGCTATTGTTAAAATAGCGGTTGAGGAGCTTGAGAGTGAGTTGAAAAAAGTATCAAAAAACTATAAAAGGATGTTAACAAAAGATTCAAACAATCTTAAGGATATAAACTTTTTTGTTTTAAATGTTATAGAAAAGCCTTTTGTGCTTGACAGCCCTGTAAAACCAAGAAGAGAGTTGATTATAGCTGTGTCTTTTGTGAGTGCACTTTTTGTTGGGATGTTTTTAGCTTTCATTCTTGAATGGTGGGATAACGCAAAGAGAACGAGAGCTAAGGGAAATAATTAATTATTAAAGATTCAAGGAAGGTGAAATATAAACTCAGTTATTCTTGCTGAAGGTCTTGGATGAGGCTTTATCCGGTGACTCAGGTTATCAATAAACATCTTCTTCCTATCTATTATAAGCTTAATAAGCTTAGCCAAAGGGTACAAACTCAGGAATACCTCAGGATTGTCTGTCCTGCCAAAATACCACGGTTTTTTGAGATGAGTAATGGTAAACTATGTAAAACCCCTGAGATAGAAATAACGCACTGGAAAGATTAGATGAAACAAAGATTGATTTATTTTGATTTTTAGCTAAAATTTACCCATGCCTTATCTTATTCTTTCTTTTTTTGTAAGTTTTTTGCTTAGTCTTATTTTTATAAGGGTTTGTGTCGGGGTTGACCCTACCTGTGGTGTTCAGAAGTTTCATTGTCGGCCTGTGTCAAGGGTTGGTGGGGTTGCCATTTATTTGAGCCTTGTCTCTTTAGGCTTTGCCTTTTTTTATAGTAACAAAGACTTTGCCTTAGACTACTTAAAAGTCCTGATATGTGCCTTTCCTGTTTTTATCGCAGGTTTACTTGAAGACTTGACTAAAAAGGTCTCTCCTAAAGTTAGACTTTTTGCCGGTTTTATTTCTGGGGCCTTGGTTATCGTCTTGTTATCTACCTCTGTTCCAAGGGTTGACCTTCCTTTTTTTGACGAGCTTTTAAAAATAGCTTTTGTAAGCTATGTTTTTACCGTTTTTGCTGTAGCAGGGGTTGCCCATAGTTTTAACATCATAGATGGGTTTAACGGGCTTGCCTCAGGGGTTGCCTTGATGAATTTTTTGGCTTATGCTTATGTTTCTTTTCTACACAACGATTTTTTTCTCCTCTATCTTAGCTTAGGCTTTTTTGCAGCCACCTTAGGGTTTTTTCTCTGGAACTATCCTTTTGGGTTGATTTTTCTTGGGGATTGCGGGGCTTATCTTCTTGGGTTTGCTAATGCCTTGCTTGCTGTTCTTATGGTTGATCGATATCTTGAGGTTTCCCCCTGGTTCCCTTTCCTTCTCTGTGCTTACCCTGTCTGGGAAACCCTTTTTTCTGCGTATAGAAAAAAATTTTTAAGAGGGTCTTCTCCTTTTCAGCCAGATCCTCTTCATTTTCATATGTTGATTTATAAAAGGGTAACCCAAATCTTTTTAGGAGATGAATCCGAAAGATTACTTAAAAACGCCCAAACAGCCACTCTTATCTGGATTATCCATTTTATTTGCTATCTACCAGCCATCTTTTTCTGGAAACATACCCTGGTTCTCATTTTGTTTTTTCTGTTTTTTGTTTTTCTATACCTTTGGGTTTACTTTAAAATCGTCAAGTTTAAGTTTCAACCTTTGTTTAAAAATCGCTCTAAGTAAACCAAAAACCGCGTAATCAAAACTTGTATTCAAAACTAAATTTTTATGCCAAAAACTTTATCTGAGGCTTTAAGCACCTCATCTACTGAGATAGATCTTAAACACTCATAGTGGTTATACGGGCAGGTTCTTTTAAAACAGGGACTGCAAGGCATTTTATGGTGTAATACGATAGCCTTTGGGTTTAGAGGCCCTGTTTTTTGGGGATCTGTTGAGCCAAAGATGGCAACTTGAGGTATCCTTAAGGCTGCAGCAAGGTGCATAAGCCCTGAGTCGTTAGAAACCACCGCTTTAGCTAACACAAACATGCCTGCAACTGCTATTAAGTCAGTTTTGCCACAAAGGTTGTATACTCCTTGCAAATCTTTCTTGATAAACTCACCTACCTCTTTTTCTTTTTCTCCACCTGCAATTACCACAACAAACCCTTGTTTAACCAGCCTTGAGGCAAGACTCTTATAATATTCCTTAGGCCACATCTTGGCTTGCCCATAGGCTGCACCAGGTGCAAGGATCACAAAGGGATTTTCTCCTGTAGGTTTTAAGAGGGTTTTTGCTTTTTCGATAGCCTCTTCTCCCAGAGGTAAGACAAGGTCTTTATACTCACAAGGAAGACCCAAGGTTTTTAAAAGGTATAGATAGTAGTCCCTTTGATGGAGCTTTTGTTTAGGTGGTTTTATGGCCTTAGTTAGTAAAAAACTTCTTAAGTCCTTGGCATAACCCCATCTTTCTTTAAGCCCTGCCCTAAAAAACAACCAGGCTGAGGAAAAAGAGTTGGTTAAAAGAAGCCCTGTTTCGTTTTTAAAGGGTTTTAGAGTTTCAAGGTTTTGCGAGGTGTTACCTTTTTCATAAGGTAGAAGGCTTACGTTTGGGAAGAACTTAAAAAGGTTTACAAGAGGTTGTGGACCAAAAAGATAGATTTTGGTCTTTTGACTGAGGTTGTAGTAAACAGGGGTTGCCATCAGGGCATCCCCTAACCAGTTAGGAATGCGTACAACCATAAAAAAGCCTCTTCACCACCAGGGTTGCATAAGAACCTTTTTCTAAAAAGAAGATAAACTTAACCTCCTGATCACTTATCTTTTCCCAGACTAAGTTCTCTGGAAAGAGAACCGCCGGACGGGGATAGGTTTTAAAAACCATACCTTTGATAAAACTTCTCAGTTGAGTTAGATCTGTAAATTCCTCCTCTTGACAGACCTTGTCATAAAATCTTGTGAGATCAAGAGGGGAGTGGTTTAACTCAAGGCGCAGTTTAGGAGAGGGAAGGGGAAGTTTTAAGTTTTTGAGAGTTTTCCATTGCTCCTCATTAACCTCGCGGTAAAAGAAAAACTCCCCTAACAGATAGGAGGCTTTAAAGTGGTTTAGGCCTAACTCTTGCAATATCTCTTTTAATATCTCGTTCCAGAGATAGCTCTGGTAGGCATTACCTAAGAAAAACAGGTATTCCCGGTCTACCAGGTTTAAAGCCCTTTTAAAGGTTCGTTTAGAGGGTTTATGCTCTGACAAAAATTTAAGCAAGTTTTTTTCCCAGGATAGATGGGCAAACTCTATACACCTTTTAAAATCTCTCCAGTGTTTTTTTAGGCAGTCTCTAAGTTTTCTAGTTTTTTCTATCTCTGAGGGGCTTGCCTCAGCAAGCATAAGATAAAGTGCCCTTTCGTAGTTTCCTTTGATGATCTCTTTTGCAGCAAACTCCTTAGAGGATTTGACTGAACCAAATCTCTGGTCGTCAAAATAGTTGGCTATCCCATAGGTCTGGATAAGTTTAACTTCTTGGTCTAATCTCTTAGGGTCAATCGGGAAGTTTTTTACCCTTATCTCAAAGCGATTCCCTAAGAGAAGGTCTTTGGACATGGGTTTGTTGGTTTGGCCTAAATAAGTCAGTTCAAATTCCCTGGTTTTTATGTCTTTTTTGGGACCGTTTTTGATGGTTATAAACTGCTGGGCTATGGCTTTTTTATCCTTTAGCCCTCCAAACCCTATAGAATCCATCGGAATTCTGATGAGCTTGGCTATTTTTCCTAAGGCATCCCAGGTAGAAACGTTGTATTTTTTTAGCAAGTATAAAGAATATTCCCCTTTCCCCTCTGGGAAGATTTCTGCAACCTCTGATACGATAAAATCTTCGATGTTTTCTTTTATTTTTATCATGGCTTCTCTCGAGATAACTTTCTTCAATATAGCATATAAGTGCGGGTTTAGTAAGGTGGTTGTTTTATGCTTAAAAGGTATTAAATTTAAAACACGATACTTATACACGAACATAAATTTGCAGGGAGGAAAGATAAGCCGATGATTACCAAGCTTTTGTCCAAGATTGTTGGGACAAAAAACGAAAGAGAGTTAAAGAAGATAAGGCCTATCGTTGAAAAGATAAACAGCTTAGAACCTGAAATCAGAAAACTTTCTGACGAGGCACTTTCTCAAAAAACCATAGAGTTTAAACAGAGATTAGAAAACGGGGCAAGTTTAGACGACCTTTTGCCTGAGGCCTTTGCGGTGGTGAGAGAGGCTGCAAGAAGGGTTTTAGGGATGAGACACTTTGATGTGCAGCTTATCGGAGGTGTGGTTTTACATCAGGGTAAAATTGCTGAGATGAAAACAGGAGAAGGAAAAACCCTGGTTGCCACCCTTCCTGCATATCTTAATGCCTTAACAGGAAAAGGCGTTCACATCGTTACTGTAAACGACTATCTTGCTAAAAGAGACGCTGAGTGGATGGGTCCAATCTACAGATTTTTGGGGTTAACTGTAGGATATTTACAGAACCAGATGGATGATGAAGAACGGAAAAAAGCCTATCAGTGCGACATTACCTATGGAACTAACAGCGAGTTTGGTTTTGACTACCTGAGAGACAACATGAAGTATTCTTTAGACGATATGGTGCAAAGAGGTCATCATTATGCCATCATAGACGAGGTAGACTCAATCCTTATAGACGAGGCAAGAACCCCTCTTATCATCTCAGGACCTTCTGAAGAATCTACCGATATCTATTATTTTGTAGACGAAATCGTAAGAAAACTGAAAAAGGACATACATTTTACGATAGATGAAAAGACCAAAAATGCTACCCTGACTGAAGAGGGGATTGCTGAGTGTGAAAAGCTTTTGGGAATAAAGAATCTTTACAACCCTCGCTATGTAAAGTTAGTTCATCACATCAATCAAGCCTTAAGGGCTCATCATCTGTTTAAAAGAGACGTAGACTATGTGGTGAAGGACGGAAAGATTATCATCGTAGATGAGTTTACCGGAAGGCTTATGCCAGGAAGAAGATGGAGTGAGGGCCTTCATCAGGCCATAGAAGCCAAAGAGCGGGTAAGGATAGAAGCAGAAAACCAGACTTTGGCGATGATAACCATCCAGAACTACTTCAGGATGTATGAAAAACTTGCAGGAATGACCGGAACCGCTGAAACTGAGGCTGCAGAGTTTAAACAGATCTACAACCTTGACGTGGTGGTTATCCCCACCAACAAACCGATGATAAGGATTGACTATCCAGATGTGGTTTTCAGGACGCAGAAGGAAAAGTTTGAAAAGGTGGTAGAAGAGATAGAAGAGGCTTACAAGCAAGGAAGACCGGTGCTGGTTGGTACTACCAGCATAGAGAAAAGCGAGCTTTTATCTAAGATGCTGAAGAAAAAGAAGATTCCTCATCAGGTGCTTAATGCCAAACATCATGAAAAAGAGGCGGCTATCATCGCTCAGGCAGGAAGATCTTATGCGGTTACCATCGCAACCAACATGGCTGGTAGAGGGGTAGACATCCTTTTAGGAGGTAATCCTGAAGGGCTTGCTAAGGCTCAGCTTGAGGCCGAAGGATATGATCTTTCTGAGATAGACGAAAGAGCCTGGAACGAAGTTCTGGCCATGGCAAAACAGGGCTTAGACCCAACAGAAAAGTATAAAGATTACTGGGCTAAGGTGCTTTATGAGAAGTATCTTGAGTGCCAGAAAGACGCAGAAAAGGTAAAAGCAGTTGGTGGGCTTTATATCGTAGGTACCGAAAGGCATGAATCAAGAAGGGTTGACAACCAGTTAAGAGGTAGGTCAGGAAGACAGGGAGACCCAGGAGCATCCAAGTTTTTCTTATCGCTTGAAGATGACCTTTTAAGGCTTTTTGGTTCAGATAAACTAAAAGGCCTTATGGAAAAAATAGGTCTTCCTGAAGGGGAGGCTTTAGAGCATCCTTGGTTATCAAGGGCTATAGAACAGTCTCAGAAAAAGGTAGAAGCCTATCATTTTGAGATCAGAAAGCATCTCCTTGAGTACGACGATGTTATGAATCAGCAAAGAGAAACCATCTATGCCCAGAGAAAAGAGGTTTTGAAAAGTGATTCTGTAAAAGGCTGGATGGTCTCTATGATAGAGGAGACGTTGCAGGAGCTGGTAGAGGAGACCTTTTTAGAAAGAAAGGAGCTTACTCAGGAAGAATTGCAAGGCCTGACAGAAAGAATAAAAGAGGTCTTTGCCTTTAACGTAGCCTTTGCCGAAGGTAAACACTCTAAGGATAAGGTCTTAGAGTTTTTAAAGAACACCCTGTTAGAGGTTTACGAAAATAAAGAAAAGGTGATAGGTCCTGATAACATGCGGGCTATCGAGAAGTATTTCTTACTAAACACCATCGATACTCTCTGGAGAGAACATCTGCTTATGCTTGACCACCTCAGAGATAGCGTAGGCTTAAGAGGTTATGGACAGAAAAACCCGCTACAGGAATATAAAAAAGAGGCCTTTCATCTGTTTGTAGAACTTATGAGAAAAATCAGAGAAACCACTCTTTCCTATCTTTTCAGGGTTGAGATAAAAGAGGCAAAAGAGATAGAGGAGGTCCTTGAGTTAGAGGAAGAAGTAGATACTCAAAAGTTAGAATACAAAAGAGAAGACGTGTTTGAGGAAAAAGAGACCTCTGAAAAACCTCAGCCGGTTAAAGTACACAAGATCGGAAGGAATGATCCTTGCCCCTGCGGGAGTGGTAAAAAGTATAAGAAGTGTTGTGGTAAAAACTTAGAAGAGGGGGTTAAAGATGAAATGTCCTAAGTGTAGTTATGTGTTTTCTGAGGAGTATACCCAGTGTTTACGATGTGGAAACAGTATGACCCTTATCCTCGAAGTTTTAGGCAACTTCCCTCGCCCTGCTAACGAGCCTTTCTTATCGGTTGAAGACTTTGAAGAAAAGCCAACTATCGAGGAAGAGGTTTCTGGAGTAGAAGAAACCACCACAGAAAAAAAAGCATCCAAGGAAATCGAGTTCAACTTACCTGAATAAAGAGCTAAAAATTAACCAATAGACAGTAAGGTACCTATCCTCGAGAGGGAAATGAGTAATAAATTTTAAGGGAATCTGTCTCCCCAGAAGTCTTTTTTGGTTCCTTCTGCAAGTTCTTTGGTTTCAAGCAGAGCCTTTTGATAATAAAGAGGTGCAACCTTTTGGGCTTGTTGATAGATGTTGGTCCCAGAAAAGTTGTTCAGGATATAAAGCACACGGTTGTAAGCTGCACGATAGTACCCAAGTTTGTAGTAAAACTGAGCTACATAAAATTCATGGGTAGCTAACTGTTCTCGGAGTTCCTTAATCCTTTTAGCAGCCTCAGCCCTGTAAGGGCTCTTGGGATAGTTTTGCAGTAATCTTTCATAGGTCTCTATCGCCTTTTTGGCATAAGATTGATCGCGGTCATAACTTAGCTTAAGCTTATAGTAGCATGTTCCTATTTGGAAAATCACATAGGGAATGGCCTCGTTGTTAGGATAAAATTTTTCAAAAGATTCATAAAGAGAGAGAGCCTCTAAATATTCACCTGCCCAGAACTTGGAGTCAGCCATCCTGAGCTCAGCCAGGATGGCCTGAGGACTCCCAGGATACATATCGCTTATTTTTTTATAGTACTCATAGGCAAGATCATAACTTCCTCTGTTAAAAAACCTTTCAGCCTCTCTTAAAAGGGTAGCTAAGTCTTCTTCCTCTTCTTTATCTGCTTTCTTAGAAACTTCTTTTTCTAACCTTGAGGTAAGCTGTGAGCCGATTTTAGAAACAGTTCCACAACCATAAAGACCAAAAAACAACACAAAAACTAAAAAATAGCAAAGGATAAGGGTTAGGTTGGGGTTTTTATCCATATCCCTTAAGCTAACGCCTTGTTTAAGGCGTTTACTATGGTGTTTTTAGAAACCGCACCTACGATTACCTCTACAGGCTCCCCATTTTTAAAGATGATAAGGGTAGGGATGGCTCTTATACCATATTTTCCTGGAGTAACTGGGTTTTCGTCCACGTTTAATTTCATTACCTTAACTTTACCTTCGAACTCTTCGGCCAACTCGTCTATGATGAGTGCAATAACCCTGCAAGGACCACACCAGGCAGCCCAAAAATCTACCAGCACAGGAATAGGAGATTTAAGAACCTCGGTTTCAAAAGTCTCATCAGTTACCTTTGGTGCCCCCATGTTACCCTCCTTTTAGTATTTTAGTAAATAAATACACTACCTCAAAAACCTAAAACTGCAAGAACCCTCAACTCAAAAATCCTCTTTTTAATCCCAAGAAAAACTTTTTTAGTACAACCTCCAGTTCCTTGTTGACCCTTTCGTTTTTTAACAAAAAGTAGTTATAAGCCATCACAGCCGGGATAGCACAGAAAAGTCCCATGGCGGTGTTGATAAGAGCCTCTGCAATGCCAGGAGCAACGGTAGCTAAGCTTGCACTTCCTTTTAATCCGATGTCATGAAAAGCCTTCATGATGCCCCATACTGTCCCAAAAAGTCCTATAAAGGGAGCCACATTGCCAGTAGTTGCAAGAAAACCTAAACCATACCTTAGGTTTAAAAGCATCCGTTCCTTTTCTAATAAAATTAAATCTTCAAGCTCTTTTTCAGCAAAGGTGATTTTTAACTTCTCATCAGAGATTTTAGGTTGATTGTTGCGAAAATAATAATCATAGATTTCTCCAAAGCTTGCTACCAACCTTTTTATACTCTTTGAAATCATGTTCTGGTCTAAGGATTTGACCATTTTGATCAAGCTAACAAAGTCTCTGGTGTTTTCGAGGTTTCTGTTAAAGTCTGAAAGTTCGTTGATAAAAGCTCTATATCTGAAGTAGTTGGCAAAGATATAATACCAGCTCTGGACGCTAAAAAAGACCAGTACCAAAAGTACAGCCTTACCAACGTATCCTGTTTGCCAAAAAAGCTTCCAGAATTCCATTTAGCCTCTCCAGATTAATTCGTTGATGCCTTTTTCTATTTTTAAGAAGTTTTTTAAATACGTCAACCCTTTTAAAGAGTTTTCTTTAAAATCAAAGCTGTGTTCTGTGACATAGGTTTCTACATGAAGTTTTATGACCTTTTCGTCAAGCTCCTGGGAGTAAAACTTTAATAAGGTTAAAACCTCTTCCCAGTTTTTTTGAGCCCAAAGAAGGCTTTCTCTAAAGGCATTGACAAGTGTTTGCTTTATCTCAGAAGGAAGGTCTTTTTTGATAAAAAACCCTCCCAGAGGCACCGGAGCTTCAGTTTGTTTTTCCCAGTAATTTCCAAGGTCGCATATCTTGTAAAGGCCATATCTTTGATAAACAAACCTGCCTTCGTGTATCAAAACCCCAAGTTCGGTTTTGTTTTCTAAAAGATAAGGGATAATCTGGTCATACCGAAGAAACATTTTTTTTATTTCTCCCTGGTAAAAAAACTGAAAAAGCAGATGGGCGGTGGTGTGCTCTCCTGGTATCGCCACAGTAAGCTTAGGGAAATCTTCCAAATCATAAGGTTTTAACCCCACAACCAAAGGTCCAATTCCAAAACCCAGGGCTGCTCCCACAGGCATAAGGTCATACCTTTTATAAAGCTTATCCCAGATGGCAAAAGAGGTTTTGATAACAGAGATTTCTCCGGCTAACCCTAACTGATTCAGGGTTTCTATGTCTTCAAACCGAAAGGTTAGGTTAAGATCAGGGTTTATTTTTTTTAAGATAAGCCCAGACAAGATAAACACATCGTTTGGGCAGGGAGAAAGGGCTATCTCTAAAGATTTTTCAGGCATAAAACCACCTCTCTTAAAACTTTAGAAGCAAACTGAAAATCCCAGGGTTTCTCAGGACTTTCTAAGAGATTGCTTATCACCCTAATCTCTAAGAGGTCAACCTTAAATGTTTCTGCAGCCTTAGCTACCCCAAAGCCTTCCATGTTTTCAGCAACCACGTTAAACTCTTTTCTAAAAAAAAGGCTTCTTTCAGGGTCATAAGAGGTAGCACAAACCGTAGCCATAGGACCAACTATAGGCCTAAATCCTTTAGTCTTAAGTAAGTTTTCTACCCTTTCGATTAAAACGGGATTAAACTCTATTTCTCTCCTTACTTTAAGTTTATCTGGTAGGCCTTCATAACGGTCTTTATGGCGCCTTCCAAAGTCAACCCATACCTCTTTTGAGGCAATGACTATGTCTCCTTCCTTTAATCCGGTATCAGGATACCCTCCCGCCCATCCGATAAGAACAAACCTTTGGTTGGGTAGTCTTTGAAAAAGAAGCATAGAGGAGAGAGAGGCTTCAACCAACCCTATGCCTGTTAAACCATATTTTACGTCTAAACCAGAAAGGGAGGAAGCTTCAAACTCTGAAGGGATAAGGAAAAAAGATTCTTTCATCACAGCCCCTTTACCTCAAGTTCTTCTAACTCAAGGCTATCGTCAAGATAAACCACCTCAGCCTTTATCCCTAAGTCCATCAGTTCCTCCACAAAAAAATCCACTTCATTGCATCTGATAAGATTCCCCTCAGAATAAAAGGGAAGAAAAATCCTCACCTGAGGCGGGTTTATTTCTAAAGCCTCTACCTCTATTTTAACCCCTTCAGGCAATCCTTTAAACCGTTCTTTGAATAGTTTTTTGGTAAAAAGCTTTAAATCTTTAAGACTTTTAAAACCCTTTTTCATCCTGCGATGTCTGTTGCTGGTTGATTGTAAAATTCAAAAAACATTTTACCTTTAAAAACAAAAACTATCAATCAAAGAGGCAATATAAAATTAAGACCTATAGAATGAAATGCTACGTAGGGACTTCAGGTTGGAGCTATTATTCTTTCAAAGGAATTTTATATCCTTTAGAATCAAAACCTAAGGATTGGCTTTCTGTCTATGCTAATCATTTTAACACCGTAGAGATTAACGCAACGTTTTACAGGCTTCCTTCTGTTAAAACCTTAGAAAAATGGTATCAAGAAACCCCTGCTGATTTTGTCTTTTCAGTGAAAGCTCCCAAGGTTATTACCCATGTAAAACGGTTAAAAGACATCTCCGAAGACCTAACAGAGTTTTTGAAAAGGGTAAGTGCCTTAAAGGAAAAGGCTAAAGTTCTTTTGTTTCAGCTTCCTCCTTCTTTAAGGTTTGATAAGGATTTGATAGAAAGTTTTTTAGAGGTGCTACCTTCAGATTATCAGATAGTTATCGAAATAAGAAACCAGTCCTTTCATAACGAAGTATTTATAGAGTTACTTAAGACAAAAGGGGTGTGCCTTTGTTTTTCTGACTGTGGGGATAGGTATCCTTCGTGGTATGAGGTGCAAACCGCTGATTTTTTGTATCTGAGGCTACATGGAAGAAAGCAGCTTTATGTTTCTAAGTATGAAGAGGAGGAGTTCCAGGGTTTGGCTGAAAATTTAAAGAAGTTTGAAGTAAAAGAGATTTGGGCTTACTTTGACAACACAGCTTTAGGACATGCGGTTTCAGACGCTTTAACCTTCAAAAGGTTTTTGTCATCGATTTAATATTCTTCCTCTTCTTCAAGTTTCTTGTAAAGTTTAAAAAGATGAGGTATTTCTTCATCCTGAAACAATACTTTAATCTCTACAAGTTCTGGCTTGATTTTAAGGAAGATATCTACCAGTTCTGGATCAAATCGCGTTCCCTTTTCGTTTTTGATCACCTGAAAGGCTAAATCATAGGGTAAGGCTTTTCGGTAGGGTCTATCTGAGGTAAGGGCATCAAACACGTCGGCGATGGCAACGATCCTGGCAAAAAGAGGGATTTTATTACCCTTCAGACCAAAGGGATAGCCTCTGCCGTCCCATCTTTCGTGATGGTAAAGGGCAATTTTCTGGGCAGCTTTCAGGTATTTTAAGTTAGAACCTTCTAAGATCTGGGCTCCAATTACCGTATGGAGTTTCATTATTTCCCATTCTTTTTGAGTAAGAGGTCCAGGTTTAAGTAAGATTTTATCTGGGATACCTAATTTTCCTATGTCATGAAGTGGAGAGGCATACTGAAGAATTTCTATCTGGTCTTTGGAAAGGTTTAGGGCATCTGCAATTTTTGTACAGTAAAAACTTATCCTGTGGATATGAGCCCCGGTATGTTCGTCTCTGTATTCAGCTGCCTTGGCAAGTCTTTGGATGATTTCTAATGAAAGCTTTCTTATCTCTTCCTGGGCTTCGCTTAGGCCTAAATAGATTTTTTGTAGTTCTCTGGTTTTTTGGATGACTTCTTTTTCAAGGTTATGCTGGTAGTTTTTGAGAAACTCCCGGTATTTTTTGTTTTTGCTTAAGGTTTTAATTCTTACAAAAAGTTCTGGGATAAAGATCGGTTTGGTTAAGAGGTCGTCTGCCCCTGCGGCAAGACAGTTAATCCTGGTTTCTAAGTCGTTTACTCCTGTGATGATGATCACCCCTATGTCAAAGGTTTTATAATCGTTTTTTATGATTTTGCAAAGGGAGAGCCCGTCTAACCCTCCTGGGAGCAAGTAATCTATAAGTGCAATGTCTGGGTCTATATTCTCAAGTTTAGCCAAAAACTCCTGGCCGTTCTTGGCAGAAAAAACCTGAAATCCCTCTAAACTTAGTACCTCAGAAAGAGAAGTCCTTATCTGATCGTCATCGTCTACCAGAAAAACTCTGATGTTTTTGGGGTCCTCTATCTCAGGTAAAAACATTTCTCCGCTTCCTTGATGTCTTCCAAAGTGTTAAGATTAAAAAAATTCCTGGGGTTTATATAAGAGTCCTCTAAGGTTAAAACCCTTCCCTTATTCATAAGATAATTGAAAAGCCTAAAAAGGCTATACTTAGGAGAAATTTTTATAAAAATTTCTATCTCTTCGTTTAACCATCCAGGATAAACACCTGGAAAGGGTTTGATTTTGTCTTCTCCCTTAGAAAGGATCACAAAACCATGGCAAAAGACCTTCGAGAGGGAGATTAACCGGTTGAGAAACTCAGGCTCTACCAGAGGCTGGTCTATCGCTAAGAAAAGGACAGCCTCATCTTTAAACTCAGAAACCCCTGACCATATACCAGAAATAGGTCCTTCTATCTCAGGATGTTTGTCCAAGATAAAATCGATCGTTTGTAGAGGAACGTTTAGCCTTTGTAAAACCTCTGATATTTTTTGGGCTTGGCCTGTGTTTTTTACTGAAAAATATACAGGCAGACTAATCTTTTTAGCGAGGTTAAACACCCAGTAGGCTAAAGGTTTCCCTAAAAAGGTTTTTAGAGGTTTATCTCCTCCTATCCTTTCTCCTTTTCCTCCGGCTAATACCACTACTTTCATAAAGTTATTTCTTTATCAACCTGATTTTACTCCCAAGGCTACTATCCTTTACCACCTCTAAGATCACGGGAAAAACCTCTTTCATGTATTCAAGATGGGAGATAACCCCGATAATCCTTCCACTTTTTTCAGATAGACCAAGCAGGATGTTTATCACTTTTTCTAAGGTTTTTTCATCCAAGCTACCAAACCCTTCGTCTATAAACAGAGACTCAAAAGGCTTGGTTTTAAAAAGATAGGTGATAACGTCTGAAGTCCCAAGAGCAAGGGCAAGGGTAGCTATAAAAGCCTCACCTCCTGAAAGGGTTTTTACCTCCCTCTTGGTTCCTGTATAAACGTCAAATACCTCGATCGAGACGTTTTTCTGCAAAAACATGTCTTCTACAAAGGTATACCTTCCAAAGGAAAACTCCTTTAGATATTGGTTAGCCCTTTGAAAAATAGTCCTTGCAAAAGTAGAAACTACAAAGGAATGGAAAGAGATGCCTTTAGGGTTTTTCCCTGAAATAAGCTCCCAGAGTTTACTTAAAAAACCAAATTTTTTTTCTAACCTTTCTCTTTCTTTCCCTAACTCTTGATATTCTTTGAGATAACCCTCAAGTTGCTCTAACTTTTGAGAGGCTATCCCTATTTCCTGATTTAGGCGTGTAAAGGTAAGTTCTAACTTTTCTTTTTTTTGGGTCAAATCCTCTAAACTTTGACTGATTACCTTAAGTTGGGCTTCTATCTTTTCTAAGTTTGTTAGTCCTAAACTTTCAAGCTTTTGGGTTAAATTCTCCTTTTCTGCTTCAAGTCTTTCTTTTCTCTGGTAGAAAATTTTTATTTCAGCTTCTAAGGTCTGGATTTTTTCTATCTCAAGTTTTAGTTCCTCAAACTCGTACCACCACTTTATATTTTTTTGCCTCCTTAGTGGTAACAGTTTAAAAACCTTGATTTTGTAGTCTTGCAAAAGATGTTGTAGAAATTCTTTCTGGTTTTTTAAGTCCTGTTCTATCTCGGTTTTTTGGTTGGTAAGGCTTTTTATCTGTTTTTCTAAATCATTTTTCTGGTTTTCAAACTCAGCTATCCTTTTTTCTTCGGTAGCGATCTTTTCTTTTAAATTTTCTAAGTTTATCTCTTCTGTAAGTAGAGCTTTTAAACTATTTGTTAATTCTTCCAGGCGTCCTTTTGATAGCAAAAGATTTTTTCTTTGAGTTTCTAAGGCTGAAAAGAGTTCTTGTTCTTTTCTTTCTTTTTGAGAAAGGGCATTTTTTAGTTCTTTGATCTTGCCTTTAAGGGTTTTAATGATCGTAGGGTTTTTTTGATACTGGGAAACAAGCTCTGAATAGGCACTATTTTGTGTTTCTATTTGGGCTAATTTTTCTTTTAATTCTTCTTCCTGATAGAGGGATAGCTCGGTTTGTAAGGTTTCTATCCTTACCTCAAGGGTTTGAAACTGAGTTTTGTAGTATTCAAAATCCCTTTTTTTCTCTGTTAAAACCGCTTCAAGGTTTTTAAGCTCTTCAGTAAAGTTTTTATCGGTGATCGGAGAGGGATGGAAGGTTGACCCACAAACAGGGCAGGGTTTCCCCTCTTCTAAAGCTTTAGCAACCGTTAAAGCAAGGTTTTTAACCTCAAACTCCTGTTTTTGTTTTTCTAACCTATCTATTTCAGCAGAAAGCTTAGCTACTTTGCTTTCTAACTCAGGTTTTTGGCTTAAAAAACTGTTTAGTTGGGCAAACTTTTCTAAAAGCTGTCTAAGTTGTCTTTCTTCGTTAAGCCAGCCCTGGATTTTTAATAAAAGGTTTAATTTTTCTAAGGTTTCCTCTAAAATTTGTTTAAGTTTTTTGATTTCTTCCTTGATTGAAAAAACCTCCTCGTCTTTGGACTGAACCTCCTTAGAAACCTGATCGACAGATGTTTCTAACGCTGTTTTTTCGTTAAGCTTTTCTTCTAACTGTTTCAACTCTTTTACTTTTAACTTCAGCTCCTCTATTTCTGGGATTTGATTTGAAAGACTGGTGAACCTTTGAGAAAGGTTATCTAAACCTTGAGAGAGTTTTATTTTTTTAGCAGAAAGGTCTTTGATTTTAAGGCTGATCTGCTGTATTTCCTGCTTTAATTTTTTAAAGTCCTCATAAAAAGGCAGGTATTCCTTGATGATGTTTAAAAGCCTTAACCTGTTTGCTTTTTGTTTTATCTCATTTTCTAAGGCAAAAAGATTTTCTAACTCCTGTAAAACCTCGCGAAAGGTTTTTAACTCAGATAAGAGGGTCTGTTTGGTTGATATTTCCTGAGTTAGATTTTCTCTTTCCTTAGCGAGGTTTTCAACCTTAGCCTCTAAGGTTGAAAGACTTTTTTTGGTTTCTTTTATTTGAGCTTCGAGTTCTTTTAGTTCGTTAATGTTAGCCAGTTTTTTGATCTGGTTTTCTCGGTCTAAGTTTGACTTGAGCTGGTTTTGCAGGTCTTTTAGACTAAGTTTAAAAAATTCCTCTAACTCGGCAAACAAAAAGGTGTCAAAAATGAGCTTAAAAAGTTCTTCTCTTTCCTTTTTGTCTGAAAGAAGTATTTTACGATACTCTCCTTGAGGTATAAGAAACACCTTTTTAAACTGCTCGGCATTAAGTCCTATCAAAGACTGTATTTTACCATTGACCTCTTTTTCTTTGTCAGAAAAAAATTTTCCCTCTATCCATAGACTTAATTTTTTACCTTTATTATCCTTGAAAGGAAGCCTTCTTATGATTCGGTATTCTTTTCCGTCTAAGAAAAACTTAAACTCTATTTCCGGTAGAAGGTTAGACTGGTGTTGGACAAGGTGAGAAACAAGGGCCTTGGGGTCTCTTTTTTCTATGGTAGTGGTTCCGTAAAGAGCATAAACGATGGCATCAAAAAGCGTGGTTTTACCTGCACCTATCTCTCCTGAGATCAAAAACAACCTGCTCTCACTTAGCTTCTTAAACTCCTCTTCACTGATTTTAACGTCTAAATAAGGACCAAACCCTTTTATGGAAAGAAATAAAGGACGCATTCTTATTTTATCTTATATTTCCTTGAAAGTTCTCGTT
Source organism: Thermodesulfobacterium hveragerdense DSM 12571 (assembly GCF_000423845.1). Lineage (GTDB taxonomy): Bacteria > Desulfobacterota > Thermodesulfobacteria > Thermodesulfobacteriales > Thermodesulfobacteriaceae > Thermodesulfobacterium > Thermodesulfobacterium hveragerdense. The sequence continues at coordinate 58,586 of NZ_AUIT01000008.1, read as the reverse complement.
CGAGGTCTCTTTTTTTGATGTCTTCTCTACGGTCATAGACTTTTTTACCTTTAGCCAAGGCAAGTTCTACTTTAGCTAATCCTCTTTCGTTAAAATAGACTTTGGTAGGAATAAGGGTATATCCCTTTTCTTGCACCTTTCCTGCCAACCTTTTGATTTCCGATTTTTTTAGCAAAAGTTTTCTTGTGCGGGTGGGATCAAGGTTTTGGGCTTCTCTGCTGTGTGGATAGGGACTTATGTGCATGTTATAGAGAAATACCTCTCCGTTGACAATCCTGGCAAAACTGTCGTTAAGATTAGCCCTGCCTAATCTTAATGATTTGACTTCACATCCATAAAGCTGGATCCCAGCTTCATAGGTTTCTTCGATGTTATATAGATGATAGGCCTTTTTGTTGGTGCACACTACTTTCATATGTTTTACTAAAATAACACAGATAGTTTGCCTTGACAAGAGAAATAATTTTGCTAATATCCTTTTTAAAAGGTTGGTAAAAGTTGTTAAAGATCAATTTTTTAATGGAGGTTTGTCATGAGTGATCAAAAACCTTTGATTCTATGGTTTGATCAGATTTCCAAAGACGATGTACCTTTGGTTGGCGGTAAAAACGCCTCTTTGGGAGAGATGTATTCTAAACTTACAGAAAAAGGAATTAAGGTGCCTTATGGTTTTGCGGTAACTGCAGAGGCCTATCGATATTTTATAAAAGAAAACCATTTAGACGATAAGATAAAAGAAATTTTAAAAGGGCTTGATACTCATGACGTATTAGATCTACAAAAAAGAGGTAAGAAGATCAGGACCCTTCTTCTTAAGGCTAAAATGCCAGAGAAACTTGAGACTGCTATAAGAGATGCCTATGCTGAGCTTGAGAAAAGATATGGCAAGAATACCGATGTAGCTGTCAGGTCTTCTGCTACCGCTGAAGATTTGCCAGATGCCTCGTTTGCCGGACAACAAGAGACCTTTCTTAACATCAGAGGGGTAGATAACGTAGTAAAGTATGTCCAGAAATGCTTTTCTTCTCTTTTTACTGACAGAGCCATTTCTTACAGAGAAGATAAAGGGTTTGATCATTTTTCTGTTTACATCTCAGTAGCCATACAAAAGATGGTAAGAAGTGATGTGGCTTGTTCAGGGGTTATGTTTACCTTAGATACAGAAAGCGGCTTTAGAGATGTGGTCTACATCACAGGCACCTGGGGTTTGGGAGAAGCCTTGGTTCAGGGTAAGGTCACCCCTGATGAATACTATGTTTTTAAGCCTACCTTGAAACAGGGTTTTCGTCCTATACTTTCTAAAAAGTTAGGTTCCAAACACCTTAAGATGGTTTATGGAGAGGACCCGAAACATCCGGTTAAAACAGTTAAAACCACTAAAGACGAAAGATTAAGCTTTGTCCTTTCTGACGAAGAAATTTTGACCCTTGCGAAATGGGCGATGATCATCGAAGATCACTACGGAAGGCCTATGGATATAGAATGGGCTAAAGACGGAGACGGTAAAACTGTAGGTACAGGAGAGATTTTTATCGTTCAGGCAAGACCTGAAACAGTGCACGCCATCAAGGAGTATAAATATTATGAAGTCTATAAACTTAAAGAAGAAGGGAAGGTTATCTGCACCGGTAAGGCTGTAGGTAGCAAGATAGGTCAGGGGAAAGCTCGAGTGATCCTCAGCTTAAACGACATCGCGAGTTTTAAACCAGGGGAGATCTTGGTAACTGAGATGACAGACCCTGATTGGGAACCTATCATGAAAAAGGCCTCTGCCATTATTACTGATAGAGGCGGAAGAACTTGTCATGCAGCCATAGTTTCTCGAGAACTGGGAATACCTTGTATTGTGGGTACAGAAAAGGCTACTCAACTTATCAACACCGGAGACAAAATTACCGTTGATTGTTCTCAAGGAGAGATAGGGAGGGTTTTAGAAGGGTTGGTAGACTATGAAGTTGAAAGGATAGACCTTGAGAATCTCCCTGAAACTAAGACCAAAATCATGATGAACGTAGGTATCCCTGAACAAGCCTTTGCTCAGGGACAGTTGCCAAACGAGGGGGTAGGCCTTGCTCGTATAGAGTTTATCATCGGGTCTCATATAGGGATCCATCCTCTGGCGTTGCTTAACTATGAAAAGTTGAAAGAAGAGGCTAAAAAGGATAAGGAAATCGAAAAGGTAGTAGCTGTTATCGAAGAAAGAGCCTATAACTATAACAATAAGGCAGATTTTTATGTAGATAAACTGGCTCAAGGTATTGCCATGATAGGTGCTGCCTTTTATCCTAAAGATGTTATCGTTAGACTTTCAGATTTTAAGACCAATGAATATGCTAACTTAGTGGGAGGTTATCTCTATGAGCCGGTAGAACATAACCCGATGTTAGGTTGGAGAGGGGCTTCAAGGTATTATGATCCTAAGTTTGAACATGCCTTTGCCTTAGAGTGCAAGGCTATCAAAAAGGCCAGAGACGAAATGGGGCTTACTAACATCAAGGTTATGGTGCCTTTCTGCAGGACGGTAGAAGAGGGGAAAAAGGTAATTGAGGTGATGGAAAAATATGGGCTTAAACAAGGGGAAAACGGATTGGAGATATACGTGATGGCTGAAATACCAAGCAACGTTATCTTAGCTGAAGAATTTGCCAAGATTTTTGACGGTTTTTCCATAGGGTCTAACGACCTGACTCAGCTTACCTTAGGGTTAGACAGAGACTCAGAGCTGGTCTCTCACATCTATGACGAAAGAAACCCAGCCATCAAAATTTTGATAAAACAACTTATTGAAACTGCCCATAAGTTCGGAAGAAAGGTTGGAATCTGTGGACAGGCACCCAGTGATTTTCCTGATTTTGCTGCGTTTTTGGTAGAATGTGGGATAGATTCTATGAGCCTTTCCCCAGATACCGTAATTAAAACCAGACTTTTGGTGGCTGAAAAAGAAAAAGAGTTAAAAAAGAATGAGAAAGAAAAGGAGTTAAAAAAGAAAAAGTGAAAATTTTAAGACTTGTCTTTCTCTGGTTCTTTGGCTTTTATGGTTTGGCCTGCGCAGAAATAAACATAGGTATATTACTCTTAAAACTTGAGGCACCCTCAGAGTATACCTATCTAAAAGAAGCTTTGCAAAACCAAATTTATCACAGACTGTGGGTGCCTTCTAAGGTGAAAACCGTGTGGTTAGAAGATGGACGAATTTTATCTGGATTAGACTATCTCCTTTCCTCAGAGGTAAAGGTCGAGAAAGAACAGGTAGCACTAAAACTAAAACTTGATAGTTTAAGCTCGAGTCCTAAAGAGGTTTGGGCTAAAGAAGAAAAAGTACCAAGAGATCAATTGTTTTCTAAGATAGCCGTTTACTGCGAAGAGATAAAAAGGGTTTTGCTTGAGGGTAGTCCTCAGCCTCAAGCTTTTACTCCTTTTTCTGGACCTTCTCAATCTCAGGTTAGTAGTCCTGCGGAAGTAAATAATCCTTTGCCCAAGGACCAGCCAGACACAAAAGATTATAACGTTCAGGTAGTAAAAGAAAAGAGATCGTTTCTTAGCAAGTTAAACCCTTTTGAAAAGTTGTCAGACTGGATGTCTAATCTTTTTGCTAAAGAAAGTGAGTTTAAGATAAGCATTTCTATTCCTCCCCCACCACCTCCTCCTGGGGTGGTGGTTTCTCAGCAACCTTTGGGGGTAAACCCTCAGATGTTTTTAAAAAATCCTCAGAAAGAGGCGTATACCGTTAATCCGGCTTTTTCCAAACCTCAACCTCAAATTCAACCTCAACCTCAATCCTTGATCCAACCACAGGTCCAACCACAGCCATCACTTTGGCAATGGTTTTAGCGATGAGGAAAAAAGGTCCTCAAATTTATATCAAACCTTATGCTAAGAAAAAAAAGAGCAGGTTTAAGAAGGTTTTTTTTACCTTACTGTTGGTGCTTTTAGGCCTTACATGTTCTGTTTTTTTGACGCTAAACTTTTTAATCAAAAAGGAGATGGAAGAGGTAGAAAAACTCAAAAGGGAAAATGTATATTATGAAGGTGAAATCAAAAGGTTAACCTCTTCTGATGAGCCTTATGAAGAAATCTTAAGGACTAAATATGGTTATATAAAAGAAGGAGAAAGGATTATCATCTATTCTTCTTCTCAAGCAAAGGAAGGGAAAAAACCTTAATCAAGGGGGATTTTATGAACTATAGAGTTTTAGAGGGGTTTTTTGAGGGAGAAGACATTAAGGTAGGGATAGTGATCAGCCGTTTTAACGTGTTTATTACCCAGAAACTTTTAGAAGGTGCATTAGATGTGCTAAGAAGACACAGGGTTAAAGAAGAAAATATCTATGTAGCCTGGGTGCCAGGGGCTTTTGAGATTCCTCTTGTGGCTAAAAAGCTTGCAAAGACCCAGAGGTTTGACGCAGTCCTTTGTTTAGGGGCTATCATAAGAGGAGCTACCCCTCATTTTGAATACGTAGCGGCAGAGGCTTCTAAAGGTATAGCTCATGTGATGTTAGAAACAGAAATCCCTATCATCTTTGGTATCCTTACCACAGACACGATAGAGCAGGCGATAGAAAGAGCCGGAACCAAAGCCGGTAATAAAGGAGCTGAGGCTGCTCTAAGTGCCCTTGAGATGATAAGCCTTTTAAAAAAGATAAACCAGGTTTAAGGGGAAGGACCATGCTTAAAACCCTAAGGGATTTTGACCTTAAAGGCAAAAAGGTTTTTATAAGGGTGGATTTTAACGTGCCTTTAGAAAAAGGCAGGATTTTAGATGACACCCGAATAGTAGAAAGTCTTTCTACCATTACCCATGTATTACATTCCTATGGTAAAGTTATCCTTTGTTCTCATTTAGGAAGACCTAAAGGTAAGAGGGTTGCCGAATTTTCTCTAAGGCCTGTTTATGAATATTTGAAAACAGTTTTTAAAGACAGAGAGGTCAAGTTTTTAGAGGATTTTTTGAGTCCTGAGGCAGAAAAAGAGCTCGAAAACCTGAAAGAAGGGGAGATTTTGCTTTTAGAAAACATAAGATTTTACGAGGGAGAAACTAAAAACGACCCTGATTTTGCCAAGGCTTTAGCCAGGTTTGCAGACATCTATATCAACGATGCTTTTTCTGTCTCCCACAGGGCACATGCCTCTGTAGTAGGAGTCCCTCTCTTGGTTAAGGACAAGGGAATAGGGTTACAGATGGAAAAGGAGCTGAAATACCTTTCGAAGATTGTGGGAAAGCCTGAAAGGCCTTTTTATGCGGTAGTAGGAGGAAGTAAGGTTTCCACCAAAATAGGGGTTTTAAAGACTTTACTTAACAAGCTTGACAAGCTTATCATCGGTGGGGCTATGGCCAATACCTTTCTTGCAGCCAAAGGGTATTCTGTAGGAGATTCTTTTGTAGAAGAAGAATATATAGAGGTGGCAAAGGAGATCCTCAAGGAAGCCAAGGAAAAGGAGGTTAAAATTTATTTACCGGTAGATGTGGTGGTTGAAAACAACGGTCAGGTTTTAGCTAAGGGCTTAAGGGAGATCGTTAAAGAAGATAAGGTGTTTGACATAGGAAAGGAGACGGTAAAACTTTTCTGCAGAAGCCTTGATGGAGCTAAAACTGTAGTCTGGAACGGGCCCTTAGGTTATTTCGAAAAACCACCTTTTGACTATGGAACTGTCGAGATAGCCAGAAAGATTGCCTCCCTTACCTGTACTACCATTGCAGGGGGAGGAGATACCCTTTCTGCCATAAAGCATGCCTGCGTAGAAACGGGATTCTCCTATGTTTCTACCGCTGGTGGGGCTTTTTTAGAGTATTTAGAAGGAAAAGACCTGCCAGGAATTTTAGCTTTAACGAAATAACCTGAAAAAAAGGGAGTTAGGTTTATGAAAAAGGTTCTTTTAGCTGGAAACTGGAAGATGCATAAAACTTTGGCTGAAGTAAAGGCCTATTTTGAGAAGTTTCTTAAAGACTTAGAAACAATAAACCTTTCAGCCAAAGAAATAATGATAGCCCCACCTTTTACAGCATTAGCTTACTCAAGGAAACTGACTGATGGTTCACCTATCAAGTTAGGTGCTCAAAATGCCTGCTGGGAGGAAAAAGGTGCTTTTACCGGAGAAATATCCCCTTTGATGCTTAAGGAGTTAGGGGTTGAGTATGTAATAGTAGGTCATTCAGAAAGAAGACATATTTTCGGAGAAACCAATGAGCTGGTAGGAAAAAGAGCAGAAGGTGTTTTTCGTTTTGGGCTGACCCCTGTTCTTTGTGTAGGAGAAACTCTCGAAGAAAGACAGCAGAATAAAACCTTAGAGGTTATAAAATCGCAATTAGAGGCAGGTTTAATCGGGATTAAAGAGGTTTGGGAAAGGGATCTGGTGATAGCTTATGAACCAGTTTGGGCTATAGGAACAGGAATTACCGCAACCCCTGAACAGGCTGAAGAAGTCCATGGTTTTATCAGAGATTTTCTTTCAGGTCTTTACGGAAAAGAGAAGGCAGAAACCATAAGAATACTTTACGGAGGAAGTGTAACCCCTGAAAACATAGGAAGCCTTATCAAACAACCTAACATTGATGGGGTATTGGTAGGTGGGGCTTCTTTAGACCCTGATAAGTTTTTAAAAATTTGTGCTGTAGCCCTTTAAGGAGCCTTTTACAGAGGGGGAGAAAAAGACATGACAGAACAGTGTAGTTTACCTGATTATACCGACCTTTCTTACGAGATTTTAGAAATACCTAAGAAATACAAAAAATTAGCCATAGTAGGGGCAAGTCATAATCCAGATCGACCAAGCTATCAGGTGATGGAATATCTGCTAAAAGAAGGCTTTGAAGTGGTCCCTATAAACCCGGTAAGGGAAGAAATCCTTGGAAAAAAGGTATACCCTTCTCTATCTCAACTTCCTGAGGAGCTCTATCCTGAGGTAGTGATTATTTTTAGAAAACCTGAGATGGTTTTGCCGATAGTAGAAGAGGCATTGGCTTTAAACCCTAAGGTAATCTGGATGCAAGAGGGGGTGGTGAACGAAGAGGCCAAAAAACTTGCTGAATCCCACGGGATAAAGGTAGTGATGAATAAATGTTTTAAAAAAGTCCATATAATAGGCAAAAAAAAAGGCCAGTAGATGACAGAAGGCTTACGCGAGGTAGAAGTATACACAGACTTAGAGCAATTCAGGAAAGTTTTTACCAAAAACAAACAGGAGGTTTTAAAGTATAATCTTTCAGAGTTTGTAGCACTTTTAGCAACCGTTCCTCTACCCAAGCTTTTTTCTGGTTTGTTTTTAGAGTTTATAGTTAAACTTTCTGAAGCCCTCTACTGGAAAAGTTGTTTATTGTTAAACACACCTTCTAAGGAAGAACCTCAACCCTTTGAGGAATTTTATCCCGAGGAAGAAGTTCTAAGAAAAAGACATTTTTATTACTATAACCTTATCCCCTTAGACCGGGTTCTTGAAGATAAAGTCTTTTTGCCTAAAAGTTCAGAGGTTCAATTGTCTTCAGATGAAATGTCAAACAGTCCAGAAAGTCAACAGGCTTTCAATCTTCTTTTACAGGCTCTTCTCAGGGTGCTTCAACGGGAAACTCTTAAAACAGAAGTCTTAGAAAGGCTGCCACAGGTTTCGATAGAAGATTACATAGATGAGGTTTATCAGTTTTTACAACAAAATCCTTCTTTTTATTTTAAAGATTTCCTAAAAACCAGAGATCTTGATGTGTTAAGAATGGTTTGTTATTTTCTGGCTCTTCTTTTCATGTGTTTCTATGAACAGTGTAGACTGGTGCAAAATAGCGAGTATGAAGACATCTTGGTAATTAAGGTTTAAGGTTAAAAGTTTTTTAAGATATGTGAAATATTTAACAAGTGGTTTAAAAAGGGATAGCAGAGATTAGAGATTTAAGGATAAAGCTAACAAGTTATTCTTGGTTAAAGAGAGGTTATAGATGAAATATAAGATAAAGCATTATCCTGAACGTTGTTCTGGTTGTGGGGAATGTGTTAAGGCATGTGCAGAAAATCATGAAGGGTTAAGTAATTGTGCTGTTTATGAGGTAGATGGCAAGTTTTATTATTTTTCTTGTCTTCAGTGTAAAAGGCCTCAATGTGCGTCGGTGTGTCCTGTAGGTGCCATAGAAAGAGAAGGAGAGGTGGTAAGGCTTTATCCAGAGCTTTGTGTGGGATGTAGAAACTGTGAGGAGGCTTGCCCGTTTGGTATCCCTAAGTTTAACAAAAAAACAGGCAGGATTAACAAATGTGACCTTTGTTTAGAAAGGGTAAAGGCAGGCCTTTTACCTTATTGTGTAGAGGCTTGTCCTAATCAGGCTTTAGAGGTAGTTAAAGAAACGCCTAAACCTAAGGAGGAAGAAAAATAAGATGAGTGGGTATCAGGGGATTTTTTTGTTTGGTTTTTTACTTTTTCTTCTTGGGATTTTATTGGTGATAGCTAACAATTTTTTGGCTTTAAAAAGGTTTAACTCTGCTAAGTTTAAGCCTTATGAATGTGGTATAGATGTTTCCTGGGATGCAAGAATACCCCTTAAGGTGAAATTTTACCTGATAGCTGTGATTTTTTTGGTGTTTGATGTTGAGTTGGTTTTTCTTTATCCCTGGGCAGTAGTTTTTGAAGACCTTGGTTGGTTTGGTTTTGTAGAAATAGCGGTTTTTGTGTTTTTGTTGTTGGTAGCCTATGTCTATGCCTGGAGAGAAGGAGCTTTAAAATGGGAGTAGAAAAATCTACCATAGAGATAGCACCTGGAGTAAGACAGGTCCCAGGAGCCCCTGTGGTTGTTACTACCATAGATAAGGTGGTAAACTGGGCGAGAGCAGGTTCTTTGTGGCCTCTTACCTTTGGGCTTGCCTGCTGTGCGATAGAGATGATGGCAACTGGTGCCAGTCACTATGACCTTGACCGATATGGGATCATCTTTAGAGCCACCCCTCGTCAGGCAGACCTTTTGATAGTGGCAGGTACGGTAACCAAAAAGATGGCTCCGATAGTAAGAAGGGTATATGACCAGATGCCAGAGCCTAAGTATGTGATCGCCATGGGAAGTTGTGCTTGCTCTGGTGGAATCTTTAAAACCTATGCGGTAGCTCAGGGAGTAGACCAGTTTTTACCGGTAGACATCTATCTCCCTGGATGCCCTCCTCGTCCTGAAGCCTTGATCTATGCTTTATTGCAACTCCAGGAAAAAATAAAAAAAGAGACTAAAAGATGGGGTTACTGGAGATAGTGTATGGCACTTTATGAAGAGTTAAAGACTAAGTTTCCAGAGATAGTGAAAGAAGGTTTTCAGGAGGTTGACGGAGAAGTGGTGGTTTGTAATAGAGAAGGTTTTTTAGACCTTATAACCTGGCTTAAACAAGAAAAAGGTTTTATCCATCTGATCGACCTTTGTGGGGTTGATTACTTAGGATACAAACCTAAGACCTTTGAGGAAAGGTTTGAGGTGGTTTATCATGTTTATAATTTAGATGAAAAAAAACTTTTAAGGTTAAAGGTTAGGGTTCCAGAAGAGGATCCCTGGCAGTATTCTATCACCTCTCTGTGGAAAGAGGCTAACTGGTTTGAGAGAGAGTGTTTTGATATGTTTGGGATAGTTTTTAAAGGTCATCCTGACTTAAGAAGGGTGCTTATGCCTGAAGACTGGAAGGGGTATCCTTTAAGAAAGGATTATCCTCTTTTCTCAGAGGAAGAGGATTGGGAACCATACAAGGTTTTGTTAGAAAAGTATAAGAGGAGAGGCTAAAGGATGTCTTTAGTTTTAGAGGTTAATAAAAAACAGAAAGGCAAAGACAGCTGGGAGGAGCCTTTTTACCTGAACATGGGTCCTCAGCACCCTTCTACTCACGGGGTTTTACGTCTTTTCCTTGAGTTAGAGGGAGAAACCATCGTTAACTGCGACCCTATCATCGGTTATCTTCATAGAGGAATAGAAAAACTTGCAGAAAATCTTAACTACAACCAGACCATCGTTTTGAGTGACCGGTTAGACTATATTTCTTCTGCGGCAAACAACGTAGCCTTTGCCCTTGCGTTTGAAAAACTTCTCAGACTTGAGGTGCCAAGAAGGGCTAAACTGATAAGGACGATCGTTTCAGAGATGGCAAGGATATGTAGTCATTTGCTCTGGCTTGCAACCCATGCACTTGATATAGGTGCGATGACGGTTTTTCTTTACTGTTTTAGGGACAGAGAATGGTTGTTAAACATCTATGAAAGGATTTGTGGGGCAAGGCTCACCCATAGTTACGTTAGGGTGGGTGGGGTAAGAAGAGATTTTGAGCCTGAGGTTATAGAGGAACTCTATCGGTTTGTAGAGGAGTTTCCTAAAAGGATTACCGACTACGAGACCTTAATCGATACCAACCGTATCTGGCTTAAACGAACCAAGAACATAGCGGTGGTTTCTACTGAAGAGGCTTTTAACTTAGGACTTACCGGTCCCTGTTTAAGGGGGTCAGGGGTTTCCTATGACGTAAGAAAGTTTAGACCTTATGATGCTTACTCTGAGGTAGAGTTTGAGGTTCCTATAGGACAAAATGGAGATACCTATGATCGTTATAGAGTAAGGATGATAGAGCTTCGTCAGTCTAACTGGATTATTAAACAATGTTTAGACAGACTTTCTGAAACTGAAGGAGAGGCAGTGTTAGCTGAAAATTCTCCTGACCTTCTTATGCCAGAAAAGGTGAGAGAGGTTTCTGCCCAACCCCATCCCAAGCTTGGGGTTATGTTTAAACCAAAAGAAAAAGAAATCGTCCCTGTAGGGGAGGCCTTTGCTTCTATAGAATCTCCTAAGGGTGAACTTTCGGTTTATGTGGTAAGTGATGGTTCAAGTAGACCCTGGAGGCTTAGGATCAGGACTCCCTCTTTTGTACATATCTCTGCCATTTCTCATATGACAAAAGGGCATATGATTGCTGATCTGGTAGCCATTATAGGGACCCTTGACATAGTTTTAGGGGATTCTGACAGGTAAGGAGGATATATGGAAGACCTTTGGTCCAATCTGTTTTGGTTTTTGGCAGGAACGGTGATCCTGCTTATAGTAAGCCTTTTACACGTAGCTTATCTTACTTACGCAGAAAGAAAGATCATTGCCAGGATGCAACAAAGGCTTGGACCTAACAGAGTAGGACCAAGAGGGCTTTTACAACCCATAGCTGACATGTTAAAGCTGCTTACCAAGGAAGATATCATTCCTGCTCAGGTAGATAGGCCTGTATTTTATATCGCCCCTTTTATCTCTCTGGTTTGTGCTGGAACAGGGATAGCGTTGGTGCCTCTTTGGGAAAATTTTGTGATAAGCAACATAAACGTAGGTCTTTTGTTTATTTTGGCTTTAAGCTCTTTAAGTGCCTATGGAGTTATACTATCAGGATGGGCTTCTAACTCAAGGTATGCCTTTTTAGGAGGGCTTAGGGCCAGTGCTCAGGTGATAAGCTATGAGATAGCGATGAGCCTTGCCCTTTTAAGCGTGGTTTTGATGGCAGGGTCCCTTAACCTTGGAGATATCGTAAGAGCTCAGATAAACTCACCTTTTAAGGTTTATCTTATTCCTCAGCTGATTGGCTTTTTTGTTTTTATCGTTTCAGCGGTAGCTGAGTGTAATCGCACTCCCTTTGATTTGCCTGAGGCAGAGACAGAGCTTGTTGCAGGGTATTTTGTAGAATATTCAGGTATGAGGTTTGCACTTTTTTATCTGGCAGAATATTTTGGAATGCTTGTGATGAGTGCCCTTGCAGTTACTTGTTTTTTAGGTGGTTGGGCAGGGCCTTTTGAGGTCCCTTATGTTCCCTTTTTCTGGTTTGTGGTAAAAGTTTATGCCTTACTTTTCTTTTACATCTGGATAAGGGCTACCCTTCCGAGATATCGTTATGACCAGCTTATGGACCTTGGATGGAAGGTGCTTATCCCTCTTGGTTTGATAAATCTGTTTTTAACAGCCTTGATAAAACTGATTTTTTAGGAGGATTTCGAAGGTGAAGAGTCTTGTTGAAAAGGTTTTTTTGATAGAGATCCTAAGGGGATTAGCCTTGACCCTTAAAAAATTACTGTTTGAGAAGCCTGTTACCATCGAATGCTACGACAAGGTAATTCCTCAATCTTATCCAGGTTTTAGAGGAAGACATGCTTTGGTTAGAAGTGAACTTACCCAGGGACCTATCTGTGTGGCTTGCCACAGATGTGAACGGGTTTGCCCTTCAAAATGTATCTACATCAAAACTGTAGAGATAGAGGAGGAAGGAAAGAGGAAAAGGCAATTAGCTCAGTATGCTATAGATGCTTCAAGGTGCGTGTATTGTGGTTATTGTGTAGAGGTTTGTCCGGTTAATGCCTTGGTGCTTACAGAGTTTTATCAGTATGTAGGCGAAAACAGAGAAGACCTTTATTTTGACCAGGAAAGATTGCTTAAAAACTGGGATGAGTTTATCGCTAAAGCTGAAAGGCCTTACTTTAATCCATTCTGGAAACCTAAGGGTATCCCAGAGGAGTTATTTTCTATAGTAAAAAGAAAGGCTAAAGGGGTTTAAGCATGGGATTGGGTATAGAGCTTAACAGCCTTATTTTTGGGTATTTAGCTTTTGCGATGGTGGTTTCAAGTGTGCTTGCGGTTTTATCGAAAAATCCAGTACACACCATACTTCTCGTTTTGGTAATGGTGGTGCATCAGGCTTTTTTGCTTTTAACCCTTGGCTCTGAGTTTTTGATGGCTGTACAGCTGATTGTATACGCAGGGGCGGTGCTGGTCTTATTTTTGTTTGTGGTTTATCTGATAAACCTGAGAAAGGAGACAAAACACAGCTTCTTTGTTAAACGTTTTTGCCTCTGTAGTTTAGTTTTTTTGCTGTTTTTAGGGTTCATGGGTGTTAATCTTTACTTGATATATGGAGCCAAAAAGTTTGAGCAAGCAGTACTACCCTTTAATCCTTTGGAAAAAGACAACCTTTGGTGGATAGCCCATTATCTTTTTAACTATTATCTTTTGCCTTTTGAGATCATAGGAGTGATATTGCTGGTAGCGGTTTTAGGGGCGGTCTTTTTGGTAAGAAAAGTTAAAACTACAGAGGAGGCTTAGGAAAAAGATGGTACCTTTTGAGGCATATTTAATCCTATCATTGGTCCTTTTTCTGATAGGACTTTTTGGTTTCTTGATGAGGCGAAATTTGATAGTAGTTTTGGTTTCCATAGAGATTATGCTTAACGCCATCATCATCCTTTTTGCCGCACTTTCTTATTTTAAAAAAGACATAACTGGTTATGTGATGGTATTTTTTATCATAGCGATGGCTGCGGCTGAGGCTGCGATCGGATTGACTTTAGCTATATTGATTTACAAAAAACTTAAAACCGTTTATACCGAAGAAATAAACCATTACAAGGGGTAGTTTTTATGGCAGAACATCCTTATGAGTTGATTACCCATTTTAACCTCTGGGTTTTTCTTATACCTTTTATACCCCTTTTAGGTAGTCTTTTTACCCTTATCTTTGGTAAAAGATATTTAAGGGAAAAGGCACATCAGATTCCAGTGTTAGCTATTTTCATAAGTTTTCTGATCTCTTTAAAGATTTTGTTTGAGGTCCTTTCAGGAAAGATTTTTGATTTTGACCTTTATACCTGGATTTTTGCTTTAAACTTGAAGGTAGGGTTAGGTTTTTTAGTTGACCCTCTTTCTATATTAATGACCACGATGGTGCTTTCGTTATCCTTTCTTATCCATGTTTACTCTATCGGCTATATGTATGGAGACCCTGGATATTATCGTTTTTTTTCTTACATCTCTCTTTTCACGTTTAGCATGCTGATGCTGGTTCTTTCTAACAATGTGGTTCAGCTTTATTTAGGGTGGGAGGCAGTAGGGCTTTGTTCTTACCTTTTGATCGGTTTCTGGTATGAGAAAAAGAGTGCAGCCAACGCAGCCAAAAAAGCCTTTATCGTTAACAGGGTAGGTGATTTTGGTTTTGCCCTGGGGGTGTTTGCCCTGTTTTATTATACAGGAGCTCTTTATTACCAGGAGGTCTTTTCTAAGCTCCCTCTTTTGTCTGAAAAATATATAGACTTTTTAGGTTTAGAAATCCATGTTCCTTTTTTGATTGCCTTTTTACTTTTTTGTGGGGCTATGGGTAAAAGCGCACAGGTTCCGCTTCATACCTGGCTTCCTGATGCGATGGAAGGTCCAACCCCTGTTTCTGCGCTAATCCATGCGGCTACGATGGTTACCGCAGGGGTTTTCATGGTAGCAAGGCTCCATGGCCTTTTTGAGCTTTCTTCTTATGCCATGGCTATGGTAGCTTTGGTGGGGGCTTTAACCTGCTTTATGGCAGCAACCATCGCCCCTACCAGGTTTGATATCAAAAGGATCATCGCTTACTCTACCATGTCTCAATTAGGATATATGTTTATGGCCTGTGGAGTAGGGGCCTTTGCTGCAGGTATTTTTCACCTCTTTACCCATGCCTATTTTAAAGCTCTGCTTTTCCTCGGTGCTGGTAGCGTGATCCATGCGGTTCATACCAACGACATAAGGCAGATGGGTGGATTAAGAAAGTATATGCCCTATACATTTGTTACCTTTATGATAGGTGCATTAGCCTTGGCTGGTTTCCCAGGGCTTTCCGGATTTTTTAGTAAAGACGAAATACTTGCGATGGCCTATTTCTCTCAATATCCCTGGGGTAAGTTGGTTTGGGTTACAGGGCTTTTGGTGGCGTTTTTAACAGCTTTTTATACCTTCAGGTTAGTGTTTCGGGTGTTCTTTGGAGAATATAAAGGGAGAAAGAATTTTCATCCTCATGAGTCTCCAAGGACGATGGTTATTCCTCTTTGTTTGATAAGCATAGGGGCTGTTTTTGCAGGTTGGTTAGGAATTCCCCATTCCTTAGGAGGAAACCCTGTATTTTTAAACTTTTTAGAGTCGGTTCTTGGACATCCAAAGACCCTGCCCATGGAACACCAGACTGAGTATCTTTTGATGGGACTTTCTGTTATGGCAGCCTTTTTGGGTATCCTTTTAGCCTGGATAGTCTATCTTAAAAGACCAAACCTTCAGTTTTGGTTATCCCAAAACCTTCCTTCGGTATATCGCTTTTTATATGCCAAGTGGTATTTTGATGAGGTGTATGATTTACTTTTTGTACGTTCTACCTTATGGACAGCTAAATGGATGGTTACTAAGGTATCAGACGGTATTTTGATAGAAGGGGTTATCAACGGCACAGCCAAACTTATAAGTCTTGCAGGCTCAGGCTTACGGACGGTACATTCAGGAATTGTTAACCATTACAATACTTTTATCCTGGTAGGTCTTATTCTTTATTTTATTTTGTATTTTTGCCTAAGATAGAAGCGGAGGAAGGTTTATGGAGTTTTTACAAAACAATCTACTTTCATGGATCTTATGGCTTCCTTTGTTAGGGATTTTACCCATTCTTTTCTTAGGAAAAAGGTTTGAAGATACAGCCAAATGTATAGCACTTTTTACGATGTTGATAGACTTTGGTTTGTCGGTTTTACTTCTATTTTCCTTTGATTTTCAAAACCCTGGGTTTCAGTTTGTAGAAAAAAGACTCTGGATAGATTCTTTAAATAGTTACTATTTCCTTGGGGTCGACGGTATAAGCATCCTTTTTATACCTCTTACTACCCTTACCACCTTACTTTGTATCACCATTTCCTGGCATTCTATCAAGGAAAAGGTAAGGGAGTTTTATTTAGCTCTCCTTTTTACCAACATAGCAATTGTAGGTAGCCTTTGTGCACTTGACCTGCTTCTTTTTTACGTATTTTGGGAGGCAATGCTTATTCCGATGTATCTTATCATCGGTATCTGGGGAGGACCAAGAAGGATCTATTCAACCCTTAAGTTCTTTCTTTATACCTTTTTTGGGTCAGTTTTTATGCTGATTGCCATCGTTTATCTTTTCTTTAAGTTTGGAACCTTTGATTACACAAAGCTCTTAGGGGTTCCTCTTGGGGGGTTGGCTGAGAAACTTTTGTTTTTAGGTTTTGCCCTTGCCTTTGCGATAAAAATTCCTATGTGGCCTGTTCATACCTGGTTACCTGATGCTCACACTGAAGCTCCAACCGCTGGGTCTGTTATTTTAGCCGGTATTTTGATCAAGCTTGGGGCATACGGTTTTCTCAGGTTTGGGTTGCCCTTGTTTCCTCATGCAGCTCAGGAGTTTGCTCCGTTATTACTTTTACTTTCGGTGATAGCTATCATCTACGGTGGGTTAGCCTGTCTCTATCAGGATGACTTAAAAAGGCTTATTGCCTATAGCTCGGTTAGCCATATGGGTTTTGTAACCCTGGGAATTTTTGCCTTTAACCCTATAGCTATGAAAGGGGCTATTTTGCAGATGATTAATCATGGAATCGTAACCGGTGCTTTGTTTATGTGTGTAGGCATAGTTTATGACCGTACTCATAGCCGTGCGATAAACTATTATGGAGGGCTTGCCTCTGTCATGCCTGTTTATGCTGCCTTTTTTATGATTTTTACGTTAGCCTCGATCGGCCTTCCAGGGACCAATGGTTTTATCGGGGAGTTTCTGATCCTTTTAGGAGTTTTCTTTACTAACAAACTCTTGGTTGTGTTCGCTGCCTTAGGTCTTATCATCGGGGCAGGTTATATGCTCTGGCTTTACCAACGGGTATTTTTTGAAAGGGTAAATCCTAATATCGAAGGGTTAGCACCTTTAAGGGTTAACGAATTTTTATCTTTGCTGCCTATGTTGGTTTTGGTGTTCTTTATAGGGCTTTATCCTAAACCCTTCTTAGACTACATGACCACCTCCATCGAACATTTACTTAATAACCTAAGGTTTTAGGAGGCTTAAAGTTATGACCATAGAGCTTAACTTTGGGGTAATACTTTCAGAAATTCTTCTTTTGCTGGTAGGTTGTTTTATTTTTCTTTTTGATAGATTTTTTAAAAATAAAGGATATGCCTTTTGGTTAACCCTTCTATCTCTTTTGATAGCAAGTGGTCTTCTTTTAATCTCTCCTTTTGGGGGGTTTACGTTAAGTTATCAAAACGATTTTTTCTCGATAGTCTTTAAGTTTATCGTTTTGTTTGGGATCTTTTTGATTGCTATCCTTTCTAAGAACTATCTTACCTATCATTCACAGCTTAACTATGGGGAGTATTATGGGTTTTTAATCCTTTCTCTGATAGGTGCTTTTTTGATGCTTTCTTCTATGGATTTGATTACCATGTATCTTTCGATGGAGCTGATGAGTTTCCCTGTATACCTTTTGATAGCGTTAAACTTTGCCCAACAGCGTAAATCTTTAGAAGGTTCTTTTAAATACTTCCTGGCTGGAGCTATGGGTTCGGTATTTTTGCTTTTGGGTATGGGGTTGGTTTATAGTGCTACCGGGTCTTTATTTTTTATGCAGATTGCCCAAAGTCTGTTTGGTAAGGCAGAGTTAACCTATGTTCTTTTAGGATTTTTGTTTGTTTTGGCAGGTTTTTCGGTGAAGATATCCTTTGTACCTTTTCATATGTGGGCTCCTGATGCTTATGAAAGCGCACCCTTGCCTATAACCTCCTTTATCGCCTCCATAATTAAGTTTGTGGTTATAGCCTGTCTGATAAAGTTGCTTATGGTAGCTTTTATTCCTTTAAAAGCCAAGATAGGGCAAATACTTATTCCTGTGGTTTTGTTGACCATTCTTATCGGAAATGTGCTTGCTATCAAGCAAGACCATCTGATAAGAATGCTTGCCTTTTCCTCTATTGCACATGCAGGTTATGCTGGTTTAGGCTTGATTACCGGGGACCTGATAGGCTATAGCTTTACGATTTTTTACCTTTTGGTGTATCTTATCATGACCATAGGAATGTTTAGTATAGCGGTGTTTTTGGCCAATTACCAAAAGGATCTTCTTTATATACCTAAACTGTCGGGCTTGAGCCAAATCTCCCCTGGGCTTAGTTTTTTAACCTTGATTTTTATGTTTTCTTTAGCAGGGGTTCCTCCGACAGCAGGTTTTATGGGAAAATTTTATCTTTTTATCGGTTTGGTTAAGTCAGGATATATCTGGGTGGCTATCTTAGCTGTTCTTTTTTCAGTGATAGGGGCTTACCCCTATCTTAGGGTTTTAAAGTTTATCTACATGGAAAAGACCGAGGAAACCTTTTCCTACCGTTGGGAACCTGGGGTTTGGTTTCCTGTTAGTATAACCGCTTTTCTCACCCTTTTGATCGGTATCTACCCCAAACCCTGGGTAGACATGGTTTACAGAACCCTTTATCTTTATCTTACCTTTCTTTTTTATCCTTATTAAGCACCACCCTCAGGAAATCTTTTCCCTTCTCTCTACCAAGAAACAGGGCTAATTTTTCCTGCCCTGATATAGCTCCTTTTCTCCTCCCCTTGACTAACCTCTTATTTTTCTTTAGGTTTGCCATATCCTAGTCTTTTATAGTTTAGGCATAATTTTTGATTTTTTAAATAAATAAAAAACGCCTACAGGGGAGCTAAGATGAAGGTAAATTTAAATTCAAATAATTTTTCCTGTGGCAACCTTCTTTTATCTAATGGGGGGATTTCAGGAGAGATTAATCAGGAATTTAACTTTCTACAGGTTATCCTTCTTTATTTGCTTTCTAATGGAGATTCTTCTTCTCAGCTGTTGAGTTCTCAGGGCATAAACGCAGACCAAGTTCAAGGTTTAATACAGACTAAAGGAACACAAACTGAGGGTTTGTCTCAGACTAAGATTCTTTCAAAAGACCAAGCTCATGATGAGGACTTGCAAGGTGTGTGGGGTTTTTTGTTTTGGGGATATTTAGTGGATAAGACCGGGATTAATTTAGAAGGTTTTGCTCAATCCATATCTAAGGAAGGATTAACAGAGGTTTCTGGGTTAACTCTAAACCAAAAGGCCTTGGGAGAACTTTTGGATAAATTTTTAGGTAATCCCTCAGAAAAACTTAGGGTTTATGAAGAATTGAACAAACTTTTATCTTTACCTGACCTTAAAAGTGATTTTTTAGCCTGGCTAAACCACAAGATAGAAACTGGCTTTCAGCTTAACGAAGATATGACGTCTCTTTGGGCTTATTCGTTTTTTAAGATAAAAGGAGATCTTTCTGTTGGGGATGGGGAGCAAAAGTTAAAACAAGAACAAAATTTTCAAACAGTTTTAGAGGAAAAGGATGGTTTATCTTTTCAGAACTTGATACAAAAACTTGAAGAAAAGATAAAGACTGAGGTTTTTTCTGATAAAAATTTTTTGGGTTTAAAACTAAAGTTGTTAGGACTTGTAAAACAGGGTGAGACTAATTTAAAGGAAAGTTTTTTAACTAATAACCAGGTTTTCGATAGCTTGTTTGACAAGTTGGGGGAGAGATTGCCTGAGAAAGAGACGATTTTAGGTGAGAGAATTGCAGGGGTAAAGGACTTAAGATTAACTGAAGCCCCATTTGCAGTGGTTAAGGGATTATCTGCTAAGTCTTTTAGTTCTCAAGAAGTTTCAGATAAAAGTGCCGAGGTGTTTGAAAAATATTTTGAAAGAGTTAAAGAAAAAGGGTCCTTTTTAGCGGAGGGTATTGCTTTATTAAAAGAGAAACAAGGATTTTCTCAAGAAGGACAGGGAGAGTTAACTCGGTTCCAATTTTTTTACCATCAAGTGTCTCACCTAAGGTCTAACGACCAGCACCTGGTAAATATAGAGACTGTAAAGTTTTTAGAAGGAGATAAGATGTCTCCTCAGTTTTTTGAGTTTGTTAAGAGGTTTTCGGCAGAGGTCCTTCCAGAAGGAGAAAAGAAAGCTTATGTAAGGCTTGAACCTCCACATTTAGGAGGTCTGGATTTAGAAATTAAGGTTAAAGAAAAAGAGGTAATCATAGTAGCCAGGGTGGAGAAAGAAGAAGCCTTTCGGGAACTTCAAAATAACGTTGAAGCCATAAGAGAAAGTTTAAAAGAACTTGGGCTTTCTCTTAAAGATTTCCAGACCCAGCTCAACTGGGGTTACCAGGGTTTTGCAGGGAGATCTGGAGAGAAAAGAGAGGGGTCTAATGGTTTAAAAAGCAGTTTAGCAGAACAAAACCAGGATCCTAATGTTTTAGACTCTAATGAGGGGTTCAAAAATCTGAAGGGAAAGCATTATTTTATCGTTTAAGGAGGAAAAAAGGTTATGGCTACCACCCCGGTTAATGCCAATAGTTCTACCATTAGTTCAGTAAACAGCTCTTCTCAGAATACCCAGAGAACACCTAAAAAAGTTTTACAAAAAGATGATTTTATGAAGCTTTTTGTTACTCAGCTTAAGTATCAAGACCCTATGAAACCTCTTGAAAACAACGATATGGCTATTCAACTTGCTTTGTTCAATCAGGTAGACCAACTTTTTAACATCAACGATACTTTAAAAAGTCTGGTTGACCTTGGTAAGAACCTTAATCTTACCTATGTCTCAAGCTTGGTAGATAAAAAGGTAAAGGTAGATTCAAACATAGGCAGGGTAGAGCAAGGTCAGTTTCTGGGTGGTGAGTTTAAGGTTGAAGGGTTTGTCACCGGAGGAGAAATCGTTATAAGAGATTCTAAAGGTAATCTGGTAAAAAAGATACCCCTTACAGACCTTAAAGAAGGTATTCACAAAATAGAATGGGATGGAAAGGATCAGGCAGGAAATCCTGTACATGAGGGTAATTATACCTTTTCTGTCCTTCTTTTTGATGGTAAAACGATTAATTCGGTAAAACCAACGATGGTAGCTAAAGTTACAGGATCTAAGTTAGGGGAAGAAAACAGGCTTGTGATAAACGGAGTCCAGGAAATTAAGCTTTCTGACATCAAAGAATTGATAGGAGGTTAAGAAATGGGACTTTTTGGTGCCATGTATATAGGATATAGTGGGGTGTTAACCACTTCTATGGGAATGAACGTTTCTGCAGACAACATCTCTAACCTTAACACTACCGGGTTTAAAGGAAGTAGGTATGAGTTTGCAAATGCCCTGGTAGAAGCTTATGCAGAAACCTTTAGAAGAGAAAAAGGGTTGGGAAGTAACGTAAAGGCTATAAGAACGCTTTTTAACCAAGGGGCTATCGTAACCACCGATTCTCCTACTGACCTTGCCATCTCTGGTAAGGGTTTCTTTGTGGTCTCAGACCAAAAGGGAAATATTTTTTTTACTCGGGATGGACAGTTTTTTGTCAACCAGGTAGACGAACAACATTTGGCCTTACAAAATAGTATGGGACTTTATCTTTTGGGTTCAACTCCAGATTCAACTTCAGCCGACTTGACCAGTCTTAAACCCTATCTTATCCCTAAGGTCATGCCTCCTAAAAGCACATCGAACATAGACCTTCAGCTTATCTTTGATAGCACCAAACCTGTTGAACCTATAAACGATCCACTTTGGCAAAGTTATGATGCAACCTCTTCTAACATAATAGAAAATCAGAAGTTTGACTATGTCTTTGATTTTTATGGTTATGATTCCTTTGGGAATAAGACTAACTTTAAGCTTTATGTAGACCGCACTTCAAATCTTAATGAATATGAGCTTTTGTTTGCCCTGGAAGATCCAGCCTTAGATGGAAGAGGTTCAGGAAAATATCAAGGGGCATTTTTGTATGGAAGGCTATCTTTTGGAGGTAACGGAGATATAGTGGGGGCTAATTTTTGGGAGATAACCAACCCTTCTTCCTTTGACCCCACAATTGACCCACCGATGGATTTAACCGCTCTTGGTAGGCCACAGTTTCAGGTAAACATAGGAGGTGCTACCCAAACCATAACTTTAAACCTTGGTTTCAGGGTAGAACCAGACGGCAGTATCACTAGATCTGCCAATCCTAGTAAACTTCAGGCTAACCCTTTTGCTCAGCTGTACTTTAACCAAGATGGTTATCCAGTAGGGGTATTTGACAAGATAGAGGTGATTACCGAAGAAGGTAAGGTGGTTGCCTGGTATACCAACAACAAAAACATAGAGGTTTCAAAGATCTTTTTAGCAGATTTTTCTGGTTATGAAGAAAATTTGATTAAGGTAGGTAATGGACTTTTTATGGCAAGAGAAGGGGCTCAGCCTTTTATCTTTTCTCCCGGGGTTTTTGAAAGAGGAAGGCTTCTTTCTGGAGCCCTCGAAAATTCAAACGTAGATTTAGCTTCTGAGATGGTGAGTTTAATTACCTTGCAAAGGGCTTTTCAGAGTAATACCAGGGTGATAACCACCGCAGACCAGATGTTAGAAGATTTTTTAAGTAAACGTTAAAAAATCCGATAAAAATATAGAGGGGGTGTTAATATGGGTTTGACCGATGCCTTGTTTACAGGAACAAGCGGTTTGAGGGCCCTTGGACATGGTATGAGCGTAATCGGAGACAATGTTTCTAATTTAAATACTACCGCGTTTAAAGGTGCCAGGATCTCTTTTAGCGATGTTATGGCTCAAAGTATCAATACCGGGGCTGGCTCAGGACAACTTGGAAGAGGAGCAAGTATTCAGGCACTTTATTCTCTTTTTAATCAAGGGTCTTTTGAATCAACAGCCAACCCAACTGATATGGCTATAGCCGGATCAGGGTTTTTTATCGTAAAAGACCCTAAAAGTACAGGAAACGTGTTTTACACCAGAGACGGACAGTTTGTGATAGATAAAACAGGATATTTAGTTAATGCAGGTGGGTTAAGGGTGCAAGGATGGAGGATAGATGAGGTAACCGGAGACATAACCGGTGCTATCACCGACATTCAAATAGACCGCTCTTCTCCTCCGGTTAAGACTTCTAAAATAGATGTTATCACAAACTTGGATGCAAGAGAGGAAACAAGAACCAAGCTTATTTTTTTAAGCGGAAATCTATACGACGACCCTTCAGACGGAAACTATACTTATTTTCCTAACGCAGGCTATTATGAGGTAGTAATAAGGGACATAGATGGTAAAGACAATAAGATAGGAATAAAACTTGGGTATAACGCAGCCACCCAAAAATGGGCTTGTGAAATCTATAACTTGGAAACAAACCAGACTATAATCAGTTTTACAGACAGCACCTCAACCAGAGTCTCTTTTGAACTTCCTTCTACCAAAGAGCTAATAAGTTTTGACTGGAGTGGAGTTACCCATGTAAACGGTGCTAACGACATTAAGATGCCAGGAAGAACAGGAAGGATAGAATTGTCAGGTGATGTAGATCCAGATACCTGGGAATATATAGACTTTATTGCTCCTACTGATCCTCAGGTAATAGATGCTAACGGAACTCAAAGGAAGCTACGTGTGTATATAAGGTATGACAGTACCGATGGCAGGTGGGACTACAGGGTTTTTGAAAACCCTGCTGCAACCCCTGCAATTAATCCTGATGACCCTATTCAAGAGACAGGAACCCTCCTTGTAAAAGGTGACAACTCTGATGAAACGAACATTTTCTTCTTTCTTGATGGAACCACTCAAAGGATCAATTTAGACTGGTCTAACTTAGGGTATGGTGGTGGTACACCAACTGTCACAGTGTTTACTTTACAAGAAACAGATTCTCTTCTTTCTTACTGGGATGCAAGGCAGGATGTTCCTATACCTTCTACCGCCTATTCTTACAGAACAACCCTTACAGTTTATGATTCTCTTGGTACTCCGCATGAGATTACGGTTTATTATAACCCTACCACCAAAGATAACGTTTACGAGTTTTTGGTGGCCTGTAACCCTAACGAAGATGTGAGAGATTTTACCAAAGACACCCTTCCTATGCAGTGGCAGTATGAAGAAGGAACGATTACTCAACAACTTCAAATACCTTCAGGTAATGTGCGGGCTAAGAGTTTAAAAGGGGTATTGATGTATGGTAGGCTTGAGTTTGATAACCAAGGAAACGTTAAGAAGTTTTATGAAACTTACAGAGTGGATGCAAACACCGGGGCTTTAGTTCAGGTGGTAGATATTACTGGTAATCCTGTTCCAGATCCGGTGGATAAGTTTTCAGCCCTTGGTTCACACGGTTACCCCCTTATGATAGCCGACTTTTTGGGCATAGATTTCCCATATGATATTTACCCACCAAACTCGCAAGATCAAGGTCTTGTAAGAAATGACCTTCAGCAAATAGAGCTAAACTTTGGATACTTTTTTAAAGACTCCTGGCGGTCTGAATCTGTAAGGACTACACAGTATGCAACCTCTAATGCCACCATTTTTTATGACCAAGATGGTTTTGGTCCAGGTGCCCTGGAAAGTATAACCGTAGATAACCAAGGTATTATCACCGGTAATTACTCTAACGGAAGGGTTATTCCTCTCTGGATGGTAGCTTTAGCAAACTTTAACGCCCCTGAAAGACTTCAAAAAGTAGGAGGTAACCTTTTTAAAGAAACCACCCACTCAGGGCCTCCTGTGACAGGTAAACCAGGTAGCAATGGCCTCGGAACGATAGCTCCTAACTCGATAGAACAGTCTAACGTAGACCTGGGAGAACAGTTTGTAAAAATGATCATCTTTCAGAGAGGTTTTCAGGCTGATTCCCGTATCATCACCGTTTCAGATACCATGCTCGAAGAATTGATAAACCTTAAGAGGTAACCTTTATTTATCCCTGGGAAGGCTAATCAACCCTTCCCAGGGTATCTTCCCCTTTTCCTAATCTACCTCTTACATCTCCTAAATAAAAGTTATCTACCGGTTAGGTGAAGACTCAAAGATTATAAAAATAATTTAAAAAAATTACAAAGATGTCTTGACTTTTAGAGAAAATAATTTATAATAATTTTCAAATAAAAAAAATGATAAGGAGGTTAGGTATGAAAAGTCTAAAGGGCACCCAGACAGAAAAAAACATCTTAACTGCCTTTGCCGGAGAGTCTCAGGCGCGTAACCGTTATACCTTTTACAGCTCTATAGCTAAAAAAGAGGGATTTGATCAGATTTCCTTTATCTTTGAGGAGACAGCTAATCAGGAAAAGGAACATGCAAAAAGGCTCTATAAGTTTTTAGAAGGAGGAGAGGTAGAGATTACCGCTAAGTTTCCTGCAGGAAAACTGGGGAACACCCTTGAAAATCTGCTTCATGCTGCAAGCGGAGAAAACTATGAGTATAAAGTCATGTATCCTACCTTTGCTAAGATTGCAAGAGAAGAGGGTTTTGAAGAAATCGCCAAGGTATTTGAAGCCATAGCCATAGCTGAGCAATTTCATGAAAAAAGATACCTTGCTTTAGCCAACAACCTGAAGGAAGGAACGGTTTTCAAGAAAAAAATAGAAGTCATTTGGAGATGCAGAAACTGTGGTTATATTCACAAAGGACTTGAAGCACCTGAAAAGTGTCCTTCTTGCGACCACCCAAGAGCTTACTTTGAGTTAGTTTGTGAAAACTGGTAAAAAGTCTTTTAAATGATTTAAAGGGGCCTTAAGGCCCCTTTTTAAACAAATTATCTTTTAAATTCTATCCTTAACCCAAAGGTTTGAGGCCAGGCCTTAACACCTCTTATTTCTTCATACTCTTCGTCAAGAAGGTTTTTTCCCCATAAACTAAGGCCAACCCCGTTTTTCAACTGTTTTTTCAATTCCAGGTTTAAAAGGTATATCTCATTAGCTTTATAAGGTTTTCTCAGGTTGGCGCTAACGATTAGATCTATTTCCCAGGGAAGTTTTGCATAAACCCCACCTACTAAATTGTGCCTTAGATAAGACCCCTGGTATCTGGCTGAACTTAGATTTTTGGCTACCTGGTTTAAGTAGGTATAGCTTAGAAACGGTTTAATTCTGTTTAATGCTATGTTTAAGTCTATGGTAACTCCCAAGGTTTTTAGTTCTTCTATGTTTTGAGCTTGCGTTATCGTTCCTGCCTTTATCCAGTCTATGATGTCTTTACCCGTTCTATAAAAAAGCGTTCCTGAAAGAGAAATGTGTGAGGTCTTATAATCAATCCCTATTTCTGAGTTATAGGCCTTTTCGTTAGAAAGACCTGGGTTACCTTTAGTATAAGGCGAATCATAGTATAGCTCTGTAAAGCTTGGAGCTCTATAGGAAAAACTAAAAGAGGCCCTGATTTTTAGCTTAGGGTTGATCAGATAGGCAAGCCCTAAGTAATAAGAAAAGAGGTCTTCGTTCTTTGCCAGGCTGTCATATCGAACCCCAAGGCTTGGGAAAAATTTATCGCTTATCTTCGGATATATCCAAAAATATGTCCCTAACCCTTGTCTAACATGGTCTCCTAATCTCGAACTATCAAGGGTTTCATAAGAAGCCTCAACTCCAACCACATAGTCAGCAAGTCTTTTTTCTACCCTTAAAGGTAAGTTTGCCCTTAACACCTGAGATTTGTGCTGGTTTTTATAAAAGTCTGGATTATTGCGATCAAGAAGATAAGTATCATAATGGATTCTGTAGATTAGTGCAGGCTCAAAAAACCAGGAATTTCCATAAAAATTCTTTTTGGCTAAAAAAAGATGGGTCCTTGTTTCTTCCCACTCTGTGTTGTATTTAGTGGTATAAAAATTTCTTGCCCCAAAGTCCTTTTCCTGAAAACCATAAAAAATTAACTTACTTTGGTCTTTTACGTAGGTATTAAAGGTTCTTATGTCAAAATCTCTGTTCCAGATAAAACCATTTGATTTCTGCTGAGAAAGGTTGATCCCTATCGGGGTTTTTCCTAACACAAAACCTAAGCTACCTTTCAGTTCCCATAGGTCATAGCTTCCGTATCCTCCTGATAAAAAAACTCCCTTTTCTGGCTTTTTAAGGTTAAAGTTCAGGGCTCCACCAAAACCACCAGGACCATAAAGGGCACTTGCCCCTCCTGCTAACAACTCTACAGAAGAAAGCTCCTCTTGGGTAAAAGGAAGATTCATAAGATGATGCCCTGTTTGAGGGTCAGAAAGTCTTATACCCTCAAAAACTACCAGATTTTGCTCAAACGTAGAACCTCTTATAGAAAGGTCCTGCTGCACACCAAACTCTCCTCTTTCTCTAAATTGCAAATTAGAAAACCTCTCAGGCCCGATCTTTAACTCCCAACCCTCTTTTAATACCTTTACCTCTTGAGAGACACGTTCAACCGTTTCAACACTTGCCGGGGCTGTAACCTTTACCTCTTCAAGAAAAACTGAGGTAATCTTTTCGCTGTTTTCAGCCTCTGCATTTGTGTTAAATAAAAACCACAAAACCCCTCCTAATCCTAAAATCCTGCCTATCCTCATCTTTACCCTCCATGCGAAAGGGAATTTTTGTCTTTAGGTAAAAGGGTTAATTTTCGTTAACCAAAAATTTTATAAAGGTTAACATAAAAACATAAAAATTCAACTTCTTAGGGTTGAATTTAAAAGGAGTAAAAATACATTTTGGGAAAGGTTAGAAGTTAACTTTCCTTAAGAAAAATTTTGGGGTTAAATTAGACCCTAAACGTGAAAAAGTTTAAACAGGAGAAAGGGGAAAATTCCCTTTCTCCTGTTTTTATAAAAATAAAAGAGCTTTAGCTTAAAGCTGCACGTCCTTTTTCTGTAAGACTGTATTTTTCCCCTTCTGATGAGGTAATAAATCCAGCCTCTGTAAGTTCTCTTAGCGAACTTCTTACTTGGAAAAGCGGTCTTTTGGTTATTTCTGCTATTTCAACAGGGGCAAGAGCCCCTTTTTCTTCTAACAACTTTAACAGTCCAAGAGCCTTTTCACTAAGCCTTCCGTCAGGACTTACACAACCTGTAGACATGTTTTCCCCTCTAACTCAGTTTTTTCTTGCAGAAATACCAGTCAATGTATTCATAACCTTGTTTTGCCCTGTTTACTGCCTCTTCATAGGAGGTTGGAGGGGGTACTATTACCTTTGTGTTTTCCTCAGTAAACTCCCAAACCTGAGGCTCAGGCACCCAGTTGGCAGGAGTGGCTACCCCATGCTTGTCAGCCGTTTGTAAGGCATCAATCAACCTTAAAATTTCTCTCATGTTTCTTCCTGCAGAAAGGGGATAGTAAATGATAGCCCTTATCTTACCGTTAGGGTCTATGATAAAAACAGCCCTTACGGTAGCCGTGGAACTTTCCCCTGGGTGTAACATCCCATAAAGCTTGGCCACCCTTCCGTCAGCATCAGCTACTATAGGAAAGGGAATCTCTATACCGGTTTTTTCTTTAAGGTTCATGGCCCAGGCTATGTGAGAGAACACACTGTCTATACTTAAACCTAAAAGCTGGACGTTTCTCTTGGCAAACTCTTCGTTCATCTGAGCAAAGGCTAAGAACTCGGTAGAACAAACTGGAGTAAAGTCTGCCGGATGGGAAAAGAACACTACCCACTGTCCTTTAAAATCTTCAGGAAACTTTATAGGCCCCATCGTAGTCATAGCCTCAAAACCTGGGGCCTGGTCTCCAATCTTTGGCATACTGATTACTTCTTTTACCTCTTCCATAACCCACCTCCTGTAATTATTTTTAATTAAAATCAATTTTTTAATAAAATATAATGCAGGATAATCTTTTGTCAAGGAGAAAAACAAAAATTGAAAAACAAAAAAGGACTTGATAAGATAAAAAAATATGTATAAATTGAGATTTAATTTCAATTGCAATTTTAAAAAGCAGGATGGGTAAAAACAAACAGATAGGAGGGCAGGTATGACAGTTGCGGTTGTAGGAGGACACGATAGGTTTAAACCTCAGTTAGAAGAATATGCTAAAGAAAACAAGCTGAAACTCAGGTTTGTCAACAGATGGTCTCCTCAAGCCTCTTATATCTTCTCATCCGCCGATTACATAATCATAATAACAGGATGTGTATCTCATGAACTTGTTAAGCTGGCTAAAAGTTGCGGCAAGAAAAAATGTATCTTTTGCCGGTCCAAAGGGCTTTGTAGGATCAAAAAACTTATTAACCAGTTGAAGGTGGATGCCTAATTTTTTGTATATTTATTGAAAATGAAATGCAGAATAAATTAAATAAGGGAGGTCAGACATGGTTGAGGGTTTGAAAGAAAAGGGATTAATCCCTTTAGCTCTTCTTAGAGAAGGTGAGCTTGGCAAAATCTATTCTCTTTCTTCAGATTTAAAGGTTGGTTCTTGGTATGCCTGTAGAGGTTGCGGCGGTGTTGAGTGTTGTCTTAAAGGTAAAAAAGATGTTGTTAACCAAAAGATTGGGTCTATGGGTCTTAAACCCGGGCAGGTAGTAGAGGTAAAACAAAACAGACCGGGTAATCCTATTCTTCTTAGGGTAGAAGAAACTTTTATCGCGCTAAGTCGAAAACTGGCGATGAAAATAATGGTTCTTAAAACAAACCATAAATCATAGTTTAAAGGAGGGAGGCAGGGATGAGTATACGAAAATGTCAAAAATTTACCGTTTATCCCCTGTCTAACTTTCCATTAGGAGAATTGGCTGAGGTGATATGTATTTTTTCCTTTGACTTAAGCCTGAGATTAAAAAGCATTGGCGTTCAGGAGGGAACTTTGGTAGAAATTATCCATCAGGATCCTTCTGGAGATAGGGTAGTAGTCAGGTTTAACGAAAGTAGAGTGGCTTTAGATAAAGCATTCCTAAAGCATATCTTGGTTAGACCATTGAAAACCTCCTATGAGATGTTGAGAGATTTTGCAAGGGTTGACCAGTTGACAGGTCTTCTAACAAGACAGTTTGCTGAAAATCTCTTAAAGAAAGAGTTAGCCAACCCACCGTATTGCTTGGTTTTGGCTGATATAGATGATTTTAAAAGATTCAACGACACCTTTGGGCACCAGGCAGGAGATAAGGTTTTAAAGGACATTGCTCAAGTTATCAAAAGGAACTTAAGAAAAACAGACTTGGCTGTTAGATGGGGTGGAGAGGAGTTTGTTTTATTTTTGAAGAACACAACCGTTGAGATAGGACAATTGATAGCAGAACGTATAAGAAGGGCTGTGGCTGATCATATAGTCTGGTGGCAAGGACAGACCTTAGGAGTTACTCTAAGTCTCGGGGTTTGTGGAGCCCCTCCGGTTAGACCTTTAGAACTACTCTTTGAGATGACTGATAAGGCCCTTTATCAGGCCAAAAAATCTGGAAAAAATTTGGTTTTTCTATGTGAGGAGTAGGGAAGATGTTGGCCAAACAATGCCTTTATGACCCTGAAATCGTAGAATTATGTTGTCAGATAGAAAAATGTCAGCCTTTGATGGTTACTGTTCATCAAATCTGCGAAGTCTTGACCAATCTTATGGAAAGTAAAGACCTGTATACCAAATACCACTCAGAAAAAGTAGCGGTGTTAAGCTACATGGTTGCTTTAGCCTTAGGGCTTCCTCCTAAACTGGCAGACCTTATTCACATAGCAGGACATCTCCATGATATCGGAAAGTTTGCTCTACCTGATGAAATCTTGAAAAAACCAGGTCCTTTAACACAGCAGGAGTGGAAGATAGTTAAGAAACATCCAGTGATTGGGGCAGATTATCTTAAGGATATCAGAATTTTTCAAGGTAAAGGAGGGGTTATAGAGATGGTGCTTTATCATCATGAAAGATGGGATGGAAAGGGTTATCCCGTAGGTCTTAAAGAACGGGAAATACCTCTTGGAGCAAGGATAATAGCTGTAGCTGATGCCTTTTCTGCGATGACAGACAAGCGCCCCTACAGAAATCCTTTAAGTTTTGAAGAGGCTTTGGAGGAACTTAAAAAAGGCTCAGGTTCTCAGTTTGACCCAGAAATAGTAGACATTTTTCTTAGCATGGAACAAAGAATAAGGGATTGGTTAGGGTTGATAAACAAATCCTAAAAGGAGGTGAAAAACGATGCCAAAACTTTCTAAGGTTAATTTAGGGAAGAGAGTTAAGGTAGTTTCTGTTGAAGGCCCCCCATCGGTAAAACAACGCCTAAAGGAAATGGGTATAACCCCTGGGGTTGAGCTTCAAATAGTTAGGATTGCTCCTCTTGCTGACCCTGTAGACGTAGAAGTGCGAGGATATCATCTTTCTATCAGAAAAAAAGAGGCAGAGTTGATCGAGGTGGAGGTGATAGCATGAAAGAAATAAAGATAGCAGTGGTTGGTAATCCTAACACAGGTAAATCAAGTTTGATAAACGCCATTGCCAAGGCTAATCTTCAAGTTGGCAACTGGCCTCTTTGAAAAGGCAATCGTGCCAACTAAGCTCCCTTATGGAGAGGAGTTAGAGGATTTAGTAAAAACGATTTTATCCCGTATAAAAGTGGTAAAACCGGATTTAGATAGGGTAAGTTTGGCTGTGGTTTTTAAGTTGTTAGAAGGAGAAGAGGAGCTTTTAAGAAAGTTGGATGTTGAGCTTGATAAAAGAGAAAAAGAAAACATCCTCAAGCACATTAAGACAGTCCACGAGGTAGATTTTAGCGATTACTTGCTTGATGTCAGGTATGGTTTAGCAACCGGGATTGCCAAAATGGTACTTCAACGCCCAGAAATCAGACGAGAGACCCTTACAGAAAAGATAGACAAGATAGTTTTAAACAGGATTTTAGGGATACCTCTTTTTCTTTTGGTGATGTGGTTTTCTTTTAAGGTTGCGTTTGATGTAGCTAACCCTTACATAGATTTTTTGGACAAAGCTGTAAATGAGGTCTTTAGAAGATGGATAGAGGCAGGGCTTTCCTTTGTAGGGGTAACAGATTGGTTAAATTCTCTTATAGTGGATGGGATTTGGGTAGGAGTAGGGACTGTGTTGTCTTTTGTTCCTATAATCGGGATGATCATGTTTATGATAACCTTTCTTGAAGCTACCGGTTATATGGCAAGGGCGGCTTTTCTTATGGATAGAATCATGAGATACTTTGGGCTTCAGGGAAAAGCTTTTATCCCTCTTCTTATGGGGTTTGGTTGTAATGTTTCGTCTGTATATGCTTGTAGAACTTTAGAACAGGAGCATGAGAGAAAACTTACGATGTTTATAGTTCCTTTTATGTCTTGTGGAGCAAGACTGCCAGTTTATGCTTTGTTTGTGGCAGCTTTTTTTGCAACTCACTCAGCAGCGGTGCTTCTTTTCCTCTATCTGTTGGGTATAGCTGTAGCTCTTAGCCTTGCTGTTATTCTTCACAAAACCTATTTTAAAGGAGTTAGCGGACCTTTTATCATGGAACTACCGCCTTATCGTATCCCTACTTTTAAAAATCTTGCCATTCACACCTGGCTTAAGCTAAAACATTTTGTGATCAAAGCAGGGACTTTGGTTTTGGCCTTTAATGTTCTCATATGGATGGCACTAAACCTTCCCTGGAAGCCTGAAAAACCTGAAGACTCAATCTTAGGCAAAACAGGACATCTGATAGCCCCTATTTTTAAACCCTTAGGTTTTGGAGATTGGGCAAGTAGTGCCAGTCTTTTGGCAGGGTTCCCTGCCAAAGAGGTTATAGTTTCAACGATGGCACAAATTTATGGAGGAGATGTTGAAGATAATCCTCAAGAGGAACTTTCTTTTAAAGAAGACCTTAAAGAATTGATTTTGCTTTTTGCTGAAAAAACAAAAGAAGTAGGGGGCAATCTGGTCTCTACTTTTAGGATCGTTACCCTCACGGCAGAGGTATCAGAAGAAGGTACAGGTATTTTATCTGAACTTC
Source organism: Thermodesulfobacterium hveragerdense DSM 12571 (assembly GCF_000423845.1). GTDB lineage: Bacteria > Desulfobacterota > Thermodesulfobacteria > Thermodesulfobacteriales > Thermodesulfobacteriaceae > Thermodesulfobacterium > Thermodesulfobacterium hveragerdense. The sequence continues at coordinate 26,102 of NZ_AUIT01000008.1, read as the reverse complement.
AAAATAGGTTTACCCCTGCTTCAGCTCTTTCTTTTATGGTTTTTGTACTCCTATATTTTCCATGCATGGTTTATGCAGCAACAGTGAGGATAGAAGCAGGATCTTTTAAGTTTGTTTGTCAGATAATTTTGGTTACCTTTATCGTTGCCTGGATAGTCTCTTTTGTAGTTTATCATCTTGCAAGGTTAATTTTATAAAAATTATTTTTAATTATTTTTATAATAAAGGTGGCCCAATTTGAAAAGTTGTGTTAAAATTATAAAAACATGTAGTTAAACCTAAAACAGGGGGGAAATTATGGTAAGAAAGGTTTTTACGACCTTATCCTTAGGCCTTTTGGTTTTCGGAGTTCCTGTTAAGGTTAAAGCCTATGAGGTAAACGAAAAACTCTCTATCGAGGCAAACTTGACAGGGGTTTACCAAGGGTTAGATAAGAGAAAAGGGGATTTTAAGGACGAGGAAAAGGGGTCTGTGGTTCTTGACGCAAGGGTTACGTTTAAACCTACAGAAAAGGACGAGTTTTCAGTAAGAGGTAGTTTTGCCAAAGGAAATGGATTAAAAAAGGTTAGTCCTTTTACCCTCTCTCCTAATTCAGATGATCTCAGGGATGATCTTCACAACATCAACAACCGTTCAAGAGACCATTTGCAAGAACTTTGGTACGCAAGAACCTTTGATCTGCCAGGCAACTCAACCCTTAAAACAACCTTGGGAATCATAGACGCAACCGCTTTCATCGACCAAAACCGGTTCGCAAACGATGAATTGACACAGTTTATGAATGAGGCCTTTGTAAACAACCCGTTGGCTAACCTTATAAGTTATGACTATGGAGTAGCTGTAGAGTGGTCTAAAGGGCCTTTTAGCTTAGCCTTAGTAGGGATGCAAAGTAAAACCGACGAGAATGAGGACTCAAGGTTTGACAAGAAAACTTATAATTACTATGCTGCCCAGGTAGGGTATAAATTAGAAACCTCTTTTGGAGAAGGAAATTATAGAGTTTTTGCCTTTACTACCAACAAGCGTTTCCCTGATTGGGAAGCAGAAAAGAAAAAAGCTTTAAAGGGCTGGGGTGTGTCTATAGACCAGGATATAATCAAAGATACCCTTGGGGTTTTTGCCAGAGCTGGTTTTCAGGATGATGACGCAGAAATAGACTACAAAAGCATGTATTCCTTAGGGTTGAACTATAAGTTTAAACCCTTTGGTGTAAAAACCGTTGAATTAGGGTTAGGCTACACTTACCTTAAAGCTCCCTCAAAAAATGAAGAACTAAAGCATACACAAGCTGTAGAAGCCTATCTTTCTGTTCCTATATACGAAAAAGAAAAACTCTTTGCCTCACATCTCACCTTTGACTGGCAATGGATGAAAGATAGGCTTAAGGACGAGGAAAACCCAGAAAATAAAGGTCATATCTTTGGGGTAAGGCTAAATCTGGCTTTTTAAGCCTGGTAAAACAAAAATAAAGGGATGACCCTTCAAGGGTCATTCCCTTTAAAATATTAACCATACTCGAGATAAAGTCAAACAAAGTCAAATAAAGTAAATAAAAAATCTCCCTCAGATAAAAACAGGTAGAAAATTTCGTATTAAGGGTCTTGAAATTTTTCTAAGATGAGTATTAATAAAAGTTAAGTTTTATATCATTTTGAGGAGCAAAAACTAACATAAAGATTGCAGGAGGTGAAATATGGGGTTGTGGAAATGTAGTAACTGCGGAGAGACAAAAGAATCAAGGTGTAAGCCTAAAAAATGTCCTAAATGTGGAGAGATGAACACGATGGTTAAAGAAGGGGCAGAAGCGAGTTCATCCTCTTCTTGTGAACCTAAGAAAAGAGGTTGTAAGAAAAAAGCTGGGTAATCTATTAAACATGGTAGTTGCTACCTGGAATGTTAATTCTATAAAAGTTAGAAAAGATCAGGTTTTAGAATTTTTAAGGGAGGTCGGTCCAGACCTCCTTGCTCTACAAGAAACCAAATTAAAGACCGAAGATTTTCCTTTTCAACCCTATCAAGAAATAGGTTATCGTGTGGTTCATTCTGGTGGGAAGGGAAGAAATGGGGTAGCTTTACTTTCTAAGGTGGCTCCAAAGAGTATAAAACGAGGCTTCGAAAATACTTCAGAGCCTGATAGCTTCCCTGATTCAGAAGAAAGGCTTATTGGAATAGAGGTTGAGGGTTTTGGTTTTGCTTCTCTTTTGGTTTTTTCAGTGTATATACCAAACGGAGGCCAGCCTGAGTCAGATTACTATTACTACAAAATAAGTTTTTTATGGCAGCTCAAAGAGTTCTTCGAGAAAAACTTTTCTCCTGAGGACCCTATCATTCTTATGGGAGATTTTAACGTAGCCCCAGAAAAAGAGGATGTTTTTGATTCAGTTTTGTTAGAAGGGCATATCTGTTTTACCGAAAAAGAACGAAAGGCTTTTTTTGACCTTCTTTCTTTTGGTTTTTATGATACCTTGCGAGAAAAGCATCCTAAGGACAAGGGGATTTTTACCTGGTGGGATTATCAGTTTGGGGCTTTTAAAAAAAATCATGGAATGCGTCTTGACCATATTCTTATCACCAAGCCTTTATTAGAAAGATTAGAAGAAGTTTATGTAGAAAAAAGATTCCGAGCCAAACCTAAGCCATCAGACCATGCCCCGGTAATAGCTAAATTTTTAGTCTAAAGAGTTTCCCAGTTAAGGCAAGAAGGACAAACCCAGGTTACCCCACTTCTGGTAAACATTCTCTGATTTTCTATAAAGCAACTCTGACAGATGGTAAGCCCACAGTGGGTACAGAAATAGCAGAAGGGTTGGGAATTTCCGCAAAAATCACAGACCCCAGCCCCAACCTTTTTCTTTAAGCTTTTTTCCTTTACCAAAGGGAGGTAACACTCCCTTTTTTGGTCTTCCATTAGTGGTTTTCTACAGGAGAAAACTTTACTTTAAAAGAACCGTCAAGCCTTGCAGTCTTTCTTTCGTTAAACTCTTGCTGTTTACCTTTATTCCAGTTCTGTACTGGTCTAAAATATCCAACCACTCTGCTATAAACCTCACAAGGCACCACTTTTACCTTTTGAGTCTTTTCTTCTTTCATCCTAAACCTCCTTGGGTGTGAGTTTTAACCTGCAGCTGCATTAGCAAAATTTTTAGCCAGACTAATCGGAAGCTCCATCTCTACCCCAAACCTGTTTAAGTCAGCCTCAGAATGAGGATAGGGGCAAAAGTCATGTCTCCCAGGTAGATAGCCATGTACAGGACAGACAGAAAAGGTGGGTGTGATAGAAAAATAGGGAAGCCTAAAGGTTTCTACCACGGTTTTTACCAGGTCCTTTACCACGTTGGTATCATGGATTTCTTCTCCGATAAAAAGATGAACGACCGTTCCTCCGGTAAAAAGTATCTGTAGGTCATCTTGATGGGTAAGTATCTCAAAAATATCGTCTGTATAGTTAACAGGAAGATGGCAAGAGTTGGTGTAATAAGGGGTTTCTTCAGTACCTGCGGTTTTGATCCTGGGGAATTTTTTCTTGTCAATTTTTGCCAGTCTGTAGCTTGTTCCTTCTGCAGGGGTGGCCTCAAGGTTGTAGAGATTTCCTGTTTCTTCCTGAAAAAGACTTATCTTTTCTCTCATAAATCTTAGAACTTTTATCGCAAATTGTTTACCCTCAGGATCATAGATGGGTTTCCCTAAAAAGTTTACGCACATCTCATTCAACCCTACAAGTCCTATGGTAGAAAAATGGTTAGCCCAGTAAGCACCTTTCGCCTCTTTTACCGAGCTTAAGTAGACCTTACAATAGGGATAAAGTCCTTTTTCGGTAAAATCCTCGATCACTTTTCTTTTGATTTCAAGGGATACCTTAGCAAGTTCCATCAACCTTTCTAACCTTTCAAAAAGATCCTCTTCACAGGTAGCAAGATATCCAAGCCTTGGCATGTTGATGGTAACCACTCCTACGCTTCCGGTAAGTGGGTTAGCCCCAAACAAACCTCCTCCTCTTTTCCTCAGTTCTCTCTTGTCAAGACGAAGCCTACAACACATGCTGAAGGCATCCTCTGGGTCCATGTCTGAGTTGACAAAGTTTGCAAAATAAGGTATCCCGTATTTTCTGGTCATCTCCCAAAGAGGTTCATACTCAGGATTATCCCAGTCAAAATCCTTAGTGATGTTATAAGTAGGGATGGGGAAGGTAAAAATCCTTCCCTTAGCATCTCCTGCCATCATTAACTCACAAAAAGCCCTGTTTATCATAGACATTTCTTTGTGAAACTCTTCGTAAACACTTTCTTGAGGTTTCCCTCCGATGATAATGCTCATGTTGGCAAAAAGCTTAGAGGGTTTTAAGTCAAAAGTGAGGTTGGTAAAGGGTGTTTGGAACCCAACCCTCGTCGGAACGTTCAAGTTAAACAAAAACTCCTGCATACATTGTTTTACTTCAGGATAGGTTAGTTTGTCATACCTTACAAAAGGGGCAAGGAGGGTATCAAAGTTAGAAAAGGCTTGAGCCCCAGCCCCTTCTCCTTGAAGGGTATAAAAGAAGTTTACTATTTGTCCAAGGGCAGACCTAAAATGCTTGGGAGGGGCACTTTCAACCTTCCCACTAACCCCTCCAAACCCTCTTAAAAGAAGGTCATATAAATCCCAACCCATGCAGTAGGCTGAAAGACAACCAAGGTCATGTATATGAAAATCTCCTTCTCTATGAGCTTCAGCTATTTCCTTAGGATAAAGCTTTTCTAACCAATAACGGGCAACGATAGAAGAACTTACATGAAAATTGAGCCCTTGAAGGCTAAAACTCATGTTAGAGTTTTCCTTTACCCTCCAGTCTTCATTGCCTATATACTCCTCTATAAGGTTAATACCGTCAACTAAGGCTTGTCCGATTTCTCTTACCTGACGCCTCTTTTCACGATAAAGAATATAAGCTTTGGCTACCTCAGGGAACCCTCTTTCCATCAAAGTTCTTTCTATGATGTCCTGGATGGTTTCCACATGAGGAATGTCTCCCTTTTTAAAATAATTTCTGTAAAGAAAGATAGACACAGCATCAGCTATTTTTTCAGCATCAGCCTTGGTTCCTATTTGGGTAGCCTTCATAGCCTTATGGATAGCGTTTATGATCCTAAAACGAGAAAAAGGAACAACCTTACCAGTTCTTTTTCTGACTAACGGTTCCATCAAAAACCTCCTTAGGTTAATACAATATATAGTATTTTTTCTTTAAAAACACCACAATATTTAGTTATTTTTTAAAATTACAGCTTCTATCCTGTTTGTCAAGTTATCTGGGATAAAATGTGATTTTAAATTTAAATATCACACTTAAGTTTAATCTGTTTGTTTATGAAGTTTTACAAATTAAAAAATTGGTGGCTTATTTTTAGGGATAAGATGTTATCTGGTCTTATAGAAAGAGCAGGGTTTAAAATTTTTATAAAGAAAGGTTTTTGATACTATTTTGACATCCCATTTGTGGTATAATAAAGTTTATATGGTTTCATACAGGCCGGCAAGTCTTGAAGAGTTTATAGGTCAAAAGAGAATAAAAGAGGAGCTAAAAATATACATTCCTTCTATAAAAGGCAGGCAAGAAGTTTTTCCTCATACGTTTTTTGTAGGTGCACCAGGTCTTGGGAAAACAACCTTAGCAAGGATTATAGCCTTTGAGTTAAGAAGGGACCTTAAGATTACCTCAGGTCCTGTGCTTGATAAAACAGGCACCTTAGCCGCAGTCCTTACTAATCTTAAGGAGGGAGACATACTTTTTATAGACGAGATACATCGCATGCCTAAGGTATGTCAAGAGGTGCTTTATGCAGCCATGGAAGACTTTGCTTTAGACATCGTAATCGGTAAAGGTCAGGTGGCAAAAACGATAAGATTAAGCCTTCCTAAGTTTACCCTTATTGCTGCAACCAATAAACCTAATCTTTGCTTAGCACCTTTAAGAGACAGGTTTCAGCTTATTTTTAAACTTAATTTTTATACTGATGAAGAATTAAAAGAGATTATCGTTAAAGTAGGTAAGACCTATGGGCTTTACATAGATGAAAAGCCAGCCTTAAGTTTAGCCAAGGCTTCAAAGGGCATCCCCAGGCAGGCTTTAAACCTGTTAAGAAGGCTGAAAGATTTTGCCTGGTTAACTCGTAGCCAGCCAAAAGAACATATAAAGGTAGACGAAGGCTTGATAAAAGAGTTTTTACAGCTTTTAGACATAGACGAATGGGGCCTTACCCCTGAGGACAGAAAGTGCCTTTTAACGTTGTATAAAGAGTTTAAGGGAGGGCCGGTGGGGTTGGGAGCTCTTGCCCTTTCGTCAGGTATAAGTGTTGAAGAGTTAGAAAGTATCTATGAACCGGCTCTCATCAGGTTAGGTATGCTTGCTCGCACAAGAAAAGGAAGGGTGCTTACCCAAAAAGGCTATCTTTATCTTAAAGAAAGGTTTGGTATAAATCCCTTGGAGGAAGGTTTATGTCTCTTTTCAAAATAAGCCCTTATGGTCTTAGGGAAAAAAAGGGAAAAGAGGTTATCGTGGCTTCAACCGCTTATGATTATACCTCTGCTCAGATTGCTGAGGCTGCAGGAGTAGATTTTATTCTTGTTGGTGATTCGGCGGCGATGGTGATGTTAGGACATGAAGATACCTTCTCTATCGGGATGGAAGAGATGCTCCTTTTTTGCAGGGCAGTAAGTAAAGGTGCTCCTGATACGATAAGGATAGGTGATTTGCCTTTTCTAAGCTATCAGGTCTCAAAAGAACAGGCAGTTTATAACGCAGGATTGATGATCAAGGAAGGAAGATGTCATGGGGTTAAGGTAGAGGGTGGAGAAGAAGTAGCTGAGGTGGTTGAAGCTATCGTCAGGGCGGGGATACCTGTGCTTGGACATATAGGTCTTACCCCTCAAAGGGCGGCTGAGTTAGGTGGCCTTAAGGTTCAGGGTAAAACCATAGAAAGTGCCAGAAAGTTGATAAAGGATGCCCAGGTTTTAGAGGAGGTAGGGGTTTTTGCTATAGTCATAGAATGTGTGCCTGCAGAGCTTTCTAAGGTGATAACCGAAAAAGTAAACGTTCCTACCATAGGGATAGGTGCAGGTCCCTTTGTAGACGGACAAATTTTGGTTTTTCATGATGTAGTAGGGCTTTTTAAAGGGTTTAGGCCTAAGTTTGTTAAGGCCTATTTTGATGGTTTTGAGGCCTTTAAAAAAGCCTTAGATCAATACATAAAAGAATGTAGAGAAAAGGCTTTCCCTTCTGAAAAAGAAAGTTTTACCCTTTCTCAAGAGGTTCTTAAAGAATTGTTAAAAGATTAAGGGGTTGTTTTTATAAAAAATTGGTGTAAAGTTTTCAAATTATAAAAAATTTTAGAAGGGAGTGTTGTCTTATGGCTAAGGTTAAGATGAAGACCAACCGTTCAGCTGCCAAAAGGTTTAAGGTTACGGCTAATGGCAAGATAATGCATAAAAAAGCCGGTAAAAGTCACCTTCTTAGGAAAAAGAACAGAAAGACTAAAAGGCATCTAAAACAATACAAAGAGGTTTTTGCTGGTTTTTATGATCACATCGCCAAGGCTATTGCAGACAAGTTTTAGTTTTAATCTTTAAAATTACAGGAGGTAAAGGTTTATGCCAAGGGCTAAAGGTGGTGTTAAGACCAGGAGAAGACATAAAAAACTTTTAAAATTAGCCAAAGGCTACTGGGGTCAGAGGAAAAACGTCTACAGAAGAGCTAAAGAGACTGTAGAAAGGGCTCTGGTTTATGCTTACAGGGATAGACGCCAAAAGAAAAGAGATTTTAGAAGGCTTTGGCAGATAAGGATTAATGCTGCTGTAAGACCTTATGGGTTAAACTACAGCAAGTTTATGGGAGGTCTTAAGAAGGCAGGAGTTGACCTTAACAGGAAGGTTCTTGCCTATCTTGCGGTAACTGAGCCTGAAACCTTTGCGAAGCTGGTGGAAGTGGCTAAAGCTCAGTGGCAATGATGGTAATCGAGGAACTGGAACAACTTAAACAAGAAGCTTTAAAAAACGTTGAAACCCTTTCTACTCTTGAAGAGCTCAACGCCTTCCGTCTAAAATATTTAGGAAAAAAGGGGGTCCTTACCAGCTATCTTAAAAGGCTTAAGGACCTCTCTTTAGAAGAAAAGAAACAAGTTGGAACTATATTAAACGAACTTAAAGACCAGCTGGAAGCGCTTTTAGTCAAAAAAGAGCAGGAAATTCTTTTTAATCAGGAAGACGTCCTTACAGGTTTAGACCTTACCCTTCCTGGAAGAAGGCCTGTAGTAGGAGGTCTTCATCCATTAACTCAGGTTATTCAGGAAATCTGTGAGGTTTTTGGGCGTTTAGGTTTTGATGTGGTGCAGGGGCCTGAGGTAGAGACCGAATATTATAACTTTACCGCCTTAAACATCCCAGAATGGCATCCAGCAAGGGACATGCAGGCAACCTTTTATCTCAAAAACGGAACTATACTTAGGACTCACACCTCCCCTATTCAAATAAGGACTATGCTTGAGAGAAAACCTCCTTTAAGGATCATCGCCCCTGGTAAGGTCTATAGATGCGATGACGATGTGAGACATTCCCCGATGTTTCATCAAATAGAAGGCTTGATGGTAGACAAAGAGGTGAGTTTTTCTGACCTTAAAGGAGTGCTTACTTATTTTGCCAAAGAGGTTTTTGGAGAAAAGACAAAGGTTAGGTTTAGGCCAAGCTATTTCCCCTTTACTGAACCAAGTGTAGAGATGGACATAAGTTGTGTGATATGCCATGGAAAGGGATGTAGGGTTTGTAGTGGTACGGGTTGGTTAGAAATCTTAGGGGCTGGGATGGTGCATCCTGAGGTGTTTAAGTCGGTTAATTATGATGTTTCTATATGGCAAGGTTTTGCCTTTGGACTTGGTATAGAAAGGATAGCGATGATAAAATATGAAATAGATGACATCAGGCTGTTTTTTGATAACCATCTATATTTCCTTGAAAGTTTTAAGTAAAGACCTTTAAATCTTTAGCCTAAGACAGGAGAGACCTTATGAAAGTTCCCGTCAGCTGGCTTTCAGAGTTCATAGACCTTCAAAAGTCTCCAGAAGAGATTGCTGAAATTTTTACGATGGGTGGTATCGAGGTTGAAGCAGTAGAAGATCCCTATCAACGTTTGGGAGAGATAATTTCGGTAAAAATCATAGAGATTTTATCTCCAGAAGACCTTAAGGAAGTAGCTCTTTGTAAAGTTACCGACGGAAAAGAGGTCTTTACAGTCTTTACCACGGCTAAAGATCAGGTAAAACCAGGACTTATTTTAGCCTTAGCCAAACCTGGGAGTAATACCTTTTCCGGAGAGAAGGTAGAAGTAAAGAGGGTAAAAAAATATCAATCTGAGGGGATGTTTCTTTCTCCTTATGAAGCTGGGACAGGCCCTGAAAAGGAGGTTTTGCTGGTTTTACCAGAGGGGTCTCCGTTAGGAAGGTCTGTCTATGAAATTTTAGGAATAAAGGAGGCTGTGTTAGAACTTGCGGTAACTCCTAACAGAGGAGATGTGCTTTCTGTGTTGGGTGCAGCAAGAGAACTTCATTTGTTAACCTCCTGGGAGTTAAAACCTTTTCTTTTTGAGGACTACTTAAAAGGTGGCAAATTTTTTAAAGGTGAGATCAAGATTTTAGAGCCTGAGGGTTGTTTTAGGTATATAGGGAGAACCTTTGAAAACGTTCAAATAGGAGAAAGTCCTTTTTATATTCAAAAGAGACTATGGAAATGTGGTTTAAGACCGATCAACAACGTGGTAGATATCACCAATTATGTGCTTTTAGAATTAGGACAGCCTTTACATGCTTTTGATTGGGACAAGATAGATGGACATGCGATAATCGTTCGTAGAGCCTATCCTCAGGAAAAATTAACGATGCTTGATGGGATAGAGAGAGTTTTTACAGAGGAAGATTTGGTGATAGCCGATGCAGAAAAAGCCCTTGTGCTTGCGGGTATCATGGGAGGAGAGGAGTCAGGGGTTTCTGAAGAAACAAAAAATCTTTTTTTAGAGGCTGCCTGGTTTAATCCTAAATGGATAAGGATGAGTTCTCAGAGACACAAGGTTTCAACTGAAAGCTCCTACAGGTTTGAAAGAAACATAGATCCTGAGGGTATACCTTTAGCGGTGTTAAGGGCTACTCAGATGATCTTAGAGACAGCCAAGGCCGAGCGTTTTTCTGAGATGGTAGACCTTTATCCTAAGCCTTATGTATATCCTCAAATCGTGTTATCACAAAAAAAGGTAACCAAATATTTAGGGTTTTCTCTTCCTGTAGAGGAAATAAAAGGTATTCTTTCGAAGGTGGGTGAGGTAAGGTCTATAGGAGATAGTTTTGAAGTAAAACCTTTTTCCTACAGACAGGATTTAAGTATACCAGAAGACTTGATTGAAGAGATCGCCAGGGTATATGGGTACGAAAAAATACCTACCAATTTTCCTAAAGCAGACCTTTGGGCTAAAGGAAAGGCCCCATTTCTCAGGTTAGAGGAAAAGGTAAAAGAAATTTTTAGGGCTTTTGGGTTTTTTGAGGTGATCAACTATAGTTTTATAGACCCAAAGGATTTAGAGAGGCTTTATCTTGATCCTAAAGATCTTAGGTCTAAACCTTTAGAGATAGCTAATCCTCTTGCCTCTAACCAGTCTGTGATGAGAACTACTTTAATCCCTGGGCTTCTCAGGACTGCTTGTTTTAACTTTTTTAGAGAGGTTAATTCTCTTGCTATCTTTGAAACAGGAAAGGTCTTTATACCTAATCAAGAACTCCTCCCAGATGAGCCTTTATACCTGGGATTTTTATTGATGGGACAAAAGAATACCGAGAACTGGCATGGTCAACCAGAAAAATTTGATATTTATGACCTTAAAGGTGTTTTGGAGGAGTTTTTTGAGATCCTAACCCTTGAAGTAGCGTTTAAGCCATATTCTGAAGAGCCTTTTTTAAAACGCGGTCTTTCTTTTGACCTTTATCTTGGAGAAGAAAAAATCGGTTTTGCAGGAGAAGTAAAAACCTTTATATTAAAGAGTTTTGACCTTAAGACCAATGTTTTGGTAGGAGAGATATTCTTAGAAAAGATTTCAAAAATTCTTCCTTCTTTAAGTACTATCAAAAAGGTTAAAAAGCCTCCCAAGTTTCCTTCTACCGATAGAGATGTAACCTGTGTGCTTGATAGGGATTTTGAGGTGGGAGAGATATTAGCTTTTATTAAAAATTTATCTATTCCTTACTTAGAGAAGGTCAGCTGTGTGAAGGTTTATGAAGGCCCACCTATTCCAGAAGGTCAAAAAAGCGTAAGTTTGAGGTTTTGGTATAGAGCTGAAGATAGAACCTTAACCGATGAAGAGGTCAATCACATTCAAGATGAGGTAGCTAAAAAGATTTTTGATAAATTTAACGCTAAACCACGATGAAAAAGACGATAACCAAAAAAGAAGTAATAAAGGTTTTGGCTGAAAAGACTGGTCTTTCTAAGAGGACCTTAGGTAGGATTGTGGAAGAAATCTTAGAAGAAATAAAACTTGGGTTAGAAAGAGGGGAAGAGGTTCAGATAGTAAGGTTTGGAAGTTTTATTCCTTATAAAACCAAGGAGAAAATAGGGAGGAACTTAAAAACTGGGGAGGTCGTCAAGATACCTTCGTTTAAAAAGGTAAGGTTTAAGATAGCTCCTCAGTTTAAAGCTGAACTTCAAGATGAAACCTAAAAAGCCTTTAGAAACCCTTTATGTTCCTCTTTCTGAGGTTGCTCAACTTTTAAATATAAAACCTCATGTGCTTTATTACTGGGAAAAAAAGATCCCCCAGCTTAAACCTTATCGAATTTCTAACAGAAAGTTTTACAAAAAAGACCAACTTGAACTTCTTTTTAAGGTAAAAAAACTGATAGAAGAAGGGTATACCTTAGAAGGGGTTAAAAAGTTTTTGAACCTTTATAAACTTGAACAACCAGCCCTTTTCAGTCCAAAAGAGGTCCTTACAAAAGAAAAAGCCCTGAGAAAGCTTATCAGGGAAGTAATCAAAGAACTTAAAGAAATCTACAAGTCTTTATAAATTTGTTGCAATATTTATTTTCCTCAAACTCCCTATCCTTGACCAACTTGAGCACACTTGTCAAAATTAGCTGATTAAAAGGGATAATTTTTCGAGGAACTTCATTTGGAACTCCTTTTTAGTAATCATCTTTCCCTTTCTGTTCCCTTAAAATTGGTTATTAGAGAAGGAATTTTAGCTTCAGGGACAGAATTTTGATCTAACCATTCTTATTTCAGGGACATTTTTGATCGAATGCGTTGTCTTGACTTTTACACCTGTAAGTTTTAAAATAAAAATATGTAAAATTTGACACCAAAATTTTTTTGGTAATTTGGGAGTATGGAGCTTAAGAAGCTAAAAAGAGTTTCAGAATATGAGTGGGAAATTCCCCTTCAGGGTGACATGAAAGTCCCTGGTAAAATTTTTGCCAGTCAAAGGTTAGTTGAAGAAATGGATGAAAAGGTTTATGAGCAGGTCTGTAACGTAGCAAGTCTTCCTGGTATCGTGAAGGCTTCTATTGCCATGCCAGATGCTCATTGGGGATATGGGTTCCCTATCGGAGGAGTCGCTGCCTTTGACCCTGAAGAAGGAGGTATCATCTCTGTCGGTGGGGTGGGATACGATATCTCCTGTGGGGTTAGAACCCTTCTTACTCCCTTAGAAAAAAACGAAGTAATTCCTTACTTAGAAACCTTGGTAAAGATGCTTTTTGAAACCGTTCCTTCAGGGGTAGGTTCTGAGGGAACCATCAAGCTTTCTCCCTCTCAATTAGATGAGGTTTTAGTTGAAGGGGCTAAGTGGGCGGTAAAAAAAGGATATGGGATTCCAGAAGATTTGGAGTATATAGAGGAAAAGGGCTGTATGCCTGGAGCTGACCCAGACTTTGTGTCTATGGAAGCTAAAAAAAGACAACACAGACAAATCGGAACCTTAGGCTCAGGGAACCATTATTTGGAAATTCAGTATGTCTCAGAGATTTATAACCAAGAGGTAGCTGAGGTCTTTGGTCTTTTTAAAAACCAGGTGGTGGTTACCTTTCATTGTGGCTCTCGGGCTTTGGGACATCAAATCGCTACCGATTATCTTCCTGTTTTAGCAAAGGCTGCAAGAAAATATGGTATCCCTATCAAAGAAAAAGAGTTGGTTTGTGCCCCTATCAATTCTCCTGAAGGAGAAAGCTATTTTAAAGCCATGGTTTGCGGGATAAACTGTGCTTTAGCAAACCGCCAGGTGATCACCTATTTAGTAAGAGAGGTTTTTCAGGAGATATTTCCAGGGATATTCCTCAAAGTACTTTATGATGTTAGTCATAATACCTGTAAAGTAGAACATCACTTAATAAACGGTAAACTAAAAAAACTTTATGTCCATCGTAAAGGATCTACGAGAGCTTGGGGTCCCGGAAGAAAAGAGTTGCCTAAGGACTATCAAAAGGTAGGTCAGCCTGTTATCATCGGTGGTTCTATGGGAACAGCCTCTTACATTTTGGTCGGCACTGAAGAGGGAGAGGAAAAAGCCTTTGGTTCTGCCTGTCACGGAGCAGGAAGGACGATGAGTAGAAATCAAGCTATTAAAACTTTTAGGGCAGACCAAATAATAGAAAATCTAAGGAAAAAGGGCATCATAGTAATGGCTAAGTCTAAAAAAGGGTTGTGTGAAGAGGCCCCAGAGGCTTACAAAGATGTTAACGAGGTCATCGAGGCTACCTGCAAGGCAGGCCTTACCAAAAAGGTAGCCAAGTTAATACCTATAGGTTGTATTAAGGGCTAAAGATCTAAAAAACTCGTTTAAAGGAGGAGGTAGGCGATGAAAAAGAAATGGGTTAAGTTTTTAGGTATCGTTTCTGCTGGGTTGTTAGCTTTTGGTTGTAGCTGTCCTATCGAAGCTCCAGAAAAGGCAGTAGCTCAACCTGCACCACAACCTCCAGCTTGTCCAGAGTGTGTAAAGAAGGTAGAGGATGAGTTAAAAGCTTTAAAGCTTCAGGTAGAAAGTCTTAAGTCTCAGGTAGACAACCTTAAGGTTGATGCAGCCGAGGCCAAGCAAGCTTCTCAAAAAGCAATAGAAGCGGCAAACAAAGCTGAAGAGGCTGCTCAAAAGGCAGAGGCAGCTGCTAAAAAATGCGAAAGAGTTTTTGAAAAAGGATTAAAAAAGTAAGGTTATGCAGCGTCCTTTTGAAGCCCTCGGGGAATACTTGGGTATAAGTATTCCCCGAAAAAAGTTAGAATTAAAAGACCCTTTATCTTTAGAAAAACCTTCTTTTTGCGAAGAAAAGGACTGGTCTGAGGTAGTTAAAAGGGCCAAACCTCTTAAGGAAAAAAACTTTTTCTGGTTTTTTACCCCTAAAAAGCCGTTTTGGGACCTTAAAAAGGATTGGCCTCCTAAGAGGATAGACCTTAAGGTTTGGCTTACTTCAGAATACATAGAAGGTGGTTTTTCTAAGACTTACAAAAGTTTGGTTTATGAATTAAGAGAAGGAAGGTTTTCTGTTAAAAAAACTTTAAACTTAAGAGGGATGTTGGTAGAAGAGGCAAAAATAGCTCTCGAAGACTTCTTAAGAGAGGCCATCTTAAACAGTGATAACTGTGTTCTTATCATCCATGGAAGAGGCCTTTCTTCTAAAAAAGAGCCGGTGCTTAAAACTAAAGTTAAAGAATGGCTTGAAAAAGGCCCTTTTAGAAAATATGTGATGGCTTTTTGCTCTGCCAGACCTTGTGATGGTGGTTTAGGGGCAACCTACATCCTTCTATCTTCAAAGCCTATCAAAAAGTCTAAAAAGTCGTAGTGTTTCATGTTTTTACAAGGTCCAAGGTCAAAACTTTTAATCACCGGTGATCCTGGAGTAGGCAAAACTACTTTAGTCGAAAAGTTGACTAAATATTTATCAGAAATAAACTTTCTGTTTAAAATAAGAGGGTTTTTTACCAAAGAAATCAGAGAAAACGGCAAAAGAAAAGGTTTTAAAATCATCGACCCTTTTCTTTCTAGAGAATTTCTCCTTGCCAAAAGAAAAGACCTTGTTGCCCCTTCAGAGACTATAAATACCTTACCTACCATAGGAAATTATGCGGTGTTTTTAGAGGGGTTAGAAAAACTTCTGGAAGAGTATAAGAAGGATTTAGTAGATGGGGTTCAGGTTTTTTGGGTTATAGACGAAGTAGGTAAGATGGAGGCTTTATCGAAAAGTTTTTGTGATTTTATAGAAAACCTGTTAGGTTCTTCTTGTTTTTTACTTGCAACCGTAGGCAAAGGGGAAACTCCTTTTCTAAAAAAGGTTTTTTCCTTTGAACCAGCTTTAAGGTGTGAAGTAACCCCTGACAACCGGGATTTTTTGGAAGAAAGGCTAAAAATAGAGTTTAAAAGAAAGGGCAAGTTAATAGTTTTTGAGGGGATAGATGGGGCAGGTAAAACCACCGTTAGTAAGTTTTTGGTAAAGGCTTTAAAGGATCAGGGAAATTCAGTTTTTTGGGGGTGCGAACCAACTCCTCAAGGCCCTTATGGTAAAGTTTTGCGCGAAAAGCTGCAACAAGGAGAGGCCCATCCGTTAGAGATTAAAAACCTATTTTTGAAAGACCGAGAATGGAACGTAAAAAATTTTATTTTACCTAAGCTTAAGGAAGGGGCCTGGATAGTTTTAGACAGATATTATCTTTCTACTCTATCCTATCAAGGAGCTCAAGGGTTTGACTTAAAAAGCCTTTTTATAGAAAACGAGACCATCGCCCCTTTACCAGACTTAGTCGTTTACTTAGACCTCACGATAGATGAGGCCTTAAAAAGGCTTAACTCTACCAGAGACAACCTTACGTTTTTTGAAAAAACCGAGTTTTTAACCAAAGTAAGAGAAAACTACTTAAAAATCCTTCCTTGGTTTAATCACGTAAAATTAGAGGCCACAAAACCTTTAGAGGAAAACCTGAATTATTTAATAGAATTATTACAACGTAAATTTAAAAGTTCCCTTACCTAACACGTCGTGAAGATGTAAAATCCCGGTAAGTTTTCCGTCAAAGTCTACAACCGGTAAAACTGTGATTAGATGTTTTTCCATCATTTCTAAGGCTTCATAAGCCAGGGCATTTTCTTGTATGGTTTTAGGGTGCTTAGTCATCACCTCTTCTACTTTAAGAGAGTCTATGGAGCCGTATCTAAGAAAGATCCTTCTTAAGTCTCCGTCGGTAATGATCCCTGTGAGAGCATTAAATTGGTTTACGATTAGAACGCATCCCAACCTTTTTTGATCTATTTCTTTTATAGCTTCCTTTAAAAAGGTGCCTTGTAAGACCTTAGGGATGTTTTCACCGGTAAGCATTATTTCTTTAACCTTAACCTTAAGCCTTTCTCCCAACGATCCACCTGGGTGGTTTTTTCTGAAATCTTCAGACCCTAATCCTTTGATTTCAAACAGGCAAATGGCCAGGGCATCCCCTAAGGCCAAACAAGCAGTGGTGCTGGTGGTAGGGGCTAAGTTAAACGGACAAGCCTCTTTGGGTACCCTTCCGTTAATCACCACGTCTGAAAGCTGGGCTAACCGGCTGCCTAAATTTCCTGTAATACTGATGATTTTTATGTTTCTTTTTTTTAGTATGGCAACCAACTCACAAACCTCAAGGGTATTTCCTGAATAAGAAAGGGCAAGGACCACATCTTCAGGGGTTACCATCCCAAGGTCTCCATGTAAAGCCTCTACAGGATGAAGAAAGAAAGCCGGAGTTCCGGTAGAAGAAAGGGTAGCCGCAATTTTCCTTCCTATAAGACCACTTTTCCCTACCCCTGTAACTACTACCCTTCCTTTATTCTGTAAGATGATTTCTATAGCTTTTGCAAAGGAGTTGTCCAGATTCTTTATGACCTCGTCAATCCCTAACTTCTCTGTTTCTAACACACTTTTAGCTTTTTCTAAAATCTCCTTTTCTTTTAACATGCCTAAACCTCAGAAGAATGGTTTAATGAAAAACAGGAGGGTTTATTGGGACTTCAAAAAGTATTTTTTGTTCTTCGATCCCTACCATTATCGAAAGAAGTTCTAAAACTTTGTTTATCATCTTGGTAATCATCTCCTCTCGGTAGAAAAGAGCACTCAGTTTTTGTTCTATTTCTCCTGAGGGATCTGAAGAAAAATCCCTTTTTGAGAGGTGTTTATAAAACTGGTAAAAAACCTTTCGCATATGGACCCGTTCTTTTATGTTTTTCAAGATCTCTTCAGGTTCAAACGACCTTTGGGTAGCCACAAGGTCTTGAAAATATTTTATGTCTTCTTCTTGAAATTGCCAAAAAAGGTCTATCCAATCTTCAAGACTGATTAATTTGTCTTGATTCTCCATGAATTTTAATGTAAAACAAATCCTTAAAAATGCAACCTGGTTTAAGACCCTACATCTTCAGAAAAAGTGGAAAGGTTAAACAAGACAGAGTTTTTAAGTACCCTTTTGGCCCCAACGAACCTAGTTTTGAAATAGTTGCTATCTAAGGAATCTACAGCAAGCCCTCTTTTAGTAGAAGAAAAATGCATGAAACGGTTGTTTCCTATATAAATACCCACATGGTTTATACTCTCAGGCCGTCTGTTTTTAGCAAAGAATAGTAAATCTCCGGGAATAAGTTCATCCTTAGACACTGAAACCCCTATCCAAAACTGTTCTCTTGAGGTTCTCGGAAGGTCTATCCCCAAACTTTCAAACACCTTTTTTACAAACATCGAACAGTCCATATATCCGTTGCCATTACCTCCTAACTTATAACGATAATCCTCATATTGTTTGGCTATCTCAATAAACTTGTCTTGCAATCGTTTTTCATCCTCAAGGTCTAAAAAAGATCTGTTTAGAAAGAAATCAGAAAAGCTGTGAGTCCTTGTTTTTTCTTGAAAGGCAACCGCAGGGTTTTCTAACATAAAAGGTTGATCATCATAGGTAGGAATCCTTAAGGCCTGTCCCACAAAGATTACGTTGTCTTCAAGGTTGTTTAGTTTTTTGATATCCTCGATAGGTATACCATACCTCAAGGAGATGTTGTACAAAGTTTCTCCTTCTTTAACCTTATGCCAGATAAACCCTACACCTGAAGGAGCTTCTATCTTGGGTAGGTTAACTTTTTCTTGGACTAAAACCCTTTTTTCTTTTACCTTAATTACCTTGCCTACGCTTAATTTAGTATGATTTAGATGGTTAATTCTTTTTAGTTCTTCTACCGAGACCCCAAACTTTTTAGCAATACTGTAAAGAGTGTCTCCCCTTTTTACCTTATAGGTTATCCATTGAATTTTTTCTTTTTGTTCTACCATCTTAGGAGTACCAGAGACAACCTCTGTTGAGATAACCTTGGGTGAATCGGCTTTTGAGGAGGAGATAGTCTGTGGTGTTTGTAAATTGAGTTTATGTGGTTGTAAATCCACTTTTTGTAAGGCTTCTTGTTGAGAACTCTCTACAGGTTTTTGTTCTGAAAATTCCGCAGGTTTGTTAGAAGGTATTTTTACTATCAAGGTTTGACCTACCCTTAAAGAATTACCTGAGAGCTGATTTATTCTTTTAAGGTCTTCTACCGAGATCCCAAACTTTTTGGCGATGCTAAAAAGGGTATCCCCTTTTTTTACTACATAAACTGAAGGACTTTCGGGTAAGGAAGTTTGTACTAAATTATTCTTTGAGGAAGTAGAGGTTTTTGCCTCTGAGTTAGTTTTAGTAGAAACGATCTTTATGGTTTGTCCAGGTTTTAATTGAGGGGTTTTAAGCTGGTTTAATTTTTTTAGTTCTTCTACCGAGACCCCAAACTTTTTAGCAATACCGTAAAGGGTGTCTCCTTTTTGGACTTTATAGGTAATGGGTTTGTTAGAAGTTTTAACAGCTTTTACCGAGGCTGACTTTTTAGTTTTTAAGGATTTTTTAGAGGTAGTTTTGGCTTTTGCGTCAGTTTGATAGGCACCAAAAAGAAAAAAACAACAAACAATCCATAATATGGCTAAAAAAGGATTCCGAAACATTTTAGATTTATTCTGTTTTGACATGGCAAAGATTTTTTAAAAAAACTTTATACAAAAAAATAACAAAAAATTGGCAAAAGTCAAGTAAAATTTTAAAAAAAGTTCTTTTTAAAGATTTTTTAGGTTTTAAAAGCGTAAAAAATTATTTTTTTTATCTTTTTTAAGCTTTTTTAGGTTCGGGAAGAGTTGTATTTTAACAAAATCTGTTTAAAATTAAAAATCAAATGGTTAGGAGGTTCTAAAATTAACGTCTTCTTAGATTTTGAGGTTGCTACCAAATTAGAATTATTGCAAAAACTTTATGAACACTTAGAAAACACCTATCAAGCCTGGGATCTTTTTTGTAAACCAGGTTGTAACCTCTGTTGCACAGACCGTATTTATACTACTTCTTTAGAGGCTTACTATCTGTTAGAAAGGGTTAGTCCTGAGGTTTTAACCAGGGTCTCATATCTTCAGAGTTATCCAAGGCCAAAGATTACCCATAACCAGACCCTTCTTTGCTATCTTCAAGGTACAGAGCCTCCTTTAGAGGATTATCCCCCTCAGTTGTCTACATGTCCTTTTTTAGACGAAAAAGGACTTTGTATGGTTTATCCTTATCGTCCGCTTATGTGCAGGATAATGGCTTCAACCAAAAGCTGTGAACAGGGAGAGGCATCTTTACCTCCTTTTTTGTTTTATGTTGGGACCATTGCTTTACAGTTAGCTGAAAACATAGACATTGGTGGGCTTTATGGCAATCTTTTTGATCTTTTAAAGTTTTTAAAGGATTATAAGAGTGAACAAGTAGAAGAAGTGCCTCCTTATCTTCTTTCTAACGTAGATGTAGACGAGTTGCCCGTCCTCCCTGAGGAAAAAGAACTTAGATCCTGGGTAGGTACATTTTACCGAACCCCTATAACAGAAGAAAAAAGTTTTAGAGATGTATTACAAGAACTAAGAGAAAAATTTAGAGAAAAAAAATCTCTTTCTTTTTTAGAGGAAATTTTTTAACATGTATCAAGGCGAGGTTATAAAAAACCTTCCTCTTTCTCACAACGTTTATCTTTTGAGGGTAAAAACAGATTTAGATATAATATTTAGTTTTAACCCAGGTCAATTTGTCAAGATCAAGATTAACGAAAGGATTGACCCTCTTATTCCCAGGCCTTTTACCATTCATGATGTAAAAAAGAATAGTTTTTATGTGCTTTATCAGGTGGTAGGAAAAGGTACCAAAGCTTTATCTTTGGTTCAACCAGGAAGTAAGATCGAGTTTTTAGGCCCCCTTGGGAAACCCTTTCCTAAACTTGAGAACTATGTGATCTGTGCAGGAGGCATAGGAATAGCAGGGTTTATCTATCTTTTAGAAAGCATAAAAAGAAAAATCCATACCTATGAGCTACCCAAGAAAATTTTTTATGGGGCTCGTACAGCAGAAGACCTGGTTTGTTATCCTTTTTTAGAAGATATCGAAACAGAGGTAGAAATAGCCACAGAAGACGGGTCACAGGGTTATAAAGGGTTGATTACCGAACCTTTGAGGAAGTATTTAGAAAAGAATAAGGTAGACGTGCTTGCCTGTGGTCCTTTACCTATGTTAAAAGCCATAGCTCAAATAGCCCAGCATTTTGGAGTAAAGGCCTATCTTACGATGGAAACCTTTCTTTCTTGTGGTACAGGTTTTTGTAAAGGCTGTGTAATTCCACTTAAAAACGGAAATTATGTACACCTTTGTATAGAGGGCCCTACTCTTTTAGCAGAGGAGATTGACTTTGATGCCATTTCTTAAACTCAGGAATCTCGAACTTAAAACACCTCTTATGCTGGCTTCAGGTACCTGGGGCCTTGGAGAAAACTTAGACCTGTATCTTACTAAAGAAGAGATTAAATCTAACATAGGAGCTTTTGTTTCTAAAGGAATCTCTCGTTTACCTAAGAAAGGTAACCCTCCTCCTCGTCTTTATGAAACCCCTTGTGGATTGATCAATTCCATAGGACTTGAAAACCCAGGTTTAGAGGTCTTTAAAAGAGACTATCTCCCTAAGCTTTTCTGTTATGGGGTGCCACTTATCATTAACCTTCACGGAGAGGAAGTAGAAGACTTTGTAGCCCTTGTTGAAGGTTTTAAGGAAGAAAATGTGGATGGTATAGAGCTTAACATCTCATGCCCTAACGTTAAGAAGGGTGGTATAGCCTTTTCTTCTGACCCAAAGGGAGTTAAAACCCTGGTAAAAGAGGTTAGAAAGGTTTGGGAAAAATTTTTAGCAGTAAAACTTTCTCCTGTAGGTCCAGTTTATGAAATAGCCGAGATCTGTGAAAAAGAGGGGGTAGATGCCTTAGTGGTAGCCAATACCTATCCTGCTTTAGGGGTGATAGATTTAGCACCTTTAAAGGTTATCAAAGGAGGGCTCTCAGGTCCTGCTATAAAACCTTTAACCCTAAGGTTGGTATACGAACTTGCCCAAAAGGTTAAACTCCCTATCATAGGTAGCGGAGGTATCCTTTCTGGAAAGGATGCTTTAGAATACTTGGTGTGCGGGGCAAAAGCCTTTCAAATAGGGGTTGCCAACTTGATAGATCCCACCTCTCCTGTGAAGATAATTCAAGAGATGGAGGAGATAAAAAAGAAACATGGCTTATTTGGTTAGAGGTTTACCTGTAGATAAAAATTTTAGGGCCTATGCTGTTTGTTGTAAAGAGATTGTAGAGGAAGCCCGTCGTTTGCAGGGTTTGAGCCCTGTGGCTTCAGCTGCGTTGGGAAGGGCTTTAGCAGGGGTAGCTTTGCTTTCTTCTGACCTAAAGATAGGTAAGGTCCTTTTGCAGATCAAGGGAGATGGTCCACTCGGTGAGATTTTAGCAGAAGGTGATTATCAGGGATTTTTAAGGGGAACGGTACAAAATCCTCACGTTTATATAGACCCTATCAACCGGAAACTTCCTGTTGGGCTTGCAGTCGGAAAAAAAGGTTTTATCTCTGTGGTAAAAGATTTAGGTTTGAAAGAACCTTATCATGGGTCTGTAGATCTGATTTCAGGAGAGATTGCCGAAGACTTGGCTTATTATTTAAACGTTTCTGAACAAATACCATCTGCCGTAAGTCTGGGGGTTTTAGTTGATAAAGACGGAACCATCCTTGCTGCAGGAGGTTTTTGGGTACAAAAACTGCCAGAGGCAACCGAGTCTGAATTAGAGGAAATAGAGGCTAAACTTAAAAATTTCCCTCCTGTTACTTCAGTTTTATCCTCAGGAAAAACGCCAGAAGAAATCTTACAGATGATTTTCCCAAAACTTCAAATATTAGAAAAAAGGCCTTTAGCCTGGAGATGTACTTGTTCTGAAAAAAGGGTAGAAGAGGCTTTGATAGCCATGGGAAGAGGAGAGCTTGAGGGTTTTTTAAAAGAAGGAAAGCCTGTTTCTGTGACCTGTGAATTTTGTAAGCAAACTTACGAGATTTCTTTAGATAGGGTCAAAGAGCTTTTGAAGGAGGTTATGGATGTTTCTTAGGTTGATACTCTGGTTGGTTTTGATATTGTTGTTGGTTTTCTTTGTAGTCTTTAACATAGACCCAAAGGTTAATCTACATCTTTTCCCTGGGGTAACTTTGGAAAACATCCCTTTAGCCTTAGTCATCATCATAAGTTTTATTTTAGGGGTGCTTTTTGGGATAACGGTTTCGATTTCCCAGATGATAAAACTAAAACTTGAGATAAGAAAACTTCAGAAAAAGGTTGAAGAAAAACATGAAAATCCTGAACAGACTATTTGAGCTTTTAAACGAAGGGGTAAAAAAAGAGGTCTTCCCTGGTGCAGTAGCAGGGGTTTATTTTCAACAGAGACGATACATAGTTGGGGCTGGTTATCAGGCTTTAATCCCATATATCGAACCTATAGAGGAAAACACCATCTTTGACCTTGCCTCCCTTACCAAGCCTTTGGCTCTGGTGTTAGGATTTTTAGATTTTTTAGCTAAAAACCCTAAGGCATTAGACCTCTATTCTCCTGTAAAAAATTACCTGGACCTTAAGCCTCCTCTTTCTGAAATTCCAGTTTATCGTCTTTTTAACCATACCTCAGGCCTCAAAGCATGGCATCCTTTTTATCAGGAAATTTTAGAAAAAAATCCAGAAAAGCCTTTGGAATATATAGTAAGAAAGATAGAAGAAACACCCTTAGAGTATATCCCAGGAGAAAAAAGCCTTTACTCAGACCTTGGTTACTTTATTTTAACCCATCTCTTAGAAAGTCTATCTGGAGAGCCCTTAGAAAAAATTTTTGAACAAGCTAAGAAAAGAATTTCTTTAGGAAAAAAGTCTTTTATTGGTTTTAATCCTCTAAAAAAAGGAATAGACCAGGAATATATGGCTCCTACCTCTGTTTGCCCCTGGGTAAAAAAACTATTGAGAGGGGTTGTTGAAGATGAAAACACCAGGGCTTTGGGTGGGGTTTCTGGAGTAGCAGGGCTTTTTGGTAACATCTATGGTGTCCTTGATGTTTTAGAATTTTTGCTAAATGTTTACCAGAAAGGAAACTCTCTCTTTACTGATTTATTAAAAACTTTTATATTTCATCGAGAAAAAGATTCTGAATACGCCTTAGGTTTTATGTTGCCCAACCCTAAGGAAAAAGAGCTTTTAAAGGCTAAAATTTCTTCAAATACCTTGAGACACACCGGTTTTACCGGGACCTCGTTTTTGATAGACTTTGACCAGGGAATTATCATCGTCCTTTTGTCAAACAGGGTACACCCTACTCGGGATAACCTAAAAATAAGGGATTTTAGGCACTATTTTCATCAACAGGTTATAGAAGCCCTTAACTGAAAGCTTCGCTTAGTTCTTTACTTCTTAAGTAAGCCTTATATATGGCCTCAATCACTGTTCCAGGGAAACCTTTTTGGTAAAACACCTCTAAAGCGGTTATGGTAGTTCCGGCAGGAGAGGTTACCATGGCTTTGATTTCATAGGGATTCTTTTTTAGTTTTTTCATCATTTCTACCGAGCCTAAAACCGTTGCCAGGGCAAGCTTTTCTGCCAAAGGTCTTGGCAAACCTGCTCTTACCCCCCCGTCTATCAAAGACTCTATAAACAAAGCTACATAAGCAGGCCCACTTCCTGAAAGAGCGGTTACCGCATCGATCAAGTCTTCTACTACCACCACCGTTTCTCCTATGGCAGAAAAAAGTTTTTCTGCCGAGGTTAAGTCCTCTTCAGTAGCAAAGCTTCCCTTGGTTAAAGCACTTATGCTTTTATGCACGATGGCACAGGTATTAGGCATAACCCTGATTAGTCTTGTCCCTTGAGGTAATAATTTTTCGTAAAAACTGATCGGAAGTCCCGCGGCGATGGTAATCAAAAGATGCTTTTCTATATCGATATGTTCTTTTATCTCTTCCAAAATTTTTTTCATTATCTGTGGTTTTACCGCTAAAATTATCTTATTGCAAGCTTTCAAAACCTTTTCATTTTGGTCTACAGTGTGGACTTTATAGGTAGAGCTTAGGTATTCTCTTCTTTCTAAAACAGGCTCAGAAACAAAAATGTTTTCTGGACTAAAAAGCCCTTTGTCTAACAATCCTTTGATAATAGCCTCTGCCATCATCCCACCGCCGATAAAACCTATGGTAGCCATCTATCCTTCCTCCGAATTTTAATCTCTTGGTTTCCAATCTATTATAAACATAAAAACCCTTCTGTAAAGATAAAATCGTAAAAGAGTTAAACCTATTCAAGGTATAGCTTTTATTGATAAAAATTAATTATATCAAAACACATTTTATTTGCTTTTTAAATATAATTTTTTATTACTTATTGCAAATAAAACGTATATTTTATATTGAAAAAATCTATTTGACTTAGTATTGAAATTGTAATAAAAACTTAACTTAAAAATAATACTATTATTAAAAGGAGGGGTAAAATGCCTAAGGTAGGTGTATATGTATGTCATTGTGGAGAAAACATTAAGGGTGCGGTTAATATCCAGGAAGTAGTAGAGTTTGCTAAGACCTTACCTGATGTAGTGGTTGTGAGGGACTATCAGTTTATGTGTTCTGACCCTGGGCAAGAGTTGATCAAGAATGATATTAAAGAAGGGCTGGTTGACAGGGTTGTGGTTGCTGCTTGTACTCCAAGGACTCATGAGGCTATCTTTAGGGTAGCTGTTGAGTCAACTGGTTTGAACAAATATTTTTGTGAGATGGCTAACATAAGAGACCAGGATAGCTGGGCTCATTGGCATGATAAAGAGGGGGCTACCAAAAAGGCTAAAAGGCTTGTTGCCAGTGCGGTGGCTAAGGTAAGATTGGCAGAGCCTTTAGAAGATCGCTTTCAGGATGCAGAAAAGTCGGTTTTGGTGGTAGGAGGTGGGATCGCAGGTATCTTTGCTGCTTTAGACCTGGCAACGATAGGTTTAAAGGTTTATCTGGTAGAAAAACAGCCTTCTATCGGTGGGGTTATGGCCAAGCTTGACAAGACCTTTCCTACGATGGACTGTTCAGCTTGTATCTTAACCCCAAAGATGGTTGAGGTTGCCCAGCATCCTAACATCGAACTTATCACCTATGCCGAGGTAGAAGATGTTAAGGGTTATGTAGGAAACTTTGAGGTTACCATCAGGAAAAAAGCCAGATATGTAGACTGGGATAAGTGCACAGGTTGTGGTCACTGTATGAACATTTGTCCTTCCAAGGCTCCAAACGAGTTTAACCTTGGTTTGGATAAAAGACCAGCCATTTACATAGAGTTTCCACAGGCAGTGCCCCTTCTTTTTCAAAAGTCCCTTTATATAAGCTGGATACTTCTTCTCATAACTCTTACATAATTCCTCAAATCTATTTAAGGCCCTCTCATACTCCTCTATCCTCTTTATAATGCTTAACTCCTCATAAAATTTTTTAGCATCCTGCTTAGACATGTTCCTGTTGATGTTCCTTTGCATGTGTACAAAACAAAGCTGATGATCTGTCTCAGGAAAGAGGGCTTTTATGGCTTGAGTAAGGCCAGGAAAATCATCACTCACTATTACCATAACCCTCTTAACTCCCCTCTTTATCAAATCATTAAGTATCTGGAGCCAGTCCTCCTTCGTCTC
>NZ_AUIT01000007.1 GCF_000423845.1 Thermodesulfobacterium hveragerdense DSM 12571 | reverse complement strand
GTTTTATGTTATCATTAATTTAAAAAATATTAAAAATTTTTATTATGCCTCTAAAATATTTTATTAAAAGACACAATTTATATTCTACTCCCCAATCCGGAGAGGGTCGTGAACTAAAAACACTGACTTTAGAAAAAGAAAGAAAAAGACTTGAAAGAATTAACATTAAAGAAACTGGCAAAAAAGATAAACTAACAAAAGTAATAAAGATTTTAGCATTGATATGGTTTATTACTGCTGCGATTCCTGGTATAATATTGTGTATAAAATTTAGCTTTATAGTATTAAAAAAGATATCTGGCATTTCTGAAATGCCTCACACCTTAGATGCTCTCACATTTTTAATGCTTATAATCTTTTTACTATCAACTATATTGTTTGCTCTACCATTAATCCTGCTTTTGGTGATTAAATATGTTGCCCTTTGGATGAAAGATAGACATCAAAAAAGTATAAAACAATGAAATTGAGTTTCAGGCTAATTTACATATCATTTCTTTATATCATGCTTTATACAGAACAGATCTTTACAGATATGGGAGGTATACATCCTTACGGTGTTAAATTAAGCGAAGACGCTCAGAAGGCGATAATCTTCTATAATTATAAGGAAGAAATACTAATACTTGGGACAAACTTTAAATCAGATAAAAATACTTCAATCGTCCGTTTTATTCCCTTCCCTTCTGAACCAAAAGTTTTTCTTGTGGATTCTAATCCTTTCAAGAAAATTTCAGATATAATTTCAAAAAAGAAGATTTTCTTTTTCCATATGACTAAGGTTGGAGAAAGGGTAAATCCTGTTCAGGTCTTATTTGATGCTAAGCTGGAATCTCACGATATAACTGTGATTAAGATTAAAGATATAAGAGATTTTAGAAATTGGGTTATCTCCTTTCTTTCTACAAAGCAACTTCCGACTGTCGGGAATCTTGAGACAGTGGAAGGTATAGCAAAGGATTATCTAAGTCGAGGATTTAATTACTTTGTGTTTGATATCGTTAAAGTTGAACCAGAAGGAGAAAACATAAAACCAATTGCTTACAGATTTAAAACAGAAAAACTTTACTATCCCCTTAAAAAACCTTAAATAGTATCAAGACTGGAGGGACTATTGAGATTATATTAATCTCTCCTGGTACAGTTTGCACTCCTGATTTCCATGATTCAATAGCTCTGTATGAAGAAATCAAAGACCCTCTTCCAGCCTGTTTACCATCGCTAAGAGGTACAGGATACAGCTCTGAATGGATGGATGTATCTACCTCTGATTCTCTTAGCCTTGATGAAATATCCTCCATTTTTCCTGATGCTAAAGATTTATTCAAAAGAGAAAATGGTGCTTACCTGCAGGTTTTTAAAAAATGGTTTTATGAGTTTAACTTTACTGAGGATATTTACATCGATATATCGAAATCCCCGGAAAAAGCTTACAATGTAGAGGAAAATGAAGGACTAAGATTTTGGTCTCCCTGGTGGCAGAAAGAGATTTTAGAAAAACTGAACAAAAATAGAAAAATAATAAAATTGCAGGAGGAGTAATAATAAAGTTGCAGGAGGCGAGCTATGAAAAAGTTTTTGTTTATCCTTTCTTTTGTTTTAGTAAGTAACTTTGGTTGGGCAGAGGACAATCAGTCCAACAAAACCAGTGGTTCTAACAGCAAAAAGTGTGAAAAAGTATGTGTTAAATGGGAAGAAAGAAGAGATTGTCGTCCAGATCCTGTTTTTCCTGACAGGCAAATATGTGCACTTTATAAAGTTTGCGCTCAATATGAAGAAAAATGTAATTAGCTATTAATAAACAAAAATAGAGAGGTTTATAGAGGTTTTCAGGGTTTAAAGAAAAAATAGCTAATTTTAGGATGGGACTTCTTACCCCACACGGGTAAATATAATTAAATAAACACTACCTCTTGCCGTTTTTACTTTTCTATTTCACAGTAATTTTTATCTCGTCAACTATTTTTTAACCTCGTTTTCTTTCAAATGACCTTTACTGTTTAATATGCAGTCCTTAAGATTTTCCAATTTGCATACTGTTAAATTTTTGGGTTCTTTTTCAACTATCAGTTCTGCCTCAGGATTGGTAAAACAGATAATTTTATGAATGTATACGTTTGACAAAGTTGGGACTTCGTGTTTTAAGTGATTGAGCTGTTTGGAAATCTGAGCTGAAATGTTACCTATATTCCCTCGGTAGGCTGTTCCTTTCCTTCCAATTTTAATATGATCCCAGCCTCCTTCGGTATATCTGATAAATCCTTTATGATTTTTAGCTTCTATGATAAATGCACCTTTGGGGCCTACCAGAAAACAATCGATATCTCCTAAATGGTTTAACGGAACTCCAAAAATGCAGTGTAATCGTCATTAAAGTTTTTTAAAAGATAATCCTTTAATTGATTTTCTCCTAAAAACCCATGTTCACGTATATTTTTTATGTTTGCTAATATATTTCGTTTTGAGAATAAAAAAATACTTAATAAGATGGAAATAAAACATATTAAAAAGGTTATGGTAAAGTTAGAAAAAGTATTACCTAAAAATATCCCTATGGGGATACCTGTTAATGAAAGTAAAATGTACCCAAAATACCTGTCAACGATCTTTTGATTTACCTCAATCTGGGCTTTTAAATGTGAGGTAATTATATAAAATTTCATTTCTTTTATTTTTGTGTTGATTTTATGATTATACTATCATTTTAGCATTTGATTGTATGATATCAAGATGTTTATAAAATTTTTAATCAATTTAGGTGTAAAAATTAGAACTATACTTCAAAAGTTAAAGTGGATTAGATGTGGTTAATAAAACTTAAGATTTTGGTTTAGATTTTTCTAAGATTATGGTAACAGGGCCATCGTTGATTAAGGCAATTTCCATGTAGGCTTTAAACACCCCTTCCTTTACGTTTATACCTTTTTGTTTGATTTTTTCAGCTAAACTCTTTAGGATGGCTTCAGCTTGGGTTGGGTCTTCTGCTAAGTGAAAAGAAGGTCGTGAACCTTTTTTAAGTTGTCCGCATATCGTAAAGTTTGAAACCAATAATACTTCACCGTTTATGTCTTTTAAACTGAGATTAAACTTACCTTCAGGGTCTGGGAAAATCCTTAGATTGACGATTTTATCTGCTATCCAGTCAACGGTTTTTTCATCATCCCCTTTTTCTACACAGGCTAATACTAAGAGCCCTTGGTTGATTTGAGAGATAATTTCTCCTTCTACAGAAACAAAAGCTTCTTTAACCCGTTGGACAACAGCCTTCATCTAATTTGGTAGTGTTCCTCTATATACTTTGAACCCAGCTCAAAGGCTTTTAAGTTGGGCTCGATAAGATGAGCTTTACTTTCTCCAAGCATATATTTTAGAGCTTCTTCAAAATTTTGTTTTGAAAAGATTTTAGAAATCTTATAAAAGGCCCCTAAAGCACAGATGTTAGCTAACATCGGTTTCCCTAAACTTTCAGCTAAAGAGTTTACTGGCACAAAGTAGAGTTTATGCTTTTTTTGTAAGACTTCTAAGTTGTCTATTTCTTCAGGTTTTACCAAGTCTGAATTGATAATAGCCTTACCTTTGTTTTTGAGTCTTGGGAGAAACTTAAGAAAAGAGGGAAGATTAAGTATGATCAAAAACGAAGGATTAAGAACTAAGGGAGAGGCGATAGTTTTTTTCGAGATAACTACGGTACAATTACATGTACCTCCTCTCATTTCAGGCCCATAAACCGGTAAGTAGGTTACATGATAATCAGCAAGCATAGAGGCTTGAGCGATTAAATTTCCTGTAAAAAGAACTCCCTGTCCTCCAAAACCTGCGATGATAAGTTCTAACCTCAAGGTCTTCTCTCCTTATTTTAGATTTTTTAAAAAGGGAGTGACTTTATCTTTAAATATTCCTAAAGGAAAATATTCGATAACTTTGTCTACGGCTTTAACTGCAGATACAGGGTCCATCTTCCAGTTGATAGGACAAGTAGAAAGAATTTCTACAAACCCAAACCCTAAATTCTTTATCTGGGCTAAAAAGGCATTCTTAATCGCTTTTTTAGCTTCTACAATCCTTTTAGGAGAGTTTAGGGCTACTCTGGCTGAATAGGCAACCCCTTCAAGAGTAGCCAGAATCTCAGCTATCTTAGGAGGATAACCAAAGGTTTCTGGATCCCTTCCTGCAGGGGTGGTAGTGGTCTTTTGTCCAGGGAGGGTGGTAGGAGAGGCTTGCCCTCCGGTCATTCCATAAATATTATTGTTTATCATAATAGAGGTGATTTTTTCTCCTCTTGCTGCTGCTTGAAAACTTTCATTAAAACCTATGGCCGCAAAATCTCCGTCTCCCTGATAGGTAAAAACCATCAAATCTGGTCTTGCTCTTTTGGCTCCTGTAGCTGCAGCACAGGCTCTTCCATGAGGTGCTTCTGTCATGTCTACATCTATATAAAAATAGAGAAAAACAGAACATCCTATAGAAGAAATAGCAAGACTTTTATCTTGAATACCTAATTCGTCTATTACCTCACATACCAATCTATGAGCTACGCCATGTTGACAACCAGGGCAATAATGAAAAGGGTTTTTCTTTAAACTTTTCGGGACTTGGAAAGGTTTAGACATTTTTTAATCTCCTTTTTAAGGTCTTCTGGAAAAGGAACTACACTCGGAGGATAAGGTAAAGAAATTACCTCTGCTTTTCCTTCTACCGCTAGTTTCACATCCTCAACCATCTGCCCACAGTTTTGTTCAGGTACTAAAATTTTCAAAGGTTTTTTAGCCTGGGTTACGATTTCTTTCAGAGGTTTATAAGGGAAAGGATATAAAGTAATAGGCCTAAAATATCCTACCTGATAACCTTTATTCCTAAGATCCTCGATAGCCTCATTAGCCAATCTTGCCATAGAACCAAAGGCAACGACTAAAACCATATCTCCTTCTTCAATTTTTGCCTCATATCTTATTTCTTTTTGCATGCTTTGGTATTTTTTCATCAGCTTTAAGTTATGTTGCTTAAGTTCTTCAGCATCTAAAAAAAGGCTTCTAAAAAACCTACTATTTCTGCCTTTGGCCCCGGTTAAAGCCCAAGTTTCTGGTGGATATTTTTTTATTTTTAATTTTTTTAAGACAAGGGGCTCTTTCATCTGTCCTAAAATAGCATCTAAAAGGACCATGACAGGGTTTCTATATTTTTCTGCAAGTTCAAAGGCCTTAGCCGTAAGTTCATAAGCTTCTTGAGCGTTAGAAGGGGCTAACACCAAAAACCTGAAATCACCATGGCCAGAGCCTTTAGTAGCTTGAAAGTAGTCTCCTTGAGAGGTTTCAATTCCTCCTAAACCAGGTCCCCCTCTCATTACGTTGACAACTACCGCTGGAAACTCAAGAGCAGCCAAGTAAGAAAAAGATTCGCACATAAGGGAAATACCAGGACTTGAAGAACTGGTCATTGCCCTGGCCCCGGTAGCACAGGCACCAAGTATCATGTTGATGGCTGCAAGCTCACTTTCAGCCTGTAAAAACACTCCACCTCTCTTAGGTAGTTCTCTTGACATAAGCTCTGGGATGTCGTTTTGAGGGGTTATCGGGTAACCAAAATAACATTTACATTCTGCTTCTAAAGCTCCAAAAACGATAGCCTCAACACCTTTGGCTAAGATTTTTTTATCCTTTTTCATTTTTTATCCTCTCTGGTAAATACTATATCCGGACAGACAAGATAACAAACCCCGCACATGGTGCAGGCTTCAGGGTTTTTAGCATAAACAACCTTATAACCCTGAAGGTTTCTTTTTTCAGAAAAGTCTAAAACTTGCTTAGGACAAAAATGTATACACAAACCACAGGCTTTACATCTGTTTTCGTCGATTTTTATCTTAAAAATCTCCGTACCTCCTAATTAAGATTTACTTTTATACTTATCTCTTAGCCACATACAAAGATTTTAAATATAATCTAATTAAGCATTTTGTAAACCCATTTTTAAGGCTTGTAAAGTTTCTAAATTTTCCAGATTAAAACAGCTAAAAGCTTGATTTTCTAAGGTTTGGGCTATAAGACCACACAGAACCTTTTTAGGCCCTACCTCTATAAAAGTTTTTACTTCTTGTTGATACATAAACTGAACACAGTCTGTCCATTGAACAGAAGAAGTAATCTGAGATTTTATAAGTTCTTTAAGTTTTTTCCCCTCGGTTTCAGCTCTGCCAGAAACATTGGTTACTACAGGTATTTTGGGGTCTTTCCAGGAAAGAGATTCTAAATAGGAGGCAAGTTTATCCTCTGCTTCTTTCATAAAAGGACTATGAAAACCAGCATTTACTTTAAGTTTAACAGCCTTAGCCCCTAATTCTTTGACTTTTTTCGCTAATTCTTCTAAAGCAGAAACTTCTCCACTTACCACCAATTGCTTAGGAGAGTTAAAATTGGCAATGACTATCAACCCGTTGACCTGTTGAATAATTTTTTCTAACTCGTCTTTGCTAATTCCGATGATGGCATACATCCCAGAAGGATTCTTTTCAGCGGCTTCTTGCATAACCTTACCTCTTAGTTTGACAGCTGAAAGAACCTCTTCCAAGGATAAAACTTCAGCTGCAAAAAGTGCGCTGTATTCACCCAGACTATGCCCGGCTACAAAAGAAATCAGACTCTTATTTCCATTTAAAACTTCATTTAAAAGCACATTAAAACAAGCTATGTTAACCACCGTAAGGCAAACTTGAAGGTTTTCTGTTTGGGTAAGCTCTTCCATAGGTCCTTCAAAACATAATTTTCTTACAGGAAGACCGGTGACTTCTTCGCTTTTAATAAAAAGGTCTTTTACGTATCCAAAGTGTTCAAAAAATTCTTTTCCCATTCCTATATACTGAGAGCCTTGTCCTGGGAAAACACAGGCAATCATTCTTCTTCCTCCTCCAAAAATTTTTCTGGTCCCATTTCTTCTAAATCTTCAAAACGAAGCTCGTAATCCTCTGGAGGTAAAAGTTCTTCAAGTTCAGCAGGGTTTGTCATCTCTATTTCTATAAGCCATCCTTCATCAAGAGGGTCCTCGTTAAGGATTTCTATATCTTCTAAAACTTTTTCGTTAACTTTTACTATTTTACCAGAAACAGGCATTAGAAGGTCGAAAACTTGCTCTATGGTTTCGATACTTCCAAAGATTTCATCTTTTTCAAACTCTTCTTCCTCTTCAGGAAGGTCAATATCTATTATCTCCATACTTTTTAAGATAAAATACTCGGTTATACCTACTCTTACGATTTTTTTCTTCTTTTTTTTCACCCAGAGATGTCCTTCGGTATACAATCTATCTTCAGGGACCTTAAACATAAAAAAACCTCCGTGAGATTGTAATTAAAAGAGTGTTATAACGAATTTTTTTAAATTGACAAGACTTTATTTTGAAAAATTTTTGATAAATTTGTCTTTTAATTTTTGATTTAAATTATATGCCCAGGCTAATAAAGCGGCTACTGTTTGATAAAGTTCTGGAGGTATAGGTTTTTCCAATTCGATTTTATACAGTTGTTGTACGAGTTTAGAGTCTTTTTTGATAGGGATGTTATGTTTTTTAGCTATCTCGAGTATAAGGTCAGCAAGATATCCCTTTCCTTTGGCTATTACCTTAGGAGCCTCATCTCCTGGTTCGTATTTAAGGGCTACTGCTGTTTTTTCTTTGTTTGAGTCTTCCATTTTGGTTTACATTTTTATAAGTATGTGCTATAATTCATTCAAGTCTTATTTTATTTATTTTCGGTAAAAATTAAAATTTGTAAAGGAGGCTGATATGAAGCTTACATTATCGGTTATAAAAGCTGATATCGGTGGGTTTGTAGGTCATTCTTCTGTCCATAAAGATGTGCTTGCCAAGGTTAGGGAAGTAGCTGAAGAGGGAAAAGATAAAGGGATAATCAGAGACCTTTCTGTTTTGGTTTGTGGAGATGATATAGCTTTAGTCATGACCCATACTAAAGGGGTTGATTCTTCAGAGGTACATGAGCTTGCATGGAATGCCTTTAAGGAAGGGACAGAGGTTGCTAAAAAATTAAAGATGTATGGAGCAGGACAAGACCTTTTGGCTGAGGCTTTTTCAGGTAATGTTAAGGGAATGGGACCAGGGATAGCAGAGATGGAGTTTGTAGAAAGAAAAAGTGAACCTGTTGTCGTGTTCTTTGCAGATAAAACCTCTCCCAGTGCCTGGAACTTACCCCTTTATGAAATGTTTGCTGATCCTATGAACACCGCAGGGCTTGTCATAGACCCTTCTATGCATGAAGGTTTTATTTTCGACGTGATGGATGCCTATACGGGTATGGGAATTCAACTAAAAACACCTGAAGAGCTTTATGACCTTTTGGTTTTTATAGGTGCTACCAGCAGATATGTGGTAAGGGCTGTCTACAGAAAATCTGACGGAGAGATAGCAGCCGCTGCTTCTACTCAGAAACTTTCTTTTATGGCAGGAAGGTATGTGGGAAAAGACGACCCAGTGCTTATCGTTAGAGCACAGAGCGGTTTTCCAGCGGTAGGTGAGGTTTTAGAACCTTTTGCAAGGCCTTGGCTGGTAGAGGGATGGATGAGAGGGTCTCATACCGGTCCTCTTATGCCAGTTGCTTTTAAAAATGCTAAACCCACCAGGTTTGATGGGCCTCCTCGTGTGATAGCAGCGGGTTATCAGATAGCAGATGGGTATTTGATCGGACCATCTGACTTGTTTGATGACCCAGCCTTTGATCACGCAAGAGAAGAATGTAACAAGATGTCAGATATTCTAAGGCGTCAAGGAATTTTTGAACCTCACAGACTTCCTCCTGAAGAGATGGAATATACCACCCTTCCTAAGGTGCTCGAAAAGCTAAAAGATAGGTTTAAGCTGGTAGAAACAGAAAGACCTAAATTTTCTTCTGAAGGAGAAATAGCAGAATAATGCACCAGTTTATTTTTGACCCCAAGGATTCTACCCTTGAAGACCAGATAAAGTTTGCCTGTTATAAAGGGATTATATGTTTTAACCGCTGTTGCTATGACGTAAAACTTGTGCTTACCCCTTATGATTTTTTAAGGTTAAGAAAGGCTTTGAACCTTTCTGTTGAGGAGTTTGTAGAAAAGTTTGGAGAGGCATACATAGGTGAGGTGACCCAGCTTCCGGTTATTTCTGTTAACATGGATCCCTATTCGATGTCATGTCCTTTTTTAGATGAAAAGGAGGGGTGTAAGGTTTATCAGGATAGGCCTGCTTCTTGCAGGCTCTATCCTTTAGCAAGATACATCAGGAAAGACCAAAAAGGAGAAAAGCAGGAAATCTTTAAAATCATTAGAGAAACCCATTGTAAAGGTCACTACGAACCCAAGGTTATCAAGATTGTGGATTATCTTAAAGAGCAAGGATTAGAGGAGTATCTATACTATAATGACCTTTGGGCTGAAGTGGTTTCAAAAAGACAGAAATTTATAGACACTCCTTTAAACGCCGATGTCCTTGAACTTATATTTTTGTTTTCTTATAATTTGCCTGAATTAAAAGAGATGATAAAAAAGGCTGAGGTAACAGGTTTTTCTAAGGCAGACCTTGAACTTCCTGAAGAAAAACTTTTAGAAAAGGGAATAATTTACATTCGAGACGTTCTTCTTTCGGAAGAAAACTTATGGTAATAATTTCGTAGTCTGATGAAAATAGGAAAAGACCTTCAGGGAGAAATCAACATCATACCTTTGGTTGATGTAGTTTTGGTGATCCTTATCATCTTCATGATAACCGCTCCTCTTATGACCTCTGGGATTGAAGTAGAACTTCCTAAAACCAAAGATTTCCCTATAACCCAAAAGGAAGCTCAGCCAATTAAGATTACCATTACCAAAGAAGGAAAGATCAAACTTTATGGACAAGAAATAAGTTTAGAGGTTTTATCTAAATGGGCTGAAGAAGCAAGGCAAAGAGAGTTAGCCAAAGAGATTCAGATAGAAGCTGATAAAGATTGCCCTTATGGCATAGTAGCTAAGGTACTCTCTGAATTAAAAAAAGCTGGGTTTTCAGAATTAGGATTGTTAACGCAATCTGAGCAACAATAAATACTATGTTTATAAGATACAACTTGGGTTATTATGTTCTTTCTTTATTTTTAAACTTTTGTTTTTTATTTTTACTTTTTTCTAACCTTGAGTTTTTTTCTAAAACACCTGAGACTTTAAAAGTAAAATTAGTTTCTAATGTTATGACCTCAGAAAATTTTAACATTCAACCAGTCTCTGGACCTTTGGTTGAAAATAAGTTTGAACAAAGTCAGTCTCAATCTAAAGAAGCATTATCTAAAAGAGAAGAAAAATCTGGCATAAGGGAAATTGAGGAGAAGAAGTTATTGGAAGAAAGATTAACCAAGATTACAAAGTCAAAACAAAGAGAGGTAGAAACTACAACAGAAGAGATGGGTCTTTTAAACAAAAAGATTGCGAGTCTAAAAAAGGGAGCTAAAGAAAGAGTGAGTGCAAGCTATAGGATAGAACAGCAAGGTAGTCTTGGTGGAAGTACAGGAGACTCTTTAGGTCAGGGAAACTATGGTTTAAAAGCAGGTGGTCAAACTTTAAGTCAAGAATATCTACTTTTGATAAAAAGGAAGTTGCAGAACCATTTTGAAATTCCTATTTATTTAAGAACTCAGAAGGACTTGATAGCTATGGTAAGGATAACCATAGGGTCTGACGGAAGGGTATTAAGTTATACTTTTGTCAAAAAATCCTCGGTTGGGGAGTTTAATTCTGCCGTGGAAAGATGTTTGAAAACCGCCTCTCCATTACCTGTTGACAGACCAGTTCAAGTAGTGGTAGAATTTAAAGGTACAGGAGTTGGAAAACTAGAATAAGAATTTTAATAAAATCAAAGAGATTAGGGGAGGAAAAGAGTTATGTTTAAACTTTCTGAAAGAGCCAAAAATTTAAAACCCTCTACTACTTTAGCGGTAGATGCAAAGGCCAAAGCCCTAAAAGCCCAAGGAATTGACGTGATTAATCTTTCTGCAGGAGAGCCAGATTTTGACACCCCATCTTACATTAAAGAGAGTTGTAAGAAAGCTTTGGATGAGGGTTTAACTAAGTATATTCCAACCCCTGGACTTTTAAGTTTAAGGAAGGCTATATGTGAAAGGATAAAGTCAGACTATGGGTTTGAATACACACCAGAAGAGGTATTGGTAACTACAGGAGCAAAACAAGCTATCTTTAACTTGCTATTAGCCTTGGTTGATAAAGGAGACGAGGTTTTAATCCTTTCTCCTTACTGGGTTTCTTATCCTGCGATGGTTGAGTTAGCTGGAGGTACTACAAAGTTTATCCCTTCTGACATGGCTAATAACTTTGAGCCCTCTATCAGTGATATCGAGGCAGCGATTAGTTCTAATACCGTAGGTATTATCCTTAATAGCCCTTCAAACCCTACAGGCTGTATTTACTCTGATAGGTTTTTAAAAGACCTTGCAGAATTGTTAAGAGGAAAAAATATTTGGGTACTAAGTGATGACATTTATGATAAGCTAAGGTTTGACTTTGCGTCACCTAAAAACATATTATCTGTGGCACCAGATTTTAAAGAAAGAGTTTTTATAGTAAACGGGGTTTCTAAAACCTATGCCATGACCGGTTGGAGGATAGGTTGGCTTGTTGGACCTAAGGAGATAATAAAAATCTGTGCCAACATACAGGGCCAGAGCACTTCTCATGCTACCAGTTTTGCTCAGAAAGCCTGCGAAATTGCCCTTACCTCTTCTCAGGAAGAGGTAGAAAAGATGTGTCGTGTTTTTGCTAAAAGAGCAAAGGTGCTTTCTGAAGAACTAAGAAAAATTCCTGGTATAAAGTTTATCGAGCCACAAGGGGCCTTCTATCTTTTTGCTGATGTTTCAGTGTATTATGGAAAGAAAAACAAAGAAGGAAAAGACATCGGTAGTTCCTTAGATATAGCTGAATATCTATTAGATGAAGCAAGAGTTGCTGTTGTTCCTGGGATAGCCTTTGGAGATGATCGTTTTATAAGGCTTTCCTTTGCAAACTCTGAAGAAAGTTTAAAAGAGGCCTGCCATAGGATAAAGCAGGCCCTATCTCAACTGAGATAGAAAGTTTAGATAAAAACTTTAATTGCAGACTGTTTTGATTTCTTCTTTTACTAATTTTCCATATTCGTAGTATTGGACTTTTACTTGTTCGCAGTTGTCCTTTTTCCCTATAGGGGTAGCATAAACCTTTTGGACCTGGTCTTCGCTAACATATTCTACCGGTTTTCCTGTAGTAGCTGCCTCAGCCGCTGCTTTGTTCATGATGCTTCCAGCCGTCCCTCCGATGATACCACCAATAACCCCACCGATAACTGTTCCTCTCCAACGATTGTTTTTATCTATCAGGGCACCTAAAACTGCCCCAGCTACAGCACCTATCGTAGCTCCTTCCTTAGTTTTTTGACTTGTTTCAGGAACACATCCGGTAAGTAAATACCCTATCAAACAAAAAACCATAAAAAAACTCAAACAACGCATAAGTTTGTTTTTCATGATCCCCTCCTCATGAGAGTATAATAAAGCTGCTTTAATATTAAAGTTTAAACTTTATAGTTTTTAAGTCAATCCTTAGAAAGCACCTTTTTCCGAATTTTTACGAAAAGAAGGTGGTAATGATTAATGGGGCGGGGCCAATCGAGATTTTATAATATTTGTAAAACACCTGCCTTAAAAGTCTTGTCTTTTGTTTTTTTTATTTTAAAATTTCTATTATTATGGGCTGGCAAAAGGTTGAAAAAAAAGATCTAAAAGTAGGGATAGAGTTTTCTTTTGGTACTGAGAATATTCAGGTTGAGGAATGTTATTTCAAACAAAAACGGGTTGAAAAGACCTTCGACCTTGCCTTAAGCATCGACAAAGAAGATTATAACGTCTATGTGTGTGGTCCTAATGGTATAGGAAGAAGTAGGTACACTTTAAAAAGACTAAGAGAGATAGCCTCTTCTAAACCTACTCCTAAAGACATCTGCTATGTCAATAATTTTCAAGAGCCGTATAAACCTAAGGTTTTGATTCTACCCTCTGGTTATGGAAAAAAACTGGCTGAGCATATAGAAAATATCTTAGAGTTTTTAAAAAAAGAAACTTTTAAAGTTTTTGAAGGTAAAGAGTATGAAGAA
Source organism: Thermodesulfobacterium hveragerdense DSM 12571 (assembly GCF_000423845.1). Lineage (GTDB taxonomy): Bacteria > Desulfobacterota > Thermodesulfobacteria > Thermodesulfobacteriales > Thermodesulfobacteriaceae > Thermodesulfobacterium > Thermodesulfobacterium hveragerdense. The sequence continues at coordinate 77,812 of NZ_AUIT01000007.1, read as the reverse complement.
GAGTTAAACGCAATTACTAAGGAAATCGACCTGCAAAAAGAGAAAGTAATAAATCAATTAGTAGAGGAGGCAAAATCTTATAACCTGATGGTTCTTTTCGGTCCTGAAGGAGTAAGGTTAATGCCTCTCTTTAAGGTACAAACCTCTCTTCCTCAGGAAGAATTTTTAAGCAATCCTCAGCTTAGAGAAGAATATCATAGAAACCTTGAGGCTTTTGAACCTAAGTTTAGGGATTATCTGAGAAAATTAAGAGAGCTTGATAATATTTTAGGAGAAAACCTTTTAAAATTAAGACAAAAGATCGCTGAAAATTTGGTGGATAAAGCGTGTAAAACTTTAGAAGAGGAATTTTCTAAGATTGAGGGATTTCAGACATACTTAAAAACTTTTAAACAAGAAATTGTTAAAAACATTCAAATCTTTATAGATTGGGAAAAATTAAAAGGTAATATAATGGTTCAAAATAACATCAACCGTGCGTTAAACATGTTTAGGGTAAACGTGCTGGTTGATAATTCTGAAACCGAGGGTGCACCTGTAGTTTATGAAAGGATACCTACTTTGAAAGGGCTTTTTGGACAGATAAATTATAAGGCAGAGATGGGAATACTTTATGCTGATCATCTAAGCTTAGCTCCAGGTATTCTTCATAAGGCTAACGGAGGATATGTAGTCCTTGATCTTTGGGAGGTTTTAAAAAACCCCTATGTATGGTTTCTTTTAAAGAGGACACTTCTTCATAAAGAACTTCATCTTATGGGAGGTATGATAGAGGAAATTCCTGTACCTCATGTAGGTATCTTGCCAGAGCCAGTGCCTTTTTCTGCTAAAGTCTTTTTGATAGGAGATCCTTACCTTTACCAACTTCTTATGTTTTATGACCCTGAGTTTTCTCAGCTGTTTAAACTTAAAGCAGAGTTTGAACCTGTGGTTTCTATAGAGGAAGAGCTGGTATCTATATTTCCCAAGGTTGTAAAAAAAGTAATAGAAGAAGAAGGGCTAAAAGACCTTGATAGCTCAGGTCTTAGCGAGCTCTTTAAGTATGCGGTTTATCAGTCAGGCCATAAACAGAAAATAAGTTTAATCATACAAGATTTGATCGACCTTTTAAGAGAAGCAAGCACCCTTTCTTCGAATCAATATATAACAGAAAAAGAGATCAAACAGGCTGTTAAAGATCGAATTTATAGGGTTAACATAATAGAGGAAAAGATAAGGGAACTTATAAAAGAAGGAAAAATCATCATAGATGTAGAGGGTGAAAAGGTTGGTCAGATAAACGGGCTCAGTGTTTATATGCTCGGAGATTACAGTTTTGGTAGGCCTTCTCGTATAACCGCTAATGTATTCCCTGGAAGTCGAGGGGTAGTTAACATAGAAAGAGAAATAGAAATGAGTGGGCCTATTCACTCAAAGGGTGTTTTTATCCTTTCTTCATATTTTTACCATCGTTATAGCACCAACTTTCCTCTTCAGTTTTCTTGCACCCTTACTTTTGAACAGGCTTATGAACCGGTAGAAGGCGATAGTGCTTCAGCCGCAGAGCTTATGGCTATCCTTTCGGCAGTATCGAAAATTCCTATCAAACAAAACCTTGCTCTCACCGGATCGATCGATCAGTTTGGGAATATCCAACCTGTAGGGGGTATTAAAGAAAAGATAGAGGGATTTTATCGGGTTTGTAAAATAAAAAATTTTACAGGAAATCAAGGGGTTATTATGCCACGTAAAAATATTGATAATCTTCTTTTAGATGATGAAGTTTTGGAAGATATAGAGAAAGGTGTTTTTCATGTGTATACTGTAGAAACGATAGATGATGTGATAGAGCTTCTTACCGGAAAAAAGCCTGAAAGTTTTCATAAAGAGGTTCGCAAAGGTCTTAAAAGGCTTTACGAGCTAAGTAAAGAAAAGGTAAGAACCTCTAAAACCTCAAGAACAAAAAGGTCTAAAAAATAGTTTTTACATAGTTTGTTATTAAAATTCTCTACTCAAGTGTCAACACAAAATCGTTTAAAATCAGGTTGATAAAAAGTTGTTAGTTTAACTAAGATGTGGTAGATTTGAAAAAAAATCAATTTTTCTATAAGGGGGACAGGATGGCTAAAATTAAAATTGGTGAAAAATTCTCTCTTATAGTACCCGATGATCCAGAAATTCCTTATATCGAAGGTGATGGAATTGGGCCTGACATAATGAAGGCCACTTTAAAGGTATTAAACGCAGCGGTTGACAAGGCTTATGGAGGTAAGAAAAAGATTTTGTGGAAAGAGGTTTTAGCAGGGGAAAAGGCTTATAAAGAGACAGGTACCTATCTTCCCGAGGAGACTTTAGAAATTATCAAAAGTTCGGTCGTGGCTTTAAAAGGACCGTTGACTACCCCGGTAGGAGGAGGTTTTAGAAGTTTAAACGTTACTTTAAGGCAGGTTCTTGATCTTTATGCCTGTGTAAGGCCTGTAAGGTGGATCCCTGGTACTCCCTCACCTGTTAAACATCCCGAAAAGGTAAACATGGTGGTTTTCAGAGAAAATACTGAGGATGTTTATGCAGGCATAGAGTTTCCAGCAGAGTCACCTGAAGCTAAAAAACTGATAGAGTTTATCAAAGAAAATTTTGGAAAAGAAATAAGGGAAGGTTCAGGTATAGGGATAAAACCTATCAGTAAGTTTGGAACCGCACGACTGGTAAGAAAAGCAATTCAGTACGCTTTAGAACAAGGGTATAAAACAGTTACGTTGGTGCATAAAGGTAACATCATGAAATATACCGAAGGTGCTTTTAGAGCTTGGGGTTATGAAGTAGCCAAGGCAGAATTTTCAGACAAGGTAGTTTTAGAGGAAGAGTTAAAAGAAAGATTTTCTGAGGGTATTCCCCAAGGTATGGTTATAATTAACGACAGGATAGCAGACGCCATGTTTCAGTGGGCCTTGCTCAGACCAGAGGATTATGGGGTACTTGCTACTCCCAATTTAAACGGAGACTATCTTTCTGATGCTTTAGCTGCCCAGGTAGGTGGTCTTGGGATGGCCCCTGGTGCTAACATAGGAGATGGATATGCTGTTTTTGAGGCTACTCACGGATCAGCCCCTAAGTATGCAGGGTTAGACAAGGTTAATCCTTCTTCTTTGATACTCTCTGGAAAAATGATGCTTGAATATCTTGGATGGAAGGAGGCTGCCGAACTTATTTGGAAAGGTCTTACCAAAACCATCCAACAAAAGATAGTGACTTATGATTTAGCAAGGCAGCTTGAAGGTGCAAAAGAGGTTAAATGTTCTGAGTTTGCAGAAGCCATAGTAGAAAACATTTACAAGGAAGAGATATAATGGTTACTTCTTTGGAGGTAGACCAAGAAAGTTGTATAGGCTGTGGATATTGTATAGAGATATGTCCTGAGGTTTTTACGTGGGGTCCGGAAAGAAAGGCTTTGGTTTATAATTTTGAGGGATGTAAGGCTTGTGATTGTATATCTGCCATAGAGGATTGTCCTGTAAAAGCTATTTCTGCGGAAGGGGGTTCTTATGAAAAAGTATGATTTTTCTACCATAGAAAAAAAATGGCAAGAACTCTGGGAAAAACATCAGGTTTTTGAAGCTAAAACAGATCCTTCTAAACCTAAATATTATGTTCTTGAAATGTTTCCTTACCCTTCTGGAAGAATTCATATGGGGCATGTAAGAAACTATACCTTAGGTGATATTTTAGCCCGAGTAAAAAGGATGAAAGGGTATAATGTGCTTCATCCTATGGGATGGGATGCCTTTGGACTCCCTGCAGAAAATGCGGCTTTAAAACATGGGGTTCATCCTGCTAAATGGACCTATGATAACATAGCCTACATGAAAAATCAGTTAAAAAAACTTGGTTTTAGTTATGACTGGAGACGTGAGTTAGCTACTTGTGACCCAGGTTATTACAAGTTTGAACAAAGGTTTTTTATAGAGATGTATGAAAAAGGACTTGCCTATAGGAAAACCTCTCTGGTTAACTGGTGTTCTTCTTGCCATACGGTACTTGCTAACGAACAGGTGGAGGATGGAGGTTGTTGGCGTTGTGGAACTGAGGTTACTTATAAAGAAATGGAAGGCTGGTTTTTAAGAATAACAGCTTATGCAGAGGAACTTTTAAAAGAGCTTGATGAGCTTGAGAAATATTGGCCTGAAAGAGTTATTGTAATGCAGAGGAACTGGATAGGAAAAAGTGAAGGGGCTGAGATAAAGTTCTTTTTACCAGAAATAGGGGAAGACTTAATAGTTTATACCACTCGCCCTGATACCCTTTATGGTGCTACCTTTATTTCTCTCTCTTCCGAACATCCATTAGCCCAGAGATTAGCTGAAAAAAAGGGTTTGTCTCAAGCTTTAGCTGAGTTTATAGATAAAGTCAGAAAGGAAAGGAGAGAAATTGAAACAGGTATGGCAGAAAAAGAGGGATTATTTTTAGAAAGTTATGCCATCCATCCATTGACCGGAGAAAAACTTCCTGTTTATGTGGCCAATTTTGTACTTATGGAATATGGAACCGGAGCTATTATGTGTGTTCCTGCACACGATCAAAGAGACTTTGAGTTTGCCAAGAAATATAATCTTCCTATAAAAATAGTGATCCAACCAGAGGGTATTAACTTAAACCCAGAGGACCTTGAAGAAGCTTATGAAAAACCTGGGATTATGGTAAATTCAGGGCCTTTTACCGGTCTTCCCAGTATAGAGGGAAAAAGTAAAATAACCGCTTATCTCGAAGAAAAAGGTGTGGGCAGAAAAAAGATAACTTACAGGCTTAGAGACTGGGGGGTTTCAAGACAAAGATATTGGGGGTGTCCTATTCCTATGGTGTATTGCGATAAATGCGGAATCGTTCCTGAAAAACTGGAAAACCTCCCGGTAGTTTTACCTACAGACGTTCAAATAGACTTTACTGGAAGATCTCCTTTGCCTTTGTTATCTGATTTTGTTAATACTACTTGTCCTAAGTGTGGAGGCCCGGCTAAAAGAGAAACCGATACCTTTGATACTTTTATGGAGTCTTCCTGGTATTTCGCAAGGTTTGCTTGTCCTGATTATCCTGAACCCTTTAATCCAGAGGATATCCATTACTGGTTGCCTGTAGACCAGTATATCGGTGGTATAGAACATGCGATTTTACACCTTCTTTATGCCAGATTTTTTACTAAGGTTTTAAGAGACCTTGGTTATTTCAAGATAAACGAACCTTTTAAAAATTTACTTACCCAAGGTATGGTTATCAAAGAAACCTATAAATGTCCGGTTCATGGATGGGTCTATCCTGAAGAGGTTTCTCCTGAAGGAAGATGTTTAAAAACAGGTTGTGGGCAAGAAATCATCGTAGGAAAGTTTGAAAAGATGTCAAAAAGTAAATGTAATGTAGTAGACCCTGATGTGATGATTAAGAAATACGGAGCAGACACCGTAAGACTTTTTATCTCCTTTGCAGCTCCACCTGAAAAAGACCTTGAGTGGAGTGACCATGGAATAGAAGGAGCATACAGGTTTTTAAAAAGACTTTACCATTTAGTGTTAGAATATACAGAGGCTTTAAAAGAAATAGAATATTCCTCTGAAGAGTTTAAAAACCTTGATCCCAAGTTAGTGCCTCTTAGAAAAAAACTTCACAAGACTGTTAAAAAAGTTTCTGAAGATTTTGAAAAAAGACTCAGGTTTAATACAGGGATTGCGGCTATCATGGAGTTTTTAAACTTATTTCAGGATTATCTAAAAGAGATAGATTTAAACGACATGATGCACAAAAAACTGATAAAAGAGTGTTTAAAAAAGGTGGTATTGCTTATATCTCCTGTATGTCCTCATTTGGCAGAAGAGTTGTGGCAAGAGCTTGGAAAGAAGACTTTTATTTCCTGTGAACGTTTTCCTGATTACGAAGAAGCCTGGTTGGTAGATGAAACTTATATGCTTGTGGTTCAGGTTAACGGTAAGGTGAGAGATCAGGTAGAGGTTTCGGTTGAGGCTACCCCGGAAGAGTTAGAAGCCATGATAAAAGAGAGACAAAAGGTAAAAAAATATTTAGAAGGAAAACAAATCAAAAATGTGGTTTTTGTCCCTAAGAAACTTATTAATTTTGTGGTTTAGTTTTATACTTTTGGGTTGTGGTTATAGTTTTTACCATCGCCCTTTATATCTAAAAGAAGACTGGAAGACCATCTATATCCCCCCTTGGAAAAACTATTCTTCAGAAACCTCCTTAGGAGAATATCTTTCTTATTACTTAAGACATAAGTTTGCACAAGGTCAGTTTTTACTTCCTGTATATGATGAAGACAGGGCAGATCTGGTTTTAAAAGGTGAGATCAAAAAAGTTTACTTCGATCCCATTTCCTATGAAACTTTTTTGGTTACCAAAGAAAGAAAGATATCTTTTGAGGGAGAATATCAGCTTATCGAAAGAAAAACCGGAAAGGTTATTTTAAAACGACCGATTAGTCGTTATGAGATTTATCGTGTAGCTCAGCAACAGGTGGTTAACTTTTTAGACCCAGGTAGAGAAGAGGCCTTAAAACTTCTTTCTCAAGATTTAGCTGAGATTATACTTCAAGACATAATGTTTAACGAGTTGAAGCTATAAGATTCTTACCAGAGTTTAAATCCTTCTAAGGTTTCTTTTATATCCTGAGGTTCAAGGTATCTTAGACCTAACTTATCAGCCATGTTGAGAACCCCTTTGTCTGCAGAAAGTACAAGGGCATCAAGCTCAAGGGCTAAAAGGATAATCTCTAAGTCCTCTTTAGAGTCAACTATCCCTTCCCTTAATACTTCTCTATATCTTCTTCTTAAAAATTTAAGCACCTCTTCAGGTTTTTTGTAGGTAGAGGCTTTTACCGCTTCTTCTGCTACCCTAAGGCCTTTGTTGATCCTATTTCTTAATTCTTCTATAAATTCATACATCAAAAAAGCAGGGATATAAAGTTCGTATTTTTTAGGAGATTTAACTTTAAGCACAGATCTTGCCTTAGGGGGAAGTTTAAGGTTGTTAAGCATCCTTTTTAACTCTTCAAATACAGAACTTGGTAAATAAACATTTATCTCTCCTTCTAATTCTGACACCATTAAAAGAAAGTTAGTGAAGGCTTCTGAAGGGTTTGAACCAAATTGTTTGTAAACGTCAGGGTTGGTAAAAATACTTGTATCTGGAACTAATCTTTCTTTTTCCATGTCTTACTCCATTTGTTTAAAATTAGTTTAAAACTATCTCTTCAAATAATGCTGGAATGTGGATTTCAGGAAATTTTTTAGGATGCTTTTCTAAAAGGATTTTTTTTAAGACCTCCATTTTTTCAGGTTCTCCGTGTACTAAAAACAATTTTTTAACCTGGTCTAAACGAGAAATCCATTCTAACAACTCCTTTTGTCCTGCATGGGAGGAAAAACCATTTATGGTGTAAACCTTTAGTCGAACAGGTAGTTCTTCACCTAAAATATGTATTTTCTTAGCTCCATCTACGATGAGCCTCCCTAAGGTTCCCTTAGGCTGAAAACCTACAAATACCAAACTACACTCTGGGCGATAGATGTTATTTCTTAGATGATGTAGGATTCTTCCTCCAGTAATGGTGCCATTTCCTGCAATGATTATAGCCCTTGATTTTACGTTATTTATCTGTTTAGATTCTTCTACGTCTTCTGTAAGGGTTAGATAGGGGAACTCAAAAGGGTCTTTTTGAGTAAACACTTTATAAGCCTCTTCATCAAAAAATTCAGGGTTGTCTTTAAAGATTTTGGTAGCTTTGATGGCAAGAGGACTATCTAAGAAGACCTGACAATGAGGAAGAAGGCCTTGCTCGTAAAATTCTCTCAACGTATAAAGAATCTCTTGAGCTCTCTCCAGAGCAAAGGTTGGTATAAAGACGTTTCCTCCTCTCTTGAAGGTTTCGAGAATGGCTTCTAACAGTTCTTCTTTTGATTCTTCAAAAGATTTATGATCTCTATCCGCATAAGTGGTTTCTATACACAAAAAGTCTGTAGGTAAGGGATAGTCAAAGTCTTTTACGATAGGTTTGTTTTTATTTCCTAAATCTCCAGAAAAGGTTATTTTTTGTTTAGTTTCTAAGTCCTCTATCTGAACAAAACAGGACCCAAGGATATGGCCTGCGTCTTTAAAAAGGACTTTTATTTTGTTTTCTAAAATCAAAGGTGTATCAAAATTGAGGTTTATTTTAAAAAAGTTAAAACTTTCTAATACATCGTATTCGTCATAAAGAGGAGGAGGGGGCAAGTCTAATCCCCTTTTAATCGATTTTTTATATAGCGTTTTATAATGCTCTCTCATTACTTTTGCTGCGTCAAGAAGCATAATCTTAGCTATTTGAGAAGTAGGTTTAGTACAGATGATCTTACCTCTAAATCCTTCTTTTACTAAAAGAGGTAGCCTTCCACAATGGTCGATATGGGCATGAGTAAGAATAAGATAAGAGATTTCCTTAGGGTTAAAAGGAAAATGGTTTTGGTTTTTTGAACTTTCAAGCCCCTGAAAAAGCCCACAATCAACCAAGATTTTTGTATTTCTTATGTCCAAAAGAAAACAACTTCCTGTTACCCCTCCTGCTCCTCCATAAAATCCGATTTTAATTCCCATTTTAACCTCCAGGTTTTGAGAAATCTAATATTCTTTGAGGATGGGTGTAAACATTAAACCTTTCGCCCCGTAAAAACCCTATCAAGGTAATTCCGATTTTTTCGGCAAGTTCAACGGCTAAGGAGGTAGGTGCACTACGGCTTATTAAAAAGGGAACTTTCCATCTCCCCATCTTAAGTACCATTTCCGAAGAAATTCTACCGCTTACGAGGATAAGCTTGTCTTCTAAGGAAAGCCCGTTTAAAAGGGCATATCCTAATACTTTGTCAACTGCATTATGTCTTCCTATGTCTTCTGCATAAAAAATTATGTCTTCTTGGCTACAAATGGCTGCTGAGTGCAGACAACCTGTCAGTTTAAATAGTTCTGCTTTTTTAACAAAAGTTTTAAACAAGTTAAATATAGAGTCTTTATCAACCTTAAAATTAAAAGAGTTATAAGGTTGTACCTCAGAGAGAAAACTGTATGAGGCAAAGCATCCTGAAGAAAGGGTTTTTGAAAGAAGGTCTACTTTTTCATAGGTATATATCTTAGCGATGATCTCTCCGTTTTTCTCTATTAATTCAAGTTCTTCTGGACACCAGACATTCTGTATCAGTCCTTCTGTAAGGACAAAGCTTACGATTAGTTCTTTAAGGTGCATAGGGGTGGCTGCAAGGGAGAGGATTTCTTGCTCGTTTATCAAAAGCTTGACCTTGGTTTCTATCGCCAGTAAATCTTCAAACTCAGAGATATTTTGGTTGGTTTTTACTTTCCATACCTTTTTAGACTTGATCGGAGGAAGTAAAGGCATTTACCTTAAGGTTACAGCAAGCACTTGTTTTAAGGTGGTTTCGCCTTTTAAAACTTTTAAAATACCGTCTTGCTTAAGGGTGGTAAACCCTTTAGTGATAGCCAGGTTTCTGATCTCGTTAGCAGGTTTGTTTTTGATAATATACTCTTTTAGCTCTTCATCAGGGATAAGAAGTTCATGGATAGCCATCCTACCTTTAAAACCTGTATCATTACATTGAGGACACCCTACAGGCCTGAAAAAAGTAGCTTTTTCAATCATTTCATCGGTCAGAGGTTTAGTAGGATGAGATCCATATTCTATTTTAACACGTTCTATCTCTTCTTCTGAAGGGGTATAAAGTTCCTTGCATTCTTTGCAGAGTCTTTTTGCCAGTCTTTGGGCAAGCACTCCCAGTAAAGCGTCTGCAAAATTAAACGGGTCTATACCCATACCTAAAAGTCTGGTGATGGTTTCAGGGGCACTGTTAGTATGTAAGGTGCTTAAAACTAAATGCCCGGTAAGAGAGGCCTCTATTAAAGTATGCGCTGTTTCTTCATCTCTTGTTTCTCCTATCATGATGATGTCAGGGTCTGCACGTAAAAAGGCCCTAAGTACTTTGGCAAAGGTAAGTCCGATCTTAGGGTTAACTTGCACCTGACGAAGCCCTTCTTGTAGGATTTCTACCGGGTCTTCTGCTGTCCAGATCTTTTTGTTTGGCTTATTTAAATATTTTAAAGCAGCATGAAGGGTGGTGGTTTTACCTGAACCAGTAGGCCCTACTACTAAGATCAACCCATAGGGATAGTCTAAAATCCTTTTAAAGTTTTGGTAGTTTTCTTCTAACAGGTCTATCTCTTCTAATTGTTTAAACTCTATCCCTCCTAAAATTCTCATCACTACGTCTTCGTTGTTGTCAACCGTAGGAAGGGTAGCTACCCTTATTTCAAACTCTTTGCCTTCTTTGGTTCTAAATTTTATCTTTCCGTCTTGTGGAAGTCTTTTTTCTGCGATGTTAAGATTTGCCATGATTTTTATACGGGAGATAACCTGTCTTTTCTGATGTTCAGGAATGGTAGAATAATGAAAACACTCTCCATCCACCCTAAACCTTACTTGCAACCCCTTCTTCCCGGTTAAACTTTCCCAATGAATGTCTGAGGCTCTCCTTTTATAAGCCTCTTCTATGATAAAATTAACCAGTTGAACGATGGCACTATCTATCAAAGATACATCTTCTATTTCTTCCTCTTCCTGTACCTCTTCTATCCCAACCTCTTCTAGTATGGACAAGCTCCCTTCAGAAAAATAACTATCTACGATGTCTATCAAATCTTCCTTGATCGCAAAACTTAACACCAAGCTTTCAGAAGAAAGTTGAAGGACTTTTTTAACTTTTTCTATGTTTTCTTGGTCTTCAGGATCATAACAGACAAGATAAATCCTACCGGTTTCTTTTTCTTTTAAAGGTACACAAAGAGCATCTAAAAAAAACTGTTTCTTGATCCCTAAAACTTGAGGCATTTTAGAATACTTGGATAAATCTTTTGTGTCAATAACCGGGATTTGATAAACGGTTTTAACAGACTCAAGTATTTCTAACTTCTTCACTTTATAACGTTCTATCAGTAAAAGTTCTAAGCTTTTGTTAGTTTCTAAACTTTCGGTATAAAGTTTTAAAAGTTCTTCTATTTTAAGATTAAGTTTTTTGAAAACATATTTTAATCTTTCGATCTTTTTTAATATTTGAAGTTTTTCTGTTTTTTCCAAATATTTAGGGTCAGAAGTAGAAATAAACAGCTGTTTATAGATGTTGAAAGCTTTTTTGAATTCATAGCTGTTTTCGCAAATATAGGCAATCTTTGACAAAAGAAAAATCTCTACCTCTTTACTTAATACCTCTTTTTTTTGAAGAAGACTTATCAGAATGTCTAAAAGTTCATAGGATTGAATCCTTGGTTCGTAGTCCTCTAAAATTTTTTTGAAAACAAGAAAGTTGTTGAGATTTTCAGTAAGTAAATCTTTTAATTGCCTTGCAGTATTCTCCATATCTAATAATTTTATTTAATAAATTTTAAAAGACAACCCTTTTATAAGCTTTGTGTTTTAGTTTTGAGTGTTTATAGACCTTATTATAAAATACATATTAAGCCTTTTAAAAACTTGACAAAATCAGAAAACCCGTTAGACTAAACCAAAATTTTTAGAAAAGGAGGGATTATCTTTTGGCGGGGATAGTCGTTAAGGATGGAGAGTCTTTAGAACAAGCTTTAAAAAGGTTTAAAAGGCTTGTAGAAAAAACAAAAATACTTTCTGAGGTTAAAAAGAGAGAATTTTACGAAAAGCCTGGGGTTAGACGTAGAAAAAAGATGCAAGCAGCCCGTAAGAAATTGATGAAAAAACTTAAGAAGTTGCAACAAAAAGTTAAGGAAAAATAAGCGGTATTTATTTGTAATTTTAGAACGTGGTGTTGAAATCTTTTGTTAAGCTTGAATGGTCTAAACTTTTAGACTATCTTTCTGAAAACGTAGTTAGTGATTTTGTTAAACAAGAAGTAAAACAATTATTACCTAATTTTGATTGTGAAAAAGCTTGTATAATTCAGGCGCAAGCAAGTTATCTCTGGAATCTTATAGAAAAGGGGGAAAGGTTAGACCTTATCCCCCTTAAATCATTAAGATCCCTTTTTTTTAAGGCTCAAAAGCGGTCTGTTTTCCTTCCTTTGGAACTCATACAGATTAAACAGTGGTTTATCGTTTTAAAAAAATTGTCTTCAATCCTTAAAAATTCGCCTTTTTCTCGGCTTGTTGATTCTTATCAGGCTGTCAAAGAATTAGAACAACAATTTTTAGATAGGGTAATCGATTACGAAAGAAAGGAACTTAAAGACAAAGCTTCCTATCAACTTTATGTGATAAGAAAGAAAATTAGAGAGGCTTTAGACCTTTTGTATGGGAAACTCGATAAGCTTAGAGAACATTTTTTTAAAAAAGGTTATTTACAGGAAAATCTCTATACCCAAAAAGAAGGTAGGTATGTTCTTCCGGTTAAGGTTGAATTTAAAAATAAGGTAAAAGGGATTTTCCACGGACTTTCTTCAAGTGGGGCTACTGCTTTTATAGAACCGGTTTCTATCATAGGTCTTTCAAACGAGGTGGAAACCCTTCGTCATCAAGAGCAAAGAGAGGAGTTAAAGATTTTAAAGGAAGTTTCTCAAGAGCTGTTTTTAAAAAGAGAGCTTTTTTTTGAGCTTGAAGACCTTTATTTAGAGTTCGAAATAGCCTGGGGTAAGGTAAACTTAGGAAGGGCTTATCGAGGGATTTTTCCTGAGTTAAAACCTCAAGGAAGCCTTAAGGTTTGGCAAGGGGTTCATCCTTTTCTATTACTTAATCAAACTAAGGAAAAACAGGTTAAAGCAATTAGAAACGATTTTTTCTTAGAAAAGGGGTTGCTTATAACAGGACCTAACTTAGGTGGTAAGACAGTTTCTCTAAAAACCATAGGTTTGATTTGTTTAATGGCTCAGACAGGTTTTTTAATACCTGCAGAAAGGGCTGAAATTCCGGTTTTTAACAAAATGTTTGCTGACATCGGAGATGATCAGGATATCTTCCAGGGCGAGTCTTCTTTTTCTTCTCATTTAAGAGGTCTTAAAGAGATTTTAGATCAGGCAGATAGTCAAACCTTGGTGCTTCTTGATGAACCAGGCAGAGGTACAGACCCTGAAAAAGGTATGGCACTTATTGCTGCAGTGTTGGAAGAGCTTCTAAAAAGAGGGGTAAAAGTAGTGGTTACCACCCATTCTCAGTTTTTGAAAACCTTAGGGCTAAAGATAGAGGAGTTGAAAGTTGCTACGATGGAGTATAACCTTGAGACTAAAGAACCTACTTACAGGTTGGTTTATGATGTTTATGGGGATTCTTTATCCTTTGAATTGGCCAAAAAATTAGGTATTCCTGAGCGAATTTTAGATAGAGCCTTTGAATATCTGCAAAATAAAGAATACTGGGAATGGTATAAACTTTGGGAAAAAGAGTTTGATAAGGTTAAAAAACTTAAAGAGTGTTTAGAAAGAAAAGAAAAAGACTTAGAGCAAAGAGAGATTCAACTTAACCATAAAAAAGAAGAACTTGAAAAACATTATGTCAAACAACTTGAACTTAAGTTTAAAGAATGGGAAAGAGAGTTTAAGAAACTGGTAGAGGAATTGAGTGAAAAGGGTATAGGTAAAAAAGGTGGGGCGAAAGAGTTTGAAAAATTTGTGGCTAAGGTTTTAAGAGAAAGTCAACAAGAAGAAACTATTCAAGAAGGTGATTATGTATTAATAAAAGGGTTTAACCAGAAAGGGAAAGTGATAAAGATAAGAGATAATTTGGCAGAGGTTTTATGTGGTGCTTTAAGGTTAGAGATACCTTTAGAAAGGTTATCTAAGATTTTAGAGGCTCAAAAACTCAAATCAAAACACTCTCATGGCTTTTCTCTAAGACCTTCTTCTACTTCTCAAACCTCTAAAGAAAATAGGAGAAGGGTTAATCTTTTGGGTTTGACAGTAGATGAGGCTTTGGAAGCGGTAGAAAAAGAACTTAACAGGGGTTTTTTAGAAGGGGTGGCTGAGGTTTATCTTGTTCATGGGCATGGGTCAGGAAGGTTAAGAGAGGCTATTCAGAAACATCTAAAAGACCATCCTCTGGTAAAAGAGTTTAGGTTTGCAGAACAAAGTAAGGGAGGGACAGGGGTTACTGTAGTTTTTTTGGAAAAAAAACATTAAGGAGGTTTTTTATTTCACTATTGCATATTTAAAAAAGTGTATTATAAAATTTCTGATGGAAAGAATTCTTTTAATCTTGATCCATAATACTTTAAATTTTAAGACCAAATAGAGTTCATAGAGGTAACCCTTGGAGGAACTTTTTGAGAAAATAAAAGAGATTTATAACCTTGTAGAGGTAGTTTCTAACTATGTAAGGTTAAAAAGGATAGGCAAAAATCTTGTAGGACTTTGTCCTTTTCATTCAGAAAAAACCCCTTCTTTTGTGGTCAGTCCTGAGAAACAGATTTTCAAGTGTTTTGGATGTGGTGAGTCTGGTGATGTGGTAACTTTTTACATGAAGATAAAGGGGTTATCCTTTAAAGAGGCTATCTTAGAATTAGCAGAGAAAGCAGGAATTTATGTAGAAGAAAAAGTTTTTTTAGAGAAGACAAAAGAAAACGAGCTTGTTAGCCTGGCTTATAAAGTAGCCAAGTTTTACCATCATTTGCTGTTTTTTCATCCTGGGGCTAAAGAAGGAAGAGAATATCTCTTAGAAAGAGGCCTTTCTGAAGAAACTATAAAGCATTTTCTTTTAGGTTTTGCCCCTCAAGAAGGTAGGGTATTAACCGGTTATTTGAGAACCTCAAAAGAAGAGTTTAAACATGCAGAAGAGCTTGGTTTGATCAAACAAGTACAAGACGGTTCTTTTGTAGACCTTTTTAAGTTTAGGGTGATCTTTCCTGTTTTTAATTCCAAAGGGGAGTGTGTTGGTTTTGGAGGAAGAGCTCTTCTTAAAGAAGACGAGCCCAAGTATTTAAATACCTCTGAGTCTAAAATTTATAAAAAATCAGAAATCCTTTATGGTCTTTATCAGGCTAAAGAATATATCAAGAAAGGAAAAACCTGTTTTTTGGTAGAGGGATACTTTGATTTCCTTTCTTTCTGGGAGGCTGGGATAAGAAATACGGTTGCTACTTGTGGTACAGCCCTTACCCCTACTCATGTAAAAATCCTTAAAGGATTATCTGAGGAGATATTGGTATGTTATGACAGCGATGAAGCTGGGAAAAAGGCTACGGTAAGGGCCGTGTCTTTGTTTGTAAAAGAAGGGATTTTACCTAAATGTGTTGTTTTACCTGAAGGGGAGGATCCAGATTCTTTCGTCCAAAAAATAAAGGTAGATGCATCAGAGGTTAAGGAAAAGATAAAGGACTTAACCCAGGACGGAATTTCTTTTGTAGTTTCTTTTTACCAAGACAAATTCAAACAAAATCCTTCTAAGGCCTATCAAGAATTGATTGAGGTTTTTCAGGGTATAGAAGACCCGTTTTTAAAGAAAAAAGTAGCTAAGGAATTGAGCTTTAAACTGGATTTGTCTGAAACAGAGATTTTAAAAAGTTTATCTAAAAAGGAAGTATCTAAAAAACCTGCTATATTTATTTCATCTTCTGAAAAGAGTTTGGTTGAACCTAAGGAAGATAGTTGTTTAAGGATGATTGCTCAATACTTAGTAAGTTATCCTGAAGATTTAGAAATTTTAGAGGAGTCAGGACTTTCTAAGTATTTAGAAGCTTGTGGTTCTAAGTATACGGTTTTTTTAAAAATGTTAATCGAGAGTTTGAAAAAAGGGCTGGGAGAGCTTTCTTGTGTCTCTGATCCTGAATTTCAGTCTATTCTAAGCGACCTTCTTTTTAGCCCTCCTTTTGAAAGTCGAGAGGAGGTTCTCAAAGACATAAAATCCTTTCTCCAAAAGTCTTTAATCAAGCTGGAGTTAAAAAAACTTGCAGAGAGCATAAAAAATTTAGAAAATGTAGGGGCAAAAGAAGAAAAAAATCAATATCTTTGTCTTTTAAAAGCCACCTTGATCAATAAAGTTTGTGGTTTAGACAAAGTAGAGAGTTAAAATAAAAGTTTGCATAAAAATTTTTAAACAAAGGAGGATTGAATGAGCCTCCGAAACAAAAAAACCTTTTGTCTTTTTGAAGAAGAGGAAATGCTCTTAGAGGAGGTTTCTTCAGAAAATTTCTGGCTACCTGAAGAAGAGGAAAAAAGGTCTGGAGTTAAAGACGAAGACCCTATAAAGATTTATTTTAAGGAAGTTTTTTCTCATAAACTTCTTACCAAAGAAGATGAAATAAGGATAGGAAGGACTATAGAAGAAAAGGAAAGGGAGATATTGAGTGAGGTCCTCAGTTATTATGCTACTACTGCCAAGTTTTTTCATCTGGTTATTCAATCAGAAAGACATGGCAAGTTAGGACTGCTTTTTAAGGACTGTGATGAATTACAAAAACATAAAGAAAATTTTGAACATTGGATACAAAGTTTAAAACAAAACTTAAGTGACATTTTAGAGTCTTTTAACTCTCATGGTGTTAAACCTGAGCTTTTGGAAAAGACCATAGAACTTGTTTATCAAGTAAGGCCAAGCAAACTGCTGTTAGATGAGCTTTGTTGTGAGATTTTGGAAACCTATCACAGGACTAACAACCTAAACAGATTAAAAAACAAACTGCAAACTAAATACGAGATCAAGCCTATCACGATAGAAAAAATTTTTTCAGTTAACGGAAGACAGATTAATTTTCTCCGTTTAGCAAAAAGATTTTCCATCGATAAGATAGATTTAGACAAGCTGGTAAAAGAAGTAAACGAACATTGTAAGTTTATGAAGCATTTTGATGAATTCTTTGGAGAGCCCTTAGAGAAGGTATACCAAAGTGGAGAAAAGATTTTTAAAGCCTGTCAAGTTATAAAGGCCTGCAAAGAGGAGTTGGTAAAATCTAATCTTAGGCTTATCATTTCTATAGCCCGCAAGTATTCTCCTAAAGGGATGTTTCTTTCTGATTTAATCCAGGAAGGAAACATAGGTCTTCTTAAAGCCATAGAAAAATTTGATTACCGAAAAGGATTTAAGTTTAGCACCTATGCAACCTGGTGGATAAGACAGTCTATCACCAGGTATCTGGCAGAAAATACCAGGACCATAAGGATCCCCCTTCATATAATAGAAACTATATACAAAATAAGTAAGCTTATTTCTAACAAGTTTTATCAAGAATATGGTAGAGATCCAACTTTAGAAGAACTTTCTAAGGAGACAGGCCTTTCTATAGAAAAACTTAACTACATCTTCAAAATTATGAAACAACCTATTTCTCTGGAAACTAACATAGGAGAAGAAGACGATTCTACACTAAGAGATTTCATAGAAGACCAGAAAGCTTTAAAACCTGATGAAATTACCTTTAACCAAGCTCTATCAGAAAAAGTAAGAGAACTTCTAAAGAGTTTGTCCCCCAGGGAGGAAAAAATTATAAGGCTAAGGTTTGGAATAGGTGAAAGAGAATCCTACACTTTAGAGGAGGTTGGAAACAAGTTTGGGGTTACTAAAGAAAGGATCAGACAGATAGAAAACATCGCCCTGCGTAAACTTAAACATCCTCAAAGGATAAAGTTTTTAAAGAATTTTCTTATTTATAGTTCTTAACGTATGGATGTTGAGAAAAAGATTCTTTCTGTTATCCAAAAAGATTTTCCCTTAGAAAATAGGCCCTTTTTACGTTTAGCTGAAAAGGTTGGTTTAGAAGAAGATTTTTTTTTAGAAAAAGTTAGAGAGTTGCAAGAAAAGAGAATAATAAGACAGGTTTCTGCAGTTTTTAACCCTTCTTTTTTTGGACATAGGTCTGGGCTTTTTGCCTTAAGGGCTAAGGAAGAAAACCTTATTCAGACAATAGAGATCATAAACAGCCATCAAGGGGTAAGTCATAACTACTTAAGATCTCATGATTACAACCTTTGGTTTATTCTGGTAGTGCCCCCAGGAAAAGACCTTTTGACTGAAGCAGACAACCTTTGTAAGCGATGCCAAATAGAAGATTTTTTGTTTTTACCTGCTTTAAGGGTTTTTAAAATATCTACGGTTTTAGAGGTAGAAGGTTACGAAAACGAAAAAAACGAAGAGATAGGGTTTCAAAAGCAAACAGAGGAAAGTTTTTCAGAAAAAGATGTTTGGTTTGTCAAACATCTTCAAGAGCCTCTTCCTTTGATAAAAGAGCCTTTTAAACCTATAGCTGAAAAACTTGGTGTTAGAGAAGAAGAGATTTTTTCTTGGTTGATGGAAGTCCAAAAACAAGGTGGTTTAAGAAGGTTTGGGGCTTTGGTAAAACATGACCGTTTAGGATATAAAACCAACGTCATGGTAGCCTGGAAGGTACCTCAAAAGAAGATAGAAAGTTTTGTTAAGGAAGTTACCAACAAAACCTTTATCACACATTGTTATGAAAGAAAGACCTATCCTTTTTGGGATTATAACCTGTATACGATGTGTCATTTTAAGAACGAGGAGGAAAGAAGGTTGATAGAAGAACTGGCTCAAAAGATAGATATCACCGAATATCTTATGCTTACTACACTAAAAGAATTAAAAAAGGTTAGGTTAAAACTTTTTTATGACGATGTTTTTACCGCATAAAGTAAGAATAGAGATATCTTAAGCTTATAAAAAGTACCAACGCTGTTATGATAACCCTTATAAGCTTTTGAGGCATTCTTTTTTGGGCTTTAGCTCCTAAATATAGTCCAGCTGCTCCTCCTAAACCTAAAAGAGCTCCAAGCGCCCAGTCTGGTGGATTCCCTCCAAAGGTAAAAACCAATACTCCCACGACTGAGGTTAAACAAGTTCCAAAAAGAGTGGCCCCAGCAAACACGTAAGGAGGTAGGTGAAAAAACCCAAGCAAGATAGGGGCCATCAACGCCCCTCCTCCTATCCCATAAATACCACCTATAATCCCTATAAAAAAAGCAACCAGAGATATAGCTAAAGAACTTACTTGGTAGGTTTTATGGTCATAGATGAATGCTAAGGTTTTCCAGTTAAACTGGAGAAGTTTTGGAGGTTCTGGAGAAAAAGAGGCATCTTTTTTAGGAGGAAATATGATATCATAAAGAAGCTTTAAGCTTATTACCAAAAGTACAGCTCCAACCAAAAGCTTAAATCTTAATAGCTCCTGAAAAAAGGCTATTCTTAAAAAATATCCTATAATCACACCAGGTAAGGTGCCTATGGAAATTATTAAGGTTAAAGGATAGAAAAAACGTCTTTCTTTCCAGTACCTATAGACCCTGAAGGGAATGGCAAACACGTTAAAAAGATGGTTGGTTGCACTAACCGCAGGAGTGGTAAACCTAAGGATACTTATCTGAAAAGGTAAAAGTAAAAAAGCACCGCTTATTCCTCCAGAGGCAGAGAAAAAAGAGATAACAAAAGCTACTAAGGGAGGTATTAGAATAGAGGTGGTTACCCCTGAAGTCTTAAAGGTTACAACCCAAGGTAAAGAGGTCAACAAAAGGTCTAAGAAGTTATCCATTTTCATAATAAAACCTCAATCGTTGATATCTTGCTTTACAGTCAGAATACCAAGAGGCTTGTTGTGGTCCTAATTCTAAAGCTTTTTGATAGTTTTTTAAGGCTAAAGAAGATTGTTTTTGAGTTTCATAAACCCTGCCTTTATAATAATAAGAAATCCCGTTAAAAGGAATAAGCTGGGAGGCCTTTTCTAAGTAAACAAGGGAATTACTTAATTCCCCTATCTTGAAGCAGGAAATACCTGCGATTAGCTGAGCTGAGAAAAAGTTAGGGTCTATTTCTACAGCTTTTATGGCATAGTTTTTTGCACTCTCAAAATCTTTCTTTTCTAACCTGATAGAAGCTAAATAAACTAAAGCTACAGTGTTTTGAGGATATAAACTTAAGGCTTCTTTAAAATAAGCTTCTGCTGAATTGAGGTTCTTTTTCTTGTACTCAGCCTTACCTTTGGATACTTGTTGGTAAGAAGGTTTAGTGGTAACCAACAAGTTTTTTATTTTTTGAAATTTTTCGGTGTCAGAGATAAAGGCACCAGAGGGTTTAAAGGTGTTGATATAGTTTTGAGCTTCTTTAATTCTCGTTTCAGGTAAGGGGTGGGTAGAAAGCCATTCCGGAGGGCGTTCTTTTTGCATCTGCTTAAACTTTTCAAAGACCTCTATCATGCCTTGCGGAGAAAATCCTGCTTTATAGGCAAAGAGAAAACCATAGTAGTCTGCCTCTTTTTCTTGATCTCTACTAAACTTAAGCTGGAGTAGTGAAGCAGACACAGCCCCCAATCTTAACAAGATTTCTCCTGTAAGGTCTTGTGGGACTAACAGGCTTCCTATTTGAAGAAGAAAGTTTAGGGCCAGCTGTTTTTCCAACATTTTTACATGATGTTTAGCGGTTATATGTCCTATTTCATGTGCTAAAACTCCTGCAAGCTGACTTTCTTTGTCTAAGGTTAAAAGTAGACCTCTGGTAACTATCACCGGACCTCCTGGTAGAGCAAAGGCATTTACCACGTCAGAGTTTACTACATAGAATTTATAAGGGAGCTTTCTTTCAGAAAACCTGGCAAGCCTTTGTCCTAAACCTGATATATACTCTTGCACCATTTTCTCAGGATAAAGCCCATCATATTCATTTATAGCAGGATAGACATATAGGTTCCCTAATTCTATCTCTTTTTCTTCAGGAATTAAGTTTAAAAAAGGTCCGTTAGAGTTGGCACAACCAGAAACAAAAAGCACCAAAAACAGGTAAATGGTTGTTAAAAATTTTTTTAAAAACATGTCTTTTGTACTTTTAATCATAAAAAATTGGTTTAAAATTAAAAACTTTTAAAAAAACTTCGAAACAAGGCACAACTCAAAAAGTTAATTACTAATAAACATATTATAAAAATTAAAGTTTGATAAGTCAACGACAAATTTTACTAAAAAATAAAGAATAAACAAAAAAATTTAAAGCTTTTAGGGTTTTAATCAGGTTATTATTAGATAATTAAAAATTTTTCAAAATTTTACAGGAAAAATCTTGACAAAATTTTTTTCTGATATATTTTAAAAGCCGACTTAAGGTTTAATATAACTTAGGTTAGGGGGGATATAAAGATGAAAGAAATGGAAAAGTTTGAGTATGGTTTTGGGCAGCATCTGGTGATAGATGGTTATGGTGCTAATAGAGATAAGCTTATGAATTTAGATTTTATATATAATTTCCTTAGTAAATATCCTGAAGAGATAGAAATGACCAAGATTATGCCTCCCTATGTGTTTAAATATTATGCTCCTGTGCCTGAGGACTGGGGTATTTCTGGGTTTGTTATCATCGCAGAAAGTCATATAAGCATCCATACCTTTCCAGAGAAGCTTTATCTCAGTATCGATGTATTTTCCTGTAAACCTTTTGATGCTGACAAGGTTATCAGTGATGTTACCCAAATTTTTGAAATCCAAAAGAGTGAGATAAAGTTCTTTGACAGAGGGCTTGAGTTCCCTCGTTCTATCAGGGCAGTAGAAAAATTTATCAAGATGGAAAGAAAGGACCTTATAATATAGGTTTATGAAAATTTCTTTTTTAGGGCTACCTGACCATCCTCAGGCCAAGGTAGCCCTTATCCCAGCTCCTCTCGAGTATTCTACCTCTTGGAAAAAGGGCACAAAAGAAGCTCCTTTAGAAATCCTTAAAGTAAGTCCTAACATGGAGTTTTTTGACGAAGAATATTTTTTAGACCCTTCAGAAAAGATAGGTTTTTTTACCTATCCGGTAGAGGAGTTATCCTTTGACCCTGAAGAGGCGCTAAAAGAGATATCCCAAAAAGTAGAAGAAACCCTTAGCTTTAACAGATTTCCGATTGTTATCGGAGGAGAACATACGGTTACTTTAGGAAGTATAAGGGTTTTAAAAGAGAGTTTTCCCGGGTTAAAGGTGGTTCATCTTGACGCTCATTTAGACCTTAGAGACCGATATAACCAGAGTTCATTCACCCATGCTACAGTTATGAGAAAGATTTATGAACTTGGCGTTCCTGTTTTGAGCATAGGAATTCGTACCCTATGTAAAGAAGAGTATGAGTTTATAAAACAGGAAAACTATCCTATCATTTGGGCTAAAGATATAAAGGTTGATTTTAAAGAAGGCCTTAGAAAGGTAGAAAATTTTGTTAAAGATAGTTATATTTTTCTTAGTTTTGATATGGATGTGTTTGACCCTGCGTTTGCTCCTGGGGTTGGAACCCCTGAGCCAGGAGGGATTGATTGGTGGGAAGCGTTAACCATCCTTAAAACCCTGGTAAAACATCGGTTGATAGGTATGGATTTGGTTGAGGTAAAGCCAGACCCTGTAAATCCTGTTACAGAATATTTAGCAGCTAAACTTATTTTTAAGGTAGCTGTGTATTTAGCCGCTAAAAATGAAGGACTTTTATAGTAGATATGCTAACTTTCTTTTTGAGGTAGCCTTTCTCAAAAGAGTAGAAAGGACAGGATATCCCTATCTTGGTACAGGGCATGAAAATGTAGCCTCTCACTCCTTCGGGGTGGCTTTTATTGCCTGGATACTTTCAGAGCTTGTGGAAGAAAAAGTAGATAAAGAAAAACTTTTTAAAATGGCCTTACTACATGACCTTCCAGAGACAAGGACCGGAGATTTTAATGCTTTAAATAAGCTTTACAACCAAACTGACGAAAAAAAGGCGCTTGCAGACGCCTTTCAGGGTATCCCTTTAAGTGAGGAAGTTCTTAATCTATGGAAGGAATATAGAAGCTTAGCCTCTTTAGAGGCAAGACTGGTTCATGACGCAGACATAATCGACCTTATTA
Source organism: Thermodesulfobacterium hveragerdense DSM 12571 (assembly GCF_000423845.1). Taxonomy (GTDB): domain Bacteria; phylum Desulfobacterota; class Thermodesulfobacteria; order Thermodesulfobacteriales; family Thermodesulfobacteriaceae; genus Thermodesulfobacterium; species Thermodesulfobacterium hveragerdense. Next base: position 55,010 of record NZ_AUIT01000007.1, on the reverse strand, counting down.
TACAGCTTAAAGAACAAAGAGACCTTAATAACCCTTATGCTCAAAAATGGATCGATTATGCTAAACCAAAGTTAATCACCGAGGTGGCTAAAACTCTGGTTGAAACTATTTTAGAAACTGATTGGTGTAGCTGGTGGTATAACTTTTTGATAAAAAACAATGACCTCTACCGTAAAAAACACCAACGATAACCTCTGCACTCGTTGTGGCAAATGTGTTCCTCATTGCCCAACTTACAGGGTTTTTAGGTCTGAGGCTTATTCTCCGCGAGGTAGGTTATTTCTTTTTCAAAAAAGAATACCTCATCAATCTCTTGAGGTTTGTTTGTTCTGTGGAAAATGTGAAAGGGTGTGCCCTAACAGGGTTGGTTTTGTAGAATCAGGCCTTGAGCTTATAAAGGATAAAAAAGAACCCATAATTTTGAAAGAAGCCTTTGGCCTTATAGGGGGTCATCCCCTGCAAACCCTCTCTAAACTTCGGTTTTTAGACAGGTTTGACAAGATATTATCAGAAAAAGGTAAAGTTAGCCCTAACAAGATCTATTCTTTTAAAGAAAATCAGGGAAAGCCAGATTTATTGGTTTATTTTTCTTGTGACTTAAAGCATTTTTATCCTCAGGTTTTAGAAAAATTTTTAAGTTTGCTAATGAAGAAAGGAGTAAATGTTTGGGTAGTTGAAGAATCTGAATGTTGTGGGGCTCACTTTTTTAGCTTGGGATTCCCCTCTTTGGTAAAACAAAGGGCATTAAAAAACCTTAAGGTTTTGCAAGAAGTAACTTCTCCTGTGGTTTTTTTCTGTGCTACCTGTCTCTGGATGTTTAAAAAGGTCTATCCTAAGTTTTTCGAAGGCACCTCTTATGAAAAGGATTTTTTAGACTTAGCTAAAAGAGGAATTTCTGCCTATAAAGCTCTTTCTTTCTTGGGAGAAGAAGAGTTAAAGGTTTTAGCTGAGAGATCAAAGGATAGTTCCGTTCTTTTTCATCTTCCTTGCCACTTGACAGAAGAGTTTTCTTTGGTAAAAAATAAAATAAGGGTAAGTGAGTTTTGTTGTGGTTCCCCAAAGATTTCTCTTTATTGGGAAGGTTTTCCGGAAAAATATAAACGGGTTTGGATTCAGAAACTAACAAAGGTAAAGGTTGTTGCCACATTTTGTGCCGGTTGTTTTCTTAATTTTAACATGGTATTAAGCTCACCTCCTCAGATAAAGCATTGGTTAGAGTTGTTATGAGTGTCTATCCCTCTTACCTTAAACTGATGGAAACCGGAGAGATAGATAAAAGGATAGAAATTCTTTATGCCAAGCTTGAAAGTTGTGACCTTTGTCCCAATCGGTGTGGGGTTAACAGGCTCAAGGGAGAAAGAGGTTTTTGCAAGGTTTTAGATAAGCCTATGATTTCAAGTTATGGCCCTCATTTTGGAGAAGAAAGACCTCTGGTAGGGGAAAACGGTTCAGGAGCTATCTTTTTTACTTACTGCAATATGGCTTGTGTTTATTGCCAGAACTGGGAAATCAGTCATTTAGGAGAAGGGGACGTATTAGGAGTAGAGGATTTAGCAAAGATCATGATTATCCTTCAGGTCTGGGGCTGTCATAACATCAACTTGGTTACACCTACCCATCAAGTCCCTTTTATCGTAAAGGCTATAAAGTTAGCAGCAGAAATGGGTTTACAGCTTCCGATAGTCTATAACTGCGGAGGTTATGAATCCTTAGAGACTTTAAGATTATTGGAAGACATAGTAGATATTTACATGCCTGATATCAAATATCTGGATGATAAAATTGCTTTAAAACTTTCTAAAGTAAAAAACTACTCTTCTGTGGTAAGGGAAGCTGTAAAAGAGATGCATAGACAGGTAGGAGACTTGGTGATAGAAGGGAGTATAGCAAAGAGAGGTTTGATCGTAAGGCACTTAGTTTTACCTGAAGATGTCTCTCAAACAGAAGAGGTGATTAAGTTTATCGCTGAAGAGGTTTCAAAGGATACTTACTTTAACCTTATGGATCAGTACAGACCTTGTGGAGATGCCTGGAAATATCCTCCCCTTGATAGAAAGATTACCCAAGAGGAATGGAAAAGAGCCTTAAGTTGGGCAAAAAAGTATGGGCTTAAGCGTCTTGATGATCGCAGGGCAAGGTTTTGGGATCTGTAAGGTTGTATATGTCTGAGGGTTTAAAGATTTTTGCTGTTGGAGACATTCACGGGTGTCTGGAAAGTTTAGAAGCCTTGCTGGAAATATTGCCGATTAACTGGGGAAAGGATCTGTTGATTTTCTTAGGTGATTACATAGACCGAGGAGAGAATCCGAGAGGGGTGGTGGAAAAAATTATAACCTTAAAAAAGAAGTATCCAGAGCATGTAATCGCCCTTAAAGGAAACCACGAGTTGATGTTTGAATGGTTTTTAGAGGGGAAAAACGTGGAACTTTTTCTCTATAACGGAGGAGATACCACCGTTAGTCAGTATTATAATTCAGAAAAACGAATGGTTGAGCTTCCTTTAGAACATCAGATTTTTTTTCAGGAATTAAGGTTGTTTTTTGAGGCTGGAGATTACTTGTTTGTGCATGCAGGGATAAATCCTTATAAGAGTTTAAAAGATCAAACAGAAGAAGATTTTTTATGGATAAGAGGGATTTTTTATGAGTCAAAAAAGGTTCTACCTCAAACAGTAGTTTTTGGTCATACCCCTTTTTCAACTCCATTTTTAGGTCCTAAAAGAATAGGTATAGACACAGGTTGTGTGTATGGAGGTTTTCTAACGGCGGTTATGTTACCAGACATACAATTTTTTCAGGTAAAATGTAAAAGTAGGAGGTAGCCATGTCGAAAGACGATGGAGACAGAAAACTTTCTTGGCGAGAGATAGACAAACTAAAATCTCAAAGTGGTTTAAGTAAAATCAGAAAAAAACTGGAAAGAAAAGATAAGGCTTCCTCTGGGATAGACAATAAAAACAAGCAAAAATACTTGAAAGAGCTTGATAAACTTTTTGTAGATAAAGAAGAGCTGGAAAAACAGAGTTTTTTAGACCGTTTACACCAGCAATATGGAAACAAGAATTTCAAAAAATTAGCCAAAGAGTTTGTGGAAAGATATGGGTTGCCTGAAGATTGGCGGACCCTTATGCTTTTTTTAGACCTGGACGACAAAAATTTGGTAATCAAAACCTTAGAAAAAATAAAGGAACTTTTTCCTCAAAGGACTACCACAGAAAAACAGGGTATGCTTTCTAAGCTTAAAACGTTGGTGCTTACTTCTAAGGATGAAACCATAAGTTTTAAGATAGAAGCTCTTTTAAAGGAGCTTTCTCTTTGATTAAGGAATACATCGAAGAATTTTTGTCTTACCTTTTGGCAGTAAAAAACGCTTCTTTCAACACGGTTGTTTCATATGGGTATGATCTGAAAGACTTAGAAGAGTTTTTACAAAAAAAAGGCGGGTTAAATGTAAAAAACATAGGCAATCTTAACGAATACTTAGAGTATTTGAAGACCAAAGGTTATAATCCTTTTACCGTGGCAAGAAAGCTTTCAAGCCTTAGGAGTTTTTTAAAATTTCTACAGGTAGAAAAGGGACTTAACGTAGGTTCGGATTGGTTTGAAAATCCTAAACTTCCGATGAGACTCCCTAAGGTATTAAGTATTGACGAGACAGAAAGGTTGTTGTTTCAACCAGACCTGACCCATCCGTTAGGATATAGGGATAGGACGATGCTTGAGGTAATGTATGCCACAGGCATCAGAGTTTCTGAATTGGTAGAACTAAAGATCAAGGATTTCAACCTTGAGTTAGGTTTTTTAAGGGTTATGGGTAAGGGTGGAAAAGAGAGGCTTGTTCCGATGGGAGATTATGCCCTTGAGTTTTTAAAAAGCTATCTTTATAACATAAGGCCTTTGTTTGCCAACCCTAAAAGTAAAGACTATGTGTTCTTAAACCGAAGGGGAGGTCCTCTTACCAGACAAAGGTTTTGGCAGATAATTAAGGAATATGCCTTAAAAGCCGGGATAGACCCTGAAAAGGTTTCTCCTCATGTGTTAAGACATTCCTTTGCTTCTCATCTCCTGCAAGGAGGAGCAGATTTAAGAGCCCTTCAACTTATGCTTGGACATAGTAGCTTAGCTACTACCCAGATTTATACTCACTTAGACTACAATAGGCTTAAAGAGGTTTATGACAAACATCACCCAAGGGCCTAAGGTTTATCCTGTTGATTTCGAAGATTTTTTAGATTTTGTGGCTAAGGAAAGGGAAACCAAAGAATTTTTGGATAGACTCAGGGAATTAGCCAAAAAAAGAGGGGAATTTTTGTATTTTGCAGGAGGGGTGGTAAGGGATTACCTCCTTTCTAAAAAAGGTAAACTAAACCCTCAAAGTTCTAAAGATTTTGATATCGTTTTAGAGGGAAACTTAGAGGAGTTTTTACAGGAACTAAACGGAGACCTAAAAAAAGAAATTCTGTTAAAGTCTCAATTTTTTACCTACAAAGTAAGGTTTTTTTTAGACGGAGAACCTCTGGAGGTGGACTTTATCACAGCAAGAAGAGAGGTTTATGAAGAAATTGCCCAGCTTCCTAAGGTTTTTCCTTCTAATTTTATGGACGACCTTTTAAGAAGGGATTTTACGATAAATGCTTTAGCCATAGGGCTTTCTGCTCCTTATGAAGGGCTTTTGCTTGACCCATTAGACGGTAAAAATGATCTTGAAGCTTCTCTTGTTAAACCTTTGCACCACGACTCGTTTGTGGAAGATCCTACCCGTATTTTTAGGGGGATAAGGTACAAAGTAAGGCTTGGATTTGATTTTTCTGAGGAGTTTTATCAGGCTTTAGAGGCTTGTTATCAAAAGGAGGGTCTAAAAAAGCTTTCTTCTGCAAGGTTGGCAAATGAGCTGAGACTTTATTTGTTTAAAGAAGGGGAAGATATTCTGTTAGAGCTCCTTGAAACTACTTATCAGCTTGGGGTTTTTGAAAAGGCAGGGCTTGAGGTAGCCAGGGAAAATTTTCCGTTGTTTTGTGAGGTGTTAAAAGAGGTAAAAGAAGAGTTTAGTCCTAAAGAAAGGGAAAAGGTTTATTTTTTAGGGATGGTTGAAAGCTTAAGTGGTTTAGAGAGATTAGGTTTTAGTGAGGTTGAGATTACAAGGATTGAAAGTCTTCTACATAACTTTAGAGGATTTTATCATAAAATAAACCGATTGAGCTTAAAAGAAAGGTTAGAGTGGTTTGATAAAGTTCGGAGGGAGTATCTTTGTGCCTTTGCTGTTATTTTCCCTGAACTTAAAGAAGAAATCCTTCGGTATTTAAAGATTTATTCTAAGGTTAGACCAGAGTTAAACGGTGAAGATTTGAAAAAATTGGGGTTTAAACCAGGAAAAGAGATAGGAGAACTTTTAAAAATCCTTCGTTTAAAGAGGGTAGAAGGAACGGTTAAAACTAAAGAAGATGAAATAGAGTTTTTAAGAAAGTTTTTGGTTAAAAATGAGTAGTAAATTTTGTTTTTTTTATTAAAATTATCGTATAGATTAAAAAACTAAGGTTTATATGAGGCTTAAAAAGAAGATTTTGATCTGGCTTTTTATTCAACTTTTTTTGTTCTTAGTTTTAAGTTGGGGGATTTATTCGGGTTTTTTTAAAAAAGTTTTATTTGAAATAGAAAAAAACTGGATTGCTTCAACAAGTATAGAAGTAATAAGATACCTTGAAGCAGAGAAAAAGAGAGTTGAACTTTTAACCAGAGATTGGGCGGTTTGGGATGAGGCATATAAATTTTTACAGGGTGAAACCACTGCTTTTGTCAAGTCAAACCTAAACATAGAATCCTATGAAAACAACAAACTTTCTGTGATCGTCTATCTTTATCCTGACGGAAGGGTAAAGGCAGGAGGCTTTTTTGATAAGAAAATCAAACAGATCATACCTATAGACCCTTTATGGTTAGAGGAACACTATCGCTATTATCGTTCTCTTTACAAAGAGATAACCTTAACTTCTGTTTATAACGCGTTTTCTTTTTATAAAAACGTTCCATCTATAGTCAGTTTTTATCCTGTAAGTGACTCAGAGGGCATAAAGCCACCTGTAGGGATTTTGGTTATGGTTTATCCTTTAGACGAAGAGAAGGTAGATTTGATTAAAAACATTTTTGTGCTTAGTGAACTACGTTTTGTCCCTTCTAAGGGTAGAAAGGTCGAGAATAGCATTAAATTCGATGAAAGAGGGTTTTATGAGGTTGTCACCACACTTAGAGATTTCTTTGGTAATCCTCTGGCTATGAGTTTTACTGCTCCAAGAAAGTTGATGTTTGAAAAATATCTTTGGGAGTTTATCCTGATACAAGCCTTGTTTTTAGCACTTATTTTCGGAATATACTATTTTCATATGATGAGAGTGTTAAAAAGAATACATTATGTAAAAGAGGAAATAGAACAGCTTGTGGAGGGTAGAAAAGAAAAGGTTACTTTAAAAGGAGAAGATGAGCTTGTTGAGCTGGTAGCACATTTTAACGAAGTTTATTTGCTTTTAAAACGTCAGCTTGAAGAGATAAACCAAGCTACAAAGATCTATCAGCTGATAGCAGAACGGTCTAACTTAGTGGTTGCGGTATTTGATGAAGAAAAAAATTTGATATATGCAAACAGTTTGTGGAAAAACTTGATGGACGATAAATCTTTATCTTCTTTTATATTTTTGATGGATTCAAAGGATTTAGAGAGGGGTGAGAGTTTTGAGTTTTGTTTAAAAGCAAAAAGTGGAAAAGAGGTATGTTTCAGCTTTGAGATAATTCCTATTAAAGAATACAGTCTGTATTACTTAGTGATAGGACATGATGTCTCTTACTTTAAAGAAAGGGTGGAACAACTTTTTGATATAGCAACCAAAGATCAACTTACAGGACTTTATAACAGGGTATATTTAAAGGATGTTAGCAAACGGATTTTCGAGTTGGTAAAGAGAGGGCAAAACTACTGTTTACTTTTTATGGATGTAAATTATCTAAAGGAGATAAACGATCAGTTTGGTCACTTGGTAGGAGATGAATATTTAAAAGTTATAGCTGAGGTAATAAAGAAAAATACTCGGGCAGAGGACATTGCTGTTAGATGGGGAGGGGACGAATTTCTTTTAATTCTTAGAGCAGACCTTGAAGGGGTAAAAAAATTAGCTGAAAGAATTTTACAGGAGGTAAAAAAAATCCGCATCAAAGCAAACGGAAAAGAGGTGGTAGGGTCTGTTAGTATAGGGATTATTAAGATAGAGCCAGATAGGGAGTTAGAGGAGTTGTTGCTTAAAGTAGACCAGGCACTTTACAAAGCCAAGTTTGAAGGAAGAGGGGTTATTAAGGTATTGAGTTGATGTCTACAAAGTATTCATATTCGATAGGTAAACGTCTTTTTTTTATTTTAACATTACTTTTGGTGGTGTTAAGTTTAGGAACTGCTGGTTATATGGTAATCGAGGAGATGTATTTTTTGGATGCTTTATACATGACGGTTATAACCTTAGCTACCGTGGGTTTTAGAGAGGTCAAAGAGCTTAGTGAAGTAGGTAAAGTTTTCACCATCGTTCTTATTGTCATGGGTTTTGGAGTTTTTACCTATGCAGCCACATCCGTTGCACAAATTTTGATAGAGGGAGAGCTAAAAGATGTTTTTAACGAAAGGAGAAGAAGAAAGATGTTAGAAAAACTTAAGGGTCATTACATCATCTGTGGTTATGGAAGGATGGGAAGGATTATTGCAAAAGAACTTAAGGCTAATGGGCAGGAAGTGGTGGTGATAGAAAAACATCTTGACCCAAGGGAAGAAGGGTTTTTATTCGTGATAGGAGATGCCACCAAGGATGAGATACTTAAAGAAGCGGGTATTGAGAAGGCTAAGGGGCTTGTATCAGTCCTTTCTTCAGATGCCGATAATCTTTATGTGGTGTTAAGTGCCAGGGCTTTAAACCCTGACCTTTTTATCATAGCCAGGGCTGCAGAAGAGTCAGCCAGAAAGAAACTAAAGATAGCAGGGGCAAACAAAGTGGTATGTCCTTATCATATAGGCGGTTTAAGGATGGCACACACACTCTTAAAGCCTAACGTGGTTGATTTCTGGGAGTTTATAACAAGCTCAGAATATCTAAAGATTGACATAGAAGAGATTTATGTATCAGAAAAATCTTCTTATGCAGGTAAGACACTGAAGGAAGCGGAAATAGGCAAGATTTTTGGAGTGATGATCGTAGGGATAAAAAGAGGAGAAGGAAAGATAGAGTTTAATCCTTCTGCAGAAAGCTACATCCTGCCTGGAGACATTCTTTTAGCCATAGGACCTCCAGAGAAACTTGAATTGCTTGAGAGAGAGATGACTAATGGGTAGAAAGGAGTTGATTAAAAATTTGGTTGTGATTTTAACTTTAACCTTCTTTTTGTCTTCTTGTACCCTGAAAGAACGTTTTCAGGAGTTTAAGGAAGACAACGTAGAACGTGTTAAGGTACTTCTTTCAAACCTTCCTTTGGTAAGAAAATATGTCTCTCTTTATCCTCCTCCCAAAGAGCTTTATCAAGAGATAAAAGGGATGGTAGAATGGATAAAAGGGGCCAAAGTGCCTGACCTTTACAAAGAAGAGCAGAAGACTGTTTTAAAAGAGTGGGAAAGGATAGAAGAATATTACAAAAAGAAGTATTATAAAAGATGTGGAAGAGAATTGAAAAGATTTAAACCTAAGGTAGAAACCTTAAAAAACAAGCTTGAAACCTACCGAGAAACTTTGAAAAGAGAGGCGATGCAACGATATCAAGCTGTGGAACAAAAGGCTAAAGAGATATTAAAAAGTAAAAAAGGAGAAGAGAGGTTAAGGATAGAGCTTTATTTGTGGAAACTAAGGTCTTTGATGGCTTTAGAAGATTATGAAAAGTTTTACCAAGAGATAGAACATGCCCCTTTCTAAACAGCCTAACTTTTTAAAGAATCTTTTATGGATTTTTATTGCCTCAGGTGGTTTTGTAGGGTTTTTACCTGTTTGTCCTGGGACTTTGGGAGCTTTAACCGGGCTTATATATTTTTGGTTGATCAAACAGGCTGACCGGTTAACTCAAATTTTCTTAACTTTGAGTCTTACAATCTTAGGGGTTTTATCCAGTCATTTATCAAGTAAAATCGTTAGACAGAAAGACCCAGAATTTGTGGTGATAGACGAGATAGCAGGTATGTGGTTTTCCTTGATCGGCAAACATAGCTTGTTTGAGTTTATTTTAGCCTTTGTGATTTTCAGGGTTTTAGACATCAAAAAACCATTCTTTATCGGCAGATTAGAGGCTTTTCCTGGAGGATGGGGTATTATGTTAGACGATCTGTTGGCAGGGATCCTTACCAATGTTATCGTAACTTTGTTAATCTATGTTGTCAAATTTTCTGGTTTGATATAAACTTATCTCTAAGATGAAAGGTGCCTTAGTCTTTATCGGAGATGAGCTGGTTTCTGGGGTGGTGGTAAACACCAATATTATCGTTGCTACCAGGGAACTTTCTTCTCATGGCTTTCAGGTTAGAGAAATAGTAACCATCCCTGACGATCTATCTCTGGTGAAATCTTATTTACAGGATCTGGCTGTTAAGTATTCTTTTTTGGTTTTGTCTGGTGGGCTTGGACCTACAGATGATGACCTGACTAACCAGGCTGTGGCTGATGCTTTAGGGCTTAATTTAATTGAAAATCAGGAAATTTCTAAGGCTATAACAGATTCTAAAGAATATGCCAGTTCTCAAGAAATAGCCAGAAAAATGTCTCTGCTTCCTGAGGGTGCGGTGCCTTTAGCAGATAACTTAACGATGGCAGGATATCTTTTAGACTTTAAAGAAAAACTTATTTTTGTTTTGCCTGGAGTACCTCATCAGTTTGAATATCTTTTAACCCAAAAGGTGCTACCACTTTTATCTCAGAGGTTTAAGGCGGAAGGTTTAGAGTTATCTAAATCTTTGCGATTTTTTGACCTAAATGAAACAGACCTTAATTTATTTTTAAATTTATTTTTAAAAGATTATACTTTAAATGCTCAAGACTTAAAGATAGGATACTATCCCCTTTGGCCTGAGGTTAAGTTGGTGGTTAGGAGTAAAAATCAAGGCCTATTGTCAGAGGTAATATCTGAGCTAAAAAAAAAGTTTAGGGTTTCCTTAGTAAGTGAGGAAGATTTGTCTTTGGTAGAAGTGGTTGGGAGTCTTTTGATAGAACGAGGAAAAAAGGTAGCGGTTGCCGAATCCTGTACAGGAGGTATGTTGGCTTCTCTTTTAACCTCAGTTGCAGGGAGTTCTAATTATTTTGAAAGAGGTTGGGTGACCTATAGTCCTGAGAGTAAAATGGACCTACTTGGGGTAAAAAAGGAGCATATAGAACAGTTTGGGATGGTTAGTTATCAAGTGGCCTTAGATATGGCAGAGGGAGTGAGAAGACAGGTAAAGGTAGACTTTGCTATCGGAATTACAGGTTATGCAGGCCCTGGAGGAGGTACTTCTGAAAACCCGGTGGGAACAGTCTACATAGGACTTGCTTATCAAAACAAGGTTAAGGCTTTTAATTTTGGATTTTATGGTTTAGGAAGAAGAGAGGTTCAGTTGATAAGTAGTTATACTGCTTTAGATATGTTAAGGAGGCTTATCCTATATGATGAGAGTTTTCTTAGGTATAGATTTGCCCTCGGAGTTGAAGAAAGGTCTTGCTGATTTAGAAAAAGTTAAACAACCAGAGGGTCTTAGGACTAAATGGGTAGAACTGGAAAATTTTCATCTTACCTTAGTTTTTTTCGGAGAAATAGGGGCTAACCTTTTGGAAAGGTTGGTTAAGTCTGTAGAAAAGGTGGCTACCCAACATCAAAGTTTTGTTTTATCCATAGATAAACTTGGGTTTTTCCCTGAAAAAGGCAATCCCAGGGTGGTTTGGATAGGGGTTAAAGAAGATTCAGGGACTTTGTTTAAACTGGTAGAAGATTTACATAAAGCCTTTAAAAAATTTAAGTTAGGCCTTGATCAAAGGTTTCATCCCCATATCACCCTATTTAGGATAAAAGAAATAAAAGATAAGGCAGTCTTTGAAGACTACTTTAAGAACCTTTACAAACAGGCTGAAAAGCTTGAAGGTATAAGGTTCCCTGTAAGAAAGATTGATTTTTTTGAGAGCAACCTAACCCCTAAAGGTCCTGTCTATAAAATCTTTAAGGAGGTAGGACTAAAGGTATGAAAAAAGACCTTCCCTGTAGTCCACCTTCCCAGTTAGAGGCTTTACAAAATGTCATCCTTTGTGTCTATAAAGGTATCATTAAGCTTGCTTTTAATTTAGCCATCATCATTTTGATCATAAGTTTAGGTATAGGAATTTTAAAGACCGTTAAAGACCTTACCTTTGTTTTTACTGAACCTACCGTTAGGGCAAGTTTTAAAGATCTGGTAACCAACGTATTGAGTTTGATAGTTGTACTCGAATTGATAAGGGCTTTTGTAGATTATTTTGAACACGAGGCAGTGAGTATGGAAATCCTGATAGAGGTTTTGATAGCCTTCTTGATAAGAGAATTTATGATACATCTTTTTGAAGGGAAGGCCACAGGGTTTGAGGTTTTTTGGTGGGCTTTTGCCATCGTTTTGGTGGTAGTGAGCAGGTTTATTTTAATAATATATAAGGGAATAAAAATTTTTAAAAAACCTCGGATTAGCTCTTTACAGGAATAAGCATGTCGTTGAAACCAAAGGTTTTAGTTTTATTAGTTTTATGTTTAACCTTGAGCTTTGGAGTGGTGATTTCATTATATGGAACTTCTTCAAAACAGCGTCTTTCTAAAGATTATGGAGATGCCCTGGTTATAGGAGCTATAGCTGATGCCAGCGTGATGGTGCCTATGATAGCCACAGATGTTATGAGTCATACGATAGGGGGGCATCTATTTTTGGGAGTGGTTAAATACGGACCTGACCTTAATCTTGTAGGTGACCTGGCTGAAAGGTATGAAATATCGGAGGATCAAAAAACTTTTACCTTCTATTTAAAAAAAGGGGTTAAGTGGAGTGATGGGGTTGAGGTTACAGCAGAGGATGTAGCTTTTGGTTACCGGTTGATTACTGACCCTAAGATACCTACTCCCTATGCCAGCGATTTTCTTGAGGTAGAAAAGTTTGAGGTGCTTGATCGTTATACCTTTAGGGTTACCTATAAAAGGCCTTTTGCTTTAGCTCTTTCTTCTTGGGGTAACTTGGTGGTTCTTCCGAAACATCTGCTTGAGGGAAAGGACCTTGATTATTTAAAAAATGTTTTTGGAAGAAATCCCATCGGTAATGGCCCTTTTACGTTGGTACGATGGAAGACTCAGCAGGAAATTGTTTTAAAAGCTAATCCTCTTTACTATAAAGGTAGACCTTATTTAAACTATCTTATCTATCGTATCATCCTTGACCCTACAACCCTTTTTATGGAGCTCCGTTCTGGAGGTATAGACTGGATTTCTATGACCCCTCTTCAATACTTAAAACTTCAGAGGGAAAAAATAGAAAAATATTTCCATATCTATAAATATCCTGCTTTTTCCTTTACTTACATAGGGTATAACTTGGCTCATCCGATTTTTAGAGACAAAAGGGTAAGAAAGGCTTTGTGTTATGCGATAGATAAACAAAAGATAGTAAAGGGGGCGCTTTTAGGTCAGGGGATACCGGCTTATGGTCCTTATAAACCTGATGCTTGGTTTTACAACCCAACGATAGAAAAAAGTTGTCCTTATGATCCTCAAAAGGCTTTAAATCTACTTTTAGAAGCAGGTTTTAAGAAAAACGAAAAAGGTTGGTTAGAAAAGGACGGTAAACCCTTTGAGTTTACCCTATTGGTTAATCAAGGTAATCTTCCAAGGCTTCTTGCCGCTCAGATTGTCCAGCAAGAGCTTTCAAAAATAGGGATAAAGGTAAAGATACGAACCTTAGAATGGACAACCCTTATCCATCAGTTTATAGATAAAAGAAGGTTTGAAGCAGTTATCTTGGGTTGGTCTACTGGCCCAGACCCAGACCTTTACGACATTTTCCATTCTTCTAAAACGGTCTCTCCTGGGTTAAATTTTGTGGGATATGCTAATCTTGAACTTGATCGTCTTTTAGAACAAGGAAGATATACTTTAGACGTTAAAAAAAGAAAAAAAATCTATTTTAAAGTGCAAGAGATCTTGGCTGAAGACCAACCATATACGTTTCTTTATATACCTATGAGTTTAGAAGCTATCAGCTCAAGGGTTCAGGAGGTGAAAACCTCAGCCATAGGGGTAGGGTATAACTTAGAAGAATGGTGGGTTCCTAAAGAAAAACAAAAATACTTGATACCATAAAAAAAAGAGGCATGAGTATATGAAGAAGATAACGGTAATAGGAGGAGGAAGTTGGGGAACAGCCTTAGGTAGGGTATTAGCCTCAAAAGACATCGAGGTTTCTCTTTTAGTTAGAAGGGAAGTCGTTTGTGATAGCATCAATAAGGAAAAAGAAAATCCTTTTTACCTTCCCGGAATTAAGCTTCCTAAAAAATTAAAAGCTACCTTAGACCCGGAAGAAGCTTTTGGTAACTCTGAGGCAATTTTTTGGGTGGTGCCTTCCTATGCCTTAAGACATCTGTTAGAAGGGTTAAAATCTTTGGCTGAACGGATAAAATATCATGTTTCTGCTATCAAGGGGATAGACTTAGAAACAGGAAAGACTCCTTATAATATATTAACGGAGTTGTTGCCTGAGGGTTGCGAAGTGATGGTGTTGGGAGGACCTTCTTTTGCTAAAGAGGTGGCTAAGGAGCTTCCTACAGCGGTGGTTTTGGCAGGTAAAAAAGAAGAAGAAACCAAAAGGATCCAAGAACTAATAGCTCAGCCTTATTTTAGGGTTTACAGAAGTGATGATCCCCTTGGGGTTGAGATTGCTGGTGCCATAAAAAACGTGATAGCCATAGCTTCTGGGATTTGCGACGGACTTCAATTAGGACTTAATGCCAGGGCTTCTTTGATAACCCGTGGTCTTATAGAGATGATACGTTTAGGTATCAAGATGGGTGGACAGCCTTCTACTTTTTATGGTCTTGCAGGCCTTGGAGATCTTGTTTTAACCTGTACAGGTGCCCTTTCTCGGAATTATCAAGTAGGATACCGAATAGGGAAGGGAGAAAAATTAGAAGATATCCTGCAAAACTTGAGAGAGGTAGCTGAAGGAGTTAAAACTGCTAAGGTAGTAAGAAGTTTAGCCCGTCATTTTAAGATAGAGATGCCTATCTGTGAAGAGGTTTACCATGTCCTTTTTGAAAAGGAAAACCCTCAAAAATGTTTAAAAAGGCTCCTTTCAAGGAGGCTTAAAAAAGAGTTTGAAAGCTTGGATATATTATCATAGGTGAGGAGGGTAAGTATGGGGTTAAAGCTTTTATTACATGTTCCTCAATCTGATAGGTTTGTACCAGCTTTAAAGATGGCGAAAAATTTTCTTAATGCTTGTAGGTCTGAAGAACAACCTTTGGTTAAAATAATCGTTAACTTTGAAGGAATAACCGTTTTAAAAGATTTTACTTCTTATACAGACCTTTTTAACGAGCTACTTGCTTTAGGAGGAGAGGTTTATTTTTGTGAAAACGCTTTAAAAGGATTTAACATACCTTTTGAGGCAGTGCCTAAAGGAGGTAAGACCGTTCCTGCTGGTATTAAAGCTTTAGTAGAGCTGCAACAGGAAGGATATGCCTATGTAAGGGCCTAAATGTTAGAAAATAGTTCTAAATACCAAAGGCTTTTTTAAGAGTTTCCAAAAAATCTTCTACCCTTTCTGTTTCTTCAAACTCAAAGATAAAATAGGTTTTTTTGTTTTGTACTTTTACGTTAACCTTTGTGCCAACCAGTTTACTTATTTCTTCAGACAAATATAAAAGATTAGGGTCAGGTTGTTTTATTTTTTTTGATTTATCTCCTGCTAAAAGCTTGTTAACCAGCCTTTCAGTTTCTCTTACTGAAAGTCCTTTTTGCAGGATAAGGTTTCTTACCTCTAATTGTTTTTCTTTAGAAATTAGGGATAGAAGGGCCTTAGCATGACCTACCGTAAGCTTTTCCTCCATAAGGTCTTGCTGAATTTCTTGAGGAAGGTTTAAAAGCCTGAGAAGATTAGCTACAGTGGCACGGTCTTTACCTACTTTGGCTGCAATCTCTTCTTGAGTATAACCGAACTTTTCTGCAAGGTTTTTATAAGCTATCGCCTCTTCTAAAGGATTTAGATTTTTCCTCTGCAAGTTTTCTATCAACGCAACTACTAAGACCTCTTCATCAGAAAGGTTTTTGATGATGGCAGGGACTTCAGAGATTCCAGCTTTTTTACAAGCTCTAAGCCTGCGTTCTCCTGCAATACACTCAAACAACCCTTCTCCTTTTTCTCGTACTAAAATAGGTTGCAAAATCCCTGTCTCTTTTATGGACTTAACCAGCTCTTCAAACTCTTCATCTTCTTTGTACACTAATCTGGGTTGTAGTGGAGAAAAAAGTATGTAATCTACAGGAATAAACCTTATGCCTTTATGGTCAGCTTTTTCTTGTAAAGAGATCTCCTGGTCTATGTCAGGGATTAGTTCAGAAAGCCCTTTGCCAAGTGCCTTTTTTTTCATGGGCCTTATCCTTGGATGTTAACTTTTTAACAGAGGAGGTACAAACCTTTGGTCTATCATTTTTTCTATTTGATAGGCCAAGCTAAGGAGTAAATCTTCTCTAAAATGAGGTCCTATTATCTGTAAACCTATAGGAAGACCCTCTGAGTTAAGACCTACTGGTAGGCTAAGACCAGGAAGTCCTGCCAGATTAACCGGGATGGTGAAGATGTCAGAAAGATACATCTGCAAGGGGTCAGTAATCTTTTCTCCTATTTTAAAAGGTGGGGTAGGGGTTACAGGGGTGATTAAGAGGTCAACCTGTTTAAAAGCCTCTAAAAAGTCCCTTAAAATCAGGGTTCTCACCTTAGAGGCCTTGAGATAAAAGGCATCATAGTATCCGGCAGAAAGGGCATAAGTCCCTATCATGATCCTTCTTTTTACTTCTTTCCCAAACCCTTTGGCTCTGGTTTTTTTATACATGTCGATTAGATTAGAGCTTTCTACTCTTAATCCATATTTAACACCGTCGTAACGTGCCAGATTTGATGAAGCCTCAGCAGGAGCGATAATGTAATAAGTAGCTACTGCATAGGGGGTATGAGGTAAAGACACTTCTTTAATATCATGGGTTTTCCTGAGTAGGTTTACTACCTCTTCGATCTTTTGTTTTATTTCTGGGTCCATTTCGGTTTGGAGATATTCCTTAGGAAGGCCTATGGTAAATTTAGTTTTTTCGTTTTGATTTATCACTTGTAAGTAGTCTGGTATGCTAACCGCGGCAGAGGTAGAGTCTTTTTCATCCTTTCCTGCGATGGCTTTTAAAAGTATAGCAATATCTTCTACAGTTAATCCGAAAGGTCCGATCTGATCTAAAGAAGAGGCAAAGGCTACCAAACCATAACGAGAGACCAGGCCATAGGTAGGTTTTAATCCCACTACTCCACAAAAAGCGGCAGGTTGTCTGATTGACCCTCCGGTATCAGAGCCTAAAGACCCAATCCCCATCCTTACAGCTACAGCCGCGGCAGAACCACCAGATGAGCCTCCAGGAACCCTTTCTAAATCCCAGGGATTTTTTGTGGTAAAAAAGGCAGAATTTTCTGTAGAAGATCCCATGGCAAACTCATCTAAGTTTGTCTTTCCTATCAACACAGCCCCTTCAGCCTTTAGTTTTTCAACCACCGTAGCTTCATAAGGGGCGATAAAGTTTTCTAAAATTTTGGAACCACAGGTAGTAGGATGTCCTTTGACACAGATGTTGTCTTTAATAGAAAGGGGAATTCCTAAAAGGCTTCCTTTTTCACCTTTTTTTCGTTTTTCATCAGCTTCCTTGGCTTTTAAAAGGGCTTCTTCTTCAAACAGATGTAAAAAGGCCTTGACCTCAGGATCAAACCTTTTAATTTGGTTAAACGTTTCTTCCACAAGCTCAACAGAGCTTATCTCTCCTTTTTCAAGCATCTCCAAAGCAATTTTTATGGTAAACTCTGTTATTGTTGTGCCTTTCATTACTCACCTCTCTTGAGTTTATGCAGGAGATTTCACTACTTTAGGAACCACTATCATGTTATCTTTCACCTTAGGAGAGTTAGCAAGCAACCCTTCTATGTTATCAAAAGATTTAACTTCATCTTCTCTGTAAGGGGTAGGGAGTTTTACGGCATGAAAGGTAGGTGGTACATCTTGAGTGTCTAAGGTTTGTAAGGTTTCAAAATAGTCTAAAATTTTAGAAAGCTCTTCAGAAAACTTTTTAGCCTCCTCTTCGTCAAATTCAAGCCTGCATAAGTGGGCGATCTTAAGTACTTCTTCTAAAGAAATAGGCATATTTTCCCTCCTAAAGGTTGAACGCTTGCTTTTTTGAGGTATAAGTATAACCAATTTTTGGCTTTTTTAAAGGCAAAAAAAGGAGGAAAACCTTTAACTAAAAAACTCAAAAGACTTGAAGAAAAAGCACACCCAGTCCCATGAAACTCAAGGTTTAACTTTTTTTTCCCTAAGGACACTTTATTTTCTTTTGAAAAGAAATAGTCGTAAATTTTATTCTTCCTTTGATAACCTGTAATCACCACCTGCCTGCATCCATATTCCAAAAGGTTTTTGGCTGCCTCCTCTAAATCTTCTGCAGTGTTTATATGTTTACCGGTTAGCAAAGAAGCTTCATAAAGATTAGGGGTAATAAAGTCTAAAAGAGGTAGTAGCTCCCTTTTGACCAAGTCTAAAAATTCTTCAGAAGAAAAAAGAGGATGATTTAGGGTAGCCTTAAGCACAGGGTCATAAACTACTGCTGAAAGTTGCTGCCGATATTTTCTAAGGTAAAAGACAAGTATTTCTAACACCTCGCAAGACCCAACCATACCTATTTTTACGCCGGTTACAGTTAGGTCAGAAAACACCATCTGTAAAGCTTCTTTAAAGTAATCTAAATCTATAGGGACCCAGCCTTTGAAAACAGAGGTGTTTTGCAGGGTAAGGGCAGTAGGTATACCACCTCCTTTTAAACCTAACAGAGAAAAGACCTTAACATCTACTAAAATTCCTGCTCCTCCTGAAGGGTCAAACCCTGCTAAAGAAAGGACGTACATCTATCCCTCTGCAATTATTTTCCTATACAAAAAGTCGAAAAGATTTGAGTCAAAAGGTCTTCGGTGGTAACCTCTCCTATGATTTCAGAAAGAGCAGAAATCGCCTCTCTTATTTCTATAGAGATGATCTCAGGAAGGGGATTAGGTTTTTTAAGCTCTTCTAAAGCGTTTTTTAGATACCTTATCGCCTTTTCTAAAGAAATTTTTTGTCTTAAGTTAGGTACTAAATCAGGTATCTCTGGTTCTTTACCTCCGGTGATTTTTTCAAAGATTTTTTTACCTAAAAGGTCTAAGTTTTTTCCTTCTTTTACAGAAATAGGTAAGTAGTCTTTGACCCCCCATTTTTCCAGTTCTTTCTCCCATGCTTCTAAATAGTTTGGTATTAAGTCTATCTTGTTGATTAAAACCAAGTGGGGGTAGATTTTTACCTCTTCAAAAAGGTTTTTTTCTTCTTCAGAAGGAGGAGAACTTACGTCTACCAAAAACAAGATAAGGTCTGCCTCTTTAAACTTGTGTTTAGCCCTTTCTACCCCTATTTTTTCTATAGGATCTTCTGTAGCCCTTATCCCGGCAGTGTCTATAAGTTTAACCGGAAGTCCCTCGATGGTTGCCTCTTCTTCTAAAAAGTCCCTGGTAGTCCCAGGGATAGGGGTAACGATAGCTCGTTCTTCTTTTAAAAGGGCGTTCATTAGAGAGGATTTGCCTACGTTAGGTTTTCCGGCTATCACTAAACTGATACCTTCTTTATATATCTTTCCTTCTTGATAATTTTTGATAAGCTGTTGTAATTGAGGGATAATTTGAGAGCTTATTTTTTCGATAAGTTGAGGTGGTTCAAGTATCTCAAGGTTTTCTTCTGGAAAGTCTATGGCGCTTTCTACCTGAGCTAGAAGGTCTAAGAGATTTTGTCTTATCTGGTTTATCTTTTCTGAAAGCCTGCCTAAAAGGGTATTTAAGGAGAGTTGGAGAGCCTTTTCTGTTTTGGCTGAGATCAACTCTTGAATGGCTTCTGCTTGAGAAAGGTCAATCCTTCCGTTGAGGTAAGCCCTTAAAGTAAACTCTCCTGGTTGAGCAAGCCTTGCCCCTGCTTTTAAAACAAGTTCTAAGATCTTTTTTAAAATAAGAGTCCCACTATGAGCATAAATCTCTACCACATCTTCTCTTGTATATGTCTTAGGTTTTTGCATGTAAACTGCCATAACCTCGTCTACTACTCTTTCTGTTTCTGGGTCCACGATAAAACCATAGTAAAGTCGATGAGACTGAAAGGAAGGTTGAGGTTTTTTAGTTTTAAATATTTGTTTTAAAATAGATAAAGCAGACTCACCGCTTATTTTGATGACACCTATAGCTCCACGCCCTAAGGGTGTAGAAATAGCAGCAATGGTATCTTCAGGATAAAGTTTAAGTTGCATAAAACATCAAGGGGGGAATCCCCCCTTATTCAAGGCTTATTGAGAGTTACTCCATTGCAGGATAACCTTTTTCTGTTTGCCTTCACCTTCTATCGTAGCGTCTATGTTTTCCTCAGTTTTAACCAAGTTAATTACAATCCTTTGCTCCCTTTGAGACCCAACCTTAATTACCTGAGGCTCTTTGGTGGTTTTTACTTTTTCTAAGGCTCTTTTCACCGCAGAAACAAGTCTTTTTTCTCTCTCTAAGTTAATTCCCTCAGGTTTTAACACAATCTTAGGCCCCACCCCTAAGGATTTGGCTACGATTTTATTAGTAAGAAACTCTAAAGCAGAGAGTACCTCTCCTCCGTTTTGCACAAGATACTTAAGGTCTTCACCTTTTAACAAAATTTCTATCTGGAGTTTGTCTTTTAAAAGGTTGGTTTGGGTTTCTATTTGAAAATCGGTGTAGTAAAAAAGGTCTTTTAGAAAAGTTAAGGCTTTGTTGGCTCTTTCGGAGAGCATCTTGTCTGGTTTAAGCTTAGCTTTGATTTTAATTTTTTTGCTGGGCATTCCTAAAAGTCCGGAAGAAGAGGTGACCTCTAAAATTTCCAACTCCAAATCTTCTGGCATACACCCTAATTCTTGGCAAGCAACCTCCAAAAGCTGGTCTAAACTTTTTCCCTCAAGTTCCTTCTCTAAAACCATAGTTCCCACCTCTCAGATTATTTTTTGGTTAATTTAAGAGTAAAATATTGTTGAACGATCGATAAAACATTGTTTACAAACCAGTATAAAACAAGCCCTGAAGGAAAGTTTATAAAAAGGATGGTAAAAAATATAGGCATAAAAAGCATAATTTTGGCTTGCATAGGATCAGGAGAGGAAGGAGTCAACTTTTGTTGTAAATACATCGAAATTCCCATCAAAATCGTAAGCACAGGTATACCACCTAAGTAAGGTATAACCAAGTTCCCTATGTAAAGCCTTTCAGGAGCACTAAGGTCGGTTATCCAAAGCATAAAAGGTGCATGTCTTAATTCTATCGCCATTAATAACACTTTATAAAAGGCGATAAAAACAGGTATCTGAATAAGAATCGGAAGACATCCTGAAAAAGGGTTTATCTTTTGAGTTCTATAAAGGTTCATCACTTCACGATTTAGACCTTGTGGGTCATCTTTATATTTTTCTCTTAGCCTCTGGATCACAGGCTGTAGTTCTTGCATTTTTTTCATACTTTTATAGCTTATGTGATTTAAGGGAAAGAAAAGGACCCTTAAAAGCAAGGTCATAATTATGATATCCCATCCAAAATTGTGGGTAAACTGATGGGTAAATTTTAACACATAAAGTAAAGGTTTAGCGATAAAATCAAAAATTCCAAAGTATAAGGCTTTGGTAAGTAAAGGAAACTCCTTTTGCATTTCTTCTAACTTTTTAGGCCCCATATACAGCTTAAACTGATAAGAAGCCACTTCACCTGGTTTAAGGTTTTCAACCGGAACCCAGAGGATAAACTCCTGCACTGTGTCAGTCAGGTTTCTAAAAGTAGCTTTTAGAGAGGAGTTACTAAATCCCTCAGGAATAACAGCTACCATAAAATAGTTGTCTTCATATCCCAAGTATTTTAAATTTCCTACGTATTCTTCAACCTTAGAATTTTTGAGTTTAACCTCGTTTAGATGATTGGTGTAATAAAAAGGACCTGTAAATACATATTTTGTTCCATCCACAAAGGGGGCAAAGGCACCTCTGAGAAGAAGTTTATCTGTAAGGGTTTGGTTACTTTGGTTGGTAATTTTGATTTTAAGGTCGATAAAATAGGATTGAGGTTTAAATTTTAGAGTTTTTTCTAAAGCTATCCCTTGATAGGATGTGTAAAAGGATAGCTCTTTTTCTCCATCTTTTTCTAATAAAACTACTTTAGAAGAAGAATTGGAATTGTAACCTAAAACCGCAAGCTCTGGTTTGGTTTCTAAGTAGACCTCAAGGGGTAAAGAGTAGGATCCCGCGGTTATGAGGTTTACCGGATCCTTTTTGATTCTGTCTTTAAAAAATTCTTTTAAAAAAAACTCGTTAAACCTTACCCCAGAGGTGGTAAGGGTAGCGTTGTATTTCGGAGAAACGATGACATAAGAAGGTAGATTGGATCTTTCAGAAAAGGTAGAATTATTAAGTAGGGTTGAGTTTGAAGATAAGGCTTGAGTGGTTGAGGCGTTGTTCTGACTAACCGTTGAATTAGATAAGGTTGAGTTAAATGTCGTTGGTTCAATAGAAGGAGCTGGGAAAAGCTTGAGATAGATATAATGGAAGAAAACTATCACCAAAAAAGAAAGTCCTAAAGCAATCAAAATCCTATTATCCATTTAAATTAAATCCTCCTTGCAGGATTTTTCGGTACAGGGTCGTATCCACCTTTACAGAAGGGATGACATCTAAGGATTCTTTTAATCCCTAAAAAAGTCCCTTTTAAAAGGCCAAACTCTAAGATTGCTTCTTTGGTATAATCACTACAGGAAGGATAAAACCTGCAGTTTATGTTAAAATACACTGAAAATATAGGTGAAATGATTTTTTTATACAAGTCTATCAAAAAAACAATCAAAGCTTTCATCTTAACTTTTTTAGTTCAACCAGTTTTTCTAAAACCTTAGCCCTAACCTCAGAAAAACTTAACTCCCCTATTCTGGGATGAGGTATAATTATAAAATCACATCCTTCAGGAAACAGTTCTTTATTTTTTCTAAAAATTTCTCTAATCCAGCGTTTTACCTTGTTTCTTTTAGTAGCCTTTCTAATTTTTTTAGAAACTACTATCCCTAACCTTCTTATTCCTAATTCGTTAGGTGCATAAAGCATTAGCAGTATAGATTCAACCCATACTTTTTTCCCATACTTAAAAACCTTCAGAAACTCTAAGTTTTTGTTTAAACGTTCCTTTTTAGAAAGGCCCTCTTTTTTCAAATTTTTTTAAGTTTAAGCAAATTTTAAACAGTTAAACGCCAACGGCCTTTTCTTCTTCTGTTTTTAAGGATCCTTCTGCCAGAACGGGTTTTCATCCTGGCTCTAAATCCATGTCTTCTTTTCATCTTCAAACGACTTGGTTGGTAAGTCCTCTTCATCTCCTTACCTCCATATTTCTAAAAATTATGATATTAACATCTTTTAAAAATTTTTCTACAGGATAAAATAAAAGAAAAATTTCCTATAAAGATAATATGGAAAAACATAAAATCAACCCAGTTTTATCCAGCATTCTTTTGGAAAAATACTACGAAGTTTTAAAACGAAAAGAAAGAGGCCTTTATTTTAGGCCTTTTAAGGATAGAACCCCTATTGATTTTGAAAAATACTTGGAAAAGGAAGGTTTTGTTATCATCGCTGAAATTAAAAAGACAAGCCCGTTAAAAGATAATTTTAGAGAGGATTTTGATCCCTTAGAGCTTGCCAAAAGTTATGTTAAAGGAGGGGCTAAAGCCATCTCAGTTATTACCGAAGAGATTTTTTTCAGAGGTTCTTTAGAATATCTTGCTGCCATAAGGACTATAACAGACCTGCCACTTTTAAGAAAAGACTTCGTCTTAGATCCCATACAGATAGAAGAGGCAAGAGCTTTTGGGGCAGACCTTGTTCTTTTGATAAGTACTATTTTAAACCAAGAAGACCTTAAGGAACTTTTTAAACATACCAAAAAATTAGGGTTAACTCCTTTGGTTGAGGTCCATGACGAAGAGGATTTAGAGAAGGCCCTTTCTGTAGGGGCAACTCTTATTGGGATTAACAACAGAAACTTAAAAACTCTAAAGGTTGACCAAAACCAAAGCTTAGCTCTTTTTGAAAAGATTCCTTCGAGATGTCAAGTAATAGCTGAAAGTGGCTATCACAGGCCTGAAGATTTAAAGCCTTTGATAAAGAAAGGTTTTAAAGGGGTATTGATAGGGACTTCTTTGGTTAAGGCCAAAAATCCTGAGAAAAAACTTAGAGCCTTTAAGGAGGTAGTAGATGGAGCTAAAACTTAATTTTGAAAAATTGGGAGGTCTTTTGCCAGCGGTTATTCAGGACTTTAAAACTTCTAAAGTTCTGATGGTGGGTTTTTTAAACGAAGAAGCTTTGAGGAAAACTTTAGAGACAGGTTTGATGCACTTTTATAGTAGAACGAGAAATAAAATATGGCTAAAAGGAGAAACTTCAAAACATTATCTGGTGGTAAAAGAGGTATTGGTTGATTGTGACGAAGATACCTTACTTTTTAAGGTAGACCCTAAGGGTCCTGTATGCCATGAAGGATATGGTAGTTGTTTTTATAGAAAACTTGGAGAAAAGGGTTTAGAAATCATAGAAGAGAAACTATTTAATCCGGAGGAGGTTTATGGAAAAAAAGCTTAAGTTTGGCATTCCTAAGGGAAGTTTAGAAAAGGCAACCATCGATCTTTTTGAAAAGGCGGGGTGGACGATAGATGTTCATCACAGAAACTATTTTCCCGAGGTTGATGATTGTGAGTTAGAGATGGTGATATGTAGACCTCAAGAGATGAGTAGATATGTAGAATTAGGTATACTTGATGCAGGAATTACCGGAAAAGACTGGATTTTAGAAAATAATTCAAAGGTCGTGGTGGTAGAAGACCTGATTTACTCTAAAGTAAGCAAGAAACCTGCGAGATGGGTTTTGGCAGTAAAAGAAGGATCAGGAATAGAAAAGCTTGAAGACTTAGCAGGAAAAAAGATCAGCACAGAGCTTGTCCAGTTTACAAGGAGGTTTTTTGAAGAAAGAGGCATTCCCGTTGAAGTAAGCTATTCTTGGGGTGCTACAGAGGCTAAGGTTGTACAAGGTCTTTGTGATGCCATCGTTGAGGTTACAGAGACAGGTACTACCATCAGAGCTCACGGTTTAAAGATTATTTATGAAATGTTGATTACCTATCCACAGCTAATAGCCAACGAAAAAGCCTGGGAAGATCCATGGAAAAGAAAAAAGATAAACCAAATTTCAGTTTTACTTAAAGGTGCCCTTAACTCTCATAAGAAAGTAGGACTAAAGATGAACGTGCCTGCTTCTAATCTTGAAAAAATTATTGCGGTATTACCAAGTATTACCTCTCCAACCATTGCCCAGCTCTATAACAAAGACTGGTATGCGTTAGAGGTGATTGTGTCAGAAAAAGAGGTGAGAGACCTTGTACCTAAACTTTTAGAGTTAGGGGCTGAAGGAATCATAGAATATAGCTTAAACAAAGTTATCTAAACAAAAGGTGATTTTAAAAAGAGGTGCAACATGCAGAGACTTCCTTTAGCTTATATAATTCCTGGTATGAAAACTTACGAAGAGGTAGTAGATGCAAACGGAAGAACCCTTTGTGGCAAAGGGGTAGAGCTTACCGAAGAACATTTAAAAAGGTTTCAAGAGTTTGGGGTACAGTTTATTACGGTTGAAGGGCTTAAAGTAAGGCTTCCTTGGGAAAAGACTTTAGAAGAAGAGTTAGAAGGTTTAGAAAAGAGGTTTGAAGGGATTTCTGACCCTGTTCTACTTAACATAAAAGAAGTGTTAAAGGAGTTTTTGCTGGAAAAATATAAAGAAACTTAGGAGATTTTATGGATCCCTATGAAAAGAGAAAAGAAGTAAGGAGAAAGCTTCGTAAACTAGAAGGATTGCCTACCCTACCTCCTATCGTGCAAAGACTAAATACCATGGTAGAGGACGAAAGGGTTTCTATAGGACAGATAGCAGAGTTGATAGAAAAAGACCAGGTAATAACCTCTAAAATCCTAAGGCTTGCTAACTCAGCTTTCTATGGTTTTCCAAGGAGAGTGAGTACGGTTCAAAATGCTCTGATGTTACTCGGTATCAACGTGATCAAGATTTTGATCACCACCTCATCTATTTTTGAGATTTTACATAAAGAAGATGTAGGATTGTGGGAACATTCTGTTGGGGTGGCTGCCTGTGCTAAAATTCTTGCAGAAAAGGTAGAACTAAAAGAACCTCAAGAAATAGCTACAGCAGGGCTTTTACATGACCTGGGAAGGGTGATAGAAAAGGTAGCCTTTTTACAGGAATACAACCAGATAATAGAATTTATCAAAAAAGAAAAAAAAGATCCTTTGAAAGCAGAAGAAGAGGTTTTAGGAATAAACCATGCAGAGATTGGGGCTTTTTTGATGAGACAATGGAATTTACCAGAAAGATTGATAGAGGCAGTAGAGGCTCATCACGACCTTTCTAAGGCTAAAGAGTTTAAAAAGGAGGCTGCGGTAATCCATCTTGCTGATGTCTTAATTCATGCAAGAGGTTATGGTGAAAGCCTTTACAAGAAAGTACCTCCTCTTGACGAAAAAGCTTTTAAAATCCTTAAGCTTGATTTTTCTTTTATCAAAGAATTGTTTTTTAAACTTGAGCCTAAACTTTATGAGCTTAAATTTTTTACTGAAGAACTTAAAAAAGAAACAGAAGGTATGTAGGGTGGATGTCTAAGACCATCTATCTGTTTTTGAAAAGAGATAAAATCTTTAAAAAATGGAAAGAACAGCTTTTTTTCGAGCTTAAAGAGAGATATTTTCTTAAGTTTTTTTATTCTTCTAAGTTTTTGTTAGAAAATTTTTTATTTAAGCCACCAGATATGGTTCTTTTTAACTACGAAAAGGACCCTTTAGCCTTTGAACAAATAATAAGTCTTAAGAAAAATTTTAATCTCACCGGTATTCCTGTTATATTGGTAGTTAATGGTTTAGACTTTGAGTTTTTGATAAATAAAGCTGAGGTGGTAGACGATTTTGTAATCATTCATGAAGATTTAAAAGAAGTTATCCTTAGAATAGAATATGCTTTTAAACGAATAGAGAGGATTTCTGACACCAACCCTCTCACCGGGTTACCTGGGAATACTTCTATTTCTAAATATTTAGAAAAGATTCTTAAAGAAAAACAAAAGGTAGCCATAGGGTATGTAGATTTAGACAATTTCAAAGTGTATAACGATGTGTATGGTTTTTCAAGAGGGGATGAGCTTATCAAAAATTTAGCAAGGATTTTAGCCACAACCTTAAATGAAAAGGTAGGCCAAGGGTATTTTCTGGGGCACATAGGAGGAGATGATTTTGTTTTTGTGGTTCCCATCGAAAAAGGGGAAGAGGTTGCTAAAGAAATCATCAAAAAATTTGAAACAACCCTTTCTATATTTTTAGAAGAAGAAGATTTAAAAAGAGGATATTTTATAACCAAAGACAGACAAGGACGGTTAGGACAAATTCCTTTGCCTTCGGTTTCTATAGCTTTAGTACCGATTTATCCTAATAGGTTTAAATACTTAGGTGAGATTTCACAGAGAGCAGCTGAAGTAAAAGCCTTGGTAAAGAAGATGCCAGGAAGTAACTATTTTATGGACAGGAGAAAATAAAAAATTTTATAAAAGGGGAGAGCTATGGGAATAGTTTATGACGAGGTCTGGTTTACTACTTCTCGAGAGATAAAGGTTTGCGAGGACAATATTAAGAGTTTGACAAAAAAGCTTGAAGCTTTAGAAAAGGAGTTAAACGTTAAAGTTTCTGAATTAGAGGAGCAACAGATTAAAGATAACCCTAAACTTAAGAAGTTATGGCAAACCTATAAAGCTTTAGAGTCAGAAAAGCAAAGGTTAGCAGGGCTAAAAGCCTTTATGGAAAAAAGTTAAAACCTTGTATAGGCCTTCTTAAGGTTAAGTAATTTTTTAGACTCTATAAGCTCTGCCTGTTTTTCTTTAAGTAATTTTTCTAAAAATTCCACCAGGTTAAAGATAGATTTTAGCTCTTCTTGTTTTATGTCTTTTAAATATTGTTCCCAGTTTAGGTCTATTTCTTCATAGATTGTTAAAGCTCTATCTAAATTTTGATTCTTTATAGCAAGTTCTATTTCAATTAGTCTTTCTTTGAGTTTTGAGATTGACATTTAATTTCTTCCCAGGCTTTTTTGAGTTTTTCTAAAATCTCTATGCTGTCTGCGATTTTCTTTGCATCGTTTTGAGAGTTTGCCACAATCAACTCGTTTAAAAGAGTTTGATATACTTCATTCAGGTTTCTGGCGATATCTCCTCCTTTTTCGAGGTTAAGAGACCCTTGCAGGTAGGCTATGATATCAGTAGCCTTTCCTAAGTTTTCTGCCTTCTTTTTTATATCTTCAGGTTTGTTTAATCCAGATTCTATAACGTTTTTAGAAATTTTTAGACAGGAAATAGCCTTAGCATAAAGCATAACTACTAAGTCTAAAGGATCGGCATTTTTAACCTGATTTTCCAGGTAGTTATAAACCGTTTTAACCATAAATCCTCCTAAAGATTTAGTTTATTTTGATTCAGACAGAGGTGTGGCAAAACTTTGTAGCTTAGATTTTAACTGATCATTTCTATACATAAGGGCTTCTATTTTACTAAAAGTTAGCCTTAATTTGCTTTCTTCTTTGGCTATAGATTCTTGTAAGGAAGAAATTTTTTTATCTATAAGGGTTGTTTGAAGGTTTTGTCTACTTTGATAGATATTAAAAGCAGAGTTAAGATTGGTTAAAGTTTTAGAGAAGTTATTTTTGAATTCATAAATAGCTTGTTTTACTTGATCAGGGTTTTTTTCCAAAAGGTTGTTTAGGGTTGAGGTATTGATAGAAAAATTTCCATCATCATCTACGTTGATAATCCCCAATTTTATAAGTGGTTGAAAGTTAGTTAAAAATTGGGTTTTAACCTGGGTAAGCATAGCATTACCTTGAAAAAGTTGGCCTTTGTCGGTGTTAGCTTTTACTAAGCTAAGCACAGAGTTTAGGTTGTCTAAAACTTTAGACAACCCAGATGAAACCGCTGAATAATCATCTTTTATGGTTATAGAGGTGCTACCTGTTTTTTTTACATTTACGGTTAAACCAGGTAGGAGATTATTCACGGTTGTCCCAGCACTTTCTATGGTGTTTGTTCCTATTTGGATTTTTGTATTTTTAGCTTCTTGTAAGGTGGTAAGTCCACCTAATACAGCAGGAAAGTTCCCCTCTACCTGGATGACTGTATCTTGGTCTTGGGTTTCTTTGGTAGAGGCCTCTGCGTTTTTTTCAGCAAGCATGAGTTTATAAGAAGTACCGTCATAAAACACTGAAGCTGTGACCTTGTCTTGGGATTGATTTATGGTGTCTACTAAATTTTGAAGGTTTCCACCACCAAAGTTAATGGTAAAGGTTTGATAATCGGTGTTAGAAGTATAGTATTTTAAATCAAAAGTTGTTGCGTCTATGGAACTGGATAAGCTTTCTACCCCTTGGGTGGAAATCCTGGTTTCTGTCTGAGAAAGTTGAGTAACATTAAGATTTAATAAAACGTTAGGGGTATCCTTGGTAGCTGAAGCCGAAAGGATTGAACTATCACCTACCACAGCAGTCTTGTTTTTAAACAAATTTTCTACGTTTAAGCTGTCTATCGAAGATTGAGCACTTTTTATAGCCCCAAGCAAATTGGCTATAGCAGTATTTTTAATTTGAAGAGTAGCTTTATCCTGTTGAAGTTTATTAAGGGTTTTTAATTTAGGTTGTAATATACCTTGAACCATCGAATCTATGTCAAGCAGTCCTGTTACGTTGTTTAAATACAAAGGGTTGTCTGCCATGGTTTATACCTCTTTTTGTAGTAACAAACCTTTTAGTTCTTCTAATTTTAGATTATCAGAAAAATTCATTTCTCGAAAGTATTTGAGAAGTTTTAAGCTTTCTTCCCATGGAATTTGACGTAAAACTTCCTTGGTTTCTTTGTCTAAAATTTTAAAAATAGGCAAATTTAACTCGTGGTCTATCTCTACCTTTAATTCTTTACTTAATGGGTCCAATCTTTTGTTTAAAGCTTCGATAAATTTGTTAAAATTTTTCAACGTTTCTTTGAGTTGCTTTTGGTTCATAGTTAAGGATTCTTGGGTAGAACTGCCTTTAGAAGAAAAGGTCGTATCATAGGATTTTTCAGGAGAAGAGGTTTGGTCTCGAGGTTTTATGGTAACCTCTTGCGAGGATAAAAAAACATCAAAGGATTGACTATCTATCTTTTTTATGTTCATAGGCACGCTCCTTTATTTTCTCAAATAATATTATCGGATAAATTTAAAAAAACTTAAGGCCTAAATAAAAAATTTTTTTAATTTTTTAGGCTGAATAAAAGGGTAGAAATTTTATAGGTGCTATCTTGCAAAAATTGGTTTAGAGGCTATTATATTTAATCAATAAGCAGTTTCAGTTTTGCCCCCGTAGCTCAGGAGGATAGAGCACGAGATTCCTAATCTCGGTGTCGCAGGTTCGAATCCTGCCGGGGGCGTTCCTAGTAAGTTCCCTATGTTTCAAACTTTTTAAAGCTAAAGTCTTTTAAAAAATGGTTTTAAGAAACATTTTTAATTTTGGACTTACATTTTTAATTTTGGTTTGACAAAATGCGAGTTAAGATTAAAATAGAACGGCGAGCGAAAATATAAAAAATTAATATTTTAATAAGTTTTTTTTTCTAAAAAGAGGGGGATTTTATGGTTGGAAAAGAAAAGGGTTTTTTGATGGATCAGCAGGACAAAAAAGTAAGAGAACAATTAGCTAAAATAAAGCATAAAATTATGGTAATGTCTGGTAAAGGTGGAGTAGGTAAAAGCACCATTTCGGTTAACGTAGCTGTGGGATTATCCTTACAAGATTTTATGGTAGGTCTTTTAGATGTAGACCTTCATGGACCAAGTATCCCTAAAATGTTAGGTGCAAGAGATCTGAGAATCTCTCGAAAACCAGACGGAAGGATGGGAGCTATCAAATATTCTCCTAATTTAAAGTTTCTTTCCATCGAACCTCTTTTACCTTCCGAAGATACAGCTATTATCTGGAGAGGTCCTATCAAACATTCGGCTATCAAACAATTTATAGGAGATATAGACTGGGGAGAGCTTGATTATTTAGTGATAGACGCTCCTCCGGGTACCGGAGACGAGCCATTAACTGTCGCAAAAACCATCCCTGATGCTTATGCTTTAATCGTGACCACCCCTCAGGAGGTTTCGTTGATAGATGTTAAGAAGTCTATAAGGTTCTGTCAGAAGATAAAGATGAGGATTTTAGGGATAGTAGAAAACATGAGTGGGTTTATCTGTCCCCACTGTGGAAAACCCATCGATCTTTTTAAAAGAGGAGGGGGGCAAAAATTAGCAGATGAATTAGGGATAAGGTTTTTAGGTAGGATACCTGTTGATCCAAGGGTAGTTGACACTGGAGATACAGGAAGACCGGTTGTTGCTGCTTATCCAGAAAGTGTTACTGCCAAAGCCTTTGAAGAACTGGTTAGAAATATTATAGCTGCTACTGAAGAGATGCGAGCAGATGTCTTAGAAGAAAGGTTTATGAGGATTGCAGTGCCGGTGACTACACCACCTAATAAGATAGAAACTTCTCTGGAAAATTTTGACATGTTTTTAGTTTATGATATAGAAAACAATAAAATCTTGGTCAAAGATTTAGTAAAAAAGCCTAAAAATCAAGACCTTTTTTCATTTTTGGCAGAACAGGTGGCTACCCACATTTTACTCTATGCTCCACCTAAGGAGCTTGCCGATGATTTAGTCAAACAAGGAATAAGAGTTTTGGTGGCTGAAACTTTGGAAGAAAACCCTGATAGTTTGATAGAAGAATACATCAATCAAAAAAGCTTACATTAAAGGTGGAAGTTTTTTATTTTACTTATACTGGGTTTTCGGAAGTTGTAGCAAGGGAGATTTCTTCTTTTTTAAGGGTAAACCCTAAAAAAATAGAAACTTATAGATTACCTTATTTTTTTTGGCTTTTTCTGTCTTTTATTCCATATTTTCCTGTTAAAAGTTGGTTTGAACCACCTAAAGAAGAAAAAATAATAGTTTGTTTTCCTAAATGGACTTTTAACTGTCCTCCAGTAACTTATTTTTTAAAAAAAATAAGGTGTAAACACCTGTTTTTGGTGGTTTGTTATAAAGGGTGGGGGGAAAAACATTATAAAAAAATTTATAGATCTTTAGGTTTAACAAATTCAGAAAGCGTAGAAATTTTCTTTATAAAGAAAAAGAATTGGCAAAGAGATTTATCGAAAATTATAGCTGTATTTAAGGGAGAAGGGTATGCCTCAGCAGGAAGTATTAGACCAGCTTGAAAGAAAAAATAAAGAACTTTTAGCTTTACTTGAGATCAGTAAAATTTTAAGTTCTTCTTTTAATATGCAGCATAATCTTTATAAAAGCTTAAAAGTTCTTTCAGACATTTTGGACATGCAAAGAGCAACCATAACACTTTATGACAGTGAAACTAACACTTTACATATCTCAGTAGCTTATGGACTTACCCCAGAGCAGGTTAAAAAAGGTATTTATAAAAAGGGTGAAGGTATAGTGGGAAAGGTTTTTGATACAGGAGAGCCTATAATTATACCTAACATCGGAAAGGAGCCAATGTTTTTAAATAAAACCGGAGCGAGATTAACCAAAGAAAATATTTCTTTTTTGTGTGTTCCTCTCAAGATAGAAGGCGAGGTATTAGGTGTTCTTTCAGTAGATAGAATATTTAACGAAGAAATAGACCTTAAAGAGGATATCAGGTTTTTAAACATAGTAGCTACTCTATTTTCACAATATTTAAAGCTCTATCAGATGTTTAAAAAGGAGAAAGAAGAAAAAGAGAGCTTATCTTTAGAACTTAAGGGTAAGTATCAATTTAGGAATCTTATCGGTATTTCTGATAAGATGCAGCAGGTGTTTAAGCTTGCCATTAAAGCTGCTAAGTGTAAAGCTAATATTTTAGTTATAGGAGAGAGTGGAACAGGGAAAGAACTTATAGCTAAGGCCATTCATTTTGAAAGCGATCGGGCTAATGGACCTTTTATAGCTATTAACTGTGCTGCCATCCCTGAAACCCTTCTTGAAGCGGAACTTTTTGGTTATAAAAAAGGAGCCTTTACCGGTGCTCTTATCTCAAAACCAGGTAAATTTGAACTTGCTAACGGTGGAACCATCTTCTTAGATGAAATAGGAGATTTACCTCTTTCTTTACAGGCTAAAATTTTAAGGGTTATACAAGAAAAGACCTTTGAAAGGATAGGAGATACTAAATCGATAAAGGTTGACGTAAGGATTATAGCGGCAACTAACAGAGATTTAGAAGAAATGGTAAGAGAAGGGAATTTCAGAGATGACCTATACTTTAGATTAAATGTAATACCTATTTATTTACCTCCTCTAAGAGAAAGAAAAGAAGACATCCCTCTTTTAGTAGACCATTTTCTTAAAAAATTTAATCAAGAGTATAACAAGAACGTACAGATTTCTTCAGAGATAATGGAAAAGTTTATGGCTTACCATTGGCCTGGAAACGTAAGGGAGCTTGAGAATACGTTGGAGAGGTTGGTAGTTTTGGCAGAAAAAGATTTTATTACTTTAGAAGAGCTTCCTTTTTATATAAGGCAAGCTTCTTTAGAAGATCAAATAAAAAAAGAAAAGGGTTTTAAAGAAAGACTTTTACCTAATCATATAGAGCTCATAGAAAAGAAGGCTATAGAGGAGGCACTTAAAGCGTGTAGATATAACCAGACTAAAGCCGCTAAGATGCTTGGGCTTACCAAAAGACAAATAAGCTATAGGATAAAAAAATATGGTATACTCACAAAGTAGTTTATCTTTTTGTTCTAATTAAACATTTTTGTATTTTTGTAACAACTTTGTCATTAATTTTTAAATTTTTTTCTTGATTTTCATAGGTTTTGTAATGGCATGCTTTTTGTATTTTAAAAAGAATAAAATTTAATTGGAGGAGGGTGAATTATGAGCATTTATCCAGGTCAACCTAATGCTAGTTCTGCTACAGGTACTCGTAATAGGGTTTCTGACCCGGCACCATACTCTGGGATTTGTTCTGTTTGTTTAGATGGCTGTCCGGGTTTTTGTGAAATAGGTAAGTCCTCTTTTAGAGGAAGAGAGGTCCTTTATCCTCAACCTTTTGGAAAGGTTATCGCTGGTGCTACTAAAAAATATCCTGTAGATTACTCTCATCTTAACATCCAAGGTACTTGTGTAGGGGCTGTAGGTGTTGATCCAGATCCAGACAAAGCTACCTTCCCTGCAGTTAACACAGAAAGAGAGATAGGTAGAAATTACAAAATCAAACTTCGTATTCCTATTTTTACCGGTGCTTTAGGTTCTACTGATATAGCTAAGAACAACTGGGATGAATTAGCCATCGGCGCTGCTATTTCTGGTATTATGGTAGTTATCGGAGAAAACGTGGTAGGTATGGACCCAGAAGCCAAGTTTAAAAGCGGAAAAGTTACTAAGTCTCCAGAGCTTGAAAGAAGGGTAAAGGCTTTCAAGAATTGGTATGATGGTTATGGAGAGGTCATTTTGCAACAGAACGTAGAGGACTCAAGGCTTGGTTCTGCTGAATATGCCATAGAAAAGTTAGGGGTTAACTGTATTGAAATAAAATGGGGACAGGGAGCTAAAGACATCGGAGGAGAGGTTAAGTTAAAAACCTTGGAAAGAGCTTTAGAGCTTAAAAAAAGAGGTTATATCGTTGTTCCTGACCCAGAAAACCCTGTTATTCAAGAAGCCTTTAAAAAAGGTGAAATCAAGGAGTTTGAAAGACACTCAAGGCTTGGGATGGTAGATTATGACGATTTTATGAAGACTGTAGAACACTACAGAAAGGCTGGAGCTAAGTTTGTTTCTTTAAAAACAGGTGCCTACAAGATTACAGACCTTGCCAGAGCTTTAAGGTTTGCTTCTGATGCTGGTATCGACCTTGTTACGATAGACGGAGCTGGTGGTGGGACTGGTATGAGCCCTTGGAGAATGATGAACGAGTGGGGTATTCCTACTATTTACTTACAGGCTATAGCTTACAACTTTGCTAAAGAACTTGCAGCCAGAGGAAAATATGTCCCTGATTTAGCGATAGCAGGTGGTTTTTCTTTGGAAGACCACATTTTTAAAGCCTTGGCTCTTGGAGCTCCTTTCTTTAAGGCAGTTTGTATGGGAAGAGCTTTAATGATCCCAGCCTTTGTAGGTAAAAACATCGCTAACTGGTATAAAGAAGGAAAACTTCCTCCTGAGATTAAAAAGTATGGTGAGTCCTTAGAACAGATTTTTATCAACACAGAGGTGCTTAAAAACAAATATGGAAAAGATTTTGAAAAAATACCTTGGGGCGCTGTAGCTATGTATACTTTTATAGAAAGACTTACCATCGGGTTGAAGCAGCTTATGGCTGGAGCGAGAAAATTCTCTATCGAATATCTTGACAGAAACGATTTGGTAGCCCTTACCAAAGAAGCTGCCGAAGTTACTGGTATTCCTTATGTGATGGAAGCAGATATGGAAAAAGCTTATGAAATCCTTTTAGGATAGGTTAAAGACTGATTAATCCTTTAGGAGTCTAAATTTTTTAAGGGAGGTAGGCAAATCATTTTGTCTGCCTCCCTTTTTTTGTTAAAGGTTTACTTTTTTTTATTTTGCGGTTTAATTATAGAAAAACATTAATCTTCAGGAGGCTCTTGGAGATGTTACTCGATAAGCCCAGGGATAAAAAGGATGTGCAAGAGCTTATTAAAAAACACAACGTTAAGTTTGTTAGTCTATGGTTTACAGATATTTTAGGTCAGCTAAAAAGTTTTACGGTGGCAGTAGAGGAGTTAGACGCAGCCTTTGAAGAGGGTATGGGATTTGATGGTTCTTCCATTCATGGCTTTGCAAGGATTGATGAATCAGACATGATAGCTATACCTGACCCTTCAACTTTTACCCTTTTACCTTGGACCCCTGCTGAGAAAACCACCGCCAGAATGTTTTGTGATATCTATGAGCCAGGTGGAACCCCATACAAAGGTGACCCAAGATATATCCTAAAAATAAACCTTGAAAAAGCTGCAAAACTTGGTTATACCTTTTACATCGGTCCTGAGCTTGAGTTCTTTTATTTTAAGTCAGATAAATATCCTGAGCCTTTAGACGAGGCAGGCTATTTTGACTATTCTTTAGATGCCGCAGAAAATATCAGAAGAGACACTATCCTAACCTTAGAAAAGATGGGTATAAAGGTTGAGTATTCCCATCATGAAGTAGCTCCTTCTCAGCATGAAATCGATTTAAGATATGCAGAAGCTTTGACGATGGCAGACATAGTGATGACCTATAGGGTGGTGGTTAAGGAAATAGCTAAAAGATATGGTGTCTACGCCACCTTTATGCCTAAACCTCTTTTCGGAAAATGTGGAAGTGGAATGCATACCCACCAATCTCTTTTTGTAGGAAATAAAAACGCCTTTTTTGATCCTAAAGATCCTTTTTATCTGTCTGATGTGGCCAAACATTATACCGCAGGCCTTTTAAAACATATAAAAGAGATTACCTTAGTTCTTAACCAGTGGATAAATTCTTATAAAAGGCTTGTGCCTGGTTATGAGGCTCCGGTCTACATCTGTTGGGCAAGAAGAAATCGTTCAGCACTAATAAGGATACCACTTTACAAACCCGGAAAAGAAAAAGCAACCAGGATTGAGCTTAGGTCTCCTGACCCAGCTTGTAATCCTTATCTGGCATTTGCTTGTATGTTAAATGCTGGTCTAAAAGGGATTAACGAAAAATATGAGTTGCCTCAACCGGTAGAGGTTGATGTGTATCACTTAGACCCAGAAGAAAGGGCTTCTTTAGGGATAGACAACCTTCCTGGAAGTTTAATAGAAGCGATAGAATATGCTGAAAAAAGCGAGCTTCTTAGGGAGACCTTGGGAGAACATACTTTTTATAATCTTATAGAAAGTAAAAAGAAGGAATGGGACGAATATAGAATACAGGTGTTCCCCTACGAGTTAGAGAGGTATTTACCTATCCTTTAGAAGAGAGGAGCTTAAAATGGATAAGCTAAACATAGCTTTGGTCCAAATAGACCCAGTTTTAGGAAATTTTGATTACAACTTGAATAGAGTTTTAGAATTTTGGGGGCAAGTTGACGGGTATTCCCACATAGTAATTTTCCCAGAACTTGCCCTTTCTGGTTTTTTCCCAGCAGATCTTTTTTTTGAAACAGATTTTTTACTAAACTTAAAACAAACCATACAAAGGTTGGTAAAGGCCTCAGAAAACTTCAATTCTACCCTTATTATAGGTACCCCTTACTTTAACCGAGGACTGTTTAACAGTGCTTTGGTAATAAAAAAAGGGACGATATTGGCAGAATATCATAAACGCTGTTTAGATGAAGCCTTCAATGAAGGAAGGTATTTTCATCCAGGGGTTAAACCTTTGATCATAAACTTTAATACATTTAAAATAGGAGTTAGTATAGGTTGGGATTGCTGGAAAGATAACGGATGGTTTCATTTCTACAACCAGATGGATGTAGACCTTTTGATAAACTTAGGGGTTTTTCCTTACTATCAAGGGTCTTTTAAAGAAAGAGAAAAGGTATTCCAAGCCTTAACTCAAAGGTTTAATGCTTATGTGGCTTGTGTAAATCTAATAGGTGGACATGAACGTTGGGTTTTTGACGGAAGAAGTTTGGTAATAGACCCTTACGAAGAAATAGTAACCCTTCTTTCTGGATTTAAAGAAGATTTCTGCATTTTATCAATAGATTGTGAAACAATCTTGAGAAAGAAATTATCTAATATTCAACTTAAAAAGGAAAAAGAACCTTGTATG
This sequence comes from Thermodesulfobacterium hveragerdense DSM 12571, assembly GCF_000423845.1. GTDB lineage: Bacteria > Desulfobacterota > Thermodesulfobacteria > Thermodesulfobacteriales > Thermodesulfobacteriaceae > Thermodesulfobacterium > Thermodesulfobacterium hveragerdense. The sequence goes on along the minus strand of NZ_AUIT01000007.1, from coordinate 17,754 downwards.
TGTTGTTTTTTTGATGAGGTTTTTTTGGAAGACGGAAGAAGGCCTTTAAGTTTTACAGGGAAAATAGAGGCTAAGTTTTCTGAAGAAGAGGAAGTTTATAAAGCTTTAGTTTTAGCTTTAAGAGATTATGTAGAAAAAAGAGGTTTCAAAAAGGTTGTTTTAGGACTTTCTGGAGGTATAGATTCTTCTCTGGTAGCTTGTATAGCGGTTGATGCCTTAGGTAAAGACAGGGTGGTTGGAGTTTTTATGCCTTCTTCTTTTACCTCTAAAGAAAGTAGAGAAGACGCCACGAAATTAGCTCAAAATTTAGGAATAGAGCTTTTAGAATATCCTATAGATGAGGTCTTTGAAACCTTTAGGAAAACCTTTGGTTATCCTGAGTTTGACGTGGCAGACGAAAACCTTCAGGCTCGTTTGCGAGCTAATATCCTTTTTTATCTTTCTAACAAGAAAGGATACTTAGTTCTTTGTACCTCAAACAAAAGCGAGGCAGCGGTTGGGTATGGGACGCTTTATGGAGATATAGCCGGAGGGTTTGCTCCTATAGTAGACGTTTATAAGACGATGGTTTACAGACTTGCTAAATACAGGAACGGTTTAAAGCCTGACATCCCAGAAAGGGTTTTGTTAAAAGTTCCTTCTGCTGAACTACGTCCTGGCCAAACAGACTATGAAGTTTTACCACCTTATGAAATACTTGATCAAATTTTAGAGCTATACTTTGAAAAAAAAGCCTCTGTTAACTCTATCATAGAAAAAGGTTTTGAGAAATCAGTGGTAGAAAAGGTTTTATCTATGGTGAAAAAGGCAGAGTTTAAAAGGAAACAAGCTCCTTTTGGTCCTAAGGTAACAAAAACCTCTATGGTTGCAGACAGAATTTATCCAGTGTTTTAAGTTTTTCTCAAAACTTCTGATTTTTATGCCCCTTTCTTTGAGTTTTAATTTCCTTTTTTATTTTTATTTTAAATTTTTTATAACCCTAAATTTTCCGACAGAAACTTACAATCATTCATGATTTTCCCCTTTCTCCACCTGCTCTTATAATATCACCCATCGGGTTAAAAATTTCCTAAACCTAAGAGGATTTCTTTATGCCGCAGAAATCTCTTGCCTTTAAGATCCTAAAAACTAACCTGAACTTTCGTTCAGGACTCGTTAATGCCTTCTTAAAAATCTTTAGAATAAAAACCTTAATGGACCAACTTATGCCTTTACCTGGGTCAAACAGAGGTTATAGCGCTTGGCAATATATTCAACCTATCCTTCTTATCCTTATAGAGGGAGCCCATATCTGGTAGGTTAAAAGAGGATATGGGGTAATAATTTTAAAATCAGGGGAAATTGAGAGAGAAAGAGTTGTAGGTAGAAAAAGTATCAAAAAGAAAATTTGGTGGAGGCGGCGGGAATTGAACCCGCGTCCGGAGATAGTTCAGATTAAACCGCTACAGGCTTAGCTTGTGGGGCAATCTTGTAGGGTGCTTGTCACAAGCACCAAGCAACCCTACCAGGTGGGAGGTTTTCTCGAGAGGCTTAACCCCACCAATTAAACCTCTCAAAGCCTGTTAGGTCACACACCTTTAGACCCACAGGCAAGGTCTAAAGGTGCGTGGCAGCAACTCTTAGGCTGCCAAAGCGTAGGAGTATTCGTCGGCAGTTGTGTTTTTGCACCCTATTTAACGTGGTTGGGTGCGACCACGGCCTGCTGTTTAACCCTACCTATCCCCGTCGAGCCCTTTTCGCCCCCATATTTTCAAAGAACTTTAAATAAATTATAAAACATATTACGATTTTTTCAATTGACCAAACCTTCCCTATTTTGTCTGCAAAAATTTATAATGTCACCCTGGAGAAAATCTCAAAACATAAGAGGGTATCATAAATAAAACTACAAAAATCCCTCATTTCAAACCTTCCGCGTTGATATTAATTTAGCAAAATTTTATACATATAATATTATAAAAATTAATTAAAAATATATTTTTAGTTTAAAAATTGCATAAAATTTTAAATTTTATCCTCTATAGGTCATTTAAATTCAAAAATTATGTTTGCATTTATAAAAAAATATTTTAATATTCTTTATTTAAAAATAATAAAGAGGGGTGTATATGTCAGTGTTTAAAAGCAAAATCACCAAAAGAGTCGCAACTTTTGTCACAATTGGTGCACTTTCTTTTCAACTCTTTGGTTGTGCTACTTTGCCTGAAGCTATTGAGTATCGTGAACTATACACTAACTACAAAATGACAGACACCATTTTTCTTGATGTAACCAAAAGAGCTAAATATAAAAATATTTTTGTAGATGTCAGAAATACCTCTCAACTTCAAGAGATAGACACAAGCTTATATAAAAATGCGATAGAGCATAAACTTCAAGCCAAAGGGTATAATGTAGTTCAGGATCCAAGCATTGCTGATTACATACTTCAGGTAAACGTAGTTTATTTTGATTATTACAGAAAAACAGCAGCTCAAGATGGGGCTCTGAGTGGCGCTGTTGCTGGTGGATTAGCAGGTGGTCTTGCAGGTGGAAGAGACGTTGATGCTTTGATATTAGCAGCCATCGGTGCAGGAGTTGGATATGTTGGCGGTGCTTTAATAGGTTCAGCTCTCAAAATAGAAACCTTTGCTGGAGTTGTGGAAATCCAAATCATGGAAAAAACAGAAAACCCGGTTGTAGGTGTAATAACCTCTAACCTTAAACAAGGAACATCTACCACTATCAAGACAGAACAAGCTATCACTACCAACTATCAAACCTATAGAACTAAGTTAGCGGTAACAGCTACCCAAACCAACCTTAAAAAAGAGATAGCTGCTAAAGAAGTAGTAGATAAAACCTCTGTTTTAATAGCTAACTTTTTCTAAAAAAATATATCATTGAACAAGTGAGTAACATTTATCCTGTTTATTACTATGAGTTGCAATTATTTAAAATAAACGTATTGATGGATAAAAAGCTTGAGTTTTATGTATAAAATTTGGTTGGAGGGATATTATGAAAAAATCTGTAAAAATAGGCCTTCTTCTTTTCTCAGTTTTCTTATTTGCTTGTACCCCTAAGGAATTTAAGCTTAATTACCTTGGGGAGCAGGTAAAAATTGTCAATCCAGAACGGGCAATAAAGGTTATAATTGTTTATCCAATCCTTATAGAACATAGTCGAGGCAGAAATATCTATAAAGGAGAAATCAGTGAGTTTATAGTACCAGAACTTCAAAAAAGGGTCCCTGGATATTTAGTAGTAAACAACGCGGCTCAAACCGCAGAAAAGGAGATTACATATGAGTTTATACCTAAAAAACCGACCATAGGGCAATCTTTTTGGAGAGAACTTCTTACTTTTTCTAAAAACACAATTATATGGGAGTGTAAAATCGAGGGAGTTTTAAAGGGTGGAGTGCAAGAAAAATTAATCCTTGGTGAAGGCACGGTGAAATCTGTCAATTATATTTCTCCTGAGATATACAAATCTATTATTGAAGAGTGTTATTTAAAAGCAGCTGAGAAACTTGGGAATGCTATGGCTAACGAAATCCTAAAATAATTTTTATATAATATCTGACAACCTAATTCAGCCTCTATGGGTTTAATTTGAAGATTATTAAACTTAAAAAAGCAGGTTACCTTGACTGTGCTTTAATTTTTTATTATAATAGAGGCAAAAAATTAAAGGGTGAAGGGCTATGATAGAGATTGAAAAAATTAGGGTTAAAGATGTTATGAGTACCCCTGTGTTTACCATCAACGGAAATGCCACAGTTAAAGAAGCGGCAGATTTTATGATAAAAAATGGTTGTAGAGGATTGGTGGTAGAAAAAACAGACGAAGAAGATGCTTATGGAATCATCACAGTTAAAGATATAGTCTACAAAGTAATAGCTAAAGGGTTACCTTTAGAAAAGGTCAAAGTTTTAGAAATAATGACCAAACCCTGTATAACTGTACCTGAATTTTATGACATCAAATATGCTGCGAAACTTATGGAAATGACAGGATTGGTCAGACTTCCTGTAACCAGAGGAGATGAAGTTGTAGGTATCATAACCCTAAGAGATATCATCAAGCCTTTTCTATGATAGACGATTTTTGACTAATGCTGCTTTTTCTATAAACTGAAAAACCTCTGGGATGGTTTTAGCTACTCCTACTTGAGCACAAAATTTAACATCTTTTTCTAGACCAAGTTCTATTAATTCTTTAGCATGCTTAGATAAATAAAAATTTTCTTCTACTGTACGGTTTTTGACCTCTTCTGTTAAAAAACCTGTCTCATCTATCACTTTAAATCCTATCCTTTTAGCTATTTCCCAGGAAGCTACCACATCTTCCTCTGAAAACTCTTCTTTTCCATATACCCCTGCAGGAATTATAACAATATCTTTTTGATGTTTTTGGCTTTCCTCTCTTAAAACCGCAGATAAGGCTTCTGCGTTCAAGGTAGTTCCCACAAATACCCTGGTAGCTCCTTTGCAAGCAAGGATTCTCCTTGCTCCAGAAGTTGAGGTAAAAATAACTAACCTACCCTTTAAGTTAGAAGCAGAAAATATCTCTGAAGGACTGTTACTGTAGTCAAAACCCTCTATTATAAGGTTGTTTCTTTCTCCTACTAACATAGCCTGGAGTAACTCTCTTTTTAATGCCCAGGCATCTTCTACCTCTGAAACCACAAAGATAGTTTCTACCCCTTTTTCTAACAAAGTTACTATAGTAGCACTTGCTCTTAGAGCATCTACTACCACTGCTATAGCCTTAAGATCTCTTGCCTTTTGACAACCCTTGCTGCCTGGAGATAAAAAAACTTTAAACATACCCTTTATTTTTAAACGATATCCTCGGTTGTCAAGCCCTAATTCTTTTCAAACTTTTGTCGCTGTGATAAAATTAGAAAACGATGGAACTTAAAGGTTTTCAGGGCACAAAAGTTTCTCTTATAAGCTTAGGTCTGGCTGTCTTAATCTTTTTAATAAAGATTTTTGCTTATCTTATTACCAAGTCTGTGGCTATCTATTCGGATGCTATGGAATCAACCATAAACATCTTTTCTGCCTTAACAGCCTTTATCGGCTTAAAGATAGCTCTTAAACCGCCTGACCCTGAACATCCCTATGGCCACACTAAGATAGAATACCTTTTTTCTATCGTCGAAGCTACCTTTATTTTTATTGCATCTATCTCTATTTTATGGAAGGCCTTTCAAAACCTTCAAACTCCTCAACCACCACCTAATCTTAATCAGGGGTTTGTTTTAATAGGAATAACTTTAGTCCTTAACGGGTTTATTTCTTTTATAGCCTATTTACAAGGAAAAAAAGAAAACTCACCGATACTAATAGCACACGCCCATCACATATTTACCGATGTTTTAACTACTTTAGGGGTAATGATTGGTCTTTTTGTTGCTAAATTTTTTAATATATGGATTTTAGATCCTTTGATAGCTATGGTTTTAGGGGTCAATATACTTTATATGGGTTATAAAATTACCAAAGAATCGATAAATTCTCTTCTTGATGCAAGCTTACCCAAAGAAAAGGTTGATTCTATCAAAAACATCATCTCTGAAACCATCAAAAATCATCCTCAAAAAGAACAGATTCATGACATCCATGAGTTCAAAACACGAAGAGCCGGAAGAAAAGGATTTGTAGAGTTTCATCTAACCGTTTCAGAAACGATGTCTATTAAATCTGCCCACGATATCTGTAATGAAATAGAAAAAAACATCTCAGAAAAACATGGAGACATCAAGGTAACCATCCATATAGAACCCGATGAAAAGAAAAAACCTTAACCTTTAAGCTTCAGCCTTTCTATCACCATTTCTTGTACTTTACTAAAGTTTATTTTCCCACTTCCCATCTTAGGGAGTTCTTCGATGATTAAAAATTGTTTAGGCATTGCTAAATTTGGGAGCACCTTAGCAAGTTGTTTTACCACTGACTTTTCATCTATCTTTTGGCTTACCACTGCAACGATTTTAGCCCCTTTAATTTCATCAGGTACTTCTACCACACAACATTCTATCTCCTTAGGTAGAACCTTTTCTAACTCCTCTTCTACTTTAACCAAAGATATCATTTCTCCACCTATTTTAACAAACCTTTTAAGTCTTCCGACATGCCAGAGATAACCATCTTCATCTAAATAACCCATATCTCCTGTATCATACCATCCATGTCTTATCCTCATAGAGGTTTCTTCTAAATCGTTATAATAACCTTTCATCACGTTAGGACCTTTTACTAAAATTCTTCCTATTTCATTAGGCCCACACCTTTCTCCTGTTTCGTAGTTCTCTATCATAACTTCCACGTTAGGGAGTGGTTTTCCTACACTCCCAGGTTTGTTAGCATCAGGCATGTTAGCTGAGATGGCAGGTGAGGTCTCAGTAGTCCCATAGCCTTCTAAAAGTATTTTTCTGTGCTTTTCCCACATAGCATCTCTAAGAGATTGAGGACATTTATCTGCTCCACTTACCATAAGCCTTAAGCTGTCAAAGGTTCCTGGTTCTGCCTTTTTAAGATATCCCCACCAAAAACTTGGAGTAGCAGCCATCACAGAAGGTCTTTCTTCCTTTATAATTTGACAGATCTTTTGATAATCAAGTGGGGTTGGATAGGTAATAAACGTCATACCATGATAAAGTGGTGTCCAGAGGTTTACGGTTATCCCAAAAACGTGGAAAAAAGGTAGAATTGAGAGGATAATGTCTTTTTCTGTAAGCTTAGCCATCTCACTAAAACCTTCTATGTTGCTAAGAATGTTTTTATGACTTAATTCCACAGCCTTAGGGTCTTTTTCGCTTCCACTGGTAAAAAGTATAACCGCTGTTTTTTCTGCATCTTCATCGATGTTACAATAAGTCATAAGAAATTTTAAAGGAAGCCGTGAGATGGCTGACGAGATTAACTTTTCTTTTAAGTCTATCTCCTCTATCCAGTCTTCTACAAAAGCCATGTCTTCCAAAACTGGACAGTTTACCCTTTCAAGCAGTTTCTTAGAAGTCACCACCGTCTTAAAACTACATTTTTCCCTTGCATATCTTATGTTATACTCTGGACCGGTAGAATAATTAATCATCACTGGGATTTTTCCAGCCATAAGAATACCTACTACTGTAAAGACGGCTGCAGAGGAGTTAGGAAGCATAACCCCAACCAATCGATCCCTAAATTTTCTTATTTTTCGGGAAAAAATAAGACTTGCAATCAAGGCTTGTTGATAAGTAAACCTTTTATCAATGGCTCTGTCAACAATAGCTATTTTATTAGGATAGGCTTTAGCTGTATAAATAAATTTTTCATGAAGTTGCATGTTCTTTCCCTCTTTTCAAATTAAAAACTATAACGCAACTGAGCGCTTATTATGTCTACATGACCTCGATAATAACCTTTTAAACCACCTCTTCGTTCATCTTCTCCTACAGGGTCTTTATCTATGTAAGATTTTTTAAAAAATATGTGCACATATCCTAAATCAAACTTCAGTTTTTCAGATAAGGTATAGCCTAAACCTAAAGCTATCCAAAACCTGTCTGTGTCTGGGATCCTTGGAGTTCTATGTTTATCAAAAGCAATAGGGGTTTCATCATAGGCTATGCCTGAGCGAAAAACCCATTTATAGGTAGGTTGATAAGATAAGCCTATAGAGTAGCGGAAGCAATCTTTCCACTTGGTGGTAATCACTGTGTCTCCTATGGTTAAAGTATCATACTTAATTCTTAATTCTTCAAACCTGCTCCAACTAGTCCAGGTGATGTCTGCCAAAACGGTCCATTTTGAGTTTAGCTTATGAAAACCGCTAAAAGATAGCATTGGAGGAAGGTCAAGACGGGCTTTAACATTATCTTTATGAAATATACTGCTTAAAGGAAAAGAGATATTTTCAAACTTAACCTTTCCTTTTAGTTGGTGGGTTATCTTAGACCTGTAAGCAACACCCAATCTGGTATTTTCTGAGGGTTCATAGAGAATGCCTGCATTCCAACCAAAAGACCAGTCATCTCCTTTTAATCTGGCAAAACCATCTTGAGTAATTCCATATTTGGTAAAATCTATTGCATTGGTTATTTCTGCCTCTGCCCGTTGAAAGTTTGCCCCTAAACCCAAACTAACCTTTGAATTGAGTTTATAAGCTATAGCTGGATTTAAGTTTATGGTTGTAAGCTTTGACTTTATAGCATGATATCTACCTACCCAGTTTTTGTCATACTCAATCTGTAATCCAAAAGGAGAGTTTATCCCTATACCTAAAAAAAATTTTTCAGATATCGGGGTTGAAACATAAAGGTTAGGAACTATTCCTATTACACCTGCATCTCCTCCGTTGTTTCCGGTAAGAGGTGTTTTATCAGCCTTAATCGAGCCTGTGTTTTTAAAATGAGCGGTAGGTATGATTACATGGGTACCTAAGGAGGCTTCAGATTTATCAAGTTTTGTCAAGCCTGCAGGGTTGTAAAAAATAGTACTTCCGTCTTCAGCTGATGCTGCAGCCCCTGCATAGGCATTGCCAAGCCCACTTACCCCTTGTTCATAAATAGCAATTCCAGCTCCATAAGACTTTACTACTAATAACGGAAAAAAACTTAAAAGAATTAGAAGTAAACTCAAAAACATAAGTCTACCTCTTTTTTAGGTTTATAAAAAATTGAAATCAATTTAGCAAAAAACTTTCAATAAATCAAGAGGGTTTTTATAACGAAATTGCTAATAGAAAATAACATCAAAAAATTTCCTGTAATTTTTAGACTTAAAAATCATATGACTTAGTTACTTTATTAATTTTTGCCCAAATATTATGTATTTTCTACTCCCTTTTCTACCTACAACTCTTTCTCTCTCAATTTCCCCTGATTTTAAAATTATTACCCCATATCCTCTTTTAACCTACCAGATATGGGCTCCCTCTATAAGGATAAGAAGGATAGGTTGAATATATTGCCAAGCGCTGTAATCTCTGTTTGACCTAGGTAAAGGCATAAGTTGGTCCATTAAGGTTTTTATTCTAAAGATTTTTAAGAAGGCATTAACGAGTCCTGAACGAAAGTTCAGGTTAGTTTTTAGGATCTTAAAGGCAAGAGATTTCTGCGGCATAAAGAAATCCTCTTAGGTTTATGGATTTTTCACCTAATGGGTGATATTATAAATCGTTTAGACAGATTGGAAAATACGGGAAAACATGAAAGAATATAAATTTCTATTGGTAAATTTGGGGAAAATTTACATATTATTGACTCAGATTTGTTTATATGATATTTATTTGTTATATAATTTTATTAATAATTTTTGAATGACAAAAATTTTTAAATTTTTAAATCGAGATAAAAATCCTATGGGTAATGTAAAAGCGCCACTTGATTTAACCTTCATAACTAACGAGCAGGGAAGAAACTAAAAAATAGACTTGGAGATCTTATAAAAGACTGTAAGAGTTTTGATTGTTTGGTTGCGTATTTTTATTTGAGTGGTTTTTACCTGATTGTTGAACCCTTAGAACGAACAGAAAAGATAAGGATCCTCATAGGTTTAGGAACGGATAGACAAACCCTTGAATTGATAAAGTCGGCACAGAATCCGTCTTCACGTCCTTCTCATGCAGAAACAAAAGAAAAGGTGGTTGAGTTGATTGAGCAAGAAATGGCTGATTCTGAAGATGACCTTAAGGTTGAAATTGGGATTAAAAAATTCATCGAATGGATAAAAAAAGGAAAGCTTGAAATAAGAGCATATCCATCAAAGAAACTTCATGCAAAGCTCTATATCATGACTTTTAGAGAGGGGGACAGAGACATTGGAAGGGTTATTACAGGTTCAAGCAACCTTACTTATTCTGGGCTTGAGAAAAAACTGGAATTCAACGTTGAACTGAAAAATCCATCCGACTATTTTTTTGCCAAAGAGAGATTTGAAGCGTTGTGGTCTGAGGCTGTTCCTGTCAGTGAGAAATATGTTCAAACAATCAATGAAAAAACCTGGCTCAACGATAACATAACCCCTTACGAATTATATCTGAAATTCCTCTACGAATACTTTAAAGAAGACCTTTCTCTGAAGGAAAAACTTTCTTTGGTTTACTTACCGCAAGGGTTTAAACGGTTTGAATACCAGGAACAAGCAGTGTTGAACGCAAAAAAGATTTTAGAAGAACATGGTGGGGTATTCATTTCCGATGTGGTTGGGCTCGGAAAAACTTATATCACCGCGATGCTCGTAAAACAGCTTGATGGAAGAACGCTTGTCGTGGCCCCTCCTGCACTCCTAACCAAAAATAATCCCGGTTCATGGCCTAATGTTTTTTCCGATTTTAACGTGCAGGCTGATTTCGTATCAATCGGCAAACTTGACGATGCCATTCAGATGATAGAAAACAGAGAATATAAAAATGTTGTGATAGACGAAGCACACTACTTCAGAACAGAGGAGACCAAGAGATATGAGAAGCTTGCAGAGATATGCCGTGGAAAAAGGGTGATTTTGGTATCTGCTACTCCTTATAATAACTACCCAAGCGATATTCTTGCTCAAATCAAACTCTTTCAGAATGTTAGAAAAAGCACCATACCAGGTGTTAGCAATCTTGAAGAGTTTTTCAAAGAGCTTGAAAGAAGGCTAAGCAAAGTCAATCGTCAGAGAGATTACGAAAAATTCCTTGAAATAACAAGAGAGAACGCCAAAGAAATCCGCAACAAAGTGCTGAAACATATCATGATCAGGAGAACAAGAAGCGAGATTGAGAAATACTTTGCCGAAGATTTAGGACGAAACAACGTCAAGTTTCCAGAGGTTGAAGACCCTAAGCCCCTTTACTATCAGCTCAACGATGAAGAAGATGAAATTTTCACAGAAACAGTAAGGCTCATAACTCAAGAGTTTAAATATGCTCGCTACACGCCACTTCTTTATTTAAAAAAAGGAATAAAACCTCTTGAAGAGCAATCGCAGAGGAACATGGCTGGCTTTATGAAAGTCCTTCTTGTTAAGCGCCTTGAAAGTAGCTTCCACGCTTTCAAAAGTAGCATTGACAGGTTTATTCGTTCATATGAAATGTTCATTAAAGAATTTGAAAAAGGGAATGTGTATGTAAGTAAGGACTATATAAATAAAATATTTAACCTCATAGAAAAGGGGGATGATAAAGAAATTCAGAAAATTATTGATGAAGGAAAGGCAGAGAAGTATAACAAAGAAGATTTCAGGCCTGAGTTTGGAAGAGATTTGAAAGAAGACCTTGAAATTTTAAAAAGAATAAAATCAATGTGGGGCAAAATAAAAAGAGACCCCAAAATTGAAGTCCTACTCTCAAACCTTGAAAATAACCCAATACTTAAGGACAAGAAGGTAATTATTTTCACGGAATCAAAAGAGACTGCAGAGTATTTAACAGAAAAGATAAACGAACATTTCAAAAAAGAAATTGCGCTCCTTTTCCACGGGAATTCAACTGAAGCCGACAGGGACAAGGTCATAGAAAACTTTGACGCAAGGGCAAGGAATAAAAAAGATGACTACGGAATTCTTGTGTCAACAGAGGTTCTTTCTGAAGGTGTCAACCTCCACAGGTCAAACGTAGTGATAAACTACGATATACCCTGGAACCCCACAAAGCTGATGCAAAGGGTGGGTAGGGTCAACCGTGTAGACACACCCTTTGACAAAATTTACACCTTTAACTTTTTCTCAATAAAACAGGCTGAGTCTGAGATAGAGCTTACAAACATCGCCCGTTCAAAGATAGAAGCCTTCCTTACCTTGCTCGGTGGAGACAGCGCCATCCTGACTGAAGGTGAGCCTGGATCTTCTCATGAGTTGTTTGATAAACTCCTCTCAAAGAAAACCATCACAGAAGATGAGGAAGAAGAAAGCGAGCGCAAGTATTTGCGGGTTATTGAAGACGTAAGGGACAAAAATCCAGACCTCTTTGAGAAAATAAAACGCCTCCCTAAAAAAAGCCCGCTCAGGGAACGTTTTCAATCCATCTTTAATAAATATTGCAACTCCCGGCTCTCTTGTTACATTTTTCAGAAAAGGAAAGCTAATGAAGTTTTTTCTATCAGATAATAATAGAACGATTGAGCTTGTTTTTTTTGACTACGGCTAAAATCTTGGAATCATTAGTTGACGAAGAGAGGGTAGAAATTCCCGTTGAAACTTACTACGAATTACTAAACAAAAATAAAACAGCATTTTTTTACTCAACAGCGGAAGAGATAGTAACATTCAAGCACAGTAGTAGAGATATTTATCACAGACTTTTCAGAGAGCTTAAGGCAATGCAAAGTCACAGCAAACAGCTCACTGAAGATCAAGAAGAATATCTTCAACGAGTCATAACCTAGCTTAAGCGTGGGGCCTTGCCTAAATAAACTGTAAGAAAAGTCCTGTCTGAGCTAAAAAAAACTTGGCAGAGAAAAATTGAATCCCTTAAAGGTTATTGCAGTCTTGCAAAAAGAGATCTCAAACAGACTTTTTGAAAGTCATTACTCTGAAGTATTTACCGCAACCGAGGAGAAGAGAAAAGTTATACTCTCCTTATACTTGGCAAAGGGTGAGTAGGAGGAAGGCATGGATAGAGAACAGACAAAAGAGCTTATAATCAACACTTTTGAACATCCCTTTGCTAAAGAACGCTTTGTTTATTTCCTGAGAAACCTTCTGAAATCCTTTGAGGAAAGCACCTTTGTTTATCAGAGAAACTACATCCCAGACGCCTTTGAAAAATACGTAAGGTCTCTGGAAAGAGTTGAAAAATATAACCACGACGGAAAGGAGATTGATCTTCTTATAGTAGAGCTTAAGAAGGAGACTTACTTTGAACGAGCAAGGACGATGCAGAGGAACTTCATCGCCTGGTATCTGAAGGGGAGCAGAAGAGGAAAGTTAAAGGATGCCGCACTGGTTGTCTTTGTTTCACCGGACAGTGAAGACTGGAGGTTTTCCCTCGTCAAGATGGACTATCGCTATGAAGAGACGCCTGAGGGCAAGGTCAAAGTTAGAGAAGAGTTTACCTCTGCCCTAAGGTGGTCATATCTTGTTGGAAAGAACGAAAGTAGCCACACTGCCCAAAGCAGGTTTTGCCGCTTCTTGAAAGAGACCAGCCACCAAGCCTTGAAGATTTAGAAGAGGCTTTTAATGTTGAAGCTGTCACTAAAGAATTTTTTGATGCCTACCGCTATGCGCTCCACGAAGTAATTATCAAAAATCTAAAACACAAGAATATAAACGAAATTCCTTATGAGAAAAAACATTCCTTTGCACAATAAATGCTATCAAGAATACTGTTTATTTACTTCCTTCAAAAGAAAGGATGGCTTAAATGGAAAAAACTACGAGCAGGATAAAAGTTATTGAAAAATTTATGGTTTAAATAAATTTTATTCTATCTGGTTAAAAAGCCTATTTTTTGGAGCATTTAATAAAAGATTTCAATGCATCCATTCTGAGTTGCCTGACGATATTAGAGAATCTTACTCCACGATGCCGTTTTTAAATGGTGGTCTTTTTTCGGAGAATGAATGGGATGAGATTGGCTTTGATGTTCCTGATGAAGTTTTTGAATGGTTGTTTGAGCCTGATTTGGGGTCTTCTGACAAAAAGAAGGGATTTCTTGAAATTTTCAATTTTATCATTGATGAGGCAACACCTCTTGACGTGGAAGTTGCGGTTGACCCTGAAATGCTCGGTAAAGTATATGAATTCTTGATAAACGAAGAAGAACGTGGTACTTCTGGAATTTTCTACACCCCCAGAAATGAAATAGATTTTATGAGCAGGTTGTCGTTAGTTGAATATCTTCATGCAAAAACAGGCATTGACAAGCAAGATTTAATAGACCTTATTTTTAATTCAGCATCAATCGGCAAATATGAAAACATTGATAAATTGAAACTCATCCGCAGATACCTTGAAGAGGTTAAAATTGTTGACCTTACGGTTGGTTCAGCGTCTTTTCTTGTTGGAATGATGAATATTCTGGTTGATCTTCACTCTGAATTAACAAAAAGGATTGAGAGCAGAGAAGAAAATCTGTTTGCCCTGAAAAACAAAATAATCCTTGAGAACCTTTACGGGTTTGACGTTAAAGATTGGGCTGTTATGGTTGGTGAACTTAGTCTTTGGCTTTCACTTAACCGATGAAAAATATATGGATATTTACACAAAACCACTTCTTCCGAACCTTTCTTTTAAAATTCGCCAGGGCGACTCATTGGTTGAAGAGATAGGAGGGTTGTTCATAAATCTAAGAGGGGATGCTTTAAAAACATTGCCAAATTCAATCCAGTAGAAAATTTCTGAACTGGTTGATAGAAAAGCAGATTATTTCTCAGGAAAAAGAATTGCAGACTTAAAAGAAAAGTATGAGATAAAAAGCTTAGAGATGGAGATTTTTAGGGAGATTTTGCAGAGAAGAATTGATGAATTAACAGAAAAAAAGAAATCTTAAAGAGAAAGAATTAAATATGTTAAAAGGTCAAAAAGATCTTTTTGGAAAAGATAAATCACAAGAAAAAGAACTAAAAAACTTGAAGAAGAAATAAAACAATTTGAAAATGAAATACACAAATACCAAAATGTTCTTTATACAATCGGTAAAAGTGAAAAGAAGGATTACTTTCTTTGGGAAATTGATTTTGCAGAAGTTTTTGCCTTAAAAGGTGGCTTTGACATCGTAATTGGTAATCCACCCTATGTTAGACAAGAGCTCATAGCTTCACCACTTGAAAGAGAAGAGAATTACACTCCTGATAAATGGAGAGATATAAAAAAACAATACAAAGAGAAGCTTATTCAAGCGGTTCAAAGCGTTTGGAAAGATGTTAAAAAATAGACAAAAAGAGTGATTTATATGTCTACTTCTACTATCAAGGCTTATCCCTGTTGAATGATGGCGGAATTTTTTGTTTTATAAACTCCAACAGCTGGCTTGATGTAGGATATGGTGCGGGACTTCAAGAATTTTTGCTTAAAAACATGAGACCTATTTACATAATTGATAACATTGCTAAGCGTTCTTTCAAGCAGGCAGATGTTAATACAGTGATTGTTTTAATTCAGAAGCCAGTAAACAAACTGGAAGATTATGTGATAAAATTTGTTGCTTTTAAAAAACCATTTGAAGAAGCCATATCGCTAGATGTTCTTAAAGAAATTGAAATAGCAAACAAACCTATTTTTGACCATCTTCTCTTTAGATTTTATCCAAAAACCAAAAAAGAGCTTTTAGAAGAGGGCGTGGAATATCTAGAAGAAACAGAATTAGGATTAAAGCATTCTGTAGAATCTTTACCTTATATAGGTAACAAATGGGACGGAAAGTATCTTAGGGCTCCGGAGATTTATTTTAAAATTCTGGAAAAAGGAAAAGATAAACTGGTAAAATTGGGAGATATTGCAGATGTAAGATTTGGAATCAAAACAGGTGCCAACGAATTCTTTTATCTTAAACCAGTTGGTATGAATGTCAAAGAAGTTGTTGAGATTGCCGAAAGAGATTCAAAAGCATTGATTAGGGTTAAGAATGGTGCTGGTTGGGAAGGTGAAATTGAAGCAGAGTTTTTAAAGCTGGTGATAAAAAGTCTTAAAAATATTAAAAGCCCCTTTGTTGAGTTAGAAAACATAGAATTTTTAGTATTGATTGCAAAAGAGGAAGATTATTCTACTTCTATGTTTTTAAAATCTTAAATTGATTGGGGTATAAAAAATAGATTTCATCTTAAACCAAAATGCAAATCTCGGAGATGCTATTTTGAATTGCCTGATATTTCTGGAGAATTGTTATTTAATATGCCTTCCGGAAATAGATATTTGGTTCCTTTAAACGAAGAGAATTATTTTATTGATGCGCGTTTATATGCAATAAAAAAGTTAAAAAATATAAATAGCGAAAATTTTTTTGTTTCATTAAACTCAATATATTTAGTGATATACTGGGAAATTGCTGGAAGAGTAATGACAGGTAGTCTTCCATCGTTGGATTTAAAAGTTTATGAACTCAAAGATACATTAATTTTAAATCCAGAACTTTTGAATAAAGAACATTGTAAAAAAGTTTATACGAAACTAATAACTAGAGAAATATACAACATCTTCACCGAGCTTGGCTTTGACAAAACAAAACCAATCCGCGACCAAGAGCCCAACCCATTACCAGACAGAAAAGAATTAGATGACATCGTTTTTGATGCTTTAGGACTTACCGAAGAAGAACGTAAAGAAGTCTACTGGGCAGTAGCCGAGTTGGTAAAAGCAAGATTAGATAAAGCAAGAAGTGTATGAGGATGGATAATGAAATAATGAAACAATGATATGCATGAAAATATAGATAGGTCTTCATCATTAGATGATTACCAGATTCATATTTTCAATGGATTAAAAGAGATTGGAAAAGAAATTGCAAATTTATATTACGATGGTGTGAGGATATTCGAAAGTAATTTTACTTCAAAACCATACTTACTAGCCCATATAGCAAGGGAAATTGAAGGGGGAATAAGAGACATATTTGCTTCTAATATTAAAGAAAAAGTTCAAATATGCCCACAATGCTATTCTAAAAAACAACTACACATATAGATGAAATATGTCAGTTCCTTGGCTTAGACAAAAATGATGAATTTGTACAGGAATGGCACAATGTAGCAAAGGAATTCCATAAATATGCTCATAGACATGGCGCATGGAAAACCCCGAGAGAGAAAGATGTATTTGACAATTTATGGAAAAGGTTTGAAAATATTTTAAATCACTTAGTTGAAGATTATATAAAAATAACTCGGTTAATCGATAAAATCTTAGAAACTAAACAACCAACAGAGTAAATTTTAGGAACATTAAAAAATTTACTTAAAAATGAAGTCAGAAAGCAGTATTTTTTCAGAAAGTTGGAGCATATTGAATGGTTTGAATCATTAAAAGAAAAAGGTTATTTTTCAGCGGAAAAAGCTCCGGGTTCAAAACCTGCAGATAAAGAAAGTTATTGGACAATTCCATGCTGGGATGTCTTACCATATTTAGAAAAAGTTTCTCAACAGGTCAACGAACCAACTAATGAAAAATATATTGATGAACTTCTATGTATAATCCGAGAGGTCACTAAATACTACATTGAACATGAGAGGATATTAGACAATTTTCTAACCTGGTATTCCTTTGTAAAAATTCTTTGTAATATACCAAATGATAGAATTCCGGTTGATATTATTGACTTAATTCTCATCTGGCTTGATTCAAAATTTGATAATATTCTGTCCACAGCAGAAATTATAGAAAAACTGCTTCCCAAATTTTTAAACAGCGATGATCCTAATGACTGGATAAAAGCAGAAAAAATTGTAGATGCTGTTACTCAAATAAAATGGATTCCTATATATACAGAAAAGGAAAAAGAAGAAATAAGAGAAAAACATAAACATATTTTTGAGAAACCAGAAGAACAGAGAACAGATGAAGAGAAACTTCTAATTGAAATATTATTAGATGAAGAAGAACCTAAAACAATAGTAGATACATACTGGCTTGGAGAAGTATTTATAAATAAAAGGATTGCATCAAAAGTTGGAGAGAAATTTAGTGAAAATATTATTTTTAATTTAGCAGATAAATTAAAAAGTATTTTTAAAAAGAAACAGGGAGTAGAATATAAATTGTGTCTTTTAATAAAATATTTTAGAGGCATAATAAAAATTTTTAATATTTTTTAAATTAATGATAACATAAAACCTAAAAGACTAAACTAACCAGGAGGTCTGTAAAAT
>NZ_AUIT01000006.1 GCF_000423845.1 Thermodesulfobacterium hveragerdense DSM 12571 | reverse complement strand
CCAAGGTTACCTAAGAAACAGGCAAGTTGTCTTTCATAGTAACCATTAGCTTTATTATCAATACTATCTCTAAGGAATATTTCTCTTTCTTTTTTCATGAGAGCGTTTAAGAGGAGTGCAGCAGCCATTTTGATACCCTCTTTTGATTCAATTTTTGAGATTTCACTTAAAACTTTTTCTAAATCTAAGTCTAAGTTTTCCATTTTACAGACCTCCTGGTTAGTTTAGTCTTTTAGGTTTTATGTTATCATTAATTTAAAAAATATTAAAAATTTTTATTATGCCTCTAAAATATTTTATTAAAAGACACAATTTATATTCTACTCCCGGAGACGAAGCACTTTACTTAGCCAAAAATAAAGGTAGAAACAGATGTGAAGTAAAATTAGCTTAGTATTCTCTATCTTATATCTTAAAATCAAATCGCGAATCTAATTATTGAAGCTCTACTTTTGTTTTGATAGATCACCCTTTCTATAGTTTAAGCTCACTGTTTTAAAGACTAAAGACAGGGAAAAAAAGGCAGATAAAAGCTTAAAAAGAGAGAAAGTCGATACAAAAATTATAGATATTAGATATTTTTAACTCCCAACCAAGTTAATATCAAAGTTTAATCAGTATACATTGGTTTTCCTTCTCTTAATCGTATCCATCCCTTAACAATACGATATATGAACCATACGAGGGTAGCGATTAAGACAAACCAACCGATAATGATAAGAGAGGTGATTATCCCAATAAAACTCCATATCAAGGCAAACCAGAATGTTCGAATTTGCCAACGAAAATGGCTCTCCAAATAAGTACCTTTAACCTCTTGTCTTTTGATGTAGTTCATTACGATTGCTACTATACCTGTAATGCCTACTAATAGCGATAATGCATACAATACATAGATTATCTCAGTTAGTCTTTTGTGCCAAAGCATCTTTTCATCTTCCATCATGTCTGACATCGTTCTCCTCCTGCAATTTTTATGCTGTTTTTTTGTTAAAAATAAAGCCAATGTTATATATTTTAAAGATTTTTTGTAATTTTTGTAATTATTGAAACATTATAGTGATGAGGAGGCCTTTGTCAAGTCTTCTAACCATTGACAAAAGTAGGGTTTTATGTATATTTAAAAAAATTCTAAAATAGCGAGGGGAGTAAGGATGCATTATTTTGGATATAAAAACGGAGAACTTTTTTGTGAAGAAGTTCCTGTGAAAAAGATCGTAGAAGAGTTAGGCACTCCGGTTTACATATATTCTGCCAGTACGATCAAAAGGCACTTTAAGGTGTTTGAAAATTCCTTTCTTCCTGTAGACCATATTATTTGTTATTCAGTTAAAGCCAACTCTAACGTAGCCATACTTTCTCTGTTAAGAAGTTTAGGCTCAGGGGCTGACATAGTCTCAGGCGGAGAGCTTCAGAGAGCCTTAAAAGCAGGTATCAACCCTCAGAAAATTGTATTTTCCGGGGTAGGAAAGACTGAAAAAGAAATAGAGATGGCTCTTTCAACAGGGATTCTTATGTTTAACGTTGAAAGCTTAGAAGAGCTTGAGGTCTTGGGTGAGGTTGCCAAAAGATTAGGGAAACCAGCTCCTTTTGCCTTAAGGGTTAATCCAGATGTGGACCCTCAGACTCACCCTTACATCTCAACAGGGCTTAAGAAAAACAAATTTGGGATACCTGAAGAAATGGTGGTTGAAGCCTATAAAAAGGCCAAAGACCATCCCTATTTAAACCCTATAGGACTTGACGCCCATATTGGCTCTCAGATAACCTCTATTTTGCCTTTTAAAGATGCTCTCTATCGGCTAAAAAAGATCTGGGAGGAAATTACCTCCTTAGGCATAGAGCTTAAATATTTAGACTTAGGTGGTGGCCTTGGGATTATCTATAACAACGAAGAGCCACCTTTGCCAGAAGAATATGCTGAAGCCATCATAAAAGAAGCTCAACACCTTAAAGCCACCCTTATTTTAGAACCTGGAAGGGTGATCGTAGGTAACGCAGGGATAATGGTGACCAAAGTGCTTTACAACAAAGAAAACCTTGAGAAAAGATTTGTTATCGTAGATGCAGGGATGAACGACTTAATAAGACCTGCTTTTTATCAAGCCTACCATAAAATCATCACGGTAGAAGAAAAAAATGAGGAAGAAGTGGTGGTAGACATCGTAGGTCCTATCTGTGAAAGTAGCGACTTCTTTGCTAAAGATCGAAAAATACCAAGGGTTAAAAGAGGAGACCTCCTTGCTATCATGAGTGCCGGGGCTTATGGTTTTGTGATGAGCTCTAACTACAACTCAAGGCTAAGGGTACCAGAGGTTTTGGTAGACGGAGACCGTTTCTTTGTGATAAGAAGAAGAGAAACTATAGAAGACCTTTTAGCCCCTGAAATGGTCCCTGCTATCTATCTTTAAATGAGTGCTATTCCTAAAGAATTTAGGTTAGACTATTATGATTATCCTCTTCCTGAGGAGCTGATAGCCTATTTTCCTGTAGAAGACCGAAAAAGTTCTCGCCTCTTAGTCATAGACAGAAAAAACCAAAAACTTTTTTTTCACCAAACCTTTGCTGAAATAGAGAAGTACTTCCAAAAAGGAGACCTTTTAGTCCTTAACAACACCAAAGTTTTCCCTGCAAGGCTTAAAGGTATAAAACCTACCGGAGGAGAGGTCGAGCTCCTTCTCTTTCAAAAACCTCATGGACTCTCTTTTCAGACTTTAGCCCTTATCAAAGGAAAAAGAATAAGAAAAGGCACAGAAATCATGGCTAACGAAATCATCATAAAGGTGTTAGAACCTTTAGAAGGAGGGAGATTTTTAGTCGAACTTAAAGCCAACCAACCTTTAGAAACCCTGATCTATAAACACGGTAAAGCACCTCTTCCACCTTACATCAAAAGAGAACCAAAAGAATTAGACTTATTACGCTATCAAACGGTTTATGCACAAAAAGAAGGATCTATTGCAGCCCCTACCGCAGGTTTTCACTTTGACCCTTATCTACTTGAACTCCTTAAACAAATGGGGGTCAGCCTAAACTTTATTACCCTTCATGTAGGTTATGGCACCTTTGCCCCGATAAAAGTTCAAGACATAAGAAAACACCGGGTAGAACCAGAATACATAGAGGTAGAGCCTGAGGTGGTAGAAGAGATCAAAAAGGCTTTAAAAGAAAAAAGAAGAATTTTTGCGGTAGGTACAACCACAGTCAGAACTTTAGAATTTATCGCTCAAAAAGGTTTTATACCCTATAAAGGTCTCTGCGACCTTTACATCTATCCTGGTTTTACCTTTCAGGTGGTTTCTGCGATGATTACTAATTTTCACCTCCCTAAATCATCTTTACTTCTTTTAGTCTGCGCCTTTGCCGGAAGAGACCTTATTTTAAAAGCCTATCAAGAGGCCATAGCTCAAAAATACCGCTTTTATTCTTATGGAGATGCTACCCTTATTCTTTAGTCTTTTCTAAGCTTTTTTAGCACCTTATATACAGTCTCAACAGTTTTTTCTATCTCTTTTTCTTTATGGGCTAAAGACACAAACCAAGCCTCAAACTGGGAAGGAGGAAGGTAAATCCCCTTTTCTAACATCCTTTGCCAGAACTCTGCAAAAAGATTGGTATCACAACTCAACGCTGTTTCAAAATCAACCACCTCTTTCTCGGTAAAAAAGAGGGTAAGCATAGACCCAACTCGATGTAAACGGTAGTTAAGATCAAGTTCTTGTAAAGTCTCTCTTATTTCCTTTTCTAAAAGTTCTGCCATTAGATTAAGTCTTTCATAGGTCCCTGGTTTTAGTAATTCCCTTAAGGTTGCAAGACCTGCGGCTACGGCTATAGGGTTGCCAGAAAGGGTACCTGCCTGATACACAGGTCCCTCAGGAGCAACTAAGTTCATAATCTCTGCTCTACCACCATAAGCACCTACCGGAAGCCCTCCTCCTATTATCTTTCCTAAACAGGTAAGGTCTGGGATTACCTCATAGGCTTCTTGGGCTCCTCCCACCCCTAACCTAAAACCTGTAATTACCTCATCAAAAATCAAAAGGGATCCATACTGCTGGGTTATTTCTCTTAAAAACTTGAGAAATCCTTCTTTAGGAGGAATAACCCCCATGTTAGCTGGCACTGGCTCCACTATCACCGCGGCTATCTCTTCTCCAAACTTCTCAAAGACTTCTTTTACCTTTTCGAAATCGTTAAACGGAAGGTTTAAGGTATGAGCTGTAAGTTCTTCAGGAACTCCTGGGCTTGCAGGTATCCCAAAAGTAGCCAAACCTGAACCAGCTTTTACCAGTAAAGCGTCTACATGCCCATGGTAACATCCCTCAAACTTGATGATTTTTTTACGGTTGGTATAGGCTCGGGCAAGTCTTATGGCACTCATCGTGGCTTCAGTTCCTGAGTTAACCAGACGAATTTTTTCGATAGAAGGAACTGCATTTTTTATAAGCTCCGCAAGTTCAACCTCTTGCCAGGTAGGCGCACCAAAGCTTGTGCCTCTTTTAGAAGCAAAGTAAACCCCGGCGATTACCTCTGGATGGGCATGACCTAAAATAAGAGGCCCCCAGGAACATACATAATCTATATATCTATTTCCATCTACGTCTATCAAATAAGCACCCTCTCCTCTTTCAAAAAACACAGGGTCTGACTTTACCGCTTTACAAGCCCTAACAGGACTGTTGACCCCTCCAGGTATAACCTCTAAAGCTTTTTTATAAAAAAGTTGTGACCTTATCCTTTCCATAACCTTCCCCCCTTTATCTCGTATTTTTAAGCAACTCAAACTTAGAAAGTTTCTCTAAGATTTCAGTCAAGCTTACCGCCTCTTCTATCGTTTCTCCCCAGGTAACCAACCCATGACCCTGTAAAAAAATCACCTTACTTGTCAACGAAGCCTCTCCCACCCTCTCCCAAAGTTCGTTAGATCCAGGAGGTAAAGAAGGAACCTTGACTATTTTTTTTAATAAAATTTCTGCCTCTTTGAGGCTAAACTTATCAAAATCAAAATCCTTTGAAAACAAACACAAGGTATGGAGAGGATGGGTATGTATCACCGAGTTAGCCTGAGGATTTTTTTTATAGATCAGAAAATGCATCCCCCATTCAGAAGAGGGCCTTCCGTTGATAAAGCTCTTATCCCAACCTACAAAAACAAAATCCCTTTTACTTAATCCTTGCTTTACTCTGCCAGAGGGAGTAATCCAAAAACCATACTTAGTTCTTACAGAAAAATTCCCTTCAGACCCTGCTACTAAACCCTTTTCTGACAAAGTCCGGGCAAAAAAAACAAGGGTTTTTAGGTTATTCTGTATCAAGGTTTACCGCCTTTACAAGTTCTATGTTTTCAAGGCTCCAGTCAACCGTTCTTTTAAGCCCCTCTTCTATAGAAACTTCAGGTTCCCAGCCTAAAAGCCTTTTGGCCTTACCTATCTCAGCCCAGGTAACCTTCATGTCTGCCTTATGAAAAGGTCGATACTCTACCTTGGCTTTTTTACCAAGCAAACCTTCAAGAAGGCTGATGATTTGGTTGATAGAAATTGGGTTCCTTCCTCCCCCAAGGTTGATGATTTCATAACCTAAGGGTTTCAAAGCAAGAAGCGTTCCCTTAGCTATATCATCTATATAGGTAAAATCTCTTGCCTGGGTGCCATCTCCATAAACCACTATAGGCTTTTCCTCATAAATCCATTTTATAAATCTAAAAATACTCATATCTGGCCTTCCTGCAGGTCCATAAACCGTAAAATATCTGGTAACCGTTATATCAAGCCCATAAAGATGATGGTAGGTATAAGCCAAAAGTTCTGCAGAACCCTTGGTAGCGGCATAAGGAGATAAAGGTTTATCTACCTTTAGTTCTTCTTCAAAAGGAGGATTAAGGCCTGCATAAAGGGAAGAGGTAGAGGCTAAAACCATCTTATTGACTTGAAAATCCTTCATAGCCTCAAGAAGGTTTAACGTTGCTTTTACGTTGCTTTCTACATAAACCCAAGGGTCAACTAAGCTTGCTCTCACCCCTGCCCTTGCCGCAAGATGAATAACTGCCTTGATGTTATAGTTTTCAAACAACAACCTGAGTGCCTCAAAGTTAGCCAGATCAAGCTTGTGAAATTTAAAGGTATCAAAACGTTTTAACTGAGAAAGCCTCCATTCCTTTAGCTTAACATCATAGGCCGCATTTAGGTTATCCACCCCTAATACCTTTTCCCCATCCCTTAACAAAAACTCACTTACCCTCCATCCTATAAACCCAGCTGCCCCTGTGACAAGATAATATCCCATCCTCTTTTTTCCTCCTTGCAATCTCCGTAAAATTTCATTTTACCAAAACTTAAACAAAAACCAACCTTAATAACTTTTGTAAAAAGGTTTTAACGTTGGTTGTTAATAAAACTTTTTATGCTATATTTTAGGTTTTAAAAATTTTAGTTAAAAACCACTAAATTCTGCATGAAAAAATTTCTGTTTTTTTTCTTGTTTTTTTCTCTGTTTTTTATATATGCGTGTAAAAATATACAGGGTGCTGAAGAATGTCCTTTAGAACTCCTCTCACAATATCAAAATTCTCTTAATTATCCCTCTCAGATAACCAGCCTTTACCAGCTGTTAGGATGTAAACCCATCTGGAATGAAAAAAACATAGAAAAGCTTAAAAAACTAATAGAAAATTCGGCCTGGGAGGGTTTAAACCCTGCAGACTATCAGGTTGACTTTAATGAAGATAATGAAGAGGTTTGGAAAAAAGAGATAAAGCTAACAGATACACTGTTTAAACTTGCCTATCATACCTATTATGGAAGGGTTAATCCTAACAAAGTCTTTTCTATGGTGAACTTTCCCCCTAAAAAAGACACGATAGTAACCACTTTAGCCAACCTTTTACAAGAAGACAGGTTAGAAGACCTGTTTACAGCCTTAGCCCCAGAGTTCGAGGAATATCATATCTTAAAGGATTATTTAAGGCGTTATAAAGAAATCATAGAAGTAACCAAAGATGACCCTATAGAACTTGACAAAAAATTAAAACCGAGAGACCAAAGCCATCTAATACCTAAAATTAGGAAGAGGCTTTATCTCCTTGGTTACTTAGAAACAGTTACAGAAAGTCAAACCTACGACCAAGAGCTCAAGATAGCCGTCCAGAAATTTCAGAAAGGACAAAACCTAAAGCCAACCGGGATTATAGATCAACAAACAGTGAGGTTGTTAGAACTTTTACCTAAAACACGGGTAGCTCAGATAAGCATAAACTTAGAAAAGTTTAGATGGTTACCCCAGAGAAAACCAGAAGATCTATCTGTTTGGGTAAACATACCCTCTTTTGAGCTTTTTATCATAAAACAGGGTAATGTGATTTTTTATAGCCCTGTTATCGTTGGAAAAAGCAATCCTAAGGATTTTAGGCCTACTCCTCTCCTTTACAGTAAAATCACCCACTTAGTAATAAACCCTCCCTGGAATGTTCCTCCTAATGTCTATCTAAAAGATTTCTTTCCTAAAATTACCAAAGACCCTGGATATCTTTTAAAACAGGGGGTAAAAGTCTATGCCAACAACACGGAAATAAGTCCGTTTAGTATAAACTGGGAAAACTACAAACGTCCTCATTTACCTTTTAGACTGGTCCAACCTCCGGGGAACGGAAATGCCTTAGGAAAGGTTAAAATTCAGTTCCCCAACCCTTTTGACGTTTACCTACATGATACCCCTAAAAAACATCTTTTTAGATATGCTAAGAGGGACTTTAGTTCAGGATGCGTAAGGGTTAAAAATGCGGTTGAATTAGCCAGGTTTTTGGTAGCTAATGGTTATACTAACGGTTGGGATGAAAAAAGGCTGATAAAGGCTTTACAATCAGATAAAACCATCTATATCTCCATTAATTCCCCTATTCCTGTTTATCTTGTTTATTTTACTACAGTAGTAAAAAAACCTTATATCTACTATCTTGAAGACCTCTACGGTTACGACCAAAAGATAGCAAAGCTCCTAAACTTAAAATAAACCTAAAAATGTTTACCCGAAGGGTCTTTCTTAAAGCTATAGGGTTGGTTTTAGCCAAACCTGTTTTATCTTTTGGAAGTTTATTGAGTTTTCCTGAAAGGACGCTTAAAATCTACAACCTACACACAGAAGAAAAAGTAGAAGCAACTTACTGGGCTAACGGAGAATATTTAGGAGATGGAATCTCTTTACTTTTCTATATTTTTAGAGACTACAGAAAAGGTGAGGTTTACCCTATAGACGTTAAACTTTTTGACCTTTTATTTTTAGTAAGTCAAATGGTTAACCCAAAAACTCCTATATGTTTAGTCTCTGGCTACAGATCTCCTGAGACCAACGAATTTTTAAGAAAAACCATCTCTGGGGTTGCGACTAAAAGTTTGCATACAGAAGGAAAGGCGGCAGACTTTTTTTTGCAAGACATACCCTTAGAGGACTTGTTAAAAGTGGGTTTAAGCTTAGGTCTGGGAGGGGTTGGATATTATCCTGGTAGGTTTATTCATCTTGACTTAGGTAGACCAAGGTTTTGGACAGGATAAAAACAGTTGCTTAAAATAAAATAATGATTAAACTTTACTCAGACGAAAAAAACTGAAGAGGGAGTAAAAAATGCTTGAAGGGTTAAGTCAAAGGTTAGAGGAGGCTTTAAACAAGTTTAAGGACAAAGGAAAACTCAGTCCAGATGAAATAAAAAAAGGGTTAAGGGAAATTCGTCTTGCCTTGCTTGAGGCAGACGTAAACTACAAAGTAGTAAAAGATTTTATAGGAAGGGTAGAGGGTAGATGTCTTTCTTCTGAGGTTACCGAGAGTTTAACTCCTTTTCAGCAAATAGTTAAGATTGTGTATGAGGAGCTGGTAAAGACCCTTGGGGGAGAGGTGAAAGGGCTTGATTTAGGGGGACCTAAACCTGCCAGAATTTTGCTTGCAGGACTTCAAGGGTCAGGAAAAACCACTACCGCAGCCAAACTGGCAAGACATCTAAAAAAGAAGGGGCATCATCCCCTTTTGGTCTCAGCAGACATCTATCGTCCTGCAGCCATAGAACAACTTAAAGTACTTGCACAAAAGATAGAGGTCCCTTTCTATGAAGCCCAACCTGGAGAAAAACCGTTAGAAATCGTCCAACATGCCATAGAAATGGCAAAAAAAGAAGGAAGGGATGTGGTAATCATAGATACAGCGGGTAGATTGCATATAGACGAAGCCCTTATGGAAGAATTGATAGAGTTAAAAAAAGCCTTCAGCCCTTCGGAGGTGCTGCTTGTAGCTGATGCCATGATGGGACAAGATGCGGTGAATGTAGCCAAAACCTTTCAAGAAAAAGTAGGGTTAACAGGTATCATTCTTACAAAAATGGAAGGAGATGCCAGAGGAGGTGCAGCCCTTTCTATAAAAGAGGTAACTGGATGCCCTATTAAGTTTTTGGGGGTAGGAGAAAAAGTCGATGCTTTAGAGGTTTTTTATCCCGAAAGACTTGCAGGAAGAATTCTCGGGATGGGAGACGTTTTAACCTTGATAGAAAAAGCTCAAGAAACCTTTGATCTTAAAAAAGCCAAAGAATTAGAAAAAAAACTCAAAAAACTTGAGTTTGATTTAGAAGACCTGAGAGAACAGTTAAAACAGATGAAAAAATTAGGTTCTGTAAGGGATATACTGGGATTTTTACCTGGTATAGGGAAAAAATTGAGTCAGTTTGAGTTTGACGAAAAAGAGATTTTAAGGATGGAAGCCATCATCAACTCGATGACCAAACAGGAAAGGAAAAATCCGAAAATAATCAACGCAAGCAGAAAAAGGCGTATAGCCAAAGGAAGCGGAACCTCAGTCCAAGACGTAAACAAGCTCTTAAGAAGCTACGAAGAAATGCTTAAACTATTGAAACAAATGAAAACCCCAGGAAGACTTCAACAAGTTTTTCGAAGAATGTTTGGCGCTTAAAACCGATTGTAAAAAATAAATTAGGTGGTAAAATATTGAGGCTAAAAATTTTTTTAAGGAGGTAGAGGAAAAGTGCCGGTCAGGATTAGACTTATGAGATTTGGAAGAAAGAAAAGACCTTTTTATAGGGTGGTGGCAGCGGATTCTCGTTCTCCCAGAGATGGCAAATTTTTAGATATCTTAGGGTATTATGATCCTTTAAAACAACCTTTTGAGTTTAAAGTAAACGAAGAAAAAGTTAAAGCTTGGCTTGAAAAAGGCGCTGAAACTACAGAAACGGTAAGAGCCCTTCTGAAAAGGATAGGGATTAAAGTAGACCAAAAGGGGTAAACTCAAACTGCCAGTAGAGAGGAGGTTAGAAGATGAGCAAACTTAAAGATTTGGTGGAGAGCATTGCTAAGGTTCTGGTAGACAAACCAGAAGCAGTACAGATTAACGAGATCGAAGGAGAGCAAACCTCTGTAATCGAGCTTAAAGTTGCCAAGGAAGACCTTGGTAAAATCATAGGTAAAGAAGGGCGTACGGCTAAAGCTATTAGAACCATCTTAGGGGCTGCAGGAAGTAAACTTCGTAAAAGAGTTGTATTAGAAATCATAGAATAGTGAAGGTTCCTGTTGCCAAAATCTTAAGCACCCATGGACTTAAGGGAGAGGTTAAAGTCTCTCCCTTGGTCTCTTCTTTTGAGCTTCTTTTTCAAACAAAAAAGTTCTATCTTTCTCCTAATTCTTCGGAAGAATTGGTGGTTGAGTCTGTTAAAAAAGGGCCTGGGTTTAACGTGCTCATTTTTAAATTTAAAGACTTAGACTATGAAAAAGCTCAAAGTCTTGTTAACCAAAAACTTTACTTAAGTTTAGAAGAACTTCCTGAACCTTTGGAAGATGAATTTTATTATCACCAAATAGAGGGTTTCTGTGTTAAAGATCCTTCTGGTAAAACTTGGGGTAAGGTTAAAGAGGTCATGCCGATGGGGGAGTATGACCTTCTATTGATAAAAACTCCAGAAGGATTTGAGTTCTATGTCCCTATGGTAGAAGAATACGTTGTGGAGATGGATTTTTCTTCTCGGACCATCATAGTTCAAAACTTAGAAGGCCTTATAGAAGTTCAAAAACCCTAAAATTTAACTCTATGCAGATAGATATCATCACCATTTTCCCAGAATATTTTGAGAGTCCGTTAAAAGTAGGGCTTTTAGGAAAGGCTTTACAAAAAGGTCTTTTAGAGATCAATCTTGTTAATCTCAGAGACTTTTGTCAGGATAAACACCGTGTGGTTGATGATGAACCTTTTGGTGGTGGAGAGGGGATGGTTTTTAAACCTGAACCTCTCTACCGAGCGATAACATCTCTTAAACAAAAAAGTAAAAGCCCTTGGGTGGTCTATCTCTCCCCTCAAGGAGAGGTGTTAAATCAAAAAATAGCAGAAGAGCTTTCTCAAAAACAACATCTTATCCTTATTTGCGGAAGGTATGAAGGAATAGATGAAAGAATAAAAGAAACCTTAATAGACCAAGAAGTATCTATAGGAGATTATGTGGTTTTTGGAGGAGAAGTAGCAAGTCTAGTCCTAATTGAGTGTATAGCCAGACTAATCCCTGGAGTAGTAGGAAAAAAAGACTCTGTGGAGAAAGAATCTTTTTCTTCAGGACTTTTAAAATATCCTTGTTATACCAGACCCAGGGATTTTATGGGGTTAAAAGTCCCAGAGGTTCTTTTAAGCGGAAACCATGCCGCCATAGAGGTCTATCGAAGACAAAAATCCTTAGAATTAACCCTCAAAAAACGTCCTCATCTTTTAAGACAAACCTTGCTTTCTCAAGAAGATTTAAATTTTTTGGCTAATCTTTTAAAAAAACAGAGAGTCTATCTCTTTTTACTCCATTATCCGGTTTACAACAAGAGAAAAGAGGTAATTACTTCAGCCATTGCCAACATCGATTTACACGATTTGGGACGTCTTGGAAGGACCTATGGATTAAAAGGGATCTATATAGTTCAACCCCTTGAGGACCAAAGAGAGTTAGCCCAAGAACTCTTAGACTTCTGGTTGAAAGGTGGTGGAGCTAAATACAACCCATTACGTAAAGAAGCCCTAAAATTGGTAAAAGTTTTTTCTACCTTTGAAGAAGCCTTAGATGCAGTCCACCATCAGGAAGGAGAAAAACCTTTGTTGGTCGGGACAGATGCTTCTCCTAAAAAACCCCCTATTCCTATAGAAACTCTACAGAAGTTTTTGTGGGAAACACCTATAGTCATTGTTTTAGGAACTGCCTGGGGACTTACCGAAGAGTTTCTAGCAAAATGTGATCATTTTTTAGAACCAATTTGGGGAAGGCTTGACACATACAACCATCTTTCTGTCCGCTCAGCAGCCTCCATCATCATCGACCGTCTGTTAGGACTATATAGTTTCTACAAAAAATCTTATAAAAGAAAAGATTGATTTTTATCAAAAATAGGTTAATTCTAGATAATTTAAAATTCTAAATAATTTAAAAACAGAAACTGGAGGGCGTATGAAAAAAATCAACAAAGTTTTGATAGCCAATCGTGGGGTCCCTGCAGTCAGGATTATGAATACCTGCAGAGATAAAAAAATTAAAACTGTGGCTATCTACAGCACACCCGACAGATTAGCCTATCATGTCTTTTTGGCTGATGAAGCAGTCCATATCGGAGAAGCTCCCCCTCACGATTCTTACCTAAACATGGAAAAAATCATTAAAGTTGCTTTAGAAAAAAAGTGTGATGCCATCCATCCTGGATGGGGATTTTTGGCAGAGAATGCAGATTTTGCAGAGTTGGTGGAACAAGCTGGGCTTGTGTGGGTAGGTCCTCCTCCGGAGGTTATAAGGCTTATGGGAGACAAAATCAGGGCTAAAAAAATAGCCCAAAGAGCTAATGTTCCGACCATCCCCGGTCTTTTGAACGTAAAAACAGTAGAAGATATCTTAAGATGGATGAAGGAGGATGAAGTAGATTTCCCTATCATGATTAAGGCTGCTTCAGGTGGTGGTGGAAAGGGAATGGTAAGAGTAGATACAGCTGAAGAATTACCTGTAGCTCTTGAAAAAGCAAAGTCTGAGGCCAAAAAAGCTTTTGGGGACGATACTTTGTTAGTAGAAAAGTACATTCGAAGCGGTAGACACATAGAAGTACAAGTCTGTGCAGACAAATACGGACATGTAGTCCATCTGTATGAAAGAGAATGTACTCTACAGAGAAGAAACCAAAAAATTTTAGAAGAAGCCCCGTCTCCAAGCATATCTGATGACCTAAGACAAGAGATATGTTTTACAGCCGTAAGGTTGATGAGAGAAATAGGATACCATTCTGTAGGAACAGTAGAATTTCTTTTAGATCCTAAAACCAACAAATTTTATTTCCTTGAGGTTAACACCAGGCTCCAAGTAGAACATGGTGTAACAGAACTTATAACCGGTCTTGACCTGGTAAGCCTTATGTTTTCTATAGCAGAAGGTCATCCTCTTCCTTTTGAACAAGACGACATACACCCTAACAGACATGCCATAGAAGTAAGAATTAACGCTGAAGACCCAAAAACCTTTAATCCTTCTTTTGGAACTATAACCAGACTTGAAATCCCTCAAGGTCCAGGGATAAGGGTTGCCTCTGGAGTTTATGAAGGGGCAGAAGTACCTCCTTACTATGACTCACTCATCATGCTGGTTATGTCAGCTGGTGCTGACAGGTCAGAAGCTATTAGAGTCATGGATAGGGCCTTGAGCTGAGGGTTAAGAGTAGAAGGGATAAAAACCATCGCTCCCTTACTTTTAAGCATTATCAGGCATCCTGATTTTATAGAAGGTAAGTTTTCTACCAGGTTTATAGAGGAACATCATGAAGAGCTTCTTTCCATGGTAAAAGAAAAAACTGCAGATGATGAGGTCTTAAAGATAGCTAAATATATAGCTGAAATCTCAGCCTTAGGACCCCAAGACTGGATGTAAAAAATATACCTCAAACCATGGAGGGGAAAGATGAACTATATTTTTGTAAAACCAGGTATGAGCCCAAGAGAAATAGTACAAAAAGTAAGAGAACTCCCTGGCGTATGTTTTGTTTCGGTTGGTATGAGAGATGCAGGTCAGTCAGATTATAAAAACAGACTAAGGATTTACGATTTAAAAACCCTTGCCCCTTATTATAATGAGATGGGACTCTTTGCAGCCGAATGTCATGGTGGAGCAAGATGGCACGTAGGAATTATGAATCGAAGAGAAAGTCCCTTCGAAGAGATAGCAATTTTAAGGGAGCTCATGCCTAACGTACTTTTACAAACCCTTATACGAGAAACTAACATGTGGGGTTATCGGCCCTATCCTAAAAACATCATAGAATATGTTGTAAAAGTAGTAGACATAGACGTCTGGAGATGTTTCTCTTTTTTAAACGACATAAGAAACATGCGCCCTGTAGCTGAAGTGGTGATGAAAAGAGGAAGACTTTTTGAACCTGCCATTTCTTATACTGTTGCCCCTTGGTTTGACACCAAATATTACCTAAAAGTGGTTGACGAAATAGTAGATCTCTGTGGTGGGGTAGACGAAATAGTTCTTTGTATCAAAGATATGGCTGGTGTAGGAACGGTATCTTCGGTTACTGAATTGATAGATAGCATCAAACAAAAATATCCTGATTTGGTGATCAACTACCATCGTCACATCACCGATGGACTTGCCATCCCTGTGCTGTTAGCAGCTGCCAAAGCAGGAGCTAAGATCATAGACGTAGAAGAAGATACCCTGGTCAGGTTTTATGGACATTCCCCTATCTTGGCCGTAGAAGCTATATTTAGAGAAGAAGGAATCCCAGTACATCTTAACAGAAAAGCTGCAGAACAGGCAGTAGAAAAGGTTAGAGAATGGATCAGAGACTATGACTGGGCTGAGTCTCCTTTTAAAGGTTTTGACCATATGGTTACCAAACATAAAATGCCAGGAGGTGCCTTTCCCAGTTCTTTTGAACAGGCAGAAAAAGGCGGGTTTCTTCATCTAATGCCTTACATCCTTCAAGTAATGTCTTTATACAACCAAATAGTAAAATACTTTGACGTAACCCCTGGCTCCCAAATAACCTGGG
This sequence comes from Thermodesulfobacterium hveragerdense DSM 12571, assembly GCF_000423845.1. Lineage (GTDB taxonomy): Bacteria > Desulfobacterota > Thermodesulfobacteria > Thermodesulfobacteriales > Thermodesulfobacteriaceae > Thermodesulfobacterium > Thermodesulfobacterium hveragerdense. Next base: position 81,130 of record NZ_AUIT01000006.1, on the reverse strand, counting down.
TAACCTGTAGTGGTATAGTCAACAGATATGCCAAAGAACAGGGAGAAGAAGGGGTTAAACATGTCATCAAACTTCTAAAGAAATTCGTAGAAGAGAAAAATCAGGATTTTTCTGCCATGGAACCCTGGGAACAGGAAGAGCTTTTACAACTTTTCAAAAACGCACCTGGAGATTTTAAAAATCTCATCCTTGGTCATTACGGGAGGATGCCTGTAGGATGGCCAGCTGACTGGGTATATCAGAGCACCTTTGGAGACGAGTGGGAAAATAAAATAAAAGAAAGAAAGGAGTCCTCCCCTGTAGAGGCTATTCCTGATGAAGATCTAACCGCTTTAAGAAGAAAACTGGAAGAGGAGCTCGGAAGAAAGGCCACAGAAGAAGAGTTTATCCTGTACCTTATGCATCCTAAGGATGCCTTAGATTTCATAAAATTTAGAGAAAAATATGGAGATGCCCCTTTATACCTTCCCACCAAAGTCTGGAGAGAGGGCCTTAAAAAACCAGGAGATAAGGTAGAGTTTATCTATGAAGGTAAACCTTACTGTATAGAATTAGTGTCCATAGGTGTAGAAAACGACGGGATCATCCATGTAGTATTAAAAGTAAACAACAAGACCAGGGTTTTTGAAGTGAAAACACCAAGAGCTAAAAAAGAAGAGGTGAGAAAAGCAGTAAGACCTAATGAAATAGGTGCTCCTATTAGCGGAACAGTTTGGAGAATAGGCAATCCAAAAAGAGGCACCCTTAAGGTTGGAGACATCGTGCATAAAGGAGAGGAAATCGCTAACTTAGAATCGATGAAAATGGAAAACCCTGTGTTAGCACCTTTTGATGCTCAAATCGTAGAAATTTGTGTAAGGCTTAACCAGATGGTAGAAGAAGGCCAACTGCTCTTTGTGCTTAAACCTTTAGAAAACAACGCTAATATAGAAAACACAGGAGAATCCAACATAGAAAAATTACCTCATTAACCCTTGATTTTTTAAACCAAAAGTTTTATAAATTTAAAAAAAACCCTTTTAAAAGGGGGGCTTATGGATTGCATATTTTGCAAAATCGTTAAAAAAGAAATACCGTCTAAAGTCGTTTATGAAGACGAAAAGGTAGTAGCTTTTCATGACATAAACCCTCAAGCTCCTTACCATATCTTGGTAATTCCTAAAAAGCATCTTTCTACGTTGCTTGACCTAACCGAAGAAGACAAGGATTTAATCGGGCATATCTATCTTGTTATCAACAGATTAGCCAAAGATTTAGGGTTTGCTGAAAGAGGATACAGGGTGGTTGTAAACTGTAAGGAAGAGGCAGGGCAGACGGTATTTCATCTACATTTTCACTTACTTGCTGGCAGAACTATGGGTTGGCCTCCAGGCTAAACCTTTTTATTTTAGCTAACTTTAGCCCCTGGGGCCATTTCTTTCTCAGGGGTCACCAAGCATAATCCCTTTTCATCCTTAGCTGCAAGAAGCATACCCTCTGAAAGGATTCCTCTGATTTTAGAAGGTTTCAGGTTAGCCACAATAATTACCTCTTTACCTATCAATTCCTCAGGTTGATAATACTGGGCTATTCCTGAAACAATCTGTCTTTTTTCTGGGCATAACACTTCTAACCTTAAAAGTTTATCTGCATTTGGGACCTTTTCTGCAGCGACTATCTTCCCTACCCTTAAATCTATTTTTCTAAACTCATCTATAGAGATAAAACCTGTCTCTTCTTTCTTTTCTTCTACCACCTTTTCTTCCTCCTTTGGTTTATCTTCTATTCTTGGAAAAAGAGGCTTCCCTTTTTTAGCAGCCGCTCCTTCTTTTAACCCCTTAAAATTAAAAACCTCTTCCCAAGAAAGTGGCCTTTCATAAGACATATTTTCAAGTAAAATCTGAGAGGTTTCAGGCATCACCGGAGAAAGGGCTATAGCAAAACTCTTGATAACTTCAAGTAAAACCCTAAGAACCGTTCCTGCCCTGTCTAACTCTCCTTTTTTTATAAGACTCCAAGGGGCCTGTCTGTCGATGTAAACGTTACCTTCTCTGATGGCTTCCCAAAGTCTTTCTAAAGCTCTATGAAACTGAAGTTCAGAAAACAACTTATGGTAATCTTCTAAAGCTGTCTTCACCATGTCTAAATAAGCCTGGTCCTCTTCTGTCAGCCCGTTTAAAGGGGGGACACAAGAGTTAAAGTATTTTTCTGTTAGGTTTAAGGTACGATAAACAAGGTTACCATAGTCATTAGCAAGGTCTGCGTTTATCCTGGTGATAAAAGCTTCAAAACTAAACTCTGCATCGTAACCAAAAGCCATCTCTCTAAACAAGAAATACCTTAGCTGGTCTTTACCGTATGTCTTGCTCAAGCTTACAGGATCTACGATGTTTCCTATCGATTTAGACATTTTTAGCCGGTCAACCAACCAATATCCATGCACCAAAAGTTTTTTGTATACAGGTAACCCCAAGGCTTTTAACATGATAGGCCAATAAACTGCATGGGGTTTAAGGATGTCTTTGGCGATAAAGTGATGAGACTCCTTCCACCAGGCCTCCCAGTTTGGGTCCTCTGGATAGCCTATTCCTGTGAGATAGTTTAAAAGGGCGTCAAACCATACATAGGTTACGTAGTCTTTATCAAAAGGAAGTTCAATCCCCCATTCAAGCCTTTTTTTAGGACGAGAAATACAAAGTGGAGGTAGCTCTTCTTCTAACATGTTAAGTACTTCTTCTTTGTAAAAAGCAGGATATATCAGGTCGTTTTTTTGGATGTAGTCTTTTAACCAGGAACGATATTTTTCTAAGTTAAAAAAATAGTTTTTTTCTTTAATAAGTTCAGGGGTTTTTTGATGGTCTTTACATCTTCCTTGTTCGTCAAGTTCTTTGGCCGTCAAAAAACGTTCGCAGCCAACACAGTAAAGCCCCTCATATTCATCCTGATAGATTTCTCCTTTTTCGTAAAGTTGCTGCAAAACCCTTTGTACGGTCTTTTTATGGGTTTCTTCAGTGGTCCTGATAAAACGACTATAACCAATCCCAAAGTAATCCCAAGTTCTTTTAAAAGATTCACTTATCTCATCAACCAGAGCTTGAGGAGAAAGTCCTTTATCTTTAGCTGTTTTCTGGATCTTATCCCCGTGTTCGTCTGTACCTGTAAGAAAAAACACCTGCCAGTTTTTTAGTCTGTAAAACCTGGCAACCCCATCTACTATCAGCGTAGTATAGGCATGTCCTAAATGAGGATAAGCGTTTACGTAGTAAATCGGTGTAGTAAGATAGATCCGCATCAAGCCTCCTCCTCTTCAAGGTTCTTCAACTGATCTTCAACAGAAAAATCCTCTATATGCTCTAAAATGTAAGACTTTAATTCTTCAACAGGTAAGGTAATAACTTGACCATCTTTTGTTTCTAAGTAAACTAATCTTTGAAAAAAGTGATATTTTAAAACCCGATAAGATTCTTCATTAATCTTAATCTTACTCCCAAGCTTAGGTAAATTTTCTAAAAATTCTCTATATACCTCCATCTCATAACTTAGACAACAAAGCAACCTTCCACAAGGACCTGAAATTTTATTAGGGTCAAGGATAAGCCCTTGCTCTTTAGCAAACTTAATAGAAAGAGGGGTGAAGGACTTTAAGAACCTGGCGCAACAAAACTCTCTTCCGCAATAACCTATCCCTCCTAAAATGGCTGTTTCGTTTCTCACCCCTATCTGCCTCATCTCTATTCTCATCCTCAAAGCCCTGGCCAACTCCTTTACCAGCTGCCTGAAATCAATCCTGCCCTCTGCGGTGTAAAAAAAGATGATCTTACTCCTATCAAAAAAGCAATCGACCCTTACCAAATTCATCTCAAGTCCAAGCTCTTTAGCAAACTGGAGGCAAAACTCTTTGCCTTTCTCTTCCAGTTCTAACTTTTTCTCATATTCTTTGATTTCTTTAAGGGTAGCCTTTCGCAAAACTACAGGAATTCCTTCTACATCAAAGGAAATCTTATAAGAAACCTCGGTGAGCAAACAAACTTCCTTTCTTTCATCAGGCATCTCTACCAAAACATAAGTGCCTTTAGGAAGAGGCTTGAAGAGTTTTAATGCCATGTCAGGATATCCCTGTTTTAAGGTGCCAGCACTCAACCAAACCTGAACCTCTTTATTTTCCATCTAACCTCCGATAGCCCTCATAGGTTTTAAAGTAGAATTTAATCTATGCCCTTCGGGCTTTACTTTTAGTGCCTGAAGAAACAACTCTTCTAAGGAAACCTTCTTTTCTCTTAAAGCGGTTTTTAAGTTTATCTCATAGTCTGAAAAAAGACAAGGCCTTAACCTTCCGTCTGCGGTAATCCTAAAGCGATTACATCTATGGCAAAAATGTTCAGAAATAGGAGAGATAAGCCCTATTTTACCCTTAGCTCCCTCCCATCTAAAAACCTTCGCAGGACCACCACCTACTGAATCAGCAGGTAAGAGAGGCCGGTATGTTTCCAATGTTTTTTTGATTTCCTGTGTGTCTACTATGTGACTTTTATCCCAAAGAGAATTTCCTCCTATTGGCATAAACTCGATAAACCTTACCTCTATCGGTTTTTCTAAGGTAAGCTTAGCCAAATCTAAAACCTCTTCGTCGTTAAAACCTCTAATCACTACCACGTTAACCTTTACCGGGGAAAAACCTAAATCTAAAGCCAACTCTAAACCTCTTTTTACCTTTGAAAACCCATCGACCCCTGTGATTTTATAAAATTTTTCTGGGTTTAGGGTATCTAAACTAAGGTTTATTCTTTTTAAACCTGCCTTTTTAAGTTTTTCCCCAAGTTCCTCAAGAAAATAACCGTTGGTTGTAAGACTTAAATCTTCTATCCCTGAAATACTTGCAATCCTTTCTACCAGACTTTCTATGTTTTTTCTCACCAGAGGTTCTCCTCCGGTAATCCTTACCCTTTTAACCCCAAGCTTAGCCCCTACCCTGACCACTTCTTCTATTTCCTCAAGCCTAAGAATTTCATGGTGTGGCAACCATTCCCAGTTATTATGAGTAAAACAATAGATACATCTAAAATTACACTTATCGGTTACAGAGAGCCTAAGATACTCTATTTTTCTTCCAAAAGGGTCTATCAGCATAAAGGCCTCTTTTTCAATCCCTTGTAAATCTCTCTCGCTTGGTTAAAAACCGGAATAAAGGCCTGATAGTCTGGATAAGTCCAAGGAAGACTGATAAAACTTTTATCCTTGTATACCAAGGTAACTTCGGCAAATACTCCCCTGCCCAAATAAATCCTGTGAGCATAATCCTTAAAGGTAGACAAAACCACCTTAGAAAGCTCCACATAACCTGGATCAAGGTTAACCCTTCTTTTGCCAGATTCTGTGGTATAAGAAAGCTCTATCTTGTAACAAATATGTTTTAACTCCACCAAAAAATCAGGAATTTTGAAGTTTTCAAAAAAATAAAATCTCTTTTTTAGATTTCTTCCCATTTCTTTCTCGTAGTAATGGGTAAAAGAAGAAAAGTCAAAGGCTTCAGAGGAAAAAATTACTCCTCCAAGATCTGAGGTTAAAAAAGTTAAAGCCTGTTCTCCTATAGAAAAATCCTGAGTAGTCAGAGCTATAAAGAAACAGACAGGAGCTGGTTCTTTAGGATGGCTCATCTCAAAAACTTAGGTCTTCAAGTTTTAAAGCCTCTTCTACCAACATCACCGGGATGTCTTCTACTATCGGATAAAATAGTTTACAGTTCTTGCAAACAAACCCCTCTTTATCCTGAAAAACCAAAAACTCAAGCTCATCCTTACATTTAGGACAAGCAAGTACCTCTAAATAAACTCTAATTCTCTCTTGTTCCATAACCTACATAATATCATGTTTCAAATTTTACGCAATTTTTCCCCGACCTTTTTGCTAAATAAAGGGCTGAGTCTGCTCGTTTTATTAAATTTGAGATTTCTTCTTCTAATTTATATTCACTTACCCCTAAGCTTATGGTGATTTTAAGCCGATGAATACCTATTTCTAAATCTTCTACTGCTTTTCTTAGTTTTTCTGCTACCCAAACTGCATTTTTAAGGTCTGTTTCTGGTAAAACCACGATAAACTCTTCTCCTCCCCAGCGGCCAACTAAATCCTGCTCTCTAAGCTGACCTCTAAGGGTTTCAGCAAGAACCTTCAAAACCTCATCCCCTACGTCATGCCCATAAAGGTCGTTTGTCCTTTTAAAGTTGTCTATGTCTATCATGATTACAGAAAAAGGTTGATTACTCTCACTGGCTTTTTCTTTAAGATTTTCTAAAACCGTAGCTATAAACCTTCTGTTAAAAAGCCTGGTAAGTGGGTCGGTAATAGAATTCCAATAAAGTGCTTCTTCTAATTTTTTTCTTAAAGTTATATCCCAAAAACATACAACCGTTTCAACGACTTTTCCCAACTCATCTCTAACATGAGAAACCTTAACATTAGCTATCAAATAAGACCCATCTTTCTTTTTAAGAACCATATCCCCTGTAAATTCCTCTCCTTTAGAAATGGCCTCACATATCGCACACCTGTCATCTGCTAAATCCACAAAAAACTCATGGTCTTTTTTTCCAATCAACAAGAACTACAACTACTACTCTGCCCAGATTAGCTATAAGCTTGAATCGCCTTTAGGAGAGGGGAACTACCGCGTCTACGGCTTTACCACGAACAAGCGCTTCCCTGATTGGAATTATGCTAAGAAAAAGGCTTTAAAGGGCTTTGGAGTTTCTATCGACCAGGACCTGATAAAGGATAAGCTTGGTTTGTTTGCAAGGGTTGGCTTCCAGGATGATGACGCAAAGATAGACTACTATAAAAGCATGTATTCAGCGGGACTAACCTATAAGTTTTGCCTTTTTGGAAAGAAAGATTTTACCCTTGGTGCAGGATATGCTTTCTTGAAGGCTCCTTCTAAGAACGACGAGCTAAAGCAAACAAAGGTCTTTGAGACTTATTTTTCTATACCGATTTATGAGAAGGAAAAGCTTTTGACTTCTCATCTTACCTTTGATTGGCAATGGATGAAGGACAAGTTTAGGGAAGAGGACAAAAAGGACCACTCAGGGCATATCTTTGGTGTAAGGCTTAACTTAGGATTTTAGCAATTTTTAGTAATCTCAAAATTTTGAAGGAGAGGGGGGTGTATTAGGTAATCCCTCTCTTCTTTTTTTTTCTAACCATGTTATAATTCTTGAGACTATTAGCAATTTTATAGAACATATTCTATGCCTCAAGCCTTTTATCAACTGCCTGTTGATGAAGTTTTAAAGGCTCTTCGTACATCTCTTCAAGGCTTATCAGCAGAGGAAGCTGAAAGAAGGTTTAATGAATATGGACCAAACGAGCTCGTAAGAGAAAAGAAGAAGTCTCCCCTTGCCCTTTTTCTCTCGCAGTTCACTAACTTTTTAGTTGTCATTCTCATCATAGCAGCTCTAATCTCTGCCTATCTTGGAGATTATGTGGAGAGCATAGCCATCTTTGCCATTGTCCTTATGGCTGGTGTGTTAGGCTTTGTGCAGGAGTACCGGGCAGAGAAGGCTTTAGAAGCCTTGAAAGCCCTTTCAGCACCCACCGCTCGCGTAATAAGGGATGGAAAAGAAGTCGTCGTTCAAGCAAGAGATATCGTGCCGGGCGATATCGTAAGTCTCTATGCTGGGGATAGGGTTCCTGCAGATGGGCGCTTGATTGAGGCTATAAACCTTCGGGTTGATGAGGCTATTTTGACGGGAGAATCTGTCCCCGTTGAGAAGAAAACCGACCCCATTCCTCAAGAGAATGTGCCCGTTAGTGAAAGGCATAACATGGTCTTTTCTGGAACCGTCGTGGTTAACGGGCGAGGGCTAATGGTTGTTACAGCAACGGGAATGAACACCGAGTTTGGGAAAATAGCCCACATGCTCGGTGAAGTTGAAGAAAAGAAAACTCCCCTACAAGTTAACCTTGATAGAACGAGTAAGCTTATCGGCACTTTTGCTCTTATACTTTGTGCCCTCATCTCAGGGGTTGGCATTGCAAGAGGCTACGATGTGCTGGAAATGTTTGTCTGGGGCGTTGCTCTTGCTGTAGCCATAATCCCTGAAGCTTTGCCTGCGGTTGTCACCATAAGCTTAGCCCTTGGCGTAAGAAGAATGGTAAAAAGGCAAGCCCTTATCAGGAAGCTTCATGCCGTTGAGACCTTGGGCTGCGTAACCTACATCTGCTCTGACAAAACCGGAACCTTAACCAAAAACGAGATGACTGTCCAAAAGGTCTGGGTCAACAGAAATCTCATTGAGGTTACCGGTGTTGGATATGTCCCTGAAGGTGATTTTAAGCTTGACGGAAAACCTTTCCCTAAGGATGAAGCGCATCTTCAGATGCTCCTTAAGACAGCAGTCCTATGCAACGACTCTGAGCTTTTCTACTCAGAGGAGGACAAAAAGTGGAAGATAAAAGGAGACCCTACAGAAGGTGCGCTCGTTGTTTTAGCTAAAAAGGCAGGGATTGATAAGAAGGAGCTTGAAAATCTTCATCCAAGGTTTGATGAGATACCCTTTGATTCAGAAAGAAAGATGATGACTACAGTGCATAGCTTGGATGATGAGAAGCTTTTAATCTGTAGCAAGGGAGCTCCTGAAGTTATCCTTAACAAATGCGCGCACATCCTCTACGATGGAAAAATTCACGAGCTAACCCAAGCTGAAAAGTTAGAAGTTTTAGATGCTGCGCAAAGTATGGCTAAATCAGCCTTAAGGGTGATAGGAGTTGCCTATCGTATTGTAGCAAAGTCTTCTTATTCAGCATCCTCTGCAGAAAGCGAGCTAATCTTCCTTGGCTTGTTAGGTATGATTGACCCGCCCCGGGATGAGGCAAAGCCTGCCATACAAACCTGTAAGACAGCTGGAATTAAGCCAGTTATGATAACAGGCGACCACAAGATTACCGCAGAAGCCATAGCAAGGGAGCTTGGGATTTTAACTCATGGTGAGGTTATCTCAGGGGCAGAGCTTGAAGCCATGTCTGATGAGGAGCTTGAGAAGAGGGTTGAAAGGATAGAGGTTTACGCAAGAGTGAACCCAGAGCACAAGCTTAGAATTGTTAAAGCTTTGCAGAAGAGGGGACATGTTGTTGCCATGACAGGCGATGGCGTAAACGATGCCCCAGCTCTTAAGCAAGCTGACATAGGCGTTGCCATGGGGATTACAGGAACTGAGGTTGCCAAAGAGGCTTCAGACATGGTCCTTCTTGACGACAACTTTGCCACCATTGTTTCCGCTGTTGAAGAAGGAAGAACCATCTATGCGAACATAAGAAAATATTTAGTCTATCTTTTAACCGGGAATACGGGGACGGTGGTAGGGTTAACATCAGCCCTTGTGGCAGGTCTTCCTGTTCCTCTCTCTGCGGTGCAGATACTTTTCATCAACCTTCTCATGGATGGGGCGCCTGCTGTGGCTTTAAGCGTTGAGCCCCCAGAGCCTGATGTCATGAAAAAGCCACCAAGAGACCCAAAGGAGAGCATCTTCAACCGCTACGCCTTAACTTTTATCCCTCTTATGGGGCTCTGGATAGGGCTTTGTGCTTTATTCCTCTTTATCTATCAGCTAAAGACCGCAGACTTAGCCAAAGCCATGACCGTTTTCTTTGCTGGCATAATCTGCATGAGGCTTGCAAATGCCTTAAACTGCCGTTCAGAGGAGGCTTCTCTCTTTAAGCTCGGGCTTTTCACAAATAAATGGCTAATTCTTGCCCTTATCTCCTCCTTAACCTTTATGCTCCTTGCCATGTATGTGCCCTTCCTTTCTAAAGTGTTCAACACCGTTCCCCTTAGCTTTAACGATTGGCTTATGGTCGGTGCTTCAGCCTTATCAGTCATAATTCTTGACGAAATTCATAAGCTGTTAAAATGTATAAAAAGAAAACCATGAAGCTTGAGCATTATCCGGTTGAAAAGCTAAAAGAAGAGATATTGAAAATCTTAAGAAAATATTTAGACCTTAAGCATTATAGGGTCTTTTTCTTTGGTTCAAGGGTAACCGGAAGGTGTGATGAATTCAAATAGAGGAGGAGCTTGAAAACTTGCCAATCTTCTTCTGAATACCCTAAAAGTTTTAAAAGTTTTTGGTTTACAAAGTTAATCTTAAATTCTTTCACCGTATAAACGGCACTTTCCATAAACTGAATAACCGTATTAAATTTTTTCCGTTCCCAAAAGCTCTCCCTTACTTTACGGTTGGTGTGAAAAGAAATAAAAAGTATCACCAGTAATAAAAGGGTGTAAATATAAACATTCCTATAAAAATCTCTATATAACCCCTCTACCGCCTCTGCCCTCTGGATGATTAACAAATACCCTACAGTTTTTTCTTTAAAATCCTTGATAGGAAAGGTTACTACCTCATAAACTTTCCCTTGCTGTTTTAAATCAACAATATGTAGCTTATCTGAAGATATGGCCTTTTTAAATTTAAGGTCCTGCTGTAAACCGTGTAAGGTACTACCACATAAACTGTCACTTCTAAAACTCCCCTGGTATTCAACTAAGTCTTCTCCAAAAAAACTGTGCAAAAACTGAGACTTATATGGTTCTTCAAGCTTGTCTACCGTCTCTCTTTTCTTAAAAATCAGCCTTAAACAAGCTCCTGAATTTAGCTGATAAACCAACCTTTCGAAATGTTTTAAAGAAATGATAAAATCAACACTTCCCAAGCAATCCCCTTTTTGATCAAGTAAAGGAAAAGTATGTCTAAAACCACTAAGGAACCTTCCGGTAGAAACCCCAAACACAGGTTTTTTATGTGTAATTACATAGGCCACGTCTTCTCTATATAGAGTAAGATCCTCTCCATAAACAGAAGGATTATAGAATCTTAAAAGACTTCTTCCTTCTTGGTTATGGAAATGAAGGTCTATTTCTAAACTTACAAAGTTTTGGATAAAAGGGAAAAGAAACTGATAAAGATTTTTTCTTAAAACCTCTTCATTCCTTTTATAGGTTTTAAGAATGTTTTTTATGTTTTGAGAAGCTCCTATCCCCTGGGCATAAAGGGAGGTTAACTCCTTAATCGAATAAAGGACCGAATTGTACATCGCAAGCTTATGGTCTAAGTGGTTTGAAAGAATAGTTTGCTTTTGCTTCTGAAAGTTATAACAGAGAAACCAAATACCTAAAGCCCAGCTGAAAAAAACTAAAATTAAAATTACAATATAAGATTTATAAAACCATAAAAATTTTTTCATAATTCATCAACGATATCATTAAATTATAAAAATTCAAGAAAAAAATTTTTCTTACCACCAGAAACCAGCAACTATAGATTAAAGGATAGGTTTGAGGGCTTTTTGAAGGATTGCTAAGAAATCCTTTAAAGACTGATAGACCTTTTCCAGATCTTGCTCTTCAGAAAAAATAATCCTTTTAATATTTAGAAGAGCTTCCTGGTCTTCTGGATCGATGGCTTCTATAGTTTTTTGCCAGATTTCTTGAAAGGAAGGAGGATTATCTGGAGGGGTTATCTGAGAAAGAGACCAGAGGGCTTTGAGCCCTGTTTGAAAAATCTCTTGGGCCTTTTTTCTAAACTCCTCTGGTTTTTGTTTGTAAAGATGAAGGTCCTTAAACAGATCATGGGCATATTTATGATAACTTCTTGCTCTTATAAAATAAACCATTTCTAATCAGAAGGCCCTTTCAACAACTCTTCGCCCCATTTTCTGTAAAAATGTTTAGATATCACCTCGTCTGCTATCTCACAAATCTGAAAAAGGGTCTCTATCATATCTAACATCTCTTCTTGCCCATCCTTAGGTCTCATCTCAAAGTCCTCTATGAAAGCTCCACTTTCTAAGTATTCTTTAAACTCCTGAAGTTTTTTAAGAGTAAGCATTTATACAGCCCTCTCTATATATTCTCCTGTCCTAGTGTCTACCTTAATCCTGTCCCCTTTGTTGATAAAAAGAGGTACTTGAATGACAGCCCCAGTTTCAAGGGTAGCAGGCTTGGTGGCAGAACCAACGGTATCCCCTCTAACCCCTGGCTCAGTCTCTACCACCTCTAACTCTACGATGTTAGGAATGTCCATACCTATTACCTTACCCCGGTAATAGATGATATAAACGTTTAAGTTTTCTTTGAGAAATTTTGCTGCCTGACCTACCTCTTCTTCTCTAAGGTAAACCTGGTCATAATCCTCTAAATCCATAAATACATACTGTCCTTTCTCTTTATATAAAAACTGCATCTCCTTTTCTTGCAAGTCAGGTTTTTCAAACTTTTCTCCTGCACGAAAGTTTACCTCAAAAACCCTACCGGTAGTCAAGTCCTTTAACCTGGTTCTAACCGTAGGCTGATTTTTGGAAACTTTAACATGCTGAAACTCTAAAATCTCGTAGGGTTTCCCCTCCCATTCTATTTTTAAACCTCTCTTAAAATCTGACGTGCTATAAGCCATAACTTTACCCCTATTTTATATTTTTTTCTAAATAAGAAGGTAAGGGAGTTGCCCAAGATTCATCATCAAAATAAAGCTCTTCAAGGTCAGCAGGAACCTCTATGTCTAAAACCCTGGGATCTTCTACAGCTTCAAACCTAACAAAACAAGACTTATACCAATCTACCTCCGGGATGGGCAAATCAAACTCTTTCATAATCCTGTAAGTCCGGTAAAAATCCTCCCACTGATTTTCTTCTTCAGGATAGGTGGTAAAATCCCTTAAGATATCAGTTAAAACAAAACCTGAGGCTAAGATAAACTTTTGAAAGTCATACCACTTTTTTAACGAAGCTTCTCGATGGGTAAACCCTACATAACCCACCGATCCCTCACCCTTTAAAGACTGGATACATCTGTTTACAAAAAGTTTTAACCCCTTCTGCGTCTCTACAGGGTCTGTGACAAATATATCAAACTTTTTACAAAGCTCGGCAGGAAGTTTCTCTATCACGTTGTAATTATAGACCTCTATGTTATGATAACCAATCAGGGTTGCTTTTTCTTTGATAAATCTATTAATCCTTTCGTCTATTTCTACCACCACTATCCTTTTTGGTAGTTTGGTAAGAGCCATGCTGAGAGAGATTAAATCGTCATCTCCCAAGATAAAAACCTCTGTCCCCTCAAGATCACCTCTTTCATAGATAAAAGCCGTTCTTTTGACCGTATCTTCTGGTTTTATAAAACCCTGGTCAAAATCACTGGTTGGTAAAGGACGGTCCCTAGTAATCTCTATAAAATCTTTTAAAACCTGTTTCCAAAAAGGATTTTGTTCAAAAGGAGAACAAAAAAGACATCCTGGACTTTCATATGGAAAAATCGGCAAACCCTCTTCAGCAAGATAAAAATAGGGTTTTTCGTATTTTATTTTACCTTCCTGGAGAAGCTGTTTAATAGCTTCCAAAAAATCTACCAGATGGGCATCTTGATAGTTTATCAACTGCCAAAAAGAGGCTCTATCTTTAGCCAGTGCCCTTAACACCTGTTTCTTAATTCGCTCTAAACTTTTCACTTTTTAATCCTCTTCGAAAATTTTTATGTATAAAAGGAGACCTAAGTAAGGCTTTTAACCCCTGGTAAGAATGTTTACAGATAGAGAAACAAGTTGGTTGCGGGGGTGGGATTTGAACCCACGACCTTCGGGTTATGAGCCCGACGAGCTACCAGACTGCTCCACCCCGCGATCTTTCAACCTGTGTTTTATAATATAATAAAAGTTTTAAATATGTCAAGCCTTAAAGAGAGTTTTGTGTTCTAAAAAACCTTGAAAAAAGCTTATCTAAATTTATTTTTTTAAAAAATATTTAACGGAGGGAGGGTTATGGGGGCCAAAAGGATACTGATGTTGGTGGGAGACTATGTGGAAGATTATGAAGCTATGGTTCCATTTCAGATGCTTCAGATGCTGGGGCATCAGGTCGATGCAGTTTGTCCTGGGAAAAAACCTGGAGATGTGGTAAAAACAGCAGTCCACGATTTTGAGGGAGACCAAACCTATTTAGAAAGAAGAGGACACAACTTTAGGATCACCGCAGATTTTGATAGTATAAACCCAGAAGATTATGACGGTCTTGTAATACCTGGAGGAAGAGCTCCTGAATATTTAAGGTTGAACGACAAAATCATCCAGATAGTCAAACACTTTGCTAAAAAAAACAAACCCATCGCAGCCATATGTCATGGGCCTCAACTACTCACCGCAGCAGACGTGATAAGAGGCAAAAAACTTACGGCTTATCCAGCAGTAAAAGCTGAAATAGTGCTTGCTGGTGGGATATGGTCTGAAGTAAACGAAACCTTTACTAACGTATGTGTAGACGGAAACATCGTTACTGCCCCTGCCTGGACGGCTCATCCTTGGTGGATGGCTAAATTTGTTGAACTCTTAGGAACAAAGATTGAACCTTAACAGCTAAAACAACATTAAGGGGGGATTTTTCCCCCCCCTTAATTTGTCTTAAAGCATCCCCTCAAAAAGTTGTTGTATTCCAAATGGATCTTTAAACTCCTGCTCTGGCCTAAAGTTAAGTTTTTTTTCACCTCTGTTGTTGATATATTTGGAAACCTCAAGGTCTATTTTTGCAGGAACCTCTACTCCTGCTTTAGCAAGGGCAGTTCTTAAAATAGCTTCTGACTTAGAGGCAAAGGCTAAAGCATCGGTTAAAATTCGCATAGCCTCTGTAGGGTTGTGAAACCCAACTGAATTTTCTGCTCCTACAAAGATTACCCTATAGATAGCTTCTAAATAAAGATCCTTAGCTTTGTTGTATAAAGTCTGGTCTATGGTCTTTCCTTGAGTTTGAGCCAGATGCACCTTCTCAAAAAGTTTAGCTGCTACCGCTGTCTGATATCCAGCTCTTATATAGGCAGAAATCGTCCTATCCTGAATAGCAATTACTTGCTGTTTTAACCAATCGGTGCTTTGGGGATGGCATTGTTTACAAGACCTCATGTTATCTTTTAGAGGACTCATTACTCTGTGTTCACTTACCTTATAGCTTCCCATCCTTTTGTAAGGCATATGACAATCAGCACAAGAGACTCCTGCATTCCAGTGCACCGAGTTTCTTGAATAAAGCTCAAACTCAGGATGTCTGATAAAGGCCAATTTAAACCCTGTGACCGCCTGTTTCCACTCTCCATAAGCTGGATTGCTTTTCAAGACTTTGATGATGTTTTCTATACTGATATCTCCCCATTTACTGCCTTGCCAGGGGAAAAAGATGCCTGTAGGCTTCATATCCTGGTCTCTTGGGATTACATAGGTAACATGACATTGAGCACACACCAAACTTCTCATCTGTTGATGGGTTAGCCCTTTTTCATCTATTCCTAAATCCTTTAAAGCCTTCCCTAAGGTAAAAGCCCTTCTTATATGGAGGTTCATCGTTTTAGGGTCATGACAATCTAAACAAGAACCCCCAAGGTTAAGGTGTTTTTCTGGGATCCAACCCAATGCCTCTTTAAACGGGGTGTTGTAATATTTAGCCCCATACTGTTTTTCAAGGTCAGCAGAATAGGGAGTCTTGCAGGTCAGACAAACTCCTCCGGGTTTGGTCCTTGAGGGGTCTATCTCTTGAAGGTCTATCATCCTGTAGTAATGTCCCCTTGGCTCGTTATACTCTATACCAAATCCAAATCCGTTATAAATAACAGCTAAGAAAGGAAACTCAGAGAGTTTATCATAAACTATTTTATCAGTATCCCAACCTCTTTTATACTTGCTTAAGCCTGCAGGAGTAGGTTCAGACTCTTTTTTCCACATCTCATAGTGAAGAGGGAAAGCTTTTCCCCATACCTCTGGGTCTACCTCATTTTCAGCTATCTTAAAAGCTTCCTGACGGAAATCTTTTGCTTTTTCAGGAGGCTTACAACCCGCTATCAACGAAACCAAACCCATAAGGGTTAAACCTAACCACAAAGACTTTCGTTTCATCTTATCCCCCCTTATATTTTATTTTTCTAAAACTTCTAAACTGCTACTCATTTTATGCCTTACTTTTACATGACATTCCCAGCAGTTTCTGTCTTTCACGTGTATCATAAAAACCATATCTTTATGACACCTTATACAATTTTCCTGAACCAAAACCTTACCATGAGAAGATAGGGTAATTTCCTCTGGTATAAGATTTAGGTGAAACTTTACCAAATCCTTAGTTCCGTCAACACCTTTCCAAAAATAATGTCTGAGTTTATTGTCATGAGGAAGATGGCAGTCTATGCAATTAAGTTGATTATGCAACCCGGACTTTCTTAAAGATAAACTCTGGTCTTCCATCACATGACAACTTGCGCAATAGGAATTTTTACTGGTATAAGCAACAAGCTTAGGCATACCTAACAAAGCCACAAACAAAACCACCCCTAAAAACACCACCCCTATAGCTACCTTATTTTTCATAAGGCCCCCTTACCGAAGGTATCTCTTTATAGAAAATTTTTTATGAAAAAACTTTAAAAATTCCTTGACTTAAATCAAGAAAATAGATTCTACAGGTTAGTCCTTTTTAGCTCGGGGATGGGATTTAAGATAAACTTTGAGTAGATGTTCGTAACTAACCTTGGTGTACATTTCTGTGGTAAGAAGGGAAGCATGTCCCAAAAGTTCCTGAATAGCCCTAAGATCAGCCCCTGAGTTTAAAAGATGGGTAGCAAAAGAATGTCTTAAAGTATGAGGATGAAGGTATTCTATTCCATAACTTTTTCCTAAGGTCTTAAGTATGTATCTAACCCCCCGGTCGGTTAACTTGTCTCCCTTTGAGTTAATAAACAAAAACCCATGACTTTTACCTAAGCTTAAAAGCACTTTTTCTCTTTCTTTTATATATCTTTCTAACAACTGTTGTGCCTTCTTGCCAAAGGGGATCATCCTTTCTTTATTCCCCTTTCCTATTACTCTTAAAAACCTAAGTTGCAGGTTTAGCTGGTTCAGTGTTAGCTTAGTAAGCTCCCCTACCCTTAAACCACAGCCATAACCAAGTTCTAAAATCGTTCTGTTTCTAAGCCCAAAAAAGCTATTCTCTTTTACCTGTTCTATCATCTGGTTCAGTTCTTCTTCGGTAGGAACACGAGGGAATTTTTTTAAAACCCGAGGGGTTGAGAGATAATGGATTAAGTTTTTAGGTATGACCTCTTTTTTGGAAAGAAACCTAAAAAAACTTCTTAAAGCACTAACTTTTCTTGCGATGGTAGTAGGTTCTTTTTTAGTTTTTTTAAGGTTCGCAAGATAAAGCCTTAGATGAAAAGGCTGGAAATGTTTAAGATCCTCTATCTTTAAATTCTGACCATGGTTCAAAAAATCTTCTAAGTCTTTTTTATAGGCCTTTAAAGTTTGAGGAGAATAGTTTTTTTCTACCTCTAAATATTTTAAAAACTCCTCTAACCATCGGTTCATAGCATAACTTCTTCTTTAATCTTAGCCAAGAGTTGTTCTGCAGTAAAGGGTTTTAGAAGTAGTTTAAAGCTGGGTAGTTCCGCCAGAGATAACAAATCTCCTGTCAAAAACAAAACCTTTAGGTCTGGAAATTTTTGTTTTAAATTCTGGTAGACTTCAAAACCTTTTATTCCTGGCATATGATAGTCGGTAATAAGAAGGTCTGGAGAAGAAATTTTATCAAGGTTTTTTTCTAATTCTTCATAGTTAGAAAAAGCCCAAACTTGATGACCTTCTCCTTCCAATATTTCTTGTATATTTGCTAAAATTTCTGGTTCGTCTTCCAGAAGGATGATTTTAAGTTTTTTGATCTCCGACTTTTGCAACGGAGTTAATAAGCTCACACTCAGCGCAGGGACCCAAATCTTAAAGGTTGTGCCTAAGTTAACCTTGCTTTCTACCTCTAATTTTCCTCCCAAACTTGTGATATGATTTTTTACCAAGAATAGGCCTAAGCCACTGCTTTCCTTTTTGGTAGTAAAAAAAGGCATAAAAATTTTTTCTAAGTTTTCTTCAGGTATACCACATCCGTTATCTTTTATCTTGATTATCAAGTATTTCTTTTCAAGGGTTTTTAAAGATAGTGCTATTTCTATCTCTCCTTCGTCTTCGATGGCATCCTTAGCATTACTGATAAAATCTAAAAAGATATACCTCCAAAAGGTTTCTTCTCCTGGGACAAAAACGTTTACTAAAGACCCTAAAGAGAGCTGTATCTGAATTTTAGGTCCGGCAATGATCTGAAAAATATCTAAATTGTTTTTTAAAAAAGAAACCATTTCTAACTGGGAAGAAAGGACATCTCTTATTCCTTTGGTATAATCTATAAGCAAACGGTTAAGGTCAATCCAAGATTTTAAGGTTTTTTCTGCCAAAAACTTATACCTTTTAATCTCTTCTGGTTTGTCTACGTTTTCCTCTATGTTCTTTAAGTACTTAAGGGTATTTTGCAGAATGTTGTTAAAATCATGGACTAAGCTTCTTAAAAACTCGGAAAACCGTTGATTTTTTTCCAACTCTTCTATCTTGGCTCTTAATTCTATCAACTCTCCGGTGTCTTTCCCTAACATCAAAATGAGGGTTTCCTGTGGGGTCAACTCTACCTTGTAAAATAAAGCCTCCAAAATAACAACCTTGCCCTATCTGGTTAAAAACTTAACCATCTTCTTTTGTTTATGCTTTTTTAAAAGTTCTTTTTTTAGCTCTGTCATAAAGTTAGGAGAAGAGACTAACAAGCTCCCTATTCCTTTTCCTACGATTTCTTCCTTAGGATAACCTAAATTTTCTTCAGCCACCTTATTTAAATAGACCACCTTATCCTGTTCCAGAACCATCACATACAAGCCTAAACCTAAAGCACACTCAGCAAGATTTAAGTTTGTTATGATCTTCTCAAGATCTACCATTTTAAAACCCTCTCTAAAAAATTAAGTGCAATAAATTAATAAACTATTTTTTAAGTTTAGCAATATTTAAAAGAAAAAAATTTACTAAAACTAAACTTAATACATAAAAACTTACTAGCCAGCCTAACCCTACTTTTTCTGCAAGAACCCCTGCTAAAAAACTCCCTAAAGGATGAACCCCTAAAAAGGAAAAGGTAAAAAAACTAATCACCCTACCTCTTATTTCTGTAGGGGTATTTTCTTGAAGGTATGAGTTAGCTATCGGATAAAAATTAGTAAAGGAAAAACCTAAAAGGAGACAACAAAAGAGGGTTAACCACCAAATTTTAGACCACACCATCCCTAAAGCCCCTAAAGCAAAAATACAGGTGGAAGACCAAAGTTTAGAGAGTTTGTTTTTTACCTTTCCTAAAATTATGTAAACTGACCCAAGAATAGCACCTATACCTACCATAGAAGAAAGTTGACCAAATTCTTTGCCACCTCCTCCGAATAATTTGTCAACAATTATCGGAAAAAGAATGAGAATAGAGGCACCAAAAAAAGTAAAGCTAAAAACCATACCTAAAACTGCAGGGAGTGCTTGTTGTTTTCTAAACAAAGTAAACACTTCTTTAAACGCCTCTATAAAATTTTTCTTGTTTTCGAAGTCTATATGATAGGATTTTTGATATTTTATGAAAAACAAAAGAAAAAGCAAAAAAGGTAGATAAGAGAGGGCATTAAAGTAAAAACATTGATAAACCTGTCCGTAGGCAATGATAAGACCTGCTAAAAAAGGGCCAACCATCCGAGCTGTATTAAAAGAAAGAGCTTGGAAGGATATAGCTTTGGTAAGTGAGTTTGCCGGAACTATTTCACTTATAAACACCTGTCTCAGAGGGGTGTCAACCGAAGCAAGACTAACAGCCACCATGTTTATCCACACCACCAACCAAAAGTTCAATCTTCCTTCTTGAGTAATGAAACCCAGAAAAACCGAAGGCCAAATCCCTAAAAACACCACCCATGTTAAGAGTTTTTTTCGGTCAAACCGGTCTATGATTAATCCTGCCAAAAAACTAAAAACAAAGGTAGGTAAAGAGTTAAACAAGCTAAAGATGCCTAAATAAAAAGAAGACCGAGTAAGCTCATAAACCAGCCAGATGATAGCGGTGTTGTAAGTCCAAGAACCGGTAAAAGAAATAAAATGACCTAAAATAAAATATCTGAAATTTTTAATTTTAATCGGATTTTCAGAAAGGTCTAAAAAAGCCAAAAAGTTCCTTATACCAATTTCCATTTATTTTAGAATTTTAGCTTTATTTTTTAAAATAGCAATCTGTTTAAACAAATCTTAAAAAAAACACCTCTCAGACTCATCAAACGACAACCTTTTCCTCAATCCCACACAAACCCTCAGTTTTAAACTATTTTTAAAAATTTTTAAAATTTTAAAATTTACCCCTTTACAAATATTTTTTTTGAGGTTAAGTATGGTTAATAGAAAAACTTAAAGGAGGTTTTAGTAACATGTTTAGAGGTAAGGTTAAGTGGTTTGATGAGAAGAAGGGGTATGGTTTCATTTCCAAGGATGATGGCGGAGATGTTTTTGTGCATTACTCTGCCATAGAAATGTCTGGATTTAAAACCCTTAAAGAAGGACAGGTAGTAGAGTTTGAGGTAGTTCAAGGTCCTAAAGGCGAGCAAGCTTCAAAGGTAAAGGTCGTCAACAGCGGCAATCCAGGAAGATCACCTAAAAGCGAATAAACCATAGTTCTGACTTTTAAAATCACAGAAGGGGGTCTCCCCCCTTCTTTTTACTAAATGCGTAGTGTGTGGTTTCTGGTTAAGGTTAATCCTTCTCAGATCGCCTTTTTCAAGTTTATTCTTGAAGGCTACGACCATCTCTCAAGTCTAACCATCTTAGATCCTAAATCTGGTTTGACTAAAATCTATTTTCATCCTAAAAACCTTGTTTTTGTAAACGAATTGCTGGAACATCTTAAAGAGAATTTTGAACTTGAAATATTAAAAACATCTGTTAGTTTTAATCAAACGGAGATCTCAAAAAAATTTTTATTATAGAGGTGGTTATATGAGGGTTCCACGGGTGATGTCTACTCAACATCCAGACAACGTTTCCTTGCCTTTTTTTGCAGAGCATCCTGACATGTCAGGTGAAGACGAGATCCAAGAGGCCTATTATGCCTTTTCTCATTTAGGGTGCGATGAACAGATGTGGGACAGTGAAGGCAAAGAGGTAGACGACTTTGTGGTCAAAAAGCTTTATAGTAAGTATCCTAATTTTTTTAAAAGACATCTTTTAGGCAAAGACTGTTTTATCACCCTTAGAATTCCTAACCCTACTGTGGAAAAGGATGAAGCTAAAATCTTGGTTGAGACTTTAGAAAGTATACCTCGATCTATGGATGCAGCCCGTATCTTTTTAAAGGACCATCCTCCTCCGATTTTTGAGGTAATACTTCCGATGACCACTTCAGCCAAGGAACTTAACAGGGTTTATTACTACTACAAAAATTTTATCGCTGGTCTCCAACATCAACCTATATATCCAGGAGACATCACAGTAGCTGAATGGGTAGGTGATTTTTTACCTGAAAGTATCAACGTTATTCCACTTTTTGAAAACGTCGAATCCTTTTTCAACATAGATCAAATCTTAGAAGAGTATATTCAAAACAAAAATTTACCCTATCTTCGGGTGTTTTTAGCTCGATCTGACCCAGCGTTAAACTATGGGCTTATAAGTGCTGTTTTAGGGATTAAAGTTGCTTTAAAAAAATTAGAAAATTTTGCCTTAAAGCATGACATAGAGGTTTATCCTATCTTAGGGGTAGGAACCCCTGTTTTTAGAGGAAACTTTTCCCCTTACACCGTAGAAAAGGTTCTTTCTGAATATTCTTCGGTAGAAACCTTTACCGTTCAGTCTGCCTTTAAATATGACTTTCCGGTAGAGGATGTGATTGCAGGGGTCAAAAAAGTAAAAACTTTTATCAGACATCCTATCTCAGACGTAGACTTCGAATTTTGTCAAAGAATAATCCAAAAAATTTCAGAAGAGTATAAGGCTACCATCGCCCCGATTGCTCCTGCTATAAACGAATTAGCTAAATTTGTGCCGAGAAGAAGGATGAGAAAACTACACATCGGCCTTTTTGGTTACTCAAGAAGCCTCCATGGGATAGTGCTCCCAAGAGTCATAAGCTTTTGTGCTGCCTGTTATTCTATAGGTCTTCCCCCTGAAATCTTTGGGTTAAACGCTTTAACCAAAGAAGAGTTACATGAAATTAAAAACTACTACCATAACTTAGAGTTTGACTTTTCTAAAGCTCTCCAATATTTCAATCCCAAATGCTTAGACCTTATGCCGGAAGAGGTCAAAAACAAAATTATCAAAGCTCTGAACCTCCTAAATATTTTAAACCTTAACTATGAGCCAAACGAGGAACATAAAGAAGTCACTTCTACCCTACTTAAAAACCTTAAAAAAGGACTTTCCTCGCAAGCTACCAGCCTGATAGTAGAAGCAGGTTATCTGCGTAAATTTTTAGGCTAAACCAACCTAAAAACCTTTAACCCCAAAAGTTAGGGAAACGTAATCTTTGCTGAAAGGCCAGATAGGCTAACTGCCTTAAAAGATGGTCTGCAAGCACGATCCTAACCATAGCCTCTACCACAGGAACAATCCTTGGTATGGCAGAAACATCGTGTCTTCCTTCTATGATAAGGTCTATTTCTTCTTTCTGGAGGTTTATTGTCTTTTGAGGTTTTCTTATACTGGGAATAGGTTTTACTGCAACTCTTAAAACTATATCTTGCCCTGAAGAAATCCCTCCTAAAATCCCTCCGGCATCGTTTTTTAAAAATCCCTGAGAAGAGATAGGGTCGTTATTTTCTGAGCCTTTAAGTTGAGCAGCCTCAAAACCAGCCCCTACTTCTACCCCCTTTACCGCCCCTATACTCATTAAACCCTTAGACAGATCAGCCTCAAGCTTATCAAAAACAGGCTCTCCAAGTCCTGCAGGCACTCCCCTCGCTAAAACTTCTACCACACCTCCTAAAGAGTCTCCCTCTCTAACTGCTTCTTCTATCTTTCGACACATCCTTAAATAGGCCTCCTCATCAGGGCAGTAAAGATGATTTTTATAGATAACTTCAAGGTCTCTTTTTTCAGCCACAACCCCACCCAGAGCTATGGTATAGGCTACCACAGAAATTCCATATTCTTCAAGCACCCTTTTAGCTATAGCTCCGGCAGCTACCCTTACCACCGTTTCCCTTCCGCTACTTCTTCCTCCCCCTCTGTAGTCTCTAAAACCTCCATATTTCATATGATAGGTAAAATCTGCATGGCCTGGTCTAAATACCTCTTTAAGATTTTGATAGGCAGAAGATTTTACGTCAGTGTTATATACTACAATTCCTATCGGAGTTCCAGTGGTATATCCTTCAAAAACTCCAGAAAGAATTTCCACCCGATCCTTTTCTTTACGAGGGGTTTGCCCGATAAACTCCTTAGACCGTCTTTTGTCCACCTCTTTCTGGATATACTCCTCTGACAGGGTTAAACCAGGTGGACATCCCTCTACCACCGCCCCAAGGGCCTTGCCATGGGATTCTCCAAAGGTACTAACCCTAAATAAAATCCCAAAACTATTTCCTGACATGTCTTTTCCCCTTTATTTTCTGTTTTTGTTTATTATAATTCTAAACCTAAAAAAACAAATCAGAAGGTATATGGTAGTTGCTATCATCCCTGCTGCAGGAAAAGGAGAAAGGCTGAGAGAATCCCTCCCCAAGCAGTTCTTAGACCTGAAGGGAATACCTCTTTTGGTAAGAACCCTTTTAGCCTTTGAAAAGACCCCTCAGGTAGACGGGATAATCATAGCTACCCACCCGTTTTATTTAGAGCATACCGAAAAACTGATCAAGAGTTTTAACCTAAGAAAGGTATTAAAAATCGTAGAAGGTGGCACAACCAGACAGAGGTCGGTTTATCAGGCGGTTAAAGCAGCTCCCTCAGAGACAAAAGTCTTCCTTGTGCATGATGCTGTAAGGCCTTTTGTTTCCGAATTCCTTATAAAAAGGTTGATAGAAGCTACTTTTTCTTACGGGGCCTCTGTTCCGGCTATCCCTGTGAGGGATACCCTAAACTTAGTGAAAGATAACCTCGTAAAAGCTAACGTCCCCAGGGAAAATCTATTTCATATCCAAACCCCTCAAGGAATAAAGGCTAACCTTTTAAAAAAATGCCTTGATGAGGCCATAGCCAGGGGGTTAGAGTTCACAGACGAAAGCTCTCTTTTAACCTATTTTGGCCATCCTGTTTATATAGTAGAAGGTTCGTGGCTAAACTTTAAAATCACTTTTAAAGAGGACCTAATCCTTGCAGAAAAGTTAATTGATTGTAAAATAGAAACATTATTTTAAATCTTATTTACTAAGGATTGTATGGCATCATGAAGTTTAACTGGATAGGTATCTTGCCAGAAAAACCAAAGGAGTTTTTATCGGTAGTTAAACAACAACTGAAACTGCCTTTAGAAGAGGCCTTCAAGCTTTTTTATCTTACCTTAAGGGTAAAGGCCTCAAGTGATAGTCCGGTTTATAAATTTTTAGAGCGTACCCCCACCGGAATAAAGTTTGACGAAATCGGGAAAAGGGAGTATTTACTTACCCTTTCTGTTTACGCCTTAAGGGAGATCCTTTCTCAGCATATAGACTTAAAACTGGTTAAAAATCTTTATCTCTTTCTTTTTAAAGATCTTCCTTCTGAGTTTTTAATGGATGTTTCTCCCAAGCATTCTATCGTGGTGTCTCAAGATATCCTTTTAGAGCTTTTGACCACAGAGGTGAAAACTGAGCTTCCTGCCTTTTTAAAGGCTAAGCACATAATCTTTAACCTAAGGATAGATGGTAGCAGCGAAGATTTACTAAAAATTACCCCCTTTCTTACCAACTTTTTCTTTGTTTTAGAGCCTAAACCTAAAGAGTTTTGCCTTTACACCTCTTTTTCTATCTCTGAATTTGTTCTTTTTTCGCTAAAAACCGAAAAATTCAAGTCAATACAACCGGAAGTAGAAAAGACCTTAGAAAAGTTTAAGGCCCTTTTCCCAGAGTGTTTTGGAGAGTTGTAAAACAACCTCAGTAAATCTTCTAAGGAGGAAAAGATGGGAAAACCTTTGGCTTACAAAATTTTAGAAAACCATTTAGTGTCTGGACGTTTAGTTCCTGGAGAAGAAATCGCCATCAAGATAGACCAAACCCTTACTCAAGATGCAACCGGGACGATGGCTTATCTTGAGTTTGAAGCCATAGGTATAGACAGAGTAAAAACTGAACTTTCGGTATCTTATGTAGACCATAACATCTTACAGAGTGATTTTAAAAACGCAGACGACCACAGGTTTTTACAAAGTATAGCCAAACGTTATGGGATTTGGTTTTCTAAGCCAGGGAACGGGATCTGTCATCAGGTGCATTTGGAAAGGTTTGCCAAGCCTGGTAAAACCTTGTTAGGGTCTGACAGTCATACCCCTACCGCAGGTGGATGTGGGATGATTGCCATAGGTGCAGGTGGTCTTGATGTGGCCATGGCTATGGCAGGAAAGCCCTTTTATCTTAGAACCCCTAAGATAGTAGGAGTCTATTTAGAGGGAAAACTTCAGCCTTGGGTAACGGCAAGAGACATTGCCCTTTATCTTCTTTCTAAACTTACGGTAAAAGGTGGTTTAGGAAAAATTTTAGAGTATTTTGGCCCTGGGGTAAAGCATCTTAGCGTGCCTGAAAGGGCTACCATCTGTAATTTAGGTACAGAAATGGGAGCAACCACCAGTATTTTTCCATCTGATGAAATTACCCGTAAATGGCTGATAGCTCAGGGAAGAGAACAGGACTTTGTAGAACTTTTGCCTGACGAAGATCCTCAGTATGACGAAATCATAGAGATTGACCTTTCCAAGTTAGAACCTCTTTGCGCCTGTCCCTCTTCTCCTGACAACGTAAAAAGGGTTGCAGAAGAGGCCGGTAAACCTGTGGATCAGGTTATCATAGGGTCCTGTGCCAATTCTTCGTTAAAAGATCTGCTGGTTGTGGCTAAGGTACTTGAAAAATATAAAGTGCATCCTAACGTCTCCTTTGAGGTAAACCCTGGGTCTCTTCAGGTGCTTGAAAACCTGGTAGCACTTTCAGGATTAAAATCCCTGTTAGAAGGAGGGACAAGACTTCACCAAAGTGGCTGCTTAGGTTGTATTGGGATGGGGCAAGCCCCTCCTACGAATTCTATCTCTCTCAGAACTTTTACCAGAAACTTCCCAGGACGTTCTGGCACAAACCCTGATTTTGTATATTTAGTCTCTCCTGAAACCGCGGTGGCTTCTGCCATAAAAGGGGTGATAACCGACCCAAGAGAATTAGGAGAATATCCAGAGGTAGTTCTTCCAGAAAAATTTCTTATAAACGATACCCTTTTAATACCACCTCTGCCAGAAGATGAGGCCAAAAAAGTAGAAATCATAAGAGGGCCTAACATAGCTCCTCTTCCACCGTTTGATCCTCTACCTGAGACCTTAGAAGGGGTTTTTGTGTTAAAGGTAGGAGATAACATCACAACCGACCATATCATGCCTGCTGGTGCCCAGATTTTACCTTTAAGAAGCAACCTACCGGCTATCAGCCAGTTTGTTTACAAAAACGTAGACCCAGATTTTGCCAAAAAATCTTTAGAAATAAAAGAAAAAGGATTGGCTGTAGGGATTGTGGGAGGAGAAAACTATGGGCAAGGTTCCTCAAGAGAACATGCAGCCTTAGCCCCAAGGCATTTAGGAGTAAGGGTAAAGTTAGCCAAAACCTTTGCCAGGATCCACAGAAGCAACCTGATTAACTTTGGAATCCTGCCTCTTACCTTTGAAAACCCGGCAGACTATGAAAAAATCTCTCAGGGAGATAGTTTTATCATAGAAAACATTCGAAACTTGATAGAAAAAGGGGAAAAAAGGGTTAAAATTATAATCAAAGGAAAAGGCGAGGTTTGGGCCTTAGCTGAACTTACAGAAAGGGAAAGAGAATGCATATTAAAGGGTTCTTTACTCAATTTAGCCAAAGTAGAGTAGTCTGGATCTTTTTACTAATAATTTTAGGGTTATTATTAGGGCTGTTAGCTACCCTTTTTCATCCTGCCGTAAAACCTGTAAAAGTTTTGGCTAATGATCCTTTGCTTAAACCTTATGTAGAAGACCTTAAAAACCGCATAAAAATTGACCTTAAAGGGAAAGTTCCTGAAGAATACATAGAAAAGGTTTTTTCTTCTCCTGAGCTTGCTTATCTTCCAAACCTGATGATAAAAAGACTTACCTGGAAAGAAGCCAAATTACCTTACCACCAGTTTTTAGAAGACCAGAGGGTTGAGCGGGCTAAAAATTTTTTAAAAGAGAACTTAGAGTTTCTCGAAAACTTGGAAAAAACCTTTGAGGTTGATAAAGAGGTGATAGTGGCGATTTTTTTGGTTGAAACCAATCTTGGACAAAACACCGGTAAATTTCCTGTCCTTAACGTGTTTTTTAGCCTCACTCTTTCAGGGAACAAAGATTTGCTTAAAAACTTTGTGTATGACGAAACCATTTCGTTAGATGAAGAAAGAAACTCAAACATCATCGCTAAGAGAAGTAGCTGGGCTTATGACGAGCTTTTATACTTTCTTACCATCTGCTATCAAAACAAATGGGATCCTTTTTCTATCAAAGGGTCTATTTTTGGAGCCTTTGGTTATCCCCAGTTTGTACCTAAAAGTTACGTAATCTATGGTTATGATTGGGACCAAGACGGCAAGGTAGACCTTTTTAATATGGAAGACGCCTTAGCCAGCATAGCCAACTATCTAAAAAAAGAAGGCTATACCTTTAACGGCACGATCGAACAAAAAAAGACAGTTATCATGAAATACAACCTAAGTGAACCTTATGCTAACACCGTTTTAGCCATCGCCGAAAGATTAAAAAAAACAGAACAAGAAACTTCACAGCTAACAGAACAAAAGGAACAAGAAAAAAAAGATGAACCTGCAAACCGATGAAGTAAAGTTCCGTCTCCAAAGGTTTCAACAACTCCTTAACCAGCACCAAATCGATTTAGCCTTGATTATAAATCCTCTCAACATCTTTTATTTTAGCGGAACCTTTACCAAAGGATTTCTTTTGATAAGTCCTAAGGAAGTAAAAATTTTAGTAAACCGTCCTTGGGAGAGGGCTAAAAAAGAAACTTTAATTCCCTGTGAACCCATAAAAAGCCTAAAAGAACTGCCTTTAATCATCTCTTCCCTTTGCTCTAAAGGGTTGTTAGGCATAGAAAAAGAAAACATCTCTGCAAGAGAATTTTTTAGATATCAGGAACTGCTTGAGGTTTATTCTTTTACTGCCATAGACCAACTTATCTTAGAAACAAGGGCTGTTAAAACCCCCTATGAGATCGAATGTATCCGAAAAGCAGGTAGGATGCTTGATAAAGCTCTTAAAAGGGCCTTACCTCAGTTTAAACCAGGAATTAAAGAATTAGAAGCCAGTGGTATTTTAGAAAAAGAACTAAGACTTTTAGGTCATCCTGGACTTACCAGGTCTTTAAACGGGTTTGAACTTACCTTTGGATACCTGATTTCAGGTAAAGAAGGTCTTAACCCCACCCCTTACTATACAGGAGAAGGAGGAGAGGGGGTATTTGGTTTTCCAGGAGGGGCAAGTTATAAGAAAATCTTAAAAGAAGATGAGCCTATTCTTATAGACTTCAGTGGTTATCACCAGGGATACTACATCGACCAGACCAGGATGGTTAGTTTTAAAAAACTGCCTTACGCCCAAGAGGTTTATCAGGTAAGTCTTTATATCCTTGACCAACTTAAAGATTTTATCAAACCAGGAATAAATGGTGAAGAAGTCTTTTTTAAAGCTAAAGATCTATCTGAAAAAACAGGCTTCGGGGCATATTTTATGTATTCTGACGGAGACTTAGGTTTTATAGGCCATGGGGTAGGTTTACAGATAGATGAACCTCCTATCCTTGGGAAAAAACAAAAAATGAGGATTCAAGAAAACATGGTGATAGCCTTAGAACCTAAGTTTCACCTGCCTGAGGTTGGGGTAATTGGGGTAGAGGAAACCTTTTTAGTCACTAAACATGGGTTGGTTAGCTTAAATACCACCTCGACAAAATGGAAAATCCTAAAAAGGAGTGTGTAAGGTATGAGAAAACCCAGAAACAGGATAAAAGTCCATACCAAGTTTATTTTTATCACAGGAGGAGTGCTTTCCTCTTTAGGAAAAGGGCTTGCTGCGGCTGCTATAGGGGCTTTACTTGAAGCTCGAGGATTAAGGGTTACCTTCCAAAAACTTGACCCTTATATCAACGTAGACCCTGGCACGATGAACCCCTTTCAACACGGAGAGGTTTATGTTACTGAAGACGGAGCTGAAACAGACCTTGACTTAGGCCACTACGAACGATTTACTCAAGCTCAGATGGGAAGTAAAAACAACTACACCTCAGGTAAAATCTACTATTCAGTTATCACCAAAGAAAGAAAAGGGGAATACTTGGGTGGCACCGTCCAGATCATACCCCATGTTACCGACGAAATCAAACAGGCTATTTTAAGTTTAGCAGAAGACAACGTAGACGTGGCTATCGTAGAAATAGGAGGAACAGTAGGAGACATCGAAAGCCTTCCTTTTCTTGAGGCTATAAGACAGTTAGGCTATGAGCTTGGTAAAGATAACGCCCTTTTTATTCATCTCACCTATGTTCCTTACATCAAAACCGCAGGAGAGTTAAAAACCAAACCTACCCAGCACAGCGTCAAAGAACTAAGAGCCATCGGAATTCAACCTGACATCCTTCTATGCAGGACAGACAGATTTTTACCCACAGACATCAAGAAAAAGATAGCCCTTTTCTGTAACGTAGAAGACGATGCTGTGATCACTGCCAAAGATGTAGATTGTATCTACGAGATACCGCTGGTGTTTCATCAAGAGGGCTTAGATAAGAAAATCATAGAATACCTTAACATGTGGACCAGAGAGCCTGACCTTTTCCTTTGGGAAGAGATAGTAAAAATCTATAAAAACCCTGAAGACGAAGTAACCATAGCCATCGTAGGAAAATACGTAAACTTGAAAGATTCTTATAAGTCCCTTAACGAGGCTTTAGTGCATGGAGGCATCGCTAACAAGCTAAGAGTGAACCTAAAGTTTGTAAACTCAGATGAACTTACCGAGGGAAACATAGCCTCTATCCTTAAAGATGCCGATGGGATTCTTGTCCCAGGAGGGTTTGGAGTAAGGGGGGTTGAAGGTAAACTTTTAGCCATCAAGTATGCCAGAGAAGAGGGAATTCCCTTTTTTGGGATCTGTTTAGGGATGCAGCTTTCGGTGATAGATTTTGCAAGGAATGTCCTTGGATGGAAAGGAGCAAACTCTACAGAGTTTGACCCTCAAACACCTTACCCAGTAATTTATCTTATGAAAGAATGGTATAACTACCGCATAGGCCAGATAGAAATAAGAGAAGAAGGTTGTGATTTTGGTGGGACGATGCGCCTTGGGGCTTATCCTTGCAGACTCTTAAAAGGCTCGAAAGCCTGGGAGGCTTATCAACAAGATGAGATTTTTGAAAGACACAGACATAGGTATGAGTTTAACAATCGTTATCGAGAGGAATTAGAAAAAGCCGGGCTTAAGATAACAGGGACTTCTCCTGACGAAGAGTTGGTAGAGATAGTAGAAATCTCAGACCATCCCTGGTTTGTAGGGGTGCAGTTTCATCCTGAGTTTAAATCTAAACCTATTGACCCCCATCCTCTTTTTAAGGCTTTTATCAAAGCCTCTTATCAAAACAAGAAAAAAGGAGGCTAAATTTTGGTTGACCTTCACACCCATTCTACCGCCTCTGACGGAACGTTTACCCCTAAAGAGTTGATAATTTTAGCCAAGAAAGAGGGATTACAAGCCTTAGCCCTTACAGACCATGACACCACCCAAGGGCTCAAAGAGGCCTATCTTACTGCTAAAGAAGTGGATCTTCCCTTTCTCTGTGGCGTAGAGATAAGCGTTAAGTTTGAAGGCCCAGGGCATTTTCATCTGTTAGGTTATTTTTTAAAACCTGACATCCCTGAAATACAATCTACTTTAGAGGTTTTACAAAAAGCCAGGGATACCCGTAACCAAAAAATGATAGAGAAACTTCAACAAGCAGGAATAGAGATTACCTTAGAGGAATTAGAAGAAATCGCCCAAGGAGAGATAGGAAGACCTCATATTGCCAACCTTCTGGTTAAAAAAGGGGTGGTAAAAACCTTTGAAGAGGCCTTTCAAAAATATCTAAAAAAGGGGGCCTTAGCTTATGTACCCAAGGCTTTACTTTCTCCCGAAGAAGCAATCAACCAAATCAAACAGGCCAAAGGTGTACCTGTTTTAGCCCATCCTTTTACCTTAAAACTCTCTTATGCCGACCTCTATAAATACTTATCTTTACTAAAAGATATAGGTTTAATGGGAGTTGAAGCCTACTATACCGAACATAACCAGGATTTTACCCGGTTTTTGCTGGAAACAGCCCAAAAACTTGACCTCATCGTTACCGGAGGAAGTGATTTTCATGGCGCTAACAAACCTGACATAAAGCTTGGTAAAGGGCTTAACAACCTCTCTGTTCCTCTTTCTTGCTACAAAAACCTTAAAAACTTGCTTGAAAAAATAAACTAAAATCGTATATTTTTACTAAAATGATAAATTTCAGTTTTTAGGGAGGCTTGATGGAAAAACAAAGGCTTATAGAGAGGATCCTTGAGCTAAAAGAAAAGAGAAAGGCTATCATTTTGGCTCACAACTATCAACCTCCTGAGATACAGGACATTGCAGACTTAAGAGGAGATTCCTTAGAGTTAAGTCTTAAAGCCAGTAAAACCGACGCTGAGGTTATCGTTTTTTGCGGTGTTTATTTTATGGCAGAAACCGCTAAAATCGTATCACCCAAAAAGAAGGTCCTTCTACCTGTAGGAAGTGCCTGTTGTGATATGGCTGACATGATAACCCCAGAGGATGTCTTACGCCTAAAAGAGGCCTATCCAGATGCACCGGTTGTCACCTATGTTAACTCAACCGCAGAGGTGAAGGCTTTAAGTGATATATGCTGTACCTCTGCTAATGCAGTAAAAGTAGTAGGAACGTTTAAAGAAAAACAGATTATCATGCTTCCAGACATGAACCTTGCCCGTTATACCCAGAGGTTTTATCCTGACAAAAAGATCATTTACTTTGAAGGTTTTTGCCCTTTTCATCATCTTCTTACCCCTGAAGAGGTGTTAGAGGCTAAAAAAGGTCATCCTCAGGCCCTTTTTATAGCCCATCCTGAGTGTAGACCTGAGGTTATAGACTTGGCAGACAGGGTAGCCTCAACCAGCGGAATGCTGAGATTAGCTAAAGAACTCCCAAATAAGGAGTTTATCATAGGAACTGAAGTAGGCCTACTCTATCCTCTATCTCAACAAAACCCTGACAAAAAATTTTATCATCCTGCCCCAGAAAAGATGT
Source organism: Thermodesulfobacterium hveragerdense DSM 12571 (assembly GCF_000423845.1). Taxonomy (GTDB): domain Bacteria; phylum Desulfobacterota; class Thermodesulfobacteria; order Thermodesulfobacteriales; family Thermodesulfobacteriaceae; genus Thermodesulfobacterium; species Thermodesulfobacterium hveragerdense. The sequence continues at coordinate 48,741 of NZ_AUIT01000006.1, read as the reverse complement.
TTTGCCCTTCGATGAAAAAAATCACCTTAGAAAACCTTTTGGCTTCTTTAGAAAACCTGGAGTTTGAGGTGGTGGTAGAAGAAGAAATAAGGATCAAGGCTTATAATGCGGTAAAAAGGATGTTAGAAATAGTCTAAAAAGGAGAAAAATTGGTATGGCTTTGCCCAAACTTACTATAAGAAAAATCACCTTAGATGTGCCTATCATTCAGGGAGGAATGGGGGTAGGTATCTCCTGGGAAAATTTAGCAGGGGCTGTGGCTAAAGAAGGAGCGATGGGGGTTGTTTCAGCCGTAGGCACAGGTTATCGCTTTCCTGAGTTGGTTAAAAAAGACAAACTTGGTAGACCCATAGGTCCTGAAAACACCCACAATAAAGAGGCCTTAAAAAGGATTATTCAAAAGGCTAAAGAGCTTTCTCAAGGTAGAGGTGCTATAGGGGTAAACGTCCTCTGTGCGATCACAGATTACCAAAGGGTGGTAAGAGACGCTGCTGAGGCAGGGGCTGATGCTATCATCTCAGGAGCAGGGCTACCTCTGAAACTACCAGAATACGTAAAAGGTTTTGATATAGCCCTGATACCTATCGTCTCTTCTGCCAGAGCTTTAAAGCTTATCTGTCAAACCTGGGAAAAACGCTACCAACGACTACCAGATGCCGTAGTGTTAGAAGGGCCTCTTTCAGGAGGACATCAAGGGTTTCATAAAGAAGATTGCTTTAAAAAGGAATATCAATTAGAAAGTTTGTTACCAGAGGTGCTTGAAGAAGCCAAAAACTTGGGGGACCTTAAGGTTATCGTAGCCGGTGGGGTTTGGAGCTATCAAGATATCAAGAAGTATTTAGAGATGGGGGCTTCAGGGGTGCAGATTGCTACCCGGTTTATCTGTACCTATGAGTGCGACGCCCCTCAGATTTATAAAGAAATACTCCTTAAACTCAACCCAGAAGACATAATCCTGATCAACTCTCCTGTAGGATATCCTCTAAGGGTAGTCAAAACCCCCTTTATAGAAAAATTCCTTGCAGGATACAGAGACTTTAAAGGTTGTGTTTCTAACTGCTTAACCCCTTGCAAAAAAGGAGAAAAGGCCTCTCAGGTAGGTTTTTGCATAGCTGAAAAACTGAGTGCTGCCTGGATGGGAAACTACGAAGAAGGCATCTTTATAAGCGGAGCAAACGGACATCTGCTTAAAAAACAAGGAATCATCCGTGTAAAAGACCTTATAGCCATCCTTACTGGACAAAAAGAAGACCCAACCTTGCAATAATCAATCCTGTGTAATTTTTGCATAAAACCCTCTGTGCAATTTTTGCAAAATACCTTTTTCTTAAAACCACTTCCTTAGTAAAACCCCTTTTAAAACCTCAATTTCAAACCTCAAAAATTTGGGCATCTTTTTTGCTGATATATACAAAACAAAAAACTCTAAGGAGGGAGGTAGGTTATGAAAAAGGTATTAGGTTTAGTTGCTGCTTTAGCTCTTTTAGTATCTCCTGTTTTTGCAGCTGAACAGGCTGCCCCTGCAGCTGACAAAGCTGCTCCTGCTGCTGAAAAGAAGGTAGAAAAGAAAGCCAAGAAAGCTAAGAAAGCCAAAAAAGCCGCTAAGAAAGAAGCTGCTCCTGCAGCCGCTCCTGAAAAGAAGTAAGCTTTCTTAGACATTTTCCCCTGGGGATTACCCCAGGGGTTTTTATCAAATCTACAAGTTTTTTTTGGAAAGTTTGATTTTGTTAAACTTTTTAAGTCTTTTTAGCCTTGAAGTAAGTCTTTAATAATCCTTTAAACAACTTGGCAAGTTCAGGGTCTTTTAGGTTTTGTAAGGTTTTTTCAAGTTCTTTAATGTCTTCGGGATTTACCCTTAAAAACCCTTCTTCTGAGTTTACCAACCTTTTATTTTTAGCTAATCTTTCGAAGATCAAAGGATTTATCACCACCTTAAGATCAACAAAGAGAGGTTTTTCTTTTTCAGGCACTTCTTTTTCAAGGGCTTCGATAATTTCTCTACCTTTTAGTTGAAGCTGTTGGAGATGGTAATAGTCTGAGGTTTCTACTATCAGGGTACCTTCTTCATACCTTATAGGATTTGAGTATAAAGCTAATTCTCTGTCTAAAACCTTAGGCCACAACGACTTAGCCAGTTTCAAGGCTTGTATAGCCTTTTTGGTTTTGTAAGGAATAGGAAGAACCTGAAGTAAATGTTCAAAGGATTCCATTAAACTCCCTTTTAAGGATTTATTTATTTTAAAACTTCGTCTAAGGATTGATAAACTTTCTGTTTTAAAGTTTCAAGAAACCCTTCTGTTTCAGCTTCAAACCTTAGGACTAACACCGGCTGGGTGTTGGAGGCTCTAACCAAGGCCCATCCTTCAGGAAATTCAACCCTTGCCCCATCTATGTCTACTACGTTGAGTCCTTCTTGTTTGAACTTAGCCACCAACCTTTCCACCACCTTAAACTTGACCTCATCTGGGCATTCAACCCTTATCTCTGGGGTAGCATACATAACCGGTAGTTCTTTAATTATTTCAGAAAGAGGTTGTTCTGCCTGAGAAAGGATCTCAGCCAGCCTGAGAGAGGCATAAACTCCATCGTCAAAACCAAACCATTTGTCTGCAAAAAACATGTGTCCGCTCATCTCTCCTGCAAGAAGAGCCCCTTCCTCTTTCATCTTGTTTTTTATCAAAGAATGTCCTGTTTTCCACATAATAGGATGTCCTCCCAACTTTTTTACCCTTTCAAACAAAGTCCTTGAGCACTTAACCTCAGCGATAACCTTAGCTCCAGGATGTTTTTCAAGTAAAAACTTGGCAAACACATAAAGAAGCCTGTCTCCCCAGATGATGTTACCTTTTTCGTCTATCACCCCAAGCCTATCTCCGTCTCCGTCATACCCAAAACCAGCTTCATACCCTTCAGAAACTACCTTTTCTTTTAGCCATTTCAGGTTTTCTGGAACGACTGGGTCTGGAAAATGGTATGGAAAGTTTCCGTCTATCTCACAAAAAAGACACTCAACCTCGCAGTTTAAACGTTTGAAAATCTCTGGTGCGGTCAGAGCACAAACCCCGTTCCCAGGGTCAAGACAAACCTTTACCGGTCTCTTAAGTTCAACGTTTGAACTAACATATTCTATGTAATCAGAAAGCACCTCTATCGTTTCCACCTTTCCTGCACCTCTTTCATAGTCTTCCTTTTCTATCAGTTCTCTTAAGGTCTGGATTTGTTTACCAAAAAGGGTGTCTTTACCTAAGCAGATCTTTAGTCCGTTAAACTCTGGTGGGTTGTGAGAACCGGTAACCTGTATACCTCCATCAACTTCTGGCAAACGAAAGAGGGAAAAATACATCACCGGGGTAGGGGTAAGTCCGATGTTTAAAACCTCTACCCCGGTAGATAAAATCCCTTCGATCAAACACCTTTGAAGAGCTTCAGAAGAAAGCCTTCCATCTCTTCCACTAACCACCCTTTTTCCTCCACTGCGTCTCACCATCGTCCCATAGGCCCTTCCTATTTCTCTTACTATCTCCTCGGTAAAATCTTTCCCCACCTTTCCACGAATGTCGTATTCTCTAAAGATATAGGGACTTACTTTCATTTTGCCCTCCCAATTTTTTTATTTATCGTCTTTTAAGTAGCTTAACCCAAAAAAGATAGGTCTCTTGAGGCCCTAAAATCTTACAAACCCCTAAAAATACGATGGCCCCTGAGGGTATGGCTGTCATAAGGTAAAACCAGCTGTTAAGCCCTAAGTGTGGTAAGAAAATTAAAATCCCACTTAAGGCTAAAACTGCTATCCCGAGGGTAAAAAAACTTCTTAGTAAGAATTTTAAAGGAAATTGTTTGAAAAGCAAAGAGCTAAACAAAAGCAAAAACATGCACTGAAAAACCAAAGAAAGAGAGGTTCCTAAGGCTACCCCTTTTATCCCTAAGGCTTTGATGGTAAGAATTATTACGGTTAAATTTGCAAATACTGAAAGGATACTTCCTAAGGAAGGAATGATCGTTTTACCCAACGAATAAAAAAGTGGGACTGCAGTTTTTGAAAGCCCGTAGAAAGGCAAAGACAGGGCTAAAATCTTTAAAATCTCTGCGGTGTTTATCGTATCTAAACTGCTGAACCTTCCTCTTTCAAAAAGCACTTCTACCACCGGCTGAGCCAAAAAGTAAAGCCCAACAGCTGAAGGTAAAGAAAGGCTTAGAGAAACCACCAGCGCACGAGAAAATGTGTCTTTGGCAGAGGCAAAATCTTTCCTGGCAACAGCCCTTGAAAGCTCAGGAAGTAGAGCCTGTGAGAGCCCTACCCCAAAAAGCCCTAAGGGCACATACATAATCCTGAAGGCATAACTATACCAGGAAACAGCCCCCTCTCCGCAAGAGGTGGCGAAAAAGGTGTTGATAAAGATGTTTATCTGGACGGCTGAAAGCCCAAGTATTACCGGTAAGATCAACCTGCAAACTTCTTTAAAATAAGGGTCCTTCAAATCAGGAGAAAACCTGAAAGAAAAACCTCTTTTTCTCACCTCAGGATATTGAAAATAGAACTGTAAAAACCCTCCCAAGGTGACCCCTACTGCCATGGCATAGATAGGATTTAGATTAAGTCTTATACACAAAAAATAGCCTAAAACCCCTACTAAGACTGAGGTTATGTTAAAAATACTTGATGAAAAGGCCGGTAAAAAAAAGACCCCTAAGGAATTAAGCATCCCTGCCAAAACCGAGGAAAGGCTTATAAAAAGAAGAAAGGGCATCATAACCTGAGTAAGTTTTACCGTTAGGTCAAACTTAGCCGGATCTTTAGTAAATTCAGGGGCAATCATACCTACTATCAAGTCAGCACTAAACATCCCAAGGATTACTATCCCCCCTAAAATCAAAAGGAGGTTAGAAAGAATGACTTGAGCTATCTTAAAACTTTTTTCAGGCCCTTCTTTTTCTAAGGTAGAGCTGAATACCTTAACAAAGGCTGACCCAAGTGCCCCCTCAGCAAAAAGGTCTCTTAGAAGGTTTGGGATGCGATAACCTACCACATAGGCATCCATACTTTTTCCTGCCCCAAAAAAATAGGCAAGAACCTGTTCCCTTACCAGTCCTAAGATGCGACTGATAAAGACCGCTATGGTTACAGAGGTTGCAGACTTGGTTAAACTTTCTATCTTTTTCATTTTTTTGCGTAAGCTTATGGTTGCTAAAATTTAAATGAGTTTTATTATATTAAAACGATTTTTCAAAATTAAAACCTAAAACAAACTCTAAAATAATAAGGAGGCAAAGTAGATGCCTATAAGCACTGTGGAAGAAGCGTTAGAAGACTTAAAGCAGGGTAAGCTTATCATCGTTGTAGATGATGAGGACAGAGAAAACGAAGGAGACCTCATTTTGGCTGCTGAAAAGGTAACCCCTGAGGCCATCAATTTTATGGCTAAATATGGAAGAGGTCTTATCTGTTTAGCCATCACCCAGGAAATCGCAGAAAGGCTTCAACTTCCTTTACAACCAAGAAGAGGGATAGACCCTTTTGGGACAGCCTTTACGGTATCTATAGACGCAAGGCATGGGATCACCACAGGGATTTCTGCCTATGACCGGGCTTACACCATAAAGCTGGTTATCGACGATAAAAGTACCCCTCAGGACTTTATCACCCCTGGGCATGTTTTTCCTATCATAGCCAGAAAAGGAGGGGTTCTGGTTAGGGCTGGGCATACAGAGGCTGCCGTAGACCTGGCAAGACTTGCTGGTCTTAAACCAGCTGGGGTTATCTGCGAGGTGATGAAAGACGACGGCACCATGGCAAGACTTCCTGACTTAGAAGAATTTGCTGAAGAATTTGGGCTAAAGATAATCACCATCAAAGACCTTATCGCCTACCGTATCCAAAACGAATCCTTGGTTAAAAGAGAGGTAGAGACCTTACTCCCTACTGCCTTTGGCACCTTTAAGTTGATAGCCTACTCCAACTTTATAGATAACGCCACCCACATAGCCTTGGTTATGGGAGAAATAGACGAAAACCCCATCTTGGTAAGGGTTCATTCTGAATGTCTAACCGGAGATGTTTTTGGCTCACTGAGATGCGATTGTGGGCCTCAACTTAAAAAAGCTATGGAAATGATAGCCAAAGAAGGAAAAGGGGTTATCCTTTATCTCAGACAAGAAGGAAGAGGAATAGGTCTTTTAAACAAACTAAAGGCTTATAAACTTCAAGACGAAGGAAAAGATACAGTAGAAGCCAACTTAGCCTTAGGGTTCAAACCGGACCTTAGAGACTACGGGATTGGAGCTCAGATCTTAAGAGCCCTTGGGGTAAAGCAAATAAAACTCATGACCAACAACCCAAGGAAAATCATAGGACTTGAAGGGTATGGAATGAAGGTGGTAGAAAGGGTTCCTATAGAGATAACCCCCAGACCAGAAAACTACAACTACCTTAAAACCAAAAAAGAAAAACTTGGCCACCTTATTTCCTGCTTAAAATAAACTTCTTTAGGGAGAAAGATAAATGCTTGACTTAAAACTGATAAGAGAAAAGCCTGAATGGGTTAAAGCCAGGCTAAGCACCCGGGGGCAAGACTTCCCTGTAGAAGAGATACTTTCTTTAGACCAGCAAAGAAGAGAGCTTTTACAAAAAGTGGAGTCCTTAAGACATCTGAGAAAAGAAAAGTCTGAACAAATCGGCAGTCTAAAAAAACAGGGAAAAGACGAGGAGGCCAACTTTTTAGCTCAAGAGGTAAAAAAATTAGGGGAAGAGCTTAAGACCTTGGAAGCAGAACTTTCTCAGGTAGAAAACAACTTACAGGAAAAACTCCTCTATCTCCCGAACATTCCTCATGAAACCGTGCCTGTAGGTAAAGACGATTCGGGAAACGTGGTGGTAAAAAGATGGGGAGAACCTCCAGAAATTGGGTTTGAACCTAAACCTCACTGGGAAATAGGAGAAAATTTAGGGATCCTTGATTTTGAAAGGGCTGGGAAGATTACAGGGTCAAGGTTTGTGGTATACTTTAACGAAGGAGCCCTTTTAGAAAGGGCCTTGATCAACTTTATGTTAGACCTACATGTTAAAAAACACGGGTATAAAGAGGTATTGCCGCCTTTTATCGTTAACGAAACCTCTCTTATAGGCACCGCCCAGCTTCCCAAGTTTAAAGAAGACCTTTTTAAGCTTGAAGGCTGGAACTACTACCTTATCCCCACAGCCGAGGTGCCTGTGACCAATCTTCACAGAGATGAAATTTTAAGGGAGGAAGACCTTCCTCTTTATTACACCGCCTATACCCCTTGTTTTCGGTCTGAGGCTGGGTCTCATGGCAGAGACACCCGAGGTATCGTAAGACAACACCAGTTTAACAAGGTAGAGTTGGTAAAATTTGTGGTCCCAGAAACCTCTTATGACGAGTTAGAAAACCTTCTTTTGGATGCCGAAGAGGTTTTACAGCTCCTTGGATTGCATTATCGGGTGGTAGCCCTTTGTACAGGAGACTTAGGGTTTGCCTCTGCCAAAACCTATGACATAGAGGTATGGGCACCTGGACAAAAAAGGTATGTAGAAATCTCTTCCTGCTCTAACTTTGAAGACTTCCAGGCAAGAAGAGCCAACCTCAGATATCGCCCTAAAGACGGGGGAAAACCCAGGTTTGTTCACACCCTTAACGGTTCTGGATTAGCCATAGGCAGGACAGTGATGGCTATCCTTGAAAACTACCAGCAAGAAGACGGTTCTGTCCTCATCCCTGAGGTGTTAAGACCCTACATGGGAGGGCTTGAAAAAATAACCCCTAAGAAAGCCTAACGGACCGGGAAGATCCTATCAAAACACTCCCTGGAAGGGCAATATCCTTCTAAAAAGGTCTCTTCTAAACTTTTAAAATAAACCTTCTTTTTTATCTTTCTTACCTCTGGGCAGTCTGGATGGTGAAACCTTTTAGACTGTTTATTTCCCACGTAGACCAGTCCTTGGGGTTGTTTATCAATTAGCGAGAAAAACCCCTTTCTCTTTTTTACTACCTCTGTCTGTAGAGGAAGCAGTTTATGATAAGCCTCTGCACTTCCTGAAAAATAACAAACCAGCGCCAATCCTTCTTTAACCAGTATTTCTGAAACTGAGGTTCCGTTTTCAAAATAAAGGTCCCCCAAAAGCCTGCCATAATGGTCTCTTTCCTTAAGGGCAAACTCAACCCTAAAAACCTTCCCTTCAGTTAGTTGCCGGTTTAAACTGTAGGCCTCTTCAGCAAAAGGTTGAGATAGTAAGTCTTTACCATGGTTTAACTCAGGACTATCAACCCCTGCATACCTGAGTTTTTCTCCGTTATGAAGTAAAACCGTATCTCCGTCTAAAGCCCTTACTACCTTTACGGTATTTTCTGAAAGCCTTTCCTCTTTATCTTTTTTACATCCTGCAAGCCCTATCCCACAGACTAAAAAGAAAACCCAGAAGAAAAGAATTATCTGTTTTATACAAAGCCTAAACCCTGACAACCTCATCAACTCTTCCCTGGTTTTTTAAAAAAGCTAATACTTATTTTAATTCAATCTATAGACTACAGGAAGGGTAATTTTTACGTCTACCGGTGGTACCGGGAAATATTTAGCACACCCCTGCAAAGTAGCAAGAGTATTTTCGTCTAAAACCTTATAACCAGAAGAGTTAACCACCCTAACCTCTTTTACTTCTCCCTGTCTGGTTAGCACAAAGGAAATTACCACCTTACCCTCCCATCCCATCCTTCTTGCTAAATAGGGATATTGCAGATGTTTTCTTACGATGTCAGAGATGATAGAAAACTTTTGGGAAAGAAAATGCTGGGCTATCTTCTCTTGATCTTTTTTCTCTGAATAGCCAGAAAAACCTTCCTGCCCCTCACTCGGTTTAGAAGTCCTTTCTTTAGCTGAACTAACAAACTGAGAAACTCCACTACCTGATCCATGAGAAGAAGACGTTTGAGAAAAAGTTTCCTTAGGTATTCTACTCTCTTTAGACGGGACAACCTCAGAAACTGCATTTTCTTCCTTAGCAATAAAATGAGTTGCCTCCTCTTTTACAGGCAGAGACTTATCTGGTTGGTTTTGGGTTAGTTGAAAAACCTTTGCAGTTTTTTCAGTAGTTAACGCCTGCTTGGATTTTTCTTGGGTAAGCTGAGAGCCTGAATAGGCTTCAAGGTCTATTTCTATGTATTTAGCCCTTCCTATTTCACTTAGCCTGAAAAACATCAAAAAACTTAGCAAGATTAAAAGATGCAAAAAAAGGGATGTAGAAAGATGTTTTACTGAAACCATTTATCTTACTACTTCGGTTTTTATAGAAACCCGTTTTATTTCATGTTTTTTTAAAAGGTCAAGGAGGTCAACCAGCCCTTGCACCTGAGAAGATCTATCTGCTAAGATGGAAACCTGAACCTCTCCTTTTAAACTTCCCACCAGGTCCTCAAGCTCTTTCAAGGTCACCTTCCTTCCTTCAAAAAACACCTCTCCCTCTTTAGTAAGGGTTATCTGATAACTTCTTATCTCAGAAGTCTCAACGTTTTTGGCCTTAGGCAGGTTGACAGGAATACTTCCCTGCACGATAAAGGTAGCAGTAACAAGAACTATGGTTAAAAGCACCAGCATGATGTCTACTAAAGGGATTACGTTTATGTAGTCAAACTCTTTTTCTTCCATCAAAACACCCTTTGGTTATCGATTAGACTGGATCTCCCATAAGGCTATCTTTTCTTTAACCTTTCTTAAAAGATAGTTGTAAAAAGCCGTAGAGGGGATGGCTACCAGGAGCCCCACAGCCGTTGCCTTTAATGCTAAAGCCAGACCTACCATGATTCTTTTACTATCAACCATCCCTTCCTGACCAATGGTATAAAAGGTAAGCATAATCCCTAAAACTGTTCCTAAAAGCCCGATGTAAGGGGCATTGGCACCTACGGTGGCAATCACATAAAGCCCCTTAGTTAAGTCCACCTCAAGCTCCTTGGGATGTTTATAATTAGCAAGGTCAACCCTTTTATAATAACCCACCCTTTCTATACCTATCGCTATGGAAATCACACTTAAAACCAGTAAAACCCCGATTATCCCATAATCTACCAACCACGCAAGATACTCCATCCCATCTCCCCCACCTAATCTTATTTCTCAACCAAACCGTAAAAACTATCCAACACCAAAACACAAAAATTGTTAAAAAGTATTACTAAAAGGAGATTAATACAGAAACAGTTTTTTGTCAATAGGGATAGCCCAACTTGGGCATACCTACCAAAATCAGCTGATTATAGGGACTAGGTTATGGATAAAAAAAGCTTACTCCTTTGTTTTCTTTTATCTTAATTTTATTTTGTTTAAACCCCCTGAAACCAAAGAGAGAATGGATAGCCTACCAAAAGTCTTGCATCGTAGTTTGGGGTTGTATATTAGTTTAAATTTTACCCTTGTCTTTGTTGGTTGAAAAATCGTAGTTAGATGCTATCTTAAAATACAAAAAGGTGGTACCTTTGAAGAAGGTTGAACTTTCTCAGACTGAGTGGTTGGTTTTAAAAGAATTGATCGATGGGCTTCTGATTTGTGAAAAGCCCTTTTTGGAGATAGCTAAAAAACACAACCTTTCTCAGGAAGAGGTTTTTGAGGCTATAAAAAGTCTTTTACAAAAAAGGGTTATCACCAGACTTGGGATCACTTTAAGGCACAACCTTGCAGGTATAGAAGGCAACGCCATGGTTGCCTGGAAGGTAGAAGAAGAAAGGGCAGAAGAGGTAGGCCAAGCCTTAGCTCAAAGACCCTACATCTCCCATTGCTACCTTAGAAAAACCTATCCCGACTGGCCTTATAACCTTTACACGATGGTTCACGGCAAATCCAGAGAAGAGGTCTTATCCGTTGTTAAGGAGATTTCCGAGGAGTTTGGGCTTAAGGAATATGAAATCCTTTTTACCCAAAGGGAAATCGTAAGAAAACATGCAAAATACGCCCTAACCCTATGAAAAAGATTTTTTTAACCCTCATCCTCTTTTTCTGTTTTATCAGCCCTTCGTTTGGGTTTAAGATAGCTAAAACCAAGGTTTACCGTTTTCAAGATCAGCTTATCCTGAGTATTTTCTATCAGGATTTTCCCACACAAGAGATACTTTTATCTCTAAAGGAGAAAAAAAATCCGGTTTACCTCAGGTTTTCCTTTGAGGTGTTTAAGAAACGTTTTCTTTTAACCGACGTTCTCATCCATAAAGAATTATACGTGCAAAAACTCTACTACAGCCCAGAAGAAAACCTTTATTTTTTAGAAGACAACTTTGGGATACAAAGTTTTGAAAATCCAGAAGACTTGGTGTTAAGAATTATGTATTTAGACTCCTATCCCTTAAGGTTTCAGGTTAAAAACGACCTCTCAAGCCTTTATCTTAAAACCAACCTGGAAATTACCTACCAAACCCATCTTTCTAAAGACTTAAGGTTTACCAAAAACCAGCATAAAATCCGTTTAAAGGCAGAAAACACCCTTCCTTTCGATGTTATCTACCGCAAGGATTAAAACTTTTTGCAAGAAACACAAAGTTTTTTTAGGACTTTTGATAGTCCTCACCGTTTCTCTATGGGTTGAGTTTAACCTTTTTGACCTTTCTCTGTTTTCAACCTCTCAAAAAAACCTTTTTCTGTTTTTCCTGTTTCAGATAAACCTTATCCTTATCTTACTTCTTCTTTACTTTATCTTCAGGTATATCATCAAGATTTTCTACGAAATCCAGATAAAAAAGGTATCTAAAAGCCTTAAAGTAAAGCTCTTTTTTATCTACTTTATCTCTATCGTTTTTCCTTCGGTTGTGCTTGTGCTTGGAAGTTTCTTTTTCTTTAAAAAAACCTTGGACTACTGGCTTAAAGAATTTTTCGAAGAGAGGGTGTTAACCGTTCTTTTGAACCCTGAGGATTACATAAAAGACATCGAAAGAGACCTTCTTGACAAAGGGCAACAGATCATAACAGATTATCTTTCCCAAACCGAAGAAATCAAAAGCTCTGTCCTGAGAGAAAGGTATCGTTATTTTATGAGGGTAGACTCTATAGAGGTTTTTGACTGGGGAGGAAATCTCAGGAAAAAAACCTATTCCTCAGACATCTCTCAAAAAATCGGAATTGCCCCTTCTTTTCTTGAAAGACTAAAAGCCTCTAAAAGCCCTCTTTCTGAAATCTCTCTGGTTAACTCAAGTCCCTATCTAAGGGTGTTTATCCCCTTTTACGACCCAAAAGGCCAACCCCTTATCTTAGCCATCGGTAAATTCCTAAGGTTAGAAGAGTTTTCAGGAGAAAAGGAACTGGTAGAAAAAAGATACTTTAGAACCTTTAAACAGTTTTTGATGACTGCAGGAGCTCTGGTTTTACTTTTGGTGGTGTTTGTAGGAGTATGGGTAGGAAGTAAACTTGGGAGAAACCTCACTGAACCTTTACAAAACCTGGTGATCGCAGCCCAAAAGATCTCTAAAAAAGACTTCAACCTGGAAGAACTAAAAGGCCTCACCCCTCTGGACGACGAGGTAGGAAGGCTGGTAGAGGCCTTTAACGAGATGACAAGGAAGATTAAAGAATACGAAGAGGAGGTCCAAAACTATAACCGCTACCTTCTTTCTGTACTTGACCATCTGCCTGTAGGGATCCTGGTCCTTACCCCTGACCTAACCGTCAAGTTCTCTAACCAGAGCCTTAACCATCTTTTAAAACACTATGAAGTTAAATCCCCACAAGACCTGATAGACAAACTTAACCTTCCTGCCCTTTTATCCCAGATAGACCTAACCAACCCCTTTTACACCACCCTTTCCTGGTCTACAGGACAGAAGGAGTTTAGCTTAGGGATTACCCTTCTTAAGCTTGAATTTTTAAAAACCCACGAATATCTCTTGATCGTAGAAAACTTAGAGGAAAAGGAACGCCTAAAAAGGCTTTCTTTCTGGAAGGAGGTAGCCTTAAGGGTATCCCATGAGATAAAAAATCCTTTAACCCCTATCAAACTCTCTGTAGAAAGACTTAAAAGACAGCTTGAAAAAACCTTAGAAGGAGAGAAAAAAGAGGTCTTACTTAGAACCACCAACATCATCGAAAAATACATCGAAGAACTTCGCAAACTTGCCACCGACTTTCATTACTTTACCAAAAAACCTGAGCTAAACCTGGAAAAAGGCACCCTTTTAGAAAGCCTGTTAGAGGTAATCTCTCTGTATGAGATAGCCTATCCTGAGGTAAAGTTTAGGCTTAAGGTAGAGGACGAAGGAGAATGCTGGTTTGACAAGTTTCAGTTAAAAAGGGTGTGGGTAAACCTGTTTGACAACTCCATCAAGGCTATGCAAGAAAAAGGAGAACTCTCAATCTCCCTTGCCAGAGAAGAAGGCTGGGTAATCTTAAAAATAGAGGACACAGGAGAAGGAGTGCCTCAAGAGGTCGTGGAAAAGATAAACCAAGGAGACCTTTTAAGCCTGAAAGACTTAGGGACAGGCCTTATCATGGTATACTCCATCATAGACCTTCATAAAGGAACCATAAATTTTTACAGAAAGAAAGATAAAGGAACCTCGATCGTGATCAAAATTCCTTCTCAAGAAAACCTTGTTAAGGCAAATTAAGATAGAAAAGTCTTAAAAAATTCTGCAAAAAAGGTGTAAACACCAGCCCCAAGGGCTAAAAAAGGCCCAAAAGGAATTTCTGTTTTTAAGCTTAAGTCTTTAGATTTCCCTTTTAATCGATACCACAGAACTGCCAAAAAAAAGGCAAAAATCCCTGAAAAAGAGGCTATCAACACCACCCAGTAAAAACTTTTATACCCCAAAAAAGCACCTATCCCAGCCATCAGCTTAAAATCTCCCATCCCAAGCCCATCTCTTTTAGCAAAAAGATAGTAGACCTCGTTAATCAGAAAAAGAAGGCCTGCCCCTGCTAACATCCCAACCACACTTTCTTCAAAACCAACCAGAGGGTTTAACCCTAACAAACTTGCCGTAAGTCCTGCCAACATCAAACCAAAACTGAGCTTATCTGGTATTTCCTTAACCCTAAGGTCGATAAAACTTATCACCAGAAGGATTATCAACCAAACCCAGAAAACCAAAAAGGTAGCCCAGCCATACCAGGGTTTAAACTTTAAATAAGCAGCTACTCCAACCACCGCGGTTAGGACCTCTACCAGAGGATAGGTGAGAGGGATTGGATTTTGACAAAAAGCACATCTTCCTTTAAGCATAACATAAGACAAAACAGGAATGTTGTGATACCACTTAAGCTCAGTTTTACACCTTGGACAAAAAGACCTGACAGGCCTTAGTACAGACAAACCCTCTGACCATCGGTAGATAACCACGTTAAAAAAACTACCTAACGCTAAACTCAAGACCGCTATCAACAGGACCTCAATTAGACTAAACATCAAACCCTAACCAGACTGAGGATTTTCAACCTTTTGAGAGGTTTTCAAATATCTTTGATAAGCCTTTTTGGCCTCCTCTATGTTTAAAAGGGCTTTTAGATAATAGTTCCACACAGGTAAAAGCTCTCGTTCGATGTCCAGGATCTCTATCCCTAACCCTGGCTGTTCTTCTGTGCCATGATGTACCACCAGCCCATAAACAGGGATCACTCCTACCTCAGGAATTTCTATCTCAAAAAGAACCATCTTCCGTAAAGGAATAAGCTTATCGGTTCGGATAAAACATCCCTTGTAAGAAACATTAAGCACCTCGTATGCCTCTTCAGACCCCGGCAAATAAGCCTTAATCCTGGTAGGGCATCTTGGAAACCTTCTAAGGTCTATCATCACATATCTCCTTTAAAACTTCTGGGATTTTGTTAGCCACCTCTGAAGCCAGATACCCGAAAGGTCCTTTTTCAGAGGCAAGCTTTTCTCCTGCCCATCCGTGTAAAAACACCCCCAAGCAAGCTGCTTCAAACACCTCATACTTTTGAGCCATCAAAGCCCCTATCACTCCAGAAAGCACATCCCCTGTGCCTCCCTGAGAAAGCCCAGGCACATCCCAGACAGAAATCCCCTCTCTTCCGTCAGGGGAAGAAATCACCGTATGTGGTCCCTTTAGCACCACCACCGCACCTGTCATCTCAGAAAGCCTTTTAGCTGAGGTTAAAGGGTCTCTTAAAATCTCCTTCTTAGAAATTTTAAGCAACCTCTCAGCCTCTCCTGGATGAGGGGTAAGGACCTTTGGACAGGGAAGCTCTTTAAGTCTTTCAGGGTTTTCAGAGGCTATGGTTAACCCGTCTGCATCGATCAACACCGGAACCTTGACCCTTTCTAACAACTCCCAGAAAAGCCTTTTTACCTCTTCCCCTAAACCAAGTCCAGGGCCTACCACCAAGGCGGTTTTCTTTTCGCAAAGGTCAAGCAAGGACTCAAGATTGGCATAACTAACCTCTCCTCTCGGGCCTTCTTCAAGCCCTGCAGTCAGAGCTTCAGGTAGCATAGATGCATATACCGGCTGAAGACTCCTGGTTGAGGCCAAGGTCACAAGCCCAGCCCCTGCCCTTAAACCACCCAATGCCGAAAGCAACCCAGCCCCACTCTTACCCTTGCTTCCTGCTAACACAAGAAGATGTCCAAAAAGCCCTTTATGGGTATAACCTTTACGCGGCCTGAATACCTTTTTGGCCCACTCCAAATCTATCAAATACCTCTTAGGCGCCTTCTTTTCCACCAAAGGTTTGAAAAACCCAATAGGACAAACCTTAAGCCTTCCCACATACTCTTTTCCCGGATAAAAAAACTGTCCTACCTTGGGTAGCTCAAACGTAACGGTAAGGTCTGCCTTTACAGCTGTTCCAAGCACCTCACCTGTATCAGCACACACCCCAGAAGGCATGTCTACCGCAACCACCTTGCATCCCCTGGTTTCTCGATAAAGGTTTATTTCCTCAACGATGGCAGCCAGATTTCCCTCGATAGGCCTTTTAAGCCCTGTCCCAAAGATGGCATCCACCATTATCTCAGGAGAAAAATCATAAAGTACCTTTCTAAACTCAACGATATACCCCACCTCTTCTGGCATAAAACCTAAGTTTTCAAGGACCTTAAGGTTGGTCAAGGCCTCTCCCTGATAGGTTTCTTTTTCTGCAAGAAGTACCACCTCGACCTCATAGCCAAGGTTTACCAGGTGCCTGGCACATACCATCCCGTCTCCACCGTTATTTCCTGGCCCGCACACCACAAGCACACTGCCGTAGGTTTCTACCGGATAGGCCTCAAAAATAGCCTCAGCCACAGAAAGCCCCGCCCTTTCCATCAACACCTCAGCCGGAACCCCTACCTCTTTTATAAACCATTCGTCGAGAGCCTTCATCTCAGAGGCCTTTACCACCTGCATAACCCTACCCCTCTCCTATCCAGTTATCCTCCAGTTATTACTACCATACATACCACATAATCCTTTTCATGAGAAAGGCTAACCAGACAATCCCTTCCACCTCTTTCTCTAAAAACCTCTAAAGCCCTGCCTTCTATCTCTATGAACGGCTTTTTTGTTTGAGGGTCTCTAAGAAGGCTTATCTCTTGCCAGACAAAGGGTTGATACCCACCTAAGGCCTTGTAAAAGGCCTCCTTAGCCGCAAAGCATGAAGCTAAATAGACAGGGGTATCTTTGCGTTTTAACGCTAAAGATACCTCCTTAGGATGAAAAACCTTTTCTAAAAAACGTTTTGGATAGGCAGAATAAATTTTCTCTATCCTTGGTAAGTATACTAAGTCTACCCCTATACCAAGTAGGTTCATCTAAGATTCTTAAGTTTTTCTATAAGTTCGAGCCTGCGCTCGTGTCTTCCTCCTTCAAAGGGTGTTTCTAAAAAGGTTTTAACTATCTCCACCGCCATCCCATCCCCAATCATCCTTCCGCCAAGGACAAGCACGTTGGCATCGTTGTGAAGCCTTGCCATCTTGGCAGAAAAGGGCTCATGACAAAGGGCAGCCCTTATCCCAGAAAACCGATTGGCCACAATACTCATCCCTATCCCTGTCCCACAGATAAGGATCCCCCTTTCTACCTCTCCTTGAAGCACCTTCTCCACCGCCTTTACCCCATACTCAGGATAATCCACCGCCACATGAGAATAACACCCTACATCTACCACCTCATGCCCTTCTTTGGCTAAAAAATCTTTTATCTTTTCTTTTAAAAAATACCCTGCATGGTCTGAGGCAATGGCAATCTTCATAGGTTTATTTTTCCTCCCATTTTTTAAAAACCAGCGTGGCGTTGGTGCCTCCAAAACCAAAGGCATTTGACATGGCTATCCTGATGTCTGCCTTTCTTGCCTGGTTAGGCACATAGTCGAGGTCACACTCAGGGTCTGGGTTTTCAAGGTTGATCGTAGGAGGTACCACCCCCTCATAAACAGCCATAACCGTTAAAACCGCCTCAAGCCCTCCAGCACCCCCAAGAAGATGTCCTGTCATAGATTTGGTGGAAGAAACCATAAGTTTATAGGCATGCTCACCAAAAACCTTTTTTATGGCCTTGGTCTCTGCCACATCATTAAGGGGTGTGCTTGTGCCATGGGCGTTTATGTAGTCTACCTGTTGAGGCAAAATCCCTGCGTCCTTTAACGCAAGCTCCATACACCTTGCCGCCCCTTCGCCGTCAGGAGAAGGTGCGGTCATGTGATAGGCATCTGCGTTTAACCCATATCCTATCAGCTCTGCATATATCTTGGCCCCTCTTTTTAAGGCATGCTCAAGCTCCTCAAGGACTAAAATCCCACATCCTTCTGCAATCACAAACCCATCCCGGCTGGCATCAAAAGGCCGGGAAGCCCTTTCAGGCTCATCATTTCTGGTAGAAAGGGCCTTCATCACCGAAAAACCTGCTATGGTCAAGGGGGTGATCATGCTCTCTGTCCCCCCACAGATCATGATGGTTGCCTGCCCTTCTCTTATCAAACGATAGGCCTCTCCTATCGCATGGTTGCCTGCTGCACAGGCGGTACACACCGCAAGGTTAGGCCCTTTGGCCCCAAAGTTGATGGCCACCTGACCTGCTGCCATGTTAGGTATGATCATCGGGATAAAAAAAGGACTCACCCTTTTATATCCCTTTTCGTCAAAAATACGGGTGTAATATTCTACCTGACCTACTCCACCCATCCCTACCCCGATAACTGAACCCACCTCAGGCCCAAGGTCCTCTAAAGGAAGACCTGCATCCTCTAAAGCCATCTTGGCTGAGGCCAAAGCATATTGAATAAAGGTATCTATACGAGATACCAGCTTGGAAGACATAAACTCTTCTGGTTTAAATCCCTTTACCTCACCAGCAATCTGGCTGGGAAGAGAAGACGGATCAAACTTGGTAATCCTGCCGATACCAGATTTACCTGCCTTGATGTTTTTCCAGGTCTCTTCAACCCCTATCCCAAGAGGGTTAACCGTCCCAAGACCGGTGACTACTACCCTTTTTCTCACGATTAATCCCCTAAAATTTTTAGTTTCCTACCTTGGCCTTTACATAGTCTATAACATCCTGCACGGTTCTTAACTTTTCGGCATCCTCGTCAGGCACTTCCATACCAAAGGCCTCTTCCATAGCCATAACAAGCTCTACCAAATCAAGGGAATCAGCCCCTAAGTCCTCGATAAAAGAAGCCTCTGGTTTGACCTGATCTTTAGAAAGATTAAGTTTTTGAGCGATGATGTCAATCACCTTTTCTTCTATAGACATAAAAAGCCCTCCTGTTGCAAGATTTTCTCTAATTTTTACCAGATTTTTTCAAAAAAACAAGATAAGCCTGCCAAAAATACCAGAAAAGACCAGCTAAACCCCAGGCAACAAGCGCCGGAATCCCTACCATAAACCCCTTTCTAAGCAAGGTCTGAAAAAACAGAAAATATACCAAATTCAAAAAGAAAAGCCCTATGCTTAAAAAGGCCCCCTTTTTCCAGTCGTTTGGCACAAAAAACTTTAAAAAGGCAAAAACAGAAAACACCGCAAGTAAAAAAGGCACAAACAAATAGAACCCTTTAAGAAATAGCTCAGCCACCACCTCCTGATAAGGGCTGTTTATCTTGGCTAAAAACCTTGCCCTTTCTATAAGCTCTGGGATAGAAAGAAAATAGACAGGCTTTTTTACCGTGGTTAAGGTGTCAGGCTCAAAGGAAAACCGGTAAGAAGCCTGAGGCAAAAACTCAGGAGAAAACCCCTTTTCCCTCCTCTGTTGCACCACCTCTTTCAACACCCACCTTCCCTGACTATAATATCCGCTTGCTGCCCAGAGCAGACTTAAAACCCTTTTATCCTTATCATAAACCACAACCGTAATCTCACCCAGGTATTCCCCTTTGGGCTCAAGAGGCTTGGCTATTAGATAACAGTCATCCCCTGTAAAAAAAATCTGGTCTCCAAAAACTACCTGCTGTTTCTTTTTGCCAGCGATCTTATACTCCCAGGTATAAAGAGCATTAAACGTGGCATAAGGCAAAACAAGGTTAAGAAACACCCCTCCCAAAATCCCTATGCCTAAAAGGGCCTTTCCTGTCTCTCTTAGCAACACCCCCTTAGCCACACCTAAGGAAAGAAACCCCATAAGCTCGTTGGTCTTAGCCCAGATAAAAAGGGTTAACACCCCAGAAAGCCCTACCACAAAAGGGAAAACCTCATAAAGGTTAACCAGGTTCTTCCAGAAGATATACCTTCCAAAAAGATAAAAAGGCTTGCCAAACTTAAGAAAATCCCCTAACCTCTCAAAAAAGTCTATCACCAGATAAAAACCAAGAAAGATAAAGAGTGACACCAGAGAAACCCTGAAAACCTCTTGCCATACATAAAGTTGATAAGTCCTTGGCTTAAGCCTCATAGGTAAACCTGATGGCGTTTCTTTTTAAACAAAAACCAGGCCTCCAACCCCACCAGAGCCCCAAACACCAGATAAAACCCTGCAAAACTTACCACCGGATAGACCCTTCCGTTTTCAGCCAGAGAATGGCATAGCTGATACCCCACATAAAACACCACATAAAGGGCTACCGCGGTGAAAAACACCAGAAACCGGTTGTGGGTTTTCATAAAAAAGGCTGTCAAAAACCCCTGAAAAACCACCAGAAACAAACTTAACGGATAGAAAAACCTGTCCCAGTATTCGGTAAGATATCTAAACCACTGACCCCTGTTTTTCTCAACCTCCTTTAACCTTGCCTTAAGCTCTGAAAAACTGAGCTCTCCCCTTCCAAACTCAACCATTTGCTCACCTTCTTTTACCACCAAAAAAAACTGATACTCCCCAAACCTGAAAACCTCAACCGTTTTGTCCTTACCCAGAGAAAAGCCCTCCCCCTGATAAAGGGTAAAAACCCCTTCCTTAGGGTCCAACCTTCCTTTTTCTGCCAGAAAAACCTGTTTTTTTTCAGCCCCCTTTTCCACAAGAAACACCCTCTCAAACTCGTGTGCTTTATCCTGCTTTTTTGCCTTTTCCACATAGATTACATGGTTTTCTCCCAGAGGGATAGCCCGTTTTTCTGGCAAAGGCTCTTCAAACTGCCTTTTAGTAAGTTCAAACCTCATCGTTTTCTGTAGCTTTTTGGCATAGGGTACCAGCCAGAAATGGGCCAAAAAAAGCAGCCCAAAACCTAAAAACATAAACACACACAAAGGTTTCAGAAAATCGCTAAACCTGAACCCCAGACTAAAAAATCCCAAAAGCTCCCGGTCCTCTTTAAACCTGTGGACCCCAAACATCACCCCTAAAAAAACAGAAAGAGGCAAGATAAAAGAGGTAAGCTGAAGAAAAAGGAGCCCAAAGTTTAAAAACACCTCTTTTAAACTCGGGTTAAGCTCAAAAAACTTCTGAAGCCCAAAGATGCCCTTTACCAGGGTGATGATAACACTAAAAAGAAAGAAAAAAACAGAAGTATAAAACAGATATTCTCTAAGGTGATACCGAAAAAAGGTCTTCATCCTTTCTATTTTATAACCTTTTTGCCGATTTTAAAATAGCAAGGCTAAAAATCTAAAAAGCCTCTCTCCCAAAGCCTTGCTAAACTAAAAGGGTAGCCTATAATAAAAAGGAAAAACCTGATGGCTTTTATCAGGGTTGCCCTTTATCTGCACGTTCCCTTTTGTGTAAAAAAGTGTCCTTATTGCGACTTTTATTCTCTTCCACATGTCCCTTCATCTGAAGAGGAAAAAACCTACCTTAAGGCTGTAAAGACCGAGGTCTTATACCTCAAAGACTTTGTGGAAAAACTCTCAGGAACGGCCCTTAAGATCACCACCTTCTATGCAGGAGGAGGCACCCCTTCCCTTCTGTCACCAGGGTTTTATCAGGAGTTCTTTGAGTTTCTTTCCTCTCAGTTTAGGTTCACCCCGGTTGAGTTAACCCTTGAGGCAAACCCTGACACCATAACCCCTGAAAAACTAAAAGGTTTTGTTGAGGCCGGGTTTAACCGGCTGAGCTTAGGGGTGCAAAGCCTTTCAGAAAAAGGGCTAAAAACCTTAAAAAGAACCTATCAGCTTAAAACCGCCTTAAAGGCCCTTGACATCGCCTCATCCCTTTTCTCAAACCTTTCTGTAGACTTTATCTTTGGATGGAAAGGCCAGGGACTAAAAACCTTAGAGGAGGAGATAAAAAAGGCCTTAAGCTTTTCTCCCACCCATCTCTCCTTTTACGAGCTAACCCTTGAGCATGAGGTCTCTTTTTCTGGCTTTTCCCCTAACAAACCGGTAGACCTTTTTTACCGGTTTATAGAACACACCTTAGAATCCCAGGGATATGTGAGATACGAAATCTCAAACTATGCAAGGCCAGGGTTTGAATGCAGGCACAACCTTTTTTACTGGGAGGTAAAGCCCTATGTCGGGGTTGGGCCTTCTGCGGTTTCCAGGATAGCAAACCTGAGATGGCAAAACCCTCAAGACCTAAAAGCCTATGTAGAAACCTTGCTTAACCAAAAAAAACTTCCCCTAACCCCTTTAGAAACCCTAACCCCCCTTGAGTTTGCCAAAGAGTATGTTTTTATGGGACTAAGGCTGAAAAAAGGGATTGACCTCAGGACCCTGAGTGCAAAGTTTGGCTACTACTTAGACCCTTGGGTTTTAAAAAACCTTATCGAAAAAGGACTGATAGAAAGAAAGGGAAACAGGGTTAGCCTGACCTCCCAAGGAAGGCTTTTTCACAACCAGGTGGTAAAACTCCTATGGAAAACGATGGAAAAGGCTTAAGTCTTACCCTGTTTTTTAAGGGAAAACTCAAGGTCTACCAGCCAGAAAAGGGCTTTAGGTTTGGGATAGACTCTGTGCTCTTAGGACATTTTCTCAAGGTTAAGCCTGGAGAAAAGGCCCTTGAGGTTGGGGCAGGGTCTGGGATCATCTCCCTGATGGCAGCCCTAAAACAACCCAAGGCCAGGATCTTTGCCGTTGAACTTGACCCCCTGTTTTTGCGGTGTTTAAGACTAAACACAGGGAAAAATCTTTTGGAAAACTCGATTTTTCCGGTAAAAGGGGATATCGGAAAAAATCCCTTCAGAAATGAAGTTTTTGACGTGGTTTTTTCAAACCCACCTTATTTCAAACCCGGATGCGGCAGGCAAAGTCAGGATGAGCTAAAAAACCTTGCCAAAAGAGAGACCAAGGCAGGGCTAAAAGAGTTTTTAAAAGCTGTGGCAGGGATCTTAAAAAACCGGGGAAGGTTATATCTTATCTTTACTGCCTTAAGGACAGCTGAACTTATCTCAGGTCTAAAGGAAGCAAGACTTGAACCTAAGGTCTTAAGGTTTGTCCATTCTTATCCTGGTGACCAGGCTCGTTTTTTGCTTGTTGAGGCGGTAAAACTGGCAGGAGAGGAGACCCTTGTCTTACCTCCCCTTTTTCTCTACCAGCAAAAAGGAGGCCCTTACACCACCGAGGTAAGGAAGATGTTGGAAGGAGTTTAAAAGAGGGATCAAGAAAGAGGTAAAAAAAGGATTAAAAACAAAAAAAAGGGGCAACTTCTATTGCCCCCTTTAAAATCTTTGGTGAGGCAGGCCCTGGCCTGCCTCTTAAACTTCCTTCTTAGAACATCGTCTGGATGTAGAGGTAGTAGTCGGTAATAGAGTCTTCTTTCTTATTAGTATAATAAGCTTTAGCTGCGTCGTCGTATTCTACCTTGTCAAACCCAAGGGACACCCTTGCAGCCTGGCCTTTGAGATAGTAGTTGAAAGCAACCCCCCAGCGGTCAAAGGCAAAGTCTTTCTTGACTTCAGTACCAGATTTATAAACGCCATCTGCCTCTACGTTTTCATACCTGATGGCAAGGGCTGGCTTTCCAAAACCAACCACCGCATCATAAAGAAGCTGTCCCTGAGCATACCAGATACTGGTATCTCCTTTTTTCAATGTTGTCTCATTATAGAAGTGGCTGTCGTTTAACTTGATGTAGCCAAGCTGAAGGTTAGGCACCCAACAGCCAAACTTCTTTTCAAAGAAAAGGTCTGCGGTCCAACCATCAGCTTCTAAACTTTCATTATAGATTGTATCTTCTTTATCATACAATTTTTCTTTGTAGTAGCCCAAACCTATGGTAAGGACGTCTTTTTTACCAAGGTAGGTGTCGCTTACCTTTCCGTGAGGAGAGGTAGTGGACTCTGGGGCAAACCCAAGCATAGTCGGAGTAAACTCAACCCTGGCAACCCACTGCAATCCTTTATAAGCCTCCCCTTTTCTCTGATCCTCGTTAAACACACCGATGTTATACCTAAACATTCCGTTTGCGATGTCTCCATGCACAACCAAACCACCGTCTGTCCTACCGATAAGTTTTAAAGGATTGTTAGAGATATTTTTACCTACAACACCAGTAGCATTTACTCCACCCTTATCATACCAGGCGTCAGTAGGAATGATAAGGCTGTAAGATGAGGTCATCTGATACCTGGTAAAAGGCACCCTAACCAAACCAGCCCTTACCTGAAGCTCAGGCATAAACACAAAGTTAACCCCAGCCTCTCTTGCTTTAACTTCGTTTTTCTCAGCATATCCTTCAACACCACCTGTAGCACCAGTGGTAGACCATTCCCCATAGAACTGAACCATCTTGCTTACCTGACCGGAAATGTAAAAACGAGAATCCTTGATGTCAAAAACATTCTTTTTCCAATCGTCAAGGTCACCCTTTCCTCTTTCATCAAACTTCTGATACATGATCTTCATGTTGTAGCCAAAGTCTGCAAAGGTATCCTCATCCACCTTGATCTGAGCAGCCTGAGTGGTAACGGCATAGCCCAAAACCAAAGCACCTGCCACACCTAAAACCTTCCATCTTGCTACCTTCATGCCACACCTCCTTTATTTTTTTCTTTTTTAAACCCTAACTTTCAAACCCTTAAAAAACAAACACCTCGTTAAAAATTAAACATAAAACCTCGTTTTGTCAACCCTGTAAAAACCAAACCTTCTTCCTAACCCTACATCCTTTCAAAGAACAGATAACATTCCATACCTTGCTTTATACTACACACAAGAGATTTTGTCAAGAAGCATTTTAGCAAGTTTTCCTTAAATAATCCCAAAAAATATCTTTTAAAAACTATTATACTTATCATTCTTCCTTTTTTGCCAAAATAAACCTTTTTTCTTAAATTTTTAGCCATATCTATTTTTAGATTAAGAAAAATTGAGGGGTTCAAGCCTTACGCCTTTTCCCCAAACCAAAAGTTTTTCTCCCAAAACCCCCACAACCCCCAAAACCCCTTCCACCTTCTCTGCCTTTTTCAAAACCTTTTCAAAATCCTGCTCTTTTCTTAACAAATTCCCCAGAGCTGTGGCCAAGGCATCGGCTATCGAGGCCTTTTTATGGATAACCGTTATAGCGTCAGCCTTGCCAAAACTTAAACTATGCCCGATCTTGCCTGATGAGGTGCAAACCCCACAGGGCATAAACCTGGCAGGCACAACCACACACACCCTGTTAGAAAAGGGAGAATCAATGCCAGCAAACAAACAAACCCTTGCCTCCTTTTTCAACCACAAAAACACATCTCCCCCGTTTTCTACCACCACCTGAGAGCTAAGCCCTCTCTCCAGGACAAGCCTTCCCACCCTCTCTGCAATCACCCCAGCTACCGCTGCCATCGGCCCAACCCCTGCCACCCTCCCTGCCAGAAGCATCTCCTTAACTATGTCTGGAGCCTCTTCGTCAACAGGCAAAGGACTCAGACTAACCAAAAACTCAGGATGCCCAAGGATATAACCCTCAAGCGGAAGCCTTACCTCCCTCACAATCCTTCCCACCTCTAAGCTCAAATCCTTTTCTGCCAGAACCAGAAGGTCTGTCTGCTTGTAAACCACCCGGAACTTACAGAGGTCTGTGGCAACCAAGGTGCGATAAAAGGGAACCTGACCGTAAGGGTCTAAAAAAGACTGCTTTTCTTCCTCCTGACTTTGGCTCATAACTCGGGAGAAAAACCTCGCAAAAAGATTTAAACCTTTTTATAAACCTTTTCCAAACCTCTTAAGACACCTCTTCTTTTAAGGCGCAAAGCTATATATCCTTACCTTCAAAAAGAATAAAAGTCCTCCCCAGCAACAGTGTTTATCACCACCGTAGGAAAGTCCCTTACCTTTATCCTGAAGAAGGCCTCTGGCCCAAGGTCTTCCCAGGCGATAAACTCCAGTTTTTCTACAAACTGAGAAAGAAAGGCCCCTGCCCCTCCAAAGGTGGCAAGATAAACCGCCTGATACCTTTTCATAACCTCAACCACCTTAAGGCTCCTCTTACCCTTTCCGATGGTTGCAGCAACCCCAAGAGACAAAAAAGCCTCCATGTAGGCATCCATCCTGCCTGAAGTAGTGGGCCCGCAAGCCCCGATCACCTTCCCCTCTGGTGCAGGGGTTGGCCCAACGTAATACATCGCCTGGTTGGTAAAATCAAACTGAAAACTTCCCTCCCGTAAAGCTTGAAGGATCCTACGATGGGTAGCATCCCTTCCACAGAGAACCCAACCAGAGATAACCACAGGCTCCCCTGGCAAAAGCCCCTCTAAAACCCTTCTATCCTCTACCGGAAAACTTAACCTCTTAGCCTTAGAAAAAACCTGATTAAACCACCCACCCATCTCTCACCCTCAAAAAAATCCCCTATCAACGCTTCTTTAGGTTAAGGAAGCATCTAACCTTAAAAACTTAAGGCTCAAAAACCTCAAAAACCAGCGGCAAAACCAAGGCCTTAACAACAGCCAGCGGTAATCGTTTCCACCAGTTTTTTCTTGTCCTTCTCAGTCTCAACCCTCAAGAGGTCTGCCAGCTTAACCTGTCTAAGCAAGCATTCGATGTACTGCCCGATCTTTTTCCAGATAGGATAAGCCACACACTCCTCCACATCCTCACACCCCTCTCCCAGGTCGATGCAGGAGGCAATACAAACAGGCCCCTCAAGAAGCTCAAGGATCTCATAAAAAGAAACCTCGTCTGGATGCTTTCTTAAAACATAACCTCCCCCAGGACCACGAGAAGACTTGATAAGCCTTGACTGACGCAACCGGTTTAAAATCTGGGCCAAATAAACCCGGGAGATGTTTTGACTGGCAGAAATCTCCTCCAACGTCACCCCGTTAGGATAAGCCTTGGCTATCTCATACATCGCCCTTACCGCATACCTGCCCTTGGTCGAAAGCTTAAACATAACCCATCACCCCTCTTAAGTTTGTTTTAATCTATTTAAATATACTTAGCTTATTTTAATATAAAATTTAGTTATTACAAGATATTTTTTAAAAAAAATATGTTTGGAAAAAATACTCAGAATAAACCTTGCAAAATATACTCTTAAACTAAATTTTAGCAAGATTTTGGGCACGGAAAAACCCAAGTTTTTTTAGCCTGCAAAGGTGGTTTAAAATTTTTTAAAACCAGGCTAAGAGTTAAGAAAAAACTGCCCGAACGGGTTTTTGGGTTGTTAAAAGAGGCAGGAAAAATTTTGGGGGAGTTTTTTTGTGGATAGAAAGTTGACAAAACTCCAATTTTAGGGTATGTTTAATACCAGGTTGCCGGGGTAGCTCAGTCGGTAGAGCAGCGGACTGAAAATCCGCGTGTCCCTGGTTCGATTCCGGGCCCCGGCACCTCCAAATCTCTTTATTCCTCAGGTCTTGATGCAAGTACGTCCTGTAGCCAGGCCTGAAGAGGCTAACCTTGAAAACCTAGCGGTGGTGCTGGTAAACCCGATGTATCCTGAAAACATCGGGGCTACGGCGAGAGCCTGTGCCAACTTCGGGGTGACTAAACTTATCGTGGTAAACCCAGAAAGCCTTGACCAGGAAAAAATTAAGGCCATGGCTACCAAAGGTGGCCTCCAAATAGTAGAAAACATGAAGGTCTTTCAGGACCTTGAGGAAGCCTTAAAGGACTTTCAGTACGTGGTTGGAACCACCGCAAGGCTTGGTAGAAGAAGGATGGTCTATCACACCCCTAAGGAAATAGCCCCTTATCTCTGCGAGCTTTCGGTTAAAAACAGGATCGCCATTCTTTTTGGAAACGAAAGATTTGGGCTTTCAAACGAACACCTCGGGCTGTGTGATAAGGTGGTTACTATCCCTACCACAGAGCAGGCCTCTTTAAACGTAGCCCAGGCTGTGGTGGTCATCCTCTACGAAATCTTTCAGCATGCTGCCACCCCTATCTTCCCAAAACCTCAGCTTGCAACCCAGCAAGAGCTTAACATCATGTATAAAATAATCGAGGCTACCTTAGAAGCCATAGACTACATCCCCCATGAAAACAAGGTGCTTTGGCACACAAACATCCGAAGGTTTCTCTCAAGGCTTGAGCTTACCTCAAAGGAGGTAAAGATCATCCAGGGTTTTTGCAGACAACTCCTCTGGGCGCTGGGAAAAGAGATTACCCTTTCCTCTCAAGAAGACAGAGCACCTCAAAATGATAGGTCTGAGGAAACATGTCAAAAAGATAAACCTTCTTAAGAAGATATCCCAGGTCTCTTAAGATCTTAAGGTCCCTTACCAGGGTAGGTGCATCGCAAGAAACATAAACCAGATACCTTTTATTTACCTCAGGAAGAAACCTCAAGATCTCTTTACAGCCTCCGCGAGGAGGGTCAAGTAAAACCAGGTCAAACCTTTCTCCCTGTTTTATCGCCTGATATAGGGCCTCGGTTGCACTCATCTGACGAAGGTCAAGTCTTCCGTCTATCCCGTTTTTTTCAGCGGTGTAAAGCCCGTCTTCTATGGCTCTCAGGTCTGTGTCTACCCCAAGGGCTTTGGTGGTCTCAGAAGATATCAGGGCTAAGATAAAGTTTCCCATCCCGCAGTGTAGGTCAAGGATGGTTTCGTAATCAAGGCCTAAGGACCTGATGGTGTATATGATGGCTAAGTTTATCTCCCAGTTGGTCTGCACAAAAACCCCTGGCTGTACATGATAAACCAGATGGTCTAACCCTTTAAAAAGCCGTCTTCCGCCAAAAGAGGCCCCTTCTGGGAAAGGGCCTTCTGGATGACGCCCTTTCATCCAGTAAAAACAGGCCTTAAGACCAGAAAGAGAGGCAAGCTCTTTTAGGTCCTCTTTACCTGGCTTTAAAGCCGTCCAGAAAATCAGGGTAGCCTTGCCTTCTAAAGGAGAAGACTCTATCTTTACCCTTTTGCTATAGGCAGAAAGCCTTATCCAGGAAGGACTTTGATACAGATCAAAAAGCACCTTGTTTAACACCTCTTCTGCAAGAAAGCATCTTTCTATTTTTAGGACCTCGTGGGACTTTCTCTTTACAAAACCCATCTTAAAGGCATCTGCCTCAACATGAAGCCTGAGTCTGTTGCGATAAAAAAACTCCTTAGGAGAGGGGACCACCCCTTCTAATGGTATGTCCTCCTTCCATCCAGCCCTCACAAAGGTTTCAAAAAGGATGGCCTGTTTAAGGCTTAGCTGGGCTTGATAGGTTGCATGCTGAAACTGACAACCCCCGCAAACCCCATAGTATGGGCAAAGAGGAGGCCTTCTGTCAGGGGAAGGCTCTAAGATATCCACTATCTCAGCCTCGGCATAATCGCCTAAGTCCTTAACCACCCGAACCTTAACCAGTTCCCCAGGCAAGGAATAGGGTATAAAAAGCACCTTACCGTCAGAGAGCCTACCTAAGCCCTCTCCCCCAAAAACTACCTTTTCTATCCTGACTGTAGCCTCCACCATAAACCCGAATTCCCTCTGGTTTCACCCCGAAAAGTCTAAATCTTTATTTTACCACGCTAAGCCTTATAAACAATCAAAAAACTTGCCACCCAAAGACCAAACTTTTTAAAACTTTACTCTTAAAAAATTTTACTTAAAATTTAAACTGTAAACCAGGAGAATTTTTAAATCAAAAGGTTAAAAACCCTCAAGGGGGTATTTGATGACACGATATGTAGGGCTTGACGTAGGGTCAGGGACAGCCAAGGTAGCAGTCCTTGATGAGAACAAAAACCTTCTTTTTTGGAGGTACGAAAAAACCCACGGTCAGCCTATAGAAACGGCAGAAAGGCTTTTAACCGAGGTGGAAAAGGGGTTTGGAAAAGAAAGTCTCTCTGGGATTACTTGCACCGGAACGGCTGGTAAAACCATCTCTCAGATACTTGGGTGTGCCTTTGTAAACGAGGTGATGGCTCATGCCAAGGCAGCAACCTTTTTTCATCCTGAGGTAAAGACGATCATAGACATCGGAGGCGAGGACTCAAAGCTTATTTTCATCACCCATGAAAGGGGTGTGCCTGAGATAGAGGATTTTGCGTTAAACACCCTTTGTGCGGCAGGCACAGGGTCTTTTTTAGAGCAACAGGCTGCAAGGCTTGGGTATACGATAGAAGAGTTTTCTCGGCTTGCTGTAGAGGCTCAAAACGTGCCAAGAATAGCAGGAAGATGCACCGTTTTTGCCAAATCTGACATGATACACCTTCAGCAGGCAGCGGTGCCTGACCAGGAAATCATCGCAGGGCTTTGTTTTGCCATCATCAGAAACCTGAGAAGCAACTTAGCCAAGGGAAGGGAGATTTTGCCTCCACTTGTTTTTCAGGGAGGGGTTGCGGCAAACTTAGGAGTAAGAAGGGCGATAAAAGAAATCTTAAGACTAAAGGACGATGAGCTTATCATCCCTGAGCATTTCAGGATCATGGGGGCGATAGGGGCTGCCCTCTACGGGCTTGAAGGTAAAGCCGCATCAGCATACAAAGGAGCTGACATCTTAAGGATCTATCTTAAAAAAAGAACCTATTCTCCACCAAGGTATGAGGTGTTAACACCTTTTAAGTCGCTGGAACTGTCAGAAAGGCTTAAACAGAGGTTTTTGATAGAAACTACCGCATCACAGGACAAACCCCAGGAGGTATGGCTTGGGGTTGACGTTGGGTCGGTAAGCACCAAGCTTGTTGCCATAAACCAGGAAGGAAAACTTATAGCCAAGGTTTATCTTCTTCATCAGGGGAAACCTCTTGAAAGCATCAAAAAAGGCCTTTTAGAGTTAAAAAAGCAACTTCCGGAAAACGTGGTGGTAAAAGGTGTTGGGACCACAGGTTCTGGAAGATACCTGATAGGAGACTTTATCGGGGCTGATGTCGTAAGAAATGAAATCACCGCACAGGCTTACGGAGCCCTTTTCATAGACCCAGAGGTAGACACCATCTTTGAGATAGGAGGTCAGGACTCTAAATATATCTACTTAGAAAACGGCACCATCTCAGACTTTACGATGAACAAAGCCTGTGCAGCAGGCACAGGGTCTTTTCTACAGGAACAGGCGGTAAAGCTTGGAGTCCCGATAGAAAAGTTTGGAGAAATCGCCTTAAAGAGTTCAGCCCCGCTTAAGCTGGGAGAAAGATGCACCGTTTTTATGCAGTCAGACCTTTTACACTACCAACAACAAGGCCTCCCTAAGGAAGACCTGATTGCAGGGCTTTGTTATGCCATAGTGCATAACTACCTGAATAAGGTGGTAGAGGACAGAAAAATAGGGAAAAAGGTGTTTTTCCAGGGGGCAGTGGCCTTTAACCAGGGGGTGGTGGCTGCCTTTGAAAAGGTGCTTGGCAAACCGGTGCTGATGCCTCCTCACCATGAGGTTACAGGAGCTATTGGAGTAGCCCTTCTTGCTAAGGAAGAAACCAAGGGACAAACCAAGTTTAAAGGGTTTGATTTAACCAAGGTTAACTATCAGATCCAGGCCTTTGAGTGCAAAGAATGTCCTAATCAGTGCGAAATCCACAAGATAACGATAGAAGACTCTCTTCCCTACTACTACGGAGGAAGGTGCGAAAAGTATGAGGTTGACCAGAGAAAACCTCAGGAACACATCCCTAATCTTACCTTAGAGCGTTTTGAAAAGCTTATCTCCTATGTAAAACCTGTAGAAAAAGGGGAAAGCCAGGATAAATCCATCGGGATTCCTCTTATCCTTCAGTTTTATGAATGGTTGCCTCTTTTTGCTACCTTTTTTCAGGAGTTAGGTCATCAGGTGGTTCTTTCGTCTCAGACCTCTAAGAGAATTATCAAGATAGGCTGTGAGATAACCCCAGGTGAGCCCTGTTTTCCTATAAAGATAGCCATAGGGCATATCAAAGAGCTTTTAGACAAAGGGGTTAAAACCCTTTTTCTTCCGCAGATAACCGACCTTCCTCCTGAGCATCCGGCTTTTGAGGTAGGCAAGGTATGTCCCTATGTACAGAGCGTTCCTTGGATAAGTCCTGCAACCTTCAGGTTCGAAGACCTTGGGGTAAAGGTAATAACTCCGGTGTTGCACTTAGGGCGCCCTGGCTTCTTGGTAAACCAAGAAGTAAAAGACCTTGCAAGGATGCTTGGGGTCTCAGAAAAAGAGGCTAAAAGGGCCTGGAAGATAGGAGAGGAAGCCCAGAGGGAGTTTCATCACTGGCTAAAACAGAGGGGAAAAGAGATTTTGTCTCAGTTTAAAGAAGAGGTGGTGCTTGTCATCGTAGGAAGGCCTTACAATGCCTTTGACCCAGGGGCTAACTTAGGCATACACTATAAAATTAAAAAATTAGGTATAGTTGGGTTGCCTGTAGACATGCTACCCTTAGAAGAATTAGACCATCCAAAAGTCTTTGAACCTCTCTCAGAGATGTATTGGGAATACGGACAGAGGTTTTTGCTGGCAGCACATCTTATAAGGGAAACACCTAACCTTTTCCCTGTGTTTTTTACCAACTTCTCTTGCGGGCCAGACTCTTTTATCCAGCACTTTTTTGAGGAACTGATGGGAGGTAAACCTTTTATAGAAATAGAGGTAGATGAACACAGCGCTGAGGCTGGGGTGGTAACAAGATTAGAGGCCTTTGTAGACAGTATCAGGGACAAGGTAAAACCGTATGATCTACGGAGAAGCTTTACTTTCTTGAAGGCAACCCCTAAAGAAAAAAGGACCATCTACATTCCTTACATGTGCGACCATGCGGTAGCCCTGGCAGCAGCTTTCAGAGCCTGCGGGGTTGAAGCCAAGGTGCTTCCAGAACCAGACGAACAAAGCCTTGACCTTGGAAGAAGGTATACCTCAGGCAAGGAATGCTATCCTACCATCCTTACCACAGGAGACCTTATCAAGCTGATAAATCAGCCAGGGTTTGACCCTGAAAAAAGCGTATTTTTTATGCCAAACAGCGGTGGGCCTTGCAGGTTTGGTCAGTATAACAAACTTCATCAGAAGATCTTACGAGACTTGGGAGTTAAACTTCCTGTCTATTCTCTACAACAGGACATGAGTTTTTACCAGGACTTAGACCTTTTAGGCAAAACCTTTATGAAGGTTGCCTGGAAAGGGATAGTAGCGGTAGACGTGCTAAATAAACTTCTTAGGGAAATAAGACCATATGCGAAAGACAAACAAGAGGTAGAAAAGTTATACCAGGAAGGGCTTAATCAGATAGAAAAAGCTATAGAAAAAGGAGAAGACCTGGTTTCTGTGCTCTTAGACCTTAAAAACCGGTTTGCCGGTTTAGAAGTTGATACCCAGAAAAAGCCCAAGGTAGGGGTGGTAGGAGAGATCTATGTTAGAAGCAACCGGTTTGCTAACGAAGACCTATACAGGTTTTTAGAGGACTTAGGTTTAGAGGTCTGGCTTCCTCCTATCACCGAGTGGATCCATTTTATCAACTACACCTCCAAAAACTGGGCTAAAAGGCTTGGACTTTTTAAGACCTACTTCAGGTATGTGCTTGAAAGCAGATATCTGAGGTGGGAAGAAGAAAAGTTTGTGTCTGTTTTTAAGGACATCCTTGATACGGCTGAAGAGTTGCCGGTTGAGGAGCTGATGAGGCTTACCCAAAGGTATGTGGACATAAGGTATGAAGGAGGGGAGGTGTTGCTTTCTGTAGGAAAGGCGGTAGAGTATACCCATAACGGGGTTTCGGGAATAGTAAACGTTATTCCTTTTGCCTGTATGCCAGGGAATGTAGTTTCTGCCCTGTTAAAAAGGATTAAAGAAGGAGAAGGGAAAAGGTTACCTGTGCTTACCGTTCCTTGCGACGGACAGAAGTCCCTTGGCACCAGGATGAGGATAGAGGCTTTTGCCGAACAGGTAAAGGAATTTTTTGCGAGTAAAAGAACAGCCCAGTAAACTTAAAAAATTTTATAAAAAATAAAATTAAAAACATAAAATCAATTGTATTTTTGATAATACGCCTGATTTTGTAGTTTTTTGCTGGTTGATTTTTTAAAAATTATGTTTTAAATGTATGTAAGTTGAAAGAGAAAAAGGATAGTGCTTTTAAATTTTTGTTAGAGGTTTTAGCCGAAAGTTTTACCATCGGGATTGCTGTAGTTTCTTCGGTGATAGCAGGAGCGGTGGTAGGCTGGCTGATAGAGGAGAAGCTTTTACATGGAAGGACTTCCCCGTGGATTACGACTATCTTTATCATTTTTGGGGCGATAGGGGGGATTAAGAACCTTATCTGGTATACCAAGAAGAGGACAAAGGACATAGGTAAAAATGATAAAGGAAGTAAGTCCTGAAAGGTTTTTTGGTGAGGCAGAGAGGTTAATCCTTGGGCTGGTGGTTGTTGCGACGATTTCCATCCATTTAGTATGGGGTGGTCTGGTGGAAACTTTTTCCTTCTTGGCAGGTGGGATTTTAGGGTTTCTAAACTTCAGGACCACCAAAAAAGAAGGGATTGACTTTGTAAAAAAAATTCAGGAAATCTTTGCTTCAGACCAGAAAAATCTCTATAACAAAGAACGCCACGTCTACATAGCAAAGATCTATCTTAAACTTTTGGCAACTGCCATAGTGGTTTATTTTTTGATAGCCCATCTTGGTGCCCATCCGGTTTTTCTGATTTCTGCGTTTGTTTTGGTTTATGTTAGCCTTACGGCTTATAGTTTTATCAGGTTTCTCTGGTTTATGAAAAAAGAAAAAAAAGAAATATTAACTTAGGGGGTCAGGTTATGGAACATCCTATACTGTTTTTGTGTCTTATTTTAGAAAAGCTTGGTCTTCCTTCTGGGTTTCATTACTATGAAGAGGCAGCCCATTACGGGCCTTTGGCTAAGTTGTTTGCTCCTCACATGGTCCACAGCTTTTTTGTGTGTCTTTTGCTTATCGTGTTAGCCTATATAGGCACAAGAAAGATGGAGTTTATACCAAAAGGGTTTCAGAATTTCTGGGAGTTTGTGATCGAAACCCTCTACAACTTTACCAAAGAAAACGTACCTCATGGAGATGGGCATGGGCCTAACTTGGTGCCTTTGGTTTTTCCTTTGATCGTTTTTTATGCCCTTTACATTCTCTTCTCTAACTTTTTAGGGCTTATACCTGGATTTATGTCTCCTACTGCTAACCTTAACGTAACCCTTGGTTTAACCTTAATCACCATCGTTTATTACCATTTCTTAGGAATAAGGTTTAAAGGGCTTGCCTATTTTAAGACCTTCTTAGGTCCTATTCCCTGGTTAGCTCCTCTTATGCTTCCTGCTGAAATTTTTAGTCATGTGGGAAGGATTATCTCTCTTTCTGTCCGACTTTTTGGAAACTTAGTATCTAAAGAGCTTTTGCTTGGGATTCTTACGATGCTTGCAGGTAAGTTTTTTGCTCCTCTTCCGATCATGGTATTAGGTGTGTTGGTAAGTCTTATTCAGACTTTGATTTTTGTTCTTTTAAGCTTGGCTTACTTTGCCGGTGCTGTTGAGGAACACCATTAAAAAGAAGCTTTACCAGGGGGTTTATGAGCCTTCTGGTAAGTGTTTTATTTAAAAATTAAAAATTTTTAAAAGGAGGGAGGTTTTATGAGAAAGTGGATGGTTTTAGGACTTTTAGGTTTGGTGGCTTTACTGTCTGCTAACCCTGCTTTAGCAGAAGAAGTTGGTGCTGCTAAGATGGTTACTGGTTTTGGTTTCTTTGCAGCCGTCGTTTTAGCCTCTGGTGTGGGCGTTGGTTTGGCTGCTCTTGGATGCGGTATCGGTATGGGTCATGCCACCCGCGGTGCTTGTGAAGGTATCGCCAGAAACCCTGAGCTTGCCGGTAGACTTACCGTTACCATGATTCTTGGTATAGCTCTTATCGAATCTCTTACTATTTATGCCTTGGTTATCGCTCTTATTCTTCTTTATGCCAACCCTGTTTTACCTAAACTCATCCAGATCCTTGGTTTGGGTGCCTAACAGCTATATAAGTTTAGGATAAAAAAGAGGACCATAGGGCCAAACCTTATGGTCCTCTTTTTTGTTTTGATGGGCTAAGATGTTTGTCAGGGTTTTAAGTTTTACGGTTTTAGGTATCGAAGCCTTTCCTGTAGACATCGAGGTAGATTTTTCGCGAGGCCTTCCAGGGATTACCATCGTAGGGCTTCCAGACAGCTCTATCAAAGAAAGTAGAGAACGTATCAGGTCTGCTTTAAAAAACTCAGGGTTTAGTTTTCCCCAAAAAAAGGTTACCATAAACTTAGCCCCTGCAGACCTTAAGAAAGAAGGAAGTGGGTTTGATCTGGCGATGGCCTTGGGGATATTGGCTGGTATAGAGATAATCCCTAAGGACACCTTAGTTAACAAAGCCTTTTTAGGGGAGCTTTCCCTTGACGGAACGGTTAAGGCTACAAAAGGGATACTACCTTCTGTATTAAAGGCTAAGGAGTTGGGGTTTTGCGAGATTGTTTTGCCTCTGGATAACTATTTAGAAGCCTCTTTGGTGCGTGATTTTAAGGTAGTAGGAGTAACCCACCTAAGAGAGGTAATTGATTACCTAAGAGAAGGAACTGTGCCTTTACATCCGAAAAAAGGGGTTGACCTTGAGGTACTCAAGTTAGAAGAAGATTTCTCAGAAATATTTGGACAAGAGATGGCTAAAAGAGCCCTTGAGGTAGCTGCGGCAGGTGGGCACAACGTGTTGATGATAGGGCCACCTGGTGCAGGAAAAACTATGCTTGCCCAGAGGTTCCCTACCATACTACCCCCTATTACCTATCAAGAGGCACTTGAAACCACCAAGATCTACTCGGTAGCAGGCCTATTAACCCCTGAAAAACCCTTTATCAACCATCGTCCTTTTAGAAATCCCCATTTTGGTATCTCTGAGGCTGGGATGATAGGAGGAGGAACTCATCCTAAACCAGGAGAGGTAAGCTTAGCCCATAATGGAGTGCTTTTCCTGGATGAGTTTCCAGAGTTTCGAAAAGACGTGATAGAGGCCCTCAGACAACCTTTAGAAGACGGACAGGTTACCATAACCAGAGCCAACTTTACCGTAACCTATCCTTCTAAGTTCATGTTAGTTTGTGCGATGAACCCTTGTAAATGTGGTTATTACGGACATCCTACCAAACCCTGTCAGTGCAACTTTCAGGAGGTAAAAAAGTATAGAAACAAAATCTCAGGTCCAATCCTTGATAGAATAGACATCCACCTACAAGTGCCCTCTGTAGACTACAAAGCACTTTTAAAAACCTCAGACAAACCTCAGATTAGCTCAGCAGAAATAAAAGAAAGGGTTTTAGCTGCAAAAAAACTCCAGGAAAGACGCTATGGAACCCAACTCAAAACCAACGCTAAGCTTAAACCTAAAGAAATCAAAAAATACTGCATCTTAGAACCTAAGGCTCAGGAGTTCTTAGAAAAAGCCGCAGAAAAATTTAGTTTCTCTGCAAGGGCCATTCATAAAATACTCAAGGTAGCAAGAACGATAGCTGATTTAGAACAATCTGAGATGATCTTAAAACATCACCTCACGGAGGCCATCCAATATCGCAGTTTAGAAAAAAACCTCTGGCAAGAATAAGCCCTCTTGGTTTTATAATCACCACATTTATAGGTCCCTTGGTTGTTTTTTAGATAAATTTATTTATAATTCTTATAGATAAGCATAAAAACACCAAGGGGGGATTTATGAACAAAAAGTATCTGGTAGCCTTAGGAGTCTCCTCTTTGCTTTTTAGTTTAAGTATAGGGATAAAGGAGATGACTTCTGCCCCAGGAGAGCCAGGGATCAAGCAGGCTCTTCCTTCATGCGTTCAACCTGGGTGTCACAAAGTTTCAGCCCCTAATGAACTTTGGGGCAATCTTATTTCCATTTCTCAAAAAGCAGGGCTTCTTCAACTTGATACCGGTCAAAGTCTTGACGTGTTTTTTGACGACAAGGTAAAGGTGCTTTACTGGGACCAACCTTTAAACAAACTTAGCAGAGGCACCCCCATAAAGATCGTCTATACAGAAAAAGACGGTAAAAGATATGCCTCTATCATAGCGGTAAAACCTCCGGTTAAGGTTCCAGAAGAAAAAAGAATAGGTTTAGAAGAGGTCAAGAAACTGGTAGAACAAAAGTCAGCGTTGATCATAGATGTCAGACCTCCTGTCAAGTATGCTGAAGGGCATATACCTGGGGCTATCAACCTTCCGTTAGCTCAGTTTGGGAAGAAACTACCTGAGGTTTTAAAAGACAAACAGGCCTTAGCTGTGGTTTATTGTGAGGGTCCACGCTGAGCCTTAACCCCAGCAGCGGTCAGTGTGGCCGCTTCTCTTGGATATACCAACGTTAAAGGTTTTGTAGAAGGAATGCCTACCTGGAAAAAAACAGGCCTCCCTGTAGCAGTAGAACCTCAACACATCCTTTCAGAAATTTCTCAGGGAGTATCTTTTGTGCTTATAGACCTTAGGCCTAAAGCCCTGGCAGAAAAAGGCTACATACCTGGGGCAGTAAACCTTCCTCTTGAAAAACTTAAAGCTGCTAAAAAGCAATTTCCTAAGCAGAAAAATGCTCCAATCTTCGTTTATGACGAAAAAGACGAAAGAGCTTTATCAGCTATCGATATCATTAAAAATTGGGGATACACCAACACAGCCTACATTCCTGGAGGATTAGAGTCCTGGAAAAAAGCAGGAGGTAAGGTTGAAGTAGGGAAACCCTCCTCTAAGATAGCCTATGTTCATAAATCCAGGCCTGGTACCTTCTCTGTGGAAGAGTTTAAAAAACTGCTTAAATCTCCTACCCTACCTGCTAACTACTTAATCCTTGACGTAAGAGAAGTAAGTGAAACTCAAGAAGGTAGCTTGCCCCATGCGGTAAATCTCCCATTAGGAGAAGTTGAAAAAAGGCTAAACGAAATTCCTAAGGACAAAACCATCCTTATCCATTGTGCCACAGGTATTAGGGCTGAAATGGCCTATAACATATTAAAAAGAGCAGGGTTTAAAGCCTATTATATCAACGCTAACGTGAGTTTCGAAAACGGAAAATACAAAATAGAACCTAAGGATTAAAAGAACCAACCTTCCAGGAGAGGAAATGGGCAACCTCCTCTCCTGGGGAAAAACTGATAATATTTGTTTTTTTATCTCTAAATTTTAAAAAATTTCTTAGGTGATATAGTTTCAAAAGAATATACTTTTTCCTCAAAAAAGGCTTTAACTGGGACCAGAAAATAGCCTGTTTCCTCTTTTTTAAGTTTTTGCCTTAGTTGAGGACTTATAAAATGAGAGTCTTCAACCAGGTTATAAAAATAAGAATCTATCCCAAAAAATCCGTCCAGAAGATGAGCTATCAGATGAAATATCTTGCTAAGATAACCTTGAGGAAGAAACAAAAGGTCTTTTATACTAACATAGCCTTCCTGGTTTAAATCATCTACAAAACTTTTTAACACTTCTAAATTTTTTGTGAGTCCTTTTTCTAAGGTTTCCCAAAAACCAGGGTCTCTTAAACCTAAGGTTTCTCTTTCAAGAACCTTAAATTCATCATATCTTACTAACTGATAGGTTGAAAGAAACTTTACCACCTTAGAAAAGGCTAACTCAGGGGTGCTTGCCCCAACCAAAAATAGATGAAAAACCTCTTCTCT
Organism: Thermodesulfobacterium hveragerdense DSM 12571; assembly: GCF_000423845.1. Taxonomy (GTDB): domain Bacteria; phylum Desulfobacterota; class Thermodesulfobacteria; order Thermodesulfobacteriales; family Thermodesulfobacteriaceae; genus Thermodesulfobacterium; species Thermodesulfobacterium hveragerdense. Next base: position 9,521 of record NZ_AUIT01000006.1, on the reverse strand, counting down.
AAACATATAACCTAACCTCTTTTAGTTTTTATCCTCTCATCTATAGGTCTATTCAAAAGCAAAAAATAGTTTCTTATACATAGTTTATCAAAAAAACACTATTGACAAAACCCTATTTTATATTATTTTTAGACTATATTCTTTTTATGGGCGGATAGCTCAGGGGGAGAGCATCGGCCTTACAAGCCGGGGGTCAGAGGTTCAAATCCTCTTCCGCCCATTTTTTCTGTTTTTCTCAATAAAAATTTCTCTTCAAATTTTATTTCTCAATGTTAAATTTCTATTAACAATTTTCTTGATTTTTTATTTATTACATTTATAATGTACTTTATAAACAATTAAAAAACTATGGGGGGAAAGATGGGAAAAGTAGCCAAAGACATCATGAATAAAAAACTTGAAACCATATCTGCAGACGCTACGGTTTATGATGCTATAGAAAGGTTGATCGACAAACGTATCAGGTCGTTGTTAGTCTTACCTAAAAATCATGATGATTCCTATGGGGTAGTTACGGTAAGAAATATCATTTTTAAGGTATTAGCTAAGAATCTGGATCCTCATAAGATAAAAATAGGTGACATAGCCTCTAAGCCTGTTCTCTGTGTGCCTCAAGACACCCCCTTAGAAAAGATTTTAGAGATTATGCACTCACACAACATAGCGCGTATTTTTATCACTGATGAAAACAAAAAAATCATAGGGGTGGCGTCTTTTTTTGATGTGTTGCATAATGTTTTAATAGAACAAGCTAAAAAATAAAAGAGGTTTAGGACATGCTTGAAAAACTTTTAGGTGGAGGAAAGTTAGAAAAAAAAGCCATAACCAAAATTCAAGAATACCTTAAAACCCTTTGTGCTGCTACAGAATGTCTAAAGGAGACCTTGCTTCAAGAGAGTTTTGAAAAAACCTATTGTATAGAAAATCTTGAACGAGAGGCAGACTCTCTTAAAAGAGAGATCATAGGTATCATTTATGAGGGGGCTTTTCTGCCTTACATAAGACCTAACCTTTGCAACTTTATCGAAATCATCGAAAAAGCTTTTGACCATATGAAAGTTTGTGCCTTTGAGTATCGCTACATCTTAAATTCTGACCTCTATGGACTAACCTATAAAAACATAGAAGAAGAGTGTTTAAGGATAGCTCATATCAACGTTGAGATGTGCCAGATCCTGATAAAATCCTTTAAGGCACTCTGGACTAAAGATAACATCAGAGAAAAAAATCTTGCCATAAGAATTTTAGAAAAAAAGGTAGATGAAATCAAGTTGGAACTTACAGAAAAGATAAGAAATTGCAACTTATGTAAGATTACTAACTACTGGGAAGGAAAGATTATGTCTGACTTTGTTGACTCACTTGTGTCTGTTAGCGACGTCATAGAGGATGCAAGCGATTACCTTTATTTGTTAGACCTTAGTTTAAGGTAGCTCTGTTTTTATCTATGATAGAGATTGCCATCATAGCCAGCCTTTTGATTGCCTTTGGTATAGGTTCAAACGACGCTTCCAATGCTCTTGGTATCTCAATCGGAGCAGGGATAATCCGATTTAAAAGGGCCGTACTTCTTTTTGGGGTGCTGGTTTTCCTTGGGGTTTTATTTAACGGAGATAAAGTGATGAAAACCGTAGGCAAATCCCTCGTAGAAACCACCCCTCTTAGTTTAAGCCTTTCGCTGCTGTTATCGGCGTTGTTGATACTTTTTTCCAACTGGAGAAAACTTCCTCTATCTACCCATCAGGTGATCATAGGAAGCCTTATCGGTAGTGGTTTAGCTCTAAACCTCAGTGTTAACGTTTTTTCTTTAATAAAGATAGTGGTTTCCTGGTTGATCTCACCTTTAATAGCCTGTTTAACAAGCTTTTTTCTCTACAAACTGGTGATCCGGTTTACTTCCAAGTTACCCTTTTTTAGAATAGAAAAACTCTTAAAAACTTTTTTACTCATAAGCTCTTCCCTCATCTCCTATAATACCGGAGCTAATGAATTGGCAACAGTCCTTGGCCCGGTGATGTATACAGGGTTAAGCTTAAATAAAGTATTACTCTATCTTATCGCCTCAACCCTTATCTTTCTGGGAGCTGTTTTACTCAGCCACAGGGTAATAGAAACCGTAGGAAAAGGTATTACCTCTTTAGACCCTCTTTCAGGTTTTGTAGCTCAATTTGGGGCAGGATTATGTATTTTTTCCTTTACTTTATTAGGGATGCCTATCTCAACCACCTATTGCATCATAGGTGGGATCACCGGTGTTGGCCTCACCAAAGGGTTTCAAACCATCAAGTTAGACCTGATCAAAAAAATAGGAATCAACTGGGTGTTTACGATAACAACCTCAGTAACCCTTGCGTTTCTGTTGACTAAATTAGCCTTAAATATTCTTTGATAATCTCTACAACCTTAGGAATGGCTGCCTTAACCTTAGGGCTACAATCTCTATCCAAAGTATCTACGTCTTCTACCTCTACCCCGATGATCTTTATCTCCTTAGGCATTTCCTCTTGAAAAACCTGATAACCAATCCTTATTACCTCAAAAACCGTAAGACTATGAGTACCGCTGGCATAAACCTTATCAAAGGTTTTAAACGGGTCAATCTCAACTATCGTCCCAGGTTCAACCCCTACCTTTACTCCATCTACTATGATGGCAACGTCATACCCCAACATCGCATCTATTACCTTTAGGTCTGTGTTAAGCAAACAAACAGTATCTACCAAACCTTCCAGCTGTTCTACTATCTTATACCCAACCCCATCGTCTTTAAAGTTAGGGTTGCCTATTCCTATAACTATGGCCTTTTTCTGCATAGCTTAATTATAAACTACTTATCAAAATAAAAAAGGGGGCTATAAAGCCCCCTTTAAAAATTCTTCCTACGGAAACACAACTTATTTAAAGTTTCTCAAACTTTTTACCAGCTCTCCGTCCTTGGTATAGATGTTTACCTGCACAGGCAACTTCCCAGGTAAGGTGTGAGTAGAACAGGCAAAACAAAGGTCATAGGGCCTGTAAGCTATCTCTACCAAGTTCAAAATTCCCTCATCTACCTTTCCTTCCTTGATAAAATTCTCTGCCGCCCTCTTGATCGCTATGTTCATAGGTCCTTTGTTGTGGGTGGTTGCAACTATGATGTTTGCGTCAGTTACTATACCCTTACTGTCTGTCTTGTAATGATGGATAAGCGTTCCCCTTGCTGCCTCAACAATCCCTACTCCCTCTCCTACTGCCTCACCTAACTCCTGCCTCACGTCAGGAGCAGTGATACTCTCGTCTGATGCAAGCTCCTTCACCTTCTCCGCACAATGCAACAACTCTATCGCCCTCGCCCAGTGATAACCCAGTATGTTATGCACAGGCTTCCCTCCAAAAAACTCTACCATCTCCTCATACGCCTCCTGCGCACCAGGTGTGTCAAACCCATTCCCCACGTTAAACCTCGCAAGCGGTCCCACACTGTATAAACTCGTACCCTCTCCATCCTCTATTCCCTTCCAACCTAACTTCTTAATGTACGGTGCCTTCTGATAACTCCACGGTAACGTCCTCTCTGCTATCCACTCCAAATACTCCTTACCACTAAACCTACCTATCTCATTACCCTTCGTGTCCACAAACACCTGCGTCCCGTCATAATAAGTCACCTTCCCAGCCTCATCCACCGTACCCAAATAGTTCGTTACCACCTTGTAAACATCCCCCTTTATCAACTCCACATACTGAGGATTACTTAACACCAAATCCTTAAACGCCTTAAGCGTAAACTTCCCTAATTCCACACACTCATCCGCATACCTCAGTATCTCCTGCCTCTCCTCCTCCTTCAACCTCTTACTCCATCCTCCGGGTATCGCTGCCACTGGATGGCTTGGCCTTCCTCCAAGGATCTCAAATATCCTAACAGCAGCAAACCTCTTCTTCAAAACATCTCTTCCTACATCAACTCCTACCTTCAAGATCAACCCAACCAGATTCCTCTCAGCTGGAGATGCCGTAGGCCCACACACAAAATCTGGCAACCCCAACGCATATATGATCTCCATGTGGTCCTCTACATAATGCGCATAATAAAACAACTCCCTCAACTTCCTCGCCGTCTCCGTAGGCTTTACCCCATATACCTCATCTGTAGCCTTCATTGATGCCATAAAATGAACAGCCCTACATACCCCACAGACGGTACTTACTGTCCTTGGCACCTCCTCTATAGGCATACCTATCAAAAACTTCTCATATCCCATAAACTCTACTACCTGTAAAAAGGCGTTGTCTACATTCCCCTTGTCATCCAAAAATATCGTTATCTTCCCATGACCCTCAAGCCTTGTCATGGGATTTATCTCTATCCTCTGCATACCCTTCCCCTCCTGTCTGTTTTTTTATCTTCTTACCTACTTTCCAAGCCTCTTCCCTATCATAGACCCTGGTAAACTATACCGGTAAAACAACCTCACAGGGTCCTCTATCCTGTCTACCAAACCCTCATCCTCCAACGCACTCGCTACCGCACTTATCGCCCTCAAACCATAATCCCTTACCCCTGGAATCGGTCCTCCACATCCCCTACACGGCACGTTCACCTTCAAACAACTCGCACCACAATCTCCCTGCGTAACAGGACCCAAACACAAATAACCCGCCTCAAGTAAACATGCCTCCTCCTCTACCCCTCCTTCTATAACCCTCCTAACCTCCTCTACCGGCTTCTTCTTCTCCCCCCTCAAAACAGGGTTCCTCGCACATACCTCACACACCGCATGCCCCATCGTTATCCAACTACCCCTCGGCGGTAACTTACCCTCTAACAACGCAACCAACGCCGCCTTAACATGCTCATAATGCGGCGGACACCCTCCTTTGGGGGGTAGAATATAAATTGTGTCTTTTAATAAAATATTTTAGAGGCATAATAAAAATTTTTAATATTTTGTTTTTGGTCAAACATGCCTCCTCCTCTACTCCCCCTTCTATCACCCTCCTAACCTCTACTACCGGCTTCTTCTTCTCTCCCCTCAAAACAGGGTTCCTCGCACATACCTCACACACCGCATGCCCCATCGTTATCCAACTACCCCTCGGCGGTAACTTACCCTCTAACAACGCAACCAACGCCGCCTTAACATGCTCATAATGCGGCGGACACCCTCCTATGTAATAATCCACCTCCACCACCTGATCCAACGTCCTCGCCTCCGTCAACTCCGGTAACTCCAACTCATACCTCCCATCTACCACACACTTAGGACTCGGTAACTCCCCTGTAGGATTGTCTGTACTAAACGTATCCCTATACGCCTTCTCCAACAACTCCTGATTACTATGCAAATTCACCAAACCCTTGATACCCCCTAAACTCGCACATATACCATAGGCTATCAACACCTTACACTTCGCCCTCATCACCTTCGCCATATGCTCGTGTTCCTTGTTCCTTATGTTACCTGTCAACAAACCCACATCCACCGACCCATCAGGTAATGCCTCAAAATCCTTATACTTCACATCCACCAACGTGGGTGCAAAAAACACTATCTCCACCGCACTAACCACATCCACCAAAAAATCCGCTAAATCTACCAAACTTATATCACAACCTGCACAACCTCCTGCAAGATAATATGCTAACTTAGGCTTGCTCATCTCCTATACCCCCTTCATTGGATTTGGTCCTATTTCCCTTACCTTAGCATCCATCTCCGTTATTATGTCCGCAAACTTCTTACCCTCACTACCTGATATCCACTCAAGCCTCACCCTATCTCCTTCCACTCCCAACTCCTCTAACACCCTCTTCAAAAGCTTAAAACGCCTCAATGCCTTGTAATTACCTGACCGGTAATGACAATCCCCAGGAGGTCAGCCACCAACCAACACAGCATCTGCTCCGGTTTTTAAAGCCTCTACTATAAACTCAGGCTCTACCCTACCACTACAGGGAACCCTTACTATATATGCTGTAGGTGGATAACTATATCTTAAACTACCTGCCAGGTCTGCCGCAGCATAGGTACACCAGTTACAAGCTATAACCACTATCTTTGGCTCCCAACTCATATCACTTACCTCCTCTTATTTTTTCTACCACCTTGTCTACTGGCACCTCTGCCAAACCTACCGCCTTCTCCGGCTCCGCTCCCAACGCCAACGCAACCAACTGCGCCACATGCACCGCTGGTACCTCAAAATCTATTACCCCCTCCTTCCTCATCAACGCCTGATCGTTGTCAAACCTCAACAAACAACTACTACACCCCGTCACAAATACCTCAGGATTTATCTCCTCTATCATCTTGCTCGCCTTCCTCTTAAACAAACTCCACGACTTGTCCCTCGCTAAACTACCCAACGCACCCATACCACAACAATCCGTCATCATGCTATACCACGGCGCCACCCCTCCTAACGCCTCACATATCTCCCTCAACCTCTTCGGCTGAAACGTATTCTCATCATTCGCCGGATACGCCTTGCTCGGCCATAAATTGTGACACCCTACCTGTACCCCACATACCAATCCATTCAACGAATACCTCACCGCCTTCTTCAACTCCTCTAACCCTATAAAATCATATATATAATTGTATATGTTGTACACCTTAACCTTCCCCTCATACCTCATCCCTACACTTCCCAATATCTCGTTCACCTTCTCCTTTATCTCAGGATGCTTCTCCATGTGATATCTCGCCTCATTCAAACTCCCATAACAACTACCACATCCCGTAACCATCACCTCTAATCCCTTACCCTCTGCTATCGCCATGTTCCACCCAGATGCCACACACCAACCCACCAAATCTACCGATGGCATCACACCAAACGCCGGACAACATGTCGCTCCCTCTAAATCCACTACCTCCACCCCTAACTCCTTCAACAAATACCTCATCGAATACTCTATATCCGGCCTCCTCAACGGTATGTTACACCCTAAAAACAATCCTACCCTCTTCATCTCTTCCCTCCTTTTTCTTTAGTCAAGTGGAAACGGTGCTACCTCTGCTAACGCTGTCTGCTTCATTACCTCCTGAAACTTCTTCCTCATCTCCTCATTCCCTATCACCGTAGGTGGCATCTCAGGTAACCCCACCTTCTTCCTCCTCTCCTCAAAACCCTTGACTATTACCGCATGCCCCCTCTCATAATAGTTCCTCAAACCGTCTATCGTGTTAGATGGCATCGCATACTCCCTAAAACACACCCTCCTTATCGCCTGTATCAACTCATAAGGCTTTATGTCCATCGGACATACCTCTACACACCGGTTACAACTCTGACACCCCCATACCGATGAATCATCCAAAAATATCTCCTTCAACCCCAACATACTCGCATGCACTATCCTCTTGATAAAATACTCCAAACCAGCTAACGCCATCGGACAGGTCCCTGCACACCTCCCACACTGGATACACTCCCTCAACTCCTTAACAGGCATCCCCATCGCCTCAAGCTCTTCCCAAAACTCCTTCATAAACTCCTCGTCTAACTTTATAACATTCACTTCCTTCTCCATTATCCTACCCCCTTTGGTTTCTTTCTTTTATTAATCAACCGTTATGGCTCTAATCTGCTCTATTATCTGCTCGGTGGTAAATCCATGGAAAACGATGGCTTTGGAAGGACAGGCAGAAGCACAGGTTCCACATCCTGCACAAAGGGCTGGCTCAACCTTGGCCTTATAAACCCCGTTATACTCCTCAAGCACTATCGCGTTATATGGACAAAGCTGCACACACACCCCACAACTACTACACTTGTCCCTTATCACCTCAGCAGCTATTGCCTCAAACCTGATTTTACCTGGTAACACTAATGCAGCCGCCGCAGAAGAAGCAGCCCTTGATTGAGCGATAGATTCTGGAATATCCTTGGGCCCCTGCACACATCCTGCGATAAATACCCCTTTAGCTGAGGTCTCTACTGGATAAAGTTTGGTGTGAACTTCTCTGATAAAGCCTTCCCTACCACAGCTGGCACTAAAGATCCTTCCAAGTTTCTCTGTGTCTGGCCCTGGCTCAATTGCTGTTGCCAAAACCACCATGTCTACATCCACTTCTACCGGACTGCAAAGGTCGTTGTCATATGCCCTGACCCTTAATTTTCCATCTGGTTTTACATCTACCGCTGAAACCCTTCCTCCCCTTATCACCTTCGCACCAAGCTTCTTGGTATAAACATAAAATTCCTCAAAATCCTTTCCTGCTGTCCTCACATCTATGAAGAAAAGATATAGGTCTATGTCTGGATACTTCTCTTTGAGGATCCTTGCATGTTTCATGATATACATACAACAAACCTTAGAACAGTAGCTATGGTATCTTTCGTCTCTACTACCTACACAGGCTATAAAAGCCATTTTCTTTGGCTTTTGCCCGTCAGAAAGTCTTTTAAGCTGCCCTTCCGTAGGACCTGTAGGAGAAAGAATACGTTCAAACTCCATAGCAGTGACCACATCTGGACAGTTAGGAGAATATTCTTTAAAATGATATTTTTCCATCGGTTTAAAACCTGTTGATAAGATCACAGACCCTACCTTTACCTTGATAAACTCATCCTTGTCCTCATAGTTGATCGCCCCTGCCGGACAACCCTCTATGTTCTTGTTAGGTATACCCTTCTGACAGATCTGGCAGGCTGTCTTACCTGTCTTCCTTAAAGTCTTAAAATACAAACAGTTGTCTGCATCTATCACAGCCTTCTTAGGCACTGCCTGCGGGAATTGGATATAAATTGCCGGTCTCTTATCCAAACCAAGGTTAAACTCGTTTGGAGCTCTGGAGGGACAAATGTTCATACAGTGACCACAACCTGTACACTTATCCCAGTCTACATACCTGGCTTTTTTCTTTATGGTAACCTCAAAGTTACCTACATAACCCTTAACGTCTTCTACCTCGGCGTAGGTGATAAGTTCGATGTTAGGATGCTGGGCGACCTCGCCCATCTTGGGGGTAAGTATTCAAGCCGAGCAGTCCATCGTCGGGAACGTTTTATCAAGCATGGCCATGTTACCGCCAATAGAAGGCCTTTTCTCTACCAGATAAACCTTTAACCCCATGTTAGCTAAGTCTAAAGCTGCAAACATTCCCGCAATTCCACCACCTACCACCAAAACAGACTTTTCCATAGGTTCAAAACGGTCCTCTAAAGGTTCAGCTAACCTGACCTTAGCTACCGCACTTTTGATGATCCTTTTAGCCTTATCGGTAGCCTCTTTAATCTTTCCCCAGTGAGCCCAGGTATTCTGATCTCTTATGTTAGCTATTTCACAAAAATACTTGTTTAAACCTGCTGACTCAACCGCTGCTCTAAAAATAGGCTCATGAGTTCTTGGAGTACAAGCAGCAACCACCACCCTGTCTACCAAACCCTCTTTAATATCATTCTTAATCAACTCCTGCCCAGGGTCAGAACACATAAGGGAGTAGAATATAAATTGTGTCTTTTAATAAAATATTTTAGAGGCATAATAAAAATTTTTAATATTTTTTAAATTAATGATAACATAAAACCTA